>QCCG01000004.1 GCA_003281335.1 Prochlorococcus sp. AG-347-K19 | reverse complement strand
ATGAAAAATTATTTTATTTTTTAAATAATGATTCAAAAAAAGCATATTTATTGACATTTGATGATGGTTATAAAGATCATAATTATTGCGCTAATTATCTTCATTCAATTGGATCAAGTGCTATTTTTTTTACCCCCATTAATGCATTAAAAAGTAATTTATTAGATGTAAATGTAATCCATTTTCTTTTGGGTTCTAGAGGAATAGATTATCAAGATCTATTAAATTCAATAATTTCAATTTTTGAAAAAAGAGATTTTTCTATTTTCATAAATGGTAAATACTTATCAATTGACGAATATTTAAAAACTCAGAATTTTGAAGATCGTATGGACTCAAAGATTGTGGTGGCAATAAAAAGATTGTTGCAAAGAGATATAAAAGGATTAGATAATAGAAAATTTATTATTAAATCATTGCTAAAAGATTTTTCTAATTTAGAAGAATCTGAATTCGCAAAAGAACTTTACTTATCAAAATTTGAACTACAGAATATGTATCAAAAAGGAATGGTTTTTGGTAGTCATGGTCTAACTCATCAGTGGCTAGGTACTCTTACATATGAAGAACAATTTAAAGAAATCTATAATAGTTTCAATGAACTTAAAAACTTAAATATTTTAAAAAATAATGACCCAAGATTTTTAGGATATCCTTATGGATCATATAATGAAAACACAATTAAAATTAACAAAGAATTAGGAGTTAATTTATCTTTTACTACTGAATGTGGAGCTTCTTTTACTAGATATAAAGATGCGGATTCTTATCACAAATTAAAGAGATGGGATACTAATGATGCATGGTGTTCGCGTTGGATAAAACCAAAAGAGGTAAATTAAAAATCATCTAAATATTAGGTCTATCCATATCGCTATCGCCTTTAAAAAATATTCCTGGTAAATCTAAATTTTTATTGTTGGTAAGATTACCCGAATTTTTATAAGCATATCTTATATCAATATTTTCTTTTAAAAAAGGTTCAAAATAATCCGGTACAATATCCCTCTCTTTATTAACTTTTATAAAACCTAACAAATAAGCTACAAAAGAAGCTTCATCCGAAGTAAAAATATCAATATATTCAATTTTAAGTTTTATCAATAAATTTATTATTGCAAAACGGCAATTAATTTTATCTTTTAGAGATGAAATCTTGATCTCAGAAGTATCTACTATTCGTAGACAAGAAGATTTATTAAATACTATTTTTCTAACTATTAATTTAGCTATTTTAATATTATTTCTTTTTATATCTAGGGTCATATATTTATATTTTGGATGATTAATGTATCTATGATTTAGATACTCTTTATTTTTTAATTTATTAATAGAGATAAATTTAGGATCAACATAATTATAAAGTTCTGCATTTATGTTATTAGATTTTAATTTGTGAAATTCAGAATTATTAAATTTAAAATATCTTGAGGTTTTCGATATTTGAGAAGATTTATTATTTTTTATTGAAAGATAAAAATGATTAAATTTATCTACTGTGTAACCAAGTATCTTATATAGTTTAGCAACTTTATCATTAATACCTATAGCTGCAACCTGAATAGGATTAAAATATTTGATAGCTTCTGACAATAGTGCAATGCCCTCATAAGGGATATTTGAGATCCACGTAGTCAACCAAATAAGATCTGATTCTTTGCGTATAGAATTAGCCGTTGCTGGTATTATTCCAAGACAAGAAGTAATTTGATCATTACAATCTTTACCAATAAAAAAATTTATCTTAGATACATCAAAAAAAGATTTATGTTGCCACTTTAAAAGTGATTTATTCTTTACAAGAATATGATCTTTTGCCCATGATTCATTTAAGAAATCTTGAAGTTTTGTAATTTCTTCATCAGTTGATTCTAATAAAGTTATATTATTCAAATTATGTTATTAGAAATAATTGTTGAATCTTATAAGAATGGTTTCTTTTAGTCAAGTCATAATACTGTCTTAAGCAATAAGACCTTTACTAAAAATTAATGCTATTAATATAAAATAATATATTTTTTTAAATGGCCCGTATCTTAGATATTAAGTATTATGTACCAAAAGAAAAAATTACAAATCAACACTTAAGCGAAAAATTTAAAAAGTGGACTCCGGAAAGTATTTTTAAAAAAACTGGTATTAGAGAAAGAGGGAAAGCGGGTGAAAATATTACTGCAGGTGATCTTGCTATAGTCGCTTCAAATGAACTTTTTAAGGCTACTGATTTGCCAAGAAGTTTTATAGATGTTCTTATTTTTATCACTCAAAGCCCCAATCAATGCTTACCAAGTACCAGTTGTGAAATTCATGCGGCACTTGGATTGAAACAAGAATGCGGGACCTTCGATGTAAATCAAGGATGTACAGGTTATATATATGGCCTAAATTTAGCAAGTAGTCTAATAGATAGCGGCTCAGCCAATTATGTTTTACTTTTAACTGGTGATACTTATACAAAATTAATAAATGAAAATGATTCAACTGTTGCTCCAATATTTGGCGATGGAGCAAGCGCCTCTATAATTGGACCAGACTTGGAAAAAACCTCTAAAAAGTCTATTGGAAAGTTTGAATTTGGTACAGATGGTACTAAAACTAGATTCTTAAATTGTGATTTTGGTGGATTTAGAAAAGCACAAAATAATTGGGAAAAATTACATATGAATGGTGCTGGAGTGATGGTATTCACATTAGATATTATTCCAAAAGCAATTAATAAATATTTAAATAATCAAAATTTAGAAAAAGAAGATATAGATATGGTAATTCTCCACCAAGCTAACAAATTTATATTGGATAGGATACATGAAAAAACAAAATTTGAAGATAAAGGAGTGATATGTCTGAAAGAATTTGGAAACACTGTATCTAGCTCTATTCCAATAGCTTTGGCAAACAGTATTGATCTGAAATGTAAACGTAATATGAAGATATTGCTTGTAGGATTTGGGGTTGGTTTATCATGGGGCATTACTACTCTAAGACTTTAATAAAATATGCCACATTCAGAACAAAAGATTAAACTATTCATATCTGAATTAGAAGAAGCGATAGAAATAGAAGAAAATAAAATTTCCCTTAATTCAAAATTATCTGAATTAAATTGGGATTCATTAGCAATAATTTCAGCAATTTCTCTCGCAGACAAATTTTTTGATGTTGTAATTTCTATAGAAAAACTTTCTGAATGTAAGACTATAAAAGATATTATCAACATTACTTATGACAAATAATTTTTTACAAGGTGAATTTATAAATGAAAGAAGCAAATATATTTAGAAATGATCTTTTTCTAGAAAAGAAAATATTAGTTACTGGAGCTACTTCCGGAATAGGTTACGAAAGTGTTAAAAATCTCTCGAGAATGGGTGCAGATCTAATAATAACTGGAAAATCATCAGAAAAACTTTATAAAATAAAAAGTTCATTAGATGACAGGTCTCAAGTTTTGATTATTCCAAAAGACTTGTCTGACAAAAATGCTGGGAGCTATTTGATTAAATCCTTGCCTAGTGAATGGCTACCTTTAAATGGTATGTTTCATGCTGCAGGGAATATTTTGTTAAAACCACTTTCTTTATCTAGCCGAGAGGATTTCGATAACATGGCCCAAATTTCTTTACATACAATACTAGATATATCAAAATTTATTTCTAAAAAAAAGTATTTTGCCAATGGATCATCTATAGTTTTAATGTCTTCTATCGCATCAATATTAGGGACTACAGGACTAGGTTATTATTCTGCGATCAAATCATCAATTAACTCTATTTGTAATTCAATGGCAATAGAGTTAGCAAGTAAAGAGATAAGAGTAAATGCTATATTGTCGGGAGCTGTAGAGACTAATATGCATAGAGAAATTACTGAAAGACTTTCTAAAGATTATGTTGAAAGATATGAAAAAAAGCATCTTTTAGGTTTTGGCAAAGCTGAAGACATTTCAAATATTGTTAGTTTTCTATTATCTCCTGCAAGTAGATGGATTACTGGTACCTCTATAGTTGTTGATGGAGGTTTCTCAGCATTTAAATAGTAATTTCTTATTGATTCTTATAGGTCAATCTATATTTTCTAATAATCCCAATGATTCCAAGTGACATAATTAAACTATGGCTTTTCCCAAGGAATGGAAATAACGAGTCCAGATCTATAACTAGTGATGAGGAAAAGATCGCTGAAAAATTACCTAACCTTAAAGCAAAGGAATATATTTATAGCAGAGGGTGTGTAAGACATGCTTTATCTAATTTATTTGAAATTTCTCCTTTAAAGGTTCCTTTACAAGCTCTTCCCGGTAAGATCCCCATTCTTCCAAGAAATTTTGGGTATATTACATTTAGTCATTGCCGAGATAATCTACTTATAGGTTGGTCATTTAAAAAAATAGGAGTAGATATTGAGAGGTCAGATAGAGTTTTTGATGCTCATGCAATAAGTAAATTTTTTTATTGCGAAAAAGAGAGGAAGGAACTTTCTATATTTCCAAGTGAAAGATATCGATTAGAAACTCTTAAGTTATGGGTTCTCAAAGAGGCTTCAATTAAGTGGCAGCAAAATGGAAGTATTTCAAAAGATCTTTCAAGCTGGGAAATAAGTAAAAATAGAAAAGAAGCTCATCATAAATTACTTGATTTAAAGATAAATATTTTTAATTTAGAATATAAATCTTGGTACATAGCATTAGCTTACGATTGTATAAATATGGAAATTAAAGAAATACTTGAAAAGATTTAAAAAAATTCTCTTAAATAATGCAGTACAAATAGATAAGTAAACTCTGAAGTTATATCAAAAATTCCTGGAGACGATAGATCAATAATTATAACTTTTTTGATCCCATCCTTATCACTATAACCCCCCATTAATTAATTCTAAATTAACATTATCGGTATTTCCACCTCCACTTAATTTATAAAATCTTGCCTCTATTTTTTTGTTGGGTGATAAATAAGTGTTTTCACTGTAGAAGAACCATCTTCAGATTCTGTATAAGAGAAATATACAAAAATTCTTACCTATTATTTTTAGTCCATATAAGAGTTGATCAAAGTCCGTTGTAGTTTTACATTTACTATTAATTGCTGAATTGACTAAAAAAGAGTGGGAAAGTTAGTGCAAAAAATATGTTCTTACTAATACGAGACTGAAAACTCTTAATATGGCAATAAAATAAAGTGAAACTGTGCGGACTCAATCCCCTGTCCCCCTGCATTCCGATATGGATACACTTAATTAAATACGAAGTTATAATGAAAAAAACAATTTTTTATGAAATTTACAGTAATAAGCCATGCTTGTTTGTATATTGAGTATAAAAATATAAGACTTTTAATTGATCCATGGATAATTGGTTCTTCTTACTGGAGAAGCTGGTGGAATTATCCTGAAGTAACTGAAGATTTAATAACTCATATTAATCCTACGCATATTTATTTAACTCATCTCCATTGGGATCATTATCATGGGCCATCATTAAGAAAATTTCAAAATTGTAATCCCAAAATTTTATTACCAAAACACTTTAATAAAAGAATGAAAGGAGATCTTTTAAAAGATTTCAGTTTTTCAAATATAAAAGAATTAGATCATGGGAAAAAGTATAAATTAAGAGATAACTTTCAATTAGCGAGTTATCAGTTTAATCCTATAATTATTGATTCTGCCCTTGTTGTAGAAGCTGACGGTATTACTCTTCTTGACTGCAATGATAGTAAGACTTTTGGATTTAGTCTCAAACAAATTATAAATAACCATCCAAAGATAGATTTTACTTTTAGAAGCCACTCCTCTGCTCAACCACTTCCTCATTGTATTAGAGGAATCAATGTAGATAAAACTGATAGAAAGCCTTCAGATTATGCAGATGATTTTATAGCTTTTGCTAGAGCAACAAGATGTAGATACGCAATACCTTTCGCAAGCTCTCATATTTATCTACATGAATTAACAAGAAAATTTAATAAATACTATAGTGATCCATCCTTAATAAAAAAGCAATTTGATCTGAAAGTAGATTATTATCAGCAATGTCAAATAATGGTTTCAGGAAGCTCATGGTCTAAAAATAATGGTTTTTCTATTAAAGAACATGACTTCTCAAATTTAAAATCCGATATCTCTAACTATGCTTTAAGAAATAAAGAAAAATTAGAGCGACAATATTCATTAGAATTTAAACAAAAATTAAATAAAAAAGCATTTCAAAATTACTTTGATGAGTTTTTAAAGAGCTCTTCTTTCCCTTTAAAACTTTTAAAATTTAGATTTGGTTTTCTCATTAATGAGAAGAGAAATTCAACTATTTTTTTATGTATTATTGATGGAATGAAAAAGTCCACAGAGATTATTAAAATTTCCAATGAAGCAGAAATTTACAAAAACAAATTATCATTCGTCATAAAGACGCCTTTATATGTTTTTAATGACTGTAATATTAAAAAAATGCATAATACCTATACACCATCTAAATTATTAGAAATAATTATTACTGAAAAAGATGGTCATAAAAAACTTACCAAATATTTTAAATTAGTAGATCTTTATGAGAATGATTCTTTACCATTAAAAAAATTATTAACTATTAGAAATGTAAAAATTATCCTTAGACGTTGGAGAGAATTATTTGATTTATTTTACTTCTTTTATGTAATAAAAATTAAAAAGGGAAAAATCCATCAACTTTGGCATAGTCTTAATTAATTATTAGAACTTATTATTTTAAGTAAAAATAGTAATTATTAATTCGATCGGAAAACATTAATTTAAATTTAAAAATAATCTAGGAAAAATTTATACAGGATTATTATTATTATTTAATAATTTTTCTGATAAATAATAATATTCCCCATATAAATCCAAGAATCCATAAGAATTGACATAAAGTTGCAAAAAAAGGAATAATCAATTTTGTCTTGTTTTGACCTTCAAAAATTTCACCTAATAAATTAATGAGAATTAGTAAAAATGGCAAAAGTAAAACAAGATAAAAATCTAACTTAATTACTAATAATAATAAAACTAATAAAACACCAAAAACAAAAACCATTGAATGTCTTGGAGAAATAAATAATTTCTTTTGAGATAAAATAGTATTAGCTCTTGCAAAACCATATGAATGAAACATAAAAAGTATATTTTTAAATTTACTCCGACTGACATAAGAGAGTTTTATAGAGGAATCTAAATAAGTTTTGTATCCCTCTTTAAGAAAATCATTTATTATTAATGAATCTTCTGATATTAAATTATTAACCTCTCTGTAATTAAATTTTTTTAATAGTTTTGTTTTAAAACAACCTAAATATACTGAAGAAGAATAGCCATTAAAAAGCCTATTTCTATGCTTTGGATAGAAAAATATATATGATCTATTCATAATTTCTTTACATAACTTTGCCTGAATACTTTCATCATTTGATATGGCTAGTGGAACGCCGCCAATTACTGAAGCTTTTATTTTTTGGTCATTGAATTTACTCATAACATTTTTAGCATAATCTATTGAAAATCTTGTCCTTACATCAAATCTAAAAGATAATTCTGAATTGCAATTTTTTAAGGCAAGATTCAAAGCATTTTCCCTTATTAAACTTTTTTGTATATAGATAAAGTCTATATTTTTATTTATAAGCTTAGATTGAATTAATTTCTTGATATTTTTGCTGCCTGAATTTACTAAAATTATCTGTTTTGGCAGTATAGATTGGGCAACGATTGTATCTATACAATTTATTAAATGATCATAATCATTAACACAAGTACCAAAAAATGAATATCTCATCAATTGCAAATAATGAAGAAATGAATATCAATTTATTAATAATACAAATTTTCATACAAAAAACAAAATCTTTATGAAGCCAATCAGATTAGAACTTCTAAAATCTGCGTATCATTAAAGTTATAAAATAAGAAAATCTCATTACTATTAAATAGTTAAGAGATTATTACCAAAAGTATATGGGGGAAATTATTACGAACATTTGATCATATTTATGATAGATTCAAGAAAAATCTAACCTTTGCTCTCTTAATTCTAGAAAGAGCAAATAATAATCCTCTTTATAATTTAGTAAAAACAATATTTTCATGATCTTAAATTAATTATTAATTTAATTCACTTTTTTTAAGTTAATTTGATCAACTTTGGAATTTTATTAGTCGGTATAAATATAAAGTTATTAATATATCTCTTATCCTTTTTTATACAAATATTTTGAAGATAGGGCTTTTGATTTTTATCATAATTAAATTCTTCTATAGATTTCAAATTATTATCTTGAAGAAAAAAGCCCCTATAATTAAGCTTTAAAATATTTAAAAAGACTTCATTAATTTCTTTTTTAATATGCCGTTGTTCAATTTCTACAATTAAAATAGGCATCGTTTTCTTTATTGTTTTATTAGCACCTTCTATTACAAATTCTTCATGACCCTCCACATCAATTTTAATTAAATCAACATCTTGAAAATTATACTCATCAATAGTTTTAAATTTAATAGTTCTTAATTCACATTCTCCTTCTCTTTTTTCTAAAGAGGCTAAAGCAGGAGCTATCAAACCATTTAAATAAGGAATATAAAATTGAAAATTACCTTTTTTATTAGAAATACCAACATTATGTATTACCAAGAATTGATTCTGAATAGCTTCAAGTCTATAGGTAATTTCTTTTAAAGGCTCGAATGCATCGACATTTTTAAAGATATTCCTAAAATGAAAAGAATAAATCCCAATATTAGAACCAATATCTAAAAATCTTCTTTTTTTATCAAGTAATTGCGAGACATAAAACATCTCTGCATCGAAATTATTGGTTTTTTTTAAGTAAAAATATCGTAAATTAAGTTGAAATTTAGCTGGAATAATTTTTTCGCTGATTTTTTTTAAAATTCCTATCATTTTTTGCCTATCTCAAGGATTATTGCGGGATTTGCTATTAAGTCGACTATTAAACCATATCATCTTAAATATTGAAAACATAAGAATTTTTTCTAAATCTTTTATCAAAAAAATTTAAGTGGAGCCAAGCGGATTCGAACCGCTGACCCCCTGCATGCCATGCAGGTGCTCTACCAGCTGAGCTATGGCCCCAAGATAGTTTTTCATGATACACCAATCGATTTGTTTGAGACACAACTATCCATGTATCCAATCTATAATATTATCCTTTACTGTAATAAACAATTCTGCTCAATTATCTAAGCAAGATTGATTAACAAAAGGTAATTACCAAAAAGGAAGAAGAGTGAATCCAAATTCTCTAAAAAAATCGATTGTTTAATG
Organism: Prochlorococcus sp. AG-347-K19; assembly: GCA_003281335.1. Classification (GTDB taxonomy): domain Bacteria; phylum Cyanobacteriota; class Cyanobacteriia; order PCC-6307; family Cyanobiaceae; genus Prochlorococcus_A. The sequence continues at coordinate 95,455 of QCCG01000004.1, read as the reverse complement.
GCAAAGGATGGAGCATTAGAGGCATAAAGTCTGGCAAACAAAAAAGCTTTAAATAACTCACAGAATTGATGATGGTTTACAAAATGAAAACCCACAATATTCAATTTTAACATCTATCGAATTTGTACAAGAAAATTCTCGGATACAAACTTTAAAAAAATTACACGATTTAACTTTTTACTTTTGCTTCTAAACTAACTAATTTCATAAGAAATTTAGCATTACTTGAAACTAGAAAATAATGTTTTTCTTTAATCGCTCTATGCATTGCCATTTATAAAATACATAATAATTTTGCTGTTATTTCTGAAAGGCTTAAGACCTCTTTTTCAAGATCATCTTTCAATAAAATGTCCATTATTTTGGTAATGCACAGTATGGTAAATGATTTTTTCTAGCCAGAAGTCTTTATTTTCGCCTTCGATTATTATAAATTTGTCCTTAGGAAGATTCATATTAGAAGATTCAAAAGGTTCTGCTGAAAACTTGCTTATAAATCCATGAATACCAAGTTCAATAGCCGTAATAATTTTCATATTTATTCCAGATCCAGAAAAAATAGGAGAAATAAAAAAAGTATTATTAGAAATTTTTGTTGTGATATCTTCAACAAAGCCATGAAATTTTATATTTTTATTTTTATTAAGCACATCTTCTTTTTCCCAACCACTCCCAATGATGTCAAATATAATTCCCTCGTTAATTTTAGCTAATTTCTTTATAAAATTTATAGCTTCTCTGTTTGCCATATGATTACCGTGACCTATAAAAAGCAGCCTAACTTTAGAACTTATAAATTTAGATCTATTATTTTTAAAATTTTTATTTAATAATATATGTGGTTGAACTTGAATAAGTTCTTTTAATTTGCTGTTTAATTTTAATACCTGATTGCTATCTTTATTTGTTAAGGGCCAAATCACTAAGTTATCTATTTTATGTAAGTTTTTAATTATACGTATTGAAAAATATACTTCAATTAAGTAGTAAATTTTTTGGAATAAGTTATTTGAAAGTTTTGCTAATTCTGAAAAGTAAATGGGATCAAAATTTTCTAAGTTAAGAATATAATTTTTTCTTGGGCTCAATTTGCATAACCAAATAAGATGTAAAGTATGCAAATAAATAGTATTGTATTTTTTTAATTTTAAAATTTTACTTTTAAATCCTAAATATCTTAAAGATGTAATACTGAAAAATTGATTGCCAAAAAAAATACAAGAAGAAATATTATAAATATTAATTTTATTTTTTTTTATTGAAATAAATTTTGAAATCCCAAATTTTTTTTGAATTAGTTTTTTTCTTAATTCAGCACTATGATATCCTCCAGTACCTTTATCTGCATTTGTGAAGAGGGATAAAATATTAGAATTCATTATTTTTTTTACTTCCTAATTATATCTTAGAATTTTAAATTAATAATTTATCTAGTAATTTTAATAGATTTTGATGATTATCAACATTAAAATCTGCTAATTCAGAATTCTTTTCTGAAATTTTTATGGTCTTACAACCTGCTCTATTCCCTGCAATTATATCTTTATCTCTATCTCCAACCATTATTGATTTTTTTAGATCTAAATTATTAATTTTTTGGGCCTTAAAAAAATTACCTGGAAGAGGTTTCCGACAATCACATTCTCCATCATATGGATGTGTGCAAAGAAAAAATTGTTCGATTTGTAATTCATTCATAATTTTTTTGTTAACCAAATGAAGTTTTTCATAGCTTATAGTGCCTCTACCAGCATCTGGTTGATTAGAAATAACTATTGGTAAATAAAATCTTCTTTTCGCTAATTTAACAAGTTTAAAAGCTTCTTGATAAATCTTTATCTCCTTTAAAAGCCAAGGTGGTCTTTTATTAATAAGATGATTCAAAACTCCATCTCTATCAAGGAAAAGAGCCTTATTATTAATATTTTTTTTCATCAAATAATTTCTTTATATTGATTAATCCATATTGTTGTATCTTTTATACTCTCTTTAATTTTAAACTTTGGTTTCCAGCCAAAAGATTTTGCTCTTGAAATATCTAATTGGATGATCGGATTATCTCCAATCCAACCTTGTTTCCCTCCCGTAAATTCGAACCGAGGATCTAATCCTAAAGTATTACATATAATTTTTGCTGAATCTTTTACTGTTATACCTTCTTCAGTTCCTAAATTTATTGGTAAAAATCCTACTATTTTATTATTTAACTGATTTGCAAACAAGATAAGTGCTTCTAAACAATCTTCAATATGAAAATAAGACTTAAACTGTGTTCCATCACCTAATATTGTAAGCACTTTTGGGTTACTTTTTAGACTTTTTACGAAATCAAATACATGACCATGAGTGTATCTTGGCCCCATCAGAGAAACAAATCTACAAGCAACAGCATTAAAACTATAACCTTCACAATAAGCTGAAATAAAACTCTCAGCCGCTATTTTAGAAGCTCCATATAGAGAGGTCTGAGTAGGAAAAGGGCAATCCTCTTTTGTAGGTATTTGATTATTTTCTCCATAAACAGAACCAGTTGATGCAAAAACTATATTTTTTACATTAACCTCTCTCATAGTTTCAAGCAAACTACAAGTATTTACTGTATTTTCTTGAAGATCTTTTAATGGATGATTTAATCCATATCTAACATCAGCATTCGCAGCTAAATGAAAAACAGCCTTACTCTCTTTTACAAATTTCTTATATTTTTGTATCTGATTTAAATTATCCTCAACAAAAATAAATTTATTATTTTTTAGAGCTTTACTTAAAAAGTATTTTTTACCTGTTGAAAAATTATCAATGCCAAAAACTTCAAATCCACTTTTAAGAAGTTTGTCAACTAGATTACTTCCGATAAATCCTGCACAACCAGTAACTGTAAATTTCAATTCTAAAGATTTTTATTAATTTTAAAATAACTTAAATAAGTTTAAGAAGTAAAGTAAATTAAACCTTCTTACCATAAGTAATATCAATTATCTTAAGAAAATGGTGGGCATTCTCAATTCTAGATGATCAAGTATTACCATTTTTAATATTTGAAATAAAATCTTGGGGATTCTTAAATAAGTAATTTATTCAATAAAATATTTTGCTTGCTCAGAATCTGATTTAAACATCTTTACAGTCTCAAGTGACAACTTTTCAAGACTATAATCAAATAATTTAACTTTTTTCATTATTTCAGGGGGTATTGTAATTATTGAACAATCACAATTAATAGCTTGGTATAAATTAAATATTTCTCTTGTGCTTGCCCAAAGGATTTCTAGATTCATTAATCCTTTAGCTTGCAACTTTTCGTTTGCATATTTTATAAAATGAGTTGGATCCTTGCCAGTATCAGCAATCCTGCCAGCAAAAATAGAAATATAACCATAATCTCTTTTTTCAAATAAATTTATACAAGATTCAATTTGGCTTTTGGATAAAATAGCAGTAATATTTACCCTAATACCCTCCTTAAGAAGTTTTTTTATAACTTCACTTGTTGAATGTCCTAAGCTATTCGTTACTGGTATTTTTACATAAACTGAATTTCCTAATCTTGATAAAACTTTTGCTTGATGAATCATGATATCAAAATCATCAGAAAAAACCTCAAGGGATATCGATTTCCCTTGAGAAGCATTAACAGCAGCTTTTGCAAAATTCATATAATTTGTTACACCTGACTTTCTCATTAGAGTAGGATTCGTAGTAATACCGTCGATTAAATCATCTTTCGCCAAGTTAATTATTGAATCAAGATTTGCCCCATCCGTAAATATCTTTATTTTTTTGTTTTTATAGATAAACATTATTTAGATAAAAAATTTAAAGCTTCATTAAAAGATTTTGGAGTGCCAATTTCAATATACTTATTAAAAACCTCGAAAAAAGATGATCTAGAATTAATACTTAATGAATGCTGTAATTCAGAAAGGTCAAATTTCAGCTTTGCTTCTCTTTCAAATAAAAATTTTTTAAATGCAATAGCCCCGTAATCAATAAAATTTGCTTTCTGATGGGGAGTTTTTTTATTGTAAACGCATTTAAAATCTCCTAATTTATTTTTATAACAATATATATTTGGATTCTCATTTGTTCTAGATTTATGCAAAATTGTCATTGTCATATCTTTTTTATTTTCAAGATGAAAATCAAAAAATTTTTTATAATCAAAATCTAAAATAGTATCTCCATATTGAACTATAAAGTCATTTTCAAGAAAATCAAAAGCTTTTTTAATGGCGCCACCTGTGCCAAGTAAAAAGTTTTGATTTTCACATGTATATGAAATTGAAAAAGGGTAATTAAGTTTTTCTATATATTTTATATAAAGTTCGCTCTTATATCCCAAACAAAAATGAATTGAAGAGGGCTTATAAGATGAAATAGAATTAAGTATATAGTCAAAAAAAGGTTTATCCTTAATGGGAATTAATCCTTTTGGGAATTCTTTACTTACTGCCCTAAGTCTAGTACCCATTCCGCCACATAAAAAAATTATTTGCATTTAAGCCTGAAGTACATGAACGCCTAACATATCAAAATTAAATCTTAATTCTTGTAGATTAATACTCTTCATTGCTTTCCTTAATTGAACCTTATCACTAGCTATAAACATTAAAAAGCCTCCTCCTCCTGCTCCTACTAATTTCCCTCCAATCGCACCATTATCCATTCCAATTTGAAAATATCTCTTAATTTCTTCAGAACACATATTTGGACTTCTTTTTAATTTTTTAGCCCAATGATCTTGCATAAGCAATCCAAGTTGATTTATGTCGCCTTTAATTAATAAGTTTTTAGATATCTCCCCCATTTCTTTAACTTGATCGAGATTATAAATCATCTTATTATCATCTGACTTTGTCTTATCATCTTGCTCCTTTAATATTGATGAAGCAGATCTACTTTCTCTAGTGAAAAACATCAAAATAGAATCTTGAATACTGTAGAAATTTTCATAATCAATAGGTAATCTATTAAATTCAACCGAGTCGTCCTTATGAAAGATAAATTCTGTTAAACCTCCTATAGCAGAAATATATTGATCTTGCTTACCTACTGGTTCTCTCAATCTATCAATCTCTATTTTACAAGCTAATTCTGCAATTGATTCATTTGTTGAAAACACAGAATCATACATTTGAATTGCCTTTAAAGCAGAAACTGTAAATGCTCCTGATGATCCCAAACCTGTCCCAGCTGGTATATCAGCAAGAGTAGTTAATTCGATTTGATTTTTTTCTTCTTTATCTCTCATCATAAGAATCTCTCTAAAGATCTTATGTTTTATTTCCGATGGACATTGAACCTTCTCAATATCAGAATATTTTAAAAAGATACCTTTAGAAAAAGGTTTTATTGCTGATGTGTAGACATATTTATCAATTGCACCTGCTATTAAATATCCACCTCTTTTCCTATAGTAAGAGGGCAAATCAGTACCTCCACCTCCTAATGATATTCTTAGAGGACTTCGAACTAATAGCATGATAAAAAATTATTAGTATTATAAAATTCTAATAGTTTGTGATCACAATAACCTATACCTATTAATAAATCCCCAAAAAAATTATTTATTTATTTATAACTACGGATTCCCATGTTGTAGGGTTTATTTTTAATTCCGGCATACTTGCAAACATATGCCATAAAATTGTCTGGAAAGATTCCGAATGGGGAGTTATATGATTTTTATTCACTGTAGGTACTAAAATTGATGCATTTGCTACTTGTCGAGTATAGCCTTCTTCTTTTCCGACAATTCCAACAATTCCAGCATTTCGTTCTTTTGCTAATTCTAAGGCGTTTACTATTCCTGGGCTAATATTTCTTTCTCTACTTCCACCTCCAACAGAAAACACAAACACTAAATCATTAGATGATAATTTACTAACTTCTAACCATGCACTAAATATTGTATCCCACCCTTCATCATTAGTTCTTGCTGATAATTCTGAAACATTATCACTTGGAGCATAACATTCAATACCAGTTAATTTTCTTAAATCACATACAGCATGTGAAGCATTCCCAGCACTTCCTCCTACACCAATAAAGAAAATTCGACCTTTTTCATCTCTGGTTTTAATGATTTCCTTAGCAACATTTTGAACCTCATTTGTATTCAACAAATTACATATTTCAGCAACTTCTTTTAGATAGCTTTCTATAAAATTTTCCATAAATATTAAAAAAATTAATTCTAACATTAAAGGAATTTAAGTTCTCGGAAACTTATTTATAGATTATTAAAAATAATTACTACATTTTCTCCACACAGCAAGTAATCTCCCTTGAAAAACAACTTCTTCTAGATTTAATTCAATTGGTTCATATTCTGGATTTGCTGCTTCAAGAAATATTTTTCCTCCTCTCTTAACAAAGTACTTTAGTGTTGTACCTAGACCTGGAACCATTGCACTGACAATAGTTCCATTCCTAAGAGAGTATGAATCTGTAATTGGCTCCATCAAAACCATATCTCCATCTGCGATACATGCATCTATCATAGAATCTCCATTAACTGTAAGAGCAAAAATATTTTTCTTTTTTAAAACCTCAGAAATATCTAAATTCTCCTGAACATCAGAATAAGTTTCAATTAAACCTCCAGCTGCGACTGAACCCATAATTGGTACTCCTTCTATAATCTCATCAACTATTTGCATTGTTCTCGCCTTACCTTCTTGCCAAGATATGTATCCTTTCTCTTGTAGGTGTTTTAAGCGGCTTTGAATTGGCGCGGGAGATTTTAGTCCCATAGCTTGCATCATTTGTCTAATGGAAGGACTATGTTGAAACTCTTTCATATATTTCTTTATCCATCCGTATAACTCATTCTGAGCATCAGTAAGGTTACTATCAATGGGGGACTTCATTAAAACAAATGTACTCTAATACATTTGTACCTATTTAAGAGTAATTATGCAAGTGATGTTAAGCAAGGAGGCAAGATAAAAGCGCTTGTTGAGCATGCAATCTATTTTCTGCTTGATCAAAAATTCTATTTTTTTTACTTTCAAATACCTCATCAGTTATCTCTTTAGATCTATACGCAGGGAGGCAATGAAGAATAATTGCATCTTTTTCAGCCTTACTTAATAAATCATTATCAATAGTGAACCCACTAAAACATTTATCTTTCTTTGTCTTTTTATTTTCTTCCCCCATTGATGACCAAACATCTGTATAAAGAACATTTGCTCCTAAAACAGCAGAATTAGGATCATTACTGATTTTCAATAAATCCTTGTTCTTATATATTTCATATGCTTTTTTAATAACCAAAGAATTAGGTTCATATCCCTTAGGACAGGCAATTCTAACTTCTACTCCTAATAATGCTCCACATAAAATTAGAGAGTTTGCAACATTATTGCCATCTCCGATAAATGTCAAAACAACATCTTTAAAATCAAGAAATTCCTCTTGAATCGTTAAAAAATCAGCCAAGGCCTGACATGGATGTTCTAAATTTGTAAGAGCATTAATAACTGGCTTAGTAGACCACTTCGCATATTCAACCAAATCTGAATGATCATAAGTTCTAATTGCAATAACATCGCAATATCTACTGAGAACTCTTGCTGTATCTTTAATTGGCTCTCCTCTTCCTATTTGTGATGTGGTCGGATTAAGGTCAATAGTGGTTCCACCAAGCCTTGACATCCCTACTTGAAAACTAACTCTTGTCCGCGTTGATGCTTTATCAAATATCAAACCTAAAACTTTATAATCGAGATCAATATTTAATCTTTTATTTTTAAAATTTTTTGCAAGCTCTAAAATATGAAAGAATTCATCGTTAGTTATATCCAAGCTTGATAGAAAATTTTTATTTGCAAGCTTATTTGGTTTTAGCATGAAAAATTCTAGAGTATTCTAAATCTACTATGCGGGCATTTTAGATTCTGCAAGCAGATTTTTTAAATCTTCACCTTCTATCACTTCTTCCTGGAGAATTTTTTGAGAAATTGATTCAAGTAACGGTAAGTTATTTCTTAAAATATTTAAAGCTGTTTCATGAGCATCATCTACTAGGTCTCTTACTTCTTTGTCAATTGCTTGAGCTGTAGCATCACTTACTGATCTTCTTGGGTTATTACCATTCCCTAGGAATTGTCCACCACCTTGTTTGTCATAAGCTAGGGGGCCAAGAATATCGCTCATTCCAAATGTCCCTACCATTTGTTCTGCTATATCTGTAGCTCTTTGTAAATCATTAGAAGCACCCGTAGTAATTTTTCCAAAAACAACTTCTTCAGCAGAACGGCCCCCTAAAAGAGTTGCTATTTGCCCTTTTAGTTCTTCTTTTGAATTTAGAAATCTCTCCTCAGTAGGTAACTGAAGAGTATATCCAAGAGCACTCATTCCTCTTGGCACTATAGAAATCTTTGCTACTTTTGAACCGCCTGGCATTAAATGACCAACTATTGCATGACCTACTTCATGATAAGCAACAACTTTCTTTTCATCATCTTGAAGAACTCTACTTTTCTTCTCCAGACCAGCAACTACTCTTTCGATAGCCTCACTTAAGTCTTGTTGTTCAACACTTTTCCTCTTAGCTCTTGCTGCTAAAAGAGCTGCTTCATTAACCATATTTGCCAAGTCTGCACCTGCGAACCCGCTAGTAGCTTGAGCAATAGAGTCCAAGTCAATTGCATCTGCCAGTTTAACCTTTTTGGTATATATCTCCAATATAGTTTTTCTACCAGACAAATCTGGTCTATCAACTAATACTTGCCTATCGAATCTTCCAGGCCTTAATAACGCGGCATCTAGGACTTCTGGTTGGTTAGTAGCGGCAAGTACTATAACTGGCTTATCTGCAGAGGCAAAGCCATCCATTTCAGTAAGCAATTGATTTAAGGTCTGTTCTCTTTCATCATTTCCACCGACGACTCCCATAGATCCAGAGCGGCTTTTACCAATAGCATCCAATTCGTCAATAAAGATAATACATGGAGCTTTTTTCTTTGCTTGTTCAAATAGATCTCTTACTCTTGCGGCACCTGCACCAACAAAAAGCTCAACAAATTCAGAACCTGAAATTATAAAGAAAGGAACTTCTGCTTCTCCCGCAACAGCTTTTGAAAGAAGAGTTTTTCCAGTTCCTGGAGGTCCCACAAGAAGCACCCCTTTTGGTATTCGTGCACCGATATCTTTGTATCTCTCAGGTTTTTTTAGAAAATCAACTATTTCCGTCAATTCGTCTTTAGCTTCATCAACTCCAGCCACATCAGCAAATGTTACTTTTGATTCATCATCAGGGACGTAAACTTTTGCTTTACTTTTAGTAAAACTAAGAGCGCCTTGAGCACCTCCTCCACCCATACTTCTTCTAGCGAAGAATTGTAAAACAAGGATAAAAATTAAAGGGGGAACAACCCAACTCAATATGGTTGAGAAAAAATTAGGTTTTTTGGGAGGAGCGGCAGCGAATTCCACCCCTTTACTTTCCAACCTTTGTGGAAGGTCCATATCAAAAATTGGTGTTGTTGCTAATACAGAGGGAGCTCCTTCTTCAGCTCCATTTAACTCATACCTAATTTGTTCTTGAGTGATATATGCACGCTTAACTTCACCATCATTAACCTGATCTATAAATAATGAATAAGGAACCCTGGGGATTTGCATATTTTGGTTAGGGAAAAGGCTGCTAAATAGAAGTAATGCTCCAACTCCTATCAAAATAATATTTACAATTCCAAATCTTCTACTAGGTTGATTATCGTCTTGTCTTATTGGCATGGTTATGATCAATTTTGAACTTATTATAAACTAAACGAAGAGTTTCCGTCTCTGTATTGTTTTTTTTGGGTAAGAACCGTACGGTACTTTGACCCATAAAAATCAGTATAAAAATTAATTTTTAAATAAACTCTTAACACATATATCGTTTCCAATCAAACTAAACTGAGAATGACTTAATTTAATAACTTCGTGCATTTCTCCAAATTTAAAATCACTTAGGGGATTCATATTATTTTCTCCACCTAAAATTTTTGGAGCAATAAAAGTAATAAGTTCCTGAATACAATTAGATTGAATAGCGGCAGTAGCCAATCCAGGGCCACATTCCCAAAGAACTTTATTACATCCTCTTTTTGCAAGTATTTTTGAAATATACTCTGGATTATCTGATAATACCTTTTCAACCTCCACACATTTTGGAATCCTTGAGAGGTAGCTTTCATTTGCTGTAGAAGAATCATAAATAACTAAAGTTTTTGCCTTACTACAATCCCAAAGATTACATTTTGAAGGGAGATCTAAACTTCTTGTGAAAACAACTCGCAAAGGTTCAGGATTCTTGGAACCTCTAGAAGTCAATAGTGGGTTATCTCTTCTTAATGTGTTTCCCCCAATTATTATTGCATCAAATTCTGCTCTAAAAGAATGAACTAATGACCTTGATTCATCGTTAGTTATCCATTTACTTTTTCCATTTTTTAAAGCTATTCTTCCATCTATACTCATTGCCCATTTAAAAACACCAAATGCCTTTTTAGTAGTATTCCTATGAATGAAAGCCTTATTTAGATCTGAGGATTCTTTTTTTACATAATCCTAAGTGAACTTGAATACCAGCTTCTTTTAGAAGCTTAATACCTTTACCTGATACTCTTTTATCAGGGTCTTCAATAGATATATATACTTTTTTTAACCCAGAGGATATCACCTTATCTACACATGGAGGTGTTTTACCTTGATGGCAACAAGGTTCAAGATTGACATACATTGTTCCACCTTCAGCATCTTTTTTTAAATTATTAAAAGCCATTGCCTCTGCATGAGGCATCCCCGCTTTGAAATGAAACCCTTCTGAGATAAGGCTTCCATTTTTTATCAAGTATCACCGCTCCCACCCTAGGATTAGGACTAGTTGTATTTTTGCCTAAAGAAGCCAAAAAAATTGCTCTTTTCATCCATTTTGTATGGCTTACATTTTTTTCAGGCATCTCAAAAAATTAAATTCAGTTTATTGATCTCCACTCTTTAACAACGAAGGGAGGAACAGGTAACTCAGAAAAAACTCCTGACAAAGATAATCTTAATGGTCTATTTTTATCTAAATTTTCAATCAATTCATCAAGATCGAATTCTGCTGCAGCTTGTCTGCCATCATTTGCTAATTCCACATTAAGTAATGTTTTATCATCTAAAAGCCACTGTTTTCTCCCTGATTCAACCCTCAGGTCAGTGGGATGATCAATTCTGAGATTTCCTGGGTATCCTATTACTCTCAAAATCAATTTATCTTCAAAAAGAGGTGATTTATAAGCTACTAATTGCCAAGTTTCAAAGTCCAAGTCCCTTAAAAAGTCACTACTAGCATTAATTAATTCACCGTTTATTTCTGTTTCCTCAACTTCTGCATATACTTTTAATGGGCTAAAAGTAAAGAATAGTAGTAAAAGAAAAGGTAATAATCCTTTAAAAAAAAATTTTTTATTTGATTTTGTAATTTTCTTCATTTTCAGTGTCCATCAGGGCATCTAGTGTTACAGCAGTTCTTACAATAGCTTGATACCTCTTTATTATTTTACGATTTTTTTCTATAACTCGAGATAAATTCAAAGTATCTTTTTCAGAATAGCTAGATGTTAAATCGTTTGAATCTTCTTCAATAAACTCAAATTCACTATCTTTATTAATTAGAGTTAACAATAAATCATGTAACCTCTTTCTTCTTTCAGACAATTAATTTATTATTATAACTCAAACAATAATAAGATAATTTAATAAAACATTCAAACAATTTAGTTCCTTTTCATTAAATATTGATGACTGAAGTTTATAGAAAAATTCATGTAGTAGGTATCAATTCATTTATATTTAAAGATTTACCTTCCAAATTACAAGATTTATTTATAAAGACAGGAAATATTGCAGTTCCCAATTCATATTTTGAAGAAATTAAATCATGGAGCGAAAGTCTTATTGAAAAAAAGAAATCATTTTTTTCGAGCAACAGTAATAACGAACTTATTAACTGGCTTAGATCAAAAAAAACTGATGTTATTTTAATTTCGAGAGGAGATCCACTTTGGTTTGGAATTGGGAGAATATTACTAGAAAATTTTTCAAAAGATGAATTAATTTTTTACCCTTCAAATACTGCCATTCAATTAGCATTTAGTAAGTTAAAAATCCCATGGCAAGATACTGTTAATATAAGTATTCATGGCAGAGATTCGATAAAGTTAGTCGAGTCTCTTAAAGCAAGGCCTTCAAATTTGGCTATTATTACAGACTCACATAACAAAAGTTTAGAAATAATCAAAAAAAACTTATCAGAATTAAATCTGATTGACTTGTATGATTTTTGGCTCTGTGAAGAGATAGGCTTTGATAATGAAAAAATAAGAAAATTAAATCTTAAAGAGTCATTACCCTCTGATATATCAAGCTTGAACATTGTTGTTCTTACAAAAACAAAGGCAAATTCTTTACATAATAACCTCCCTCTTTTCGGAATCAATGACAGTGTTTTTAAAACTTTTGATGATAGACCAAATTTATTAACTAAAAGGGAGGTTCGCGTACAAATCTTAGCTGATTTAGAGCTCCCGAAAAATGGTGTCATTTGGGATATAGGAGCAGGTTGCGGGTCAATTGGGTTAGAGGCATTAAAGTTAAGAAATAATTTAGATTTGTTTTGTATCGATAAAAAGATTGGATCAAAAGCATTAATAATAGAGAACTCAAAAAGGCTTGGCGTTAAACCAAAATTTATTTTTGAGGAAGACATAATTAAAACCTTGAATACGAGAAATTTAAGTTCTTTTGAAAAACCTAATAGATTAATAATTGGAGGATGTGATAAAAAGACTAAACTTCAAATCATTAATACCATGGCTAAGGATATGAGAATTGGAGATATTATCGTTATCCCAATAATTGATATTCAAACTATTAAAGAGTTAAAAGAGGAATTAGAAGATAAAAATTTCAAAACAAATTTAAATTTAATTCAGACCTACAAAAGCTTAAGTATCGCTGAAGGAATAAGATTAGAACCAAATAATCCTATATTTCTATTAAAAGGAAAAAAATTAAATTTTTAATTGTTTTTATTTGTTAGGTTTAGCCACATGGGGTAATCCCCAACCAAGCTTATTTCTTAAAACTTGGAAAAATTCATGATCTTCAAGCCTAATAAATTTTACTGAGTGTTTACTTTTTCTTATTAAAACTCTATCTTCAGGCCAAACATAACAACCAGCGTTACCATCAACAACCATTACCAACCTTTCAGGAGTTGCAGGGAAAACAGTTACTGGCTCAGAATCATTAAAAACTAATGCCCTAGAGGCCAATGAATGTGGAGCAATTGGAGTTAATTGTACAACGGGGCAATCAGGTGTAATAACTGGCCCTCCAGCACTAAGAGAATAGGCAGTAGATCCAGTTGGAGTAGATAAAATTACTCCATCAGCTGAAATATCCACAGGAGCATGTCGCCCTATAGAAATCTCAAAATGGCACATACTTGTAAGAGGTTCTCTATGAAGAGCCATCTCATTAAGGCAGAGAGACTCCCATCTCCGCTGATCATTCCTCAATACACTAATTATAAAGCAAGTTCTTTCTTCAATATCCCAATTACCAGCAATGATTTTATCTATTGCCTCATCCAGGTTAGATAAATAAGCTTCTGCAAGAAAACCTAAATGACCAGTATTTATTGTAAGGATTGGAATTTTAGCAGGTGCTGTTTGCCTTGCTGCAGAGAGTACAGTTCCATCTCCGCCAAGCACTATTGCAAATTCCATTGATGAGTCAAACCCCTCTGGCACACAATTCTTATATCCCAGAGGACGAACATGTTGATCGGGATTGGCGAATCCAACCATTCCACCAGAACTACTCACTCTTACAACTTCATAATTAGAACTTTCCAATTTTTTCTGGACAGAACTTGCAGTTTGAACAGCAAGTTCTTTCCCATCATTAACGATTAGCCCTGCCTTACGTACCAATCAAACAACTAAAGCTATGACTATCTTAAACTAATTTGCTAGACAATCCTAATTTAAAATTTTAATTTTATTAGAATTGTTCTAAAAATCTAAGATCATTTGTGTAAAATTTTCTGATATCGTCAATTTGATGTCTTACCATACAAAACCTCTCAACTCCTAATCCAGCTGCAAATCCAGTCCATTTCTCAGAATCTATTCCTAATTTTTCTAAGACCTTTGGATCTACCATTCCACAGCCCATTACTTCTAACCATTTACCTTTCCATTGAACATCTACTTCCGCAGAAGGTTCAGTAAATGGGAAATAACTAGCTCTAAATCTTACAGGAATATCTCCAAAAAAGGTTTTTAAGAATGTAAGAACTGTTCCTCTTAAATGACTAAAATTAATATCTTGATCGATACATAAAACCTCAACCTGATTAAATACAGGGGAATGGGTAGCATCTACAGCATCTCTCCTATATACTCTTCCGGGAGCAATAATTCTTACTGGAGGCGGATTTTTCTCTAAGTATCTTATCTGAACAGGAGAAGTATGGGTCCTTAAAAGTCGATTATCATCCAAGTAGAAAGTATCCTGCATATCTCTAGCGGGATGATTTTTAGGTATATTAAGAGACTCAAAATTATAAAAATCAGTTTCTATTTCAGGGCCACTTTCAACTGAGTATCCTAAACCACAAAAAATATCTATTATTTCGTCTTGAGTTGAAATTAAAGGATGTTTATTTCCAGGAGGTATTCCTATTGAGGGGATAGTTACATCAATTTTTTCTTTTTTAATCTTTTTATCTAAGGCTACGCTGTTTAGTTGATTTTTTCTTTCAGTTATTAGTTCTTGCAGATTTATCTTTATTAAATTCGCCTTCTGGCCAATAATTGGTCTATCAGTAGCAGATAATTGACCCATTATTTTCAAGATAATTGACAAATCACCTTTTTTTCCTAGCAAGGAAACTCTCAATTGATCCAGTTCTTCATGAGTATTAGAATTATCTATATTATTTTTTGCTGTAAGAGAAAGATTATTTAGTTTTTCCTCAATTTGACCTAATGATTCAATTTGACTCACTGATATAGTAAAAATAAGTATTTCCTTATCTTACTTAAATATCGCCCATAAATAAAATGTATTATTAATGAAACCGTTAAATATATTGATTAGCAATGATGATGGTGTTTTTGCAGCTGGGATAAGAGCTTTAGCAAAATCAGCGCAAAAAAGAGGACATAAGGTAAAAGTGGTATGTCCTGACCAAGAAAGATCTGCTACTGGCCATGGCCTTACTTTACAATCTCCCTTAAGAGTAGAAAAAGCTGACGAATTATTTGAGGAAGGAATTGAAGCTTGGGGATGTTCTGGCACACCTGCTGATTGCGTCAAATTGGCACTATCTGAAATCTTAGATAATAAACCTGATCTAGTACTATCTGGAATAAATCACGGGCCCAATTTAGGTACAGATATTTTTTGTTCAGGAACAGTCGCTGCAGCAATGGAAGGTACTTTAGAAAATGTTCCCTCCATGGCAATAAGTGTTGCTAGTTTTAAATGGAAAAATTTTGAATTTGCTGGAGAAATTGCAATGAATATTGCCGAACAAGCAATTAACGATAATTGGCCAGCTTCACTTCTATTAAACTTGAACATACCCCCATGCGAGAAAAGCAAAATAAAAGATTTATCCTGGACAAGATTATCAGTAAGAAAATATAAAAATCAATTTTCCAAAAGAGAAGACCCAAGGGGTGACGTTTATTATTGGCTCGCCGGTGAGGTAGTTTTAGATCTTAAATCAAAAGGTTATGGTCCAAAGAAATGGCCTAGTGACGTATCACAAATACAAGAAAATAAAATATCTCTAACACCTGTAGAACCAGATTTGTTTTGGAGGGGTGATTTAGACAAATTACCTAAAATTAATAATTCATTTATAAATCCTTCTTAAAAGCCATAAAGAAAAGCAAAGTCCAAAAAAATGAGCGGCAATAACTTGGGTGTTACTGAGAACTGATAATATTTCAAGTCCAGTAATTGGGATATCAGATGTCGCTGTTATCAATTGTCCAGTTGTTTGAGAAGATGCTTGGATAAATAAAGCACCCATAAGAGCTTGATATCCAATTAATCCAAACAAAATTCCTAATAAATCAACTATTAGACCTCTTTTGATCAATTTACTAGTTTGTCCTCTTGAGGGTCTTGCGTTGCTAGAGATTGCTCTTCCTGTTCTAACTATCAACCAACCTTGCCAAAGACTAAAAAGTAGTAAAATCAAGGATATTGTTGTAAGTGATAGGCCAGGCGTTAAGCCAAGCTGTCCTTCGCTGTTATTTACAACATTTGAAAAAAGCAAAACAGCTGCAACCACAACGCCTAAAATGGTCTGAACCCAAAAGCGTATCCATCCAATGCGCCGCATTCCAAATGAAAGGGACTGAAAATCAATTTTGTCAGACATTCATTTGATTGAATAAACTATAATCTATTCAAATTTGCCATCAAAATCATAAAATTGCACGTAATCTTTTGATCTCTTTAATATCGCCATCTGAAGTTAAGAATCCTACTTCAATAGCTATTGGAAGTTTTGATGGTCTACATGCTGGCCACAGAAAATTAATTAAAAGTGTAGTTGAAGAAAATAAATATACCCCAACAATTGCAAGTTTCTGGCCTCATCCCAGAGAAGTTCTATACAAAGAAACACGTCTTAGACTTGATCTCCCTTATGAAAAACTACCTATTCTTGAGGATCTTGGGATTAAACAATTAGTTCTGATTCCTTTTGATAAGGAACTATCTCAATTAAGTGCAGAAAGATTTGTAAAAGATATTTTGATAAATCAATTACAAGCAAAAAACATTTCTGTAGGTGCTAATTTTAAATTTGGTTTCAGAAGAAGTGGAGACATAAATACAATAAAAAATATGATTAAGGATACGGATATTAAACTAAAAATTACTCCAATTTTAGAAGACAAGGAAGGTAGGATAAGCAGCAGCAGAATAAGAGATCTATTAGAGAAAAGTGATCTTAAAAATGCTTTCAAAATTCTTAATAGGCCTTATAGTTTTAATGGAAAGGTTGTTAAAGGTAAAGGAATTGGAAAAAGTATAGGATGGCCTACTGCAAATCTTGAAATAGATGGCAGAAAATTTTTACCTGGAGAAGGAGTTTACGCATCTTGGGCAACCATAGAAAATTCCAACAAAAAAATTGAATCTATTATGAATCTTGGCTCTCAACCAACAATAAATCCTTTATTGCCATCTGCAGTTGAAGTTCATTTAATAAATAAAGATATCGATCTATATGGTTTAAATCTATCTGTAGAACCAGTTGAAAAACTTAGATGTCAAATCAAGTTCAAAAATATAGATCAACTTTCTATTCAAATTAAAAAAGATAGAGATAATGCTCTAAAAATTTTTAAAGAGTACAAAAAATAAATTACAAATGCTGAATTCCAATAGTAAAGACGCTGAAGATTTAAGAATTTATCAAATTATTGACGCTAATCTAGATAGAGCAAGAGAAGGATTAAGAGTATTAGAAGATTGGGCTAGATTTGGTCTAGGCAAAGAAAAGTTTGTTGAAAAGATAAAAAATTTTAGACAAATTTTAGGAAAAAATCATTTAGAAGTTTATAAACAATCTAGAAATCACATTGAGGACAAATGTAAAGGATTGACTCATCAAGAGCAAATCAACAGAAAAACTTCTGAGCAAATTATAAGTTCTAATTCAGCCCGAGTTCAAGAAGCATTACGTGTCATAGAAGAATTCTCAAGACTACAGAATCATGAGCTTTCAAAAATCGCTTCGGAAATTAGATATGAAATTTATACTATTGAAATTGAATTATTAAGTTATAGCAATTGCAAGAAGTCGGAGGAAATATTAAAAGAAAATGACTTATATGTAATCACAGATCAAAAAGACAATTTATTAGAAATAATAGAAGAGATTTTAATTGCGGGAGTAAGAATTATTCAATATAGATTTAAAACGGGCACTGATAAAGATCATCTTCAAGAAGCAATTCAGATTAAAAATCTATGTAAAAGATATAATTCTTTGTTTATCGTTAACGATAGAATTGATATAGCAATAGCATCTAACGCGGATGGAATTCATCTTGGACAAGACGATTTAGACTTAAAAACCGCAAGAAGACTATTAGGATATTCAAAAATTGTCGGTAAAAGTGCAAATAATGCAATTGATATTTCAAATGCTCTTAAGGATGGTTGTGATTACTTAGGGATAGGACCAGTATTTGAAACTTCAACAAAAAAGAATAAAAAACCTTTAGGTATTGAAAATATCAAAACATTAACAAAGGATTTAAATATTCCTTGGTTTGCTATTGGAGGAATCAAAACAAATAATATTTCATACTTAAAAAGAAATGGGTTTAAAAAATTTGCCCTAGTTTCGCAATTAATGAATTCTGAAGATCCTAAAGAAGACGCTATTATGATTCTAAAAGAGTTATCTCATGAAAATTAAGGTAAATGGAGAAGAAAAAAAAATAGAACTTGATCAAGAAAATGCTTTACTATCTACAGCTCTTAACCATATGGGGTATAAAACAAACACAATTGTAGTGGAGTTAAATAATTTAATTATAAATTCAATAAAATGGGAAAAAGTGAAGCTTAAAGATGGTGATAATTTAGAAATCGTTTCGATAGTTGGTGGTGGTTAAAAGATAAATTCATTATTTATAAGAAATCTTCATAATTTTTTAAGTTTAGGCTTGAAACAATAACCAAAATTTTCCTTTTTTCGTTTTATATTCTTAATACTCAAATATAACAATGAAAGAAAAAATTGATATTAACTCAAGGTCCCTTAAATGGGAGCAAAATGGTGAGTTAGCACATAAAGATCTCTCTGAGCTAATTGAAAGATTAAAAAATGTAGAAAGTGAACATACCTCATCTGAGCTGTCTAGATTAGGAACAAAATCAAACATAAAAGATTAAATTTGTTACTTAGATCTTGTTTTTATAAAAATTTGTACCAAATTAAAATTACTTAATATAAAAATAAATGCCGAAAAGATTTCCAGAGTGGGTTAATACAGAAGTCGTGATAAAAGCAATCAAAATGAGAGAAGAAGGAATGCTACCAAAACAACTTAATTTATGGATAGAGAACCTTTTAGAAATAGAAAAAAAGTAATTATTTAGGAAATACTTTTAATAATTCTGAGAGCCGCCATTGCTGCTCCGTAACCATTATCTATATTCATAACTGCAATACCTGGAGAACAACTTGACAACATACTATTTAAAGCAGTTTCTCCATCCTTGCTAACACCGTAACCGACTGAGACAGGTACTGCAATTATAGGTTGCGCCAATAATCCTCCCACTACTGTTGCCAAAGCTCCTTCCATTCCAGCACAGACTATTAATACATCATATTTATTAATTTCTTCTAACTGACTCATCAAACGATGAAGACCAGCTACTCCAACATCTATAAAAGATTGACAATTCACTCCATAAATTTCAAGTGCTAATTGTGCTTCAAGTGTTACGGCCAAATCGCTTGAGCCGCCTGAAATTATTGCAACTTTTTTATTCGTATTTATTTTATTCAGATTTTCCCCAATTGTTAGGCAATTTGCTTCTTCATAGAATCGTGCATCATCATACAAATCTAGAAGATAATTAGCTTTTTCACTATTAATCCTAGTGATGAAAACAACCTCATTTTTACTTAATACATTTTCAGATAATCTCTCTAATTGGTCGATACTCTTATCTTGACCCCAAATAGCCTCAATGAGTCCAAGCCTATCTTTTCTTTGAAAATCAAACTTGATATCAAAATTCATCTTTGCTTATCTAATTCTCCCTCATAAATTAATTCAAATGGATTTTCGCCTACATTTAGAGCAGCTTTAACATTATCTTCAAATTTTTGTTGAACTACATTTACTTCTGACATTGGTATGCTTTTCCATAATTTCTTACTTTTCCAATTTACCAATATTAAAGCTTCTTCTTTTTCTTTATCCCAAAATAATTGTCTCCCCAAAAAACCATCTTGAGAAGATAACCATGGCTCCCATATTTCTTTTTCAGCATTTAGCCAAGCTGCTTTTACATCAGCAGGTACTTTAAGTCTTAATTCTTCTATGACCATTTCACTTTGAAAGTTATTCATTGTAAGAGCTTTTAAATTTGGAATATCAGATTGAAAAATTAAAACTACTAAGCAAATTAATAATAAACAAAATCTTTGAATTTTTTTTTTCAAATTTAAATTAAATCTCATTTTTTCTCAAGAAGAACTACTGAATGGCAACTTATACCCTCTTCTCTCCCTTCTGGACCCAATTTTTCATTTGTGGTTGCTTTAATCCCAATTAAATTTTCATCAATATTTAAAATTTCAGAAATGTTTTTTTTCATTAGTTTTATATGTGGCATGATTTTTGGCCTTTCAGCAACAAGAACACTATCAATATTATTTATTTCCCAACCATCTTGTCTTATCAAGTCAATTACTTTTGATAACAAAAACAAGCTATCAGCATTTTTCCATTTTTTATCAGATGGGGGGAAATACTTTCCTATGTCGCCAAATGAAAGAGCTCCCAATAATGCATCCATTATTGAGTGACTTAAAACATCAGCATCACTATGCCCATCCAATCCTAAACTTTCAGGGTGATGCAATTTTACACCTCCAATAATTAAATCTCTATTTTCTACTAATCTGTGAATATCGTATCCATTGCCGATGCGAAACTGTGGAGAATGTCTAGTCATACCAAGGGGTTTGGGGTATCTAAAATCAATCTGTAACTATTCTGTAATTCCATATGGATATTTAACTTAACATTTAATGATACTTTTACCTCCTCAATTAGGTATTTTACCAATCAAATGTACCATTAAAAAATATTAAATTTATTTTAAAGAAATACAAATGTGAGAAATGATTAAAAAACATTTTAATTAGGAGATTTATCCAAATACGTAAAACTTCCTGAAACTGTTGTACGGGTATGTAATAAAATCAAAAGTAAATTCTTCTACAGATTAGTGAAAATAACAAAAAAAGTTTTATTTCTAGGTAAAAATAATGATACATTTACTCTTAAAGCATTAAATCATCTTAGATTAATTTTTACTGAAGTAAAAGATTATTTAGGAGATTGGGGAGATAAACTTCCAGCAGAGGCATCTTGTTGGGAAGGTGAAATTCTAATATCATATAAATCAAGATGGATAATACCAAAAAACTTATTAGATAAAGCAAAAGAAGCAGCAATTAACTTTCATCCAGCATCTCCTGATTATCCAGGCATAGGTTGTATTAACTTTGCACTTTATGATAATGCAAATGAATATGGAGCAACTTGTCATCATATGAACCCAAAAGTAGATTCTGGAGATATTATCAAAGTTGTTAAATTCCCTATTTATCCTTCAGATAATGTTGAGACATTATTAACAAGGACGTATGAACATCAATTAATCTTATTTTATGAAATAATTAATTACCTTCATAAGGGTAAAACTTTACCAAAAAGTAATGAGAAATGGAGTAGAGAACCTTACTCAAGAAAAGATTTTGATGAACTAAATAATATTCAAATTGATATGGATAGTAGTGAAATCAAAAAGAGAATTAGGGCAACCCTATATAAAGATTTCAGACCAAAATTATCTTTCAAAAACTTTAATTTTGAACTCAATGAGGATTAAAAACCATAATTTCTTTAATATCATAACTTCATCATCCCAAGTTAATTAAATAATTGATTAATCATCCTAACTAAACTGCTCAACTTCTTTACACATTTAAAGCATTTAAGAATATAAAGATATCTGTAACTTATTTGTGATTTGTAATTTATGATTCGTGTGTAAACAAGTTGTTTGTAACCCATCTGTAACTCAAACGATAAAACAAAACCCAAGTCATAACTACCAATCAGGGTAAATATCGTATTCATTACCTATTCTAAATTTCATGAATTGATTATTTTCTTTTATTATTCTCTTACTTTGTGGGGATTTTTTGTAGTTTTCATTTGAAATCAAGTCACTTCTTCTTTCCAATGTTCTTTCAAAACTTTTTTTTCTTCTCCACGATTTAATCTCTTCATGATTACCGCTCACTAAAATATCTGGCACTTTCATATCTTTAAAAGTTAAAGGCCTTGTGTATTGAGGATATTCTAATAAAGAGGAATTATGACTCTCATCTACTAAGGAGTCTGGATCACCGAGAGTCCCTGGTAATAACCTAGTCAAACCATTAATTATTGATATGGCAGGTATTTCACCTCCAGAAAGGACATAATCGCCTATCGATATCTCTTCATCAGCTAAACATCTAATCCTTTCATCAAAACCTTCATATTGACCACAAATAATTATTATTTGATCCAAAGTGGACCATCTCGCAAGATCCTTTTGCTTTAAAACTTTACCCTGAGGGGTCATCAGCAAAGTTTTACTATTAGGCGATTTTCTAATTGATTCATAAGCCTTATAAATAGGTTCAGGTTTTAATACCATGCCTGCCCCTCCTCCATATGGCTTATCGTCTACTTGTCTGTAAGAACCTTCTCCATATTCTCTCAAATCATGTAAATTTACATCGATCAAATTCTTATCTAGAGCTCTTGTTATGACCCCTAAATTATTTATTAATTCAAAAGCCTTAGGGAACAATGTAATTACATCAAAATTAAAACCACTCATTTAGAATTCTTCCTCAAAACCAAACTCAATTAACCTTGATTCTTTTTTTCTCCAATTTGGAACAACTTTTACAAACAACTCTAGGTGAACTGGACCATCAATTAATTTTGACATATTTGATCTTGCTGACTGACCAATAATTTTTAACATTGAACCTTTCTTTCCAATAAGAATGCCTTTTTGAGTGGACCTTTCAACAATAATAGTAGCCAAAATAGCAGTAAAAACTTTTCCATTTTTCCTTTTCATTTCCTCTCTCTTTTCTATCTTTACTGCGACACTATGAGGTACTTCTTCTCTTGTATTTTTTAATACCTGTTCTCTTACTAAATCAGATAATAAGTTATCTAATGGTTGGTCGCAAATCGTCTCTTCGCCATAAAGTTTTGGTCCCTTTGGAAGAAAATTAAGAGTCATATCGACTAGTTCAGAACATCCTTCTCCTTGAGAAGCACTTACAACTTGAAAGTTTCTACTAATTCCAAAAAATCTTCTATATTGATTTAATCGTAAATTCCTAAATTCTTTATTAACCAAATCCCACTTATTTAATGCAACAATAAACTCAGTTTTATTTGCGAGTAGAAAGTTCAAAATATATTCATCACCTCTACCAGGTTCTTCACTTGAATCAATTACAAAAATTACCATATCAACTCCATTAATTGCAGATTTTGCGTTTTTTACTAATATCTCTCCAAGTCGATGATAAGGTTTATGAACACCTGGCGTATCAACAAAAATTATTTGCCCATCGTTTGTAGTAAGTATTCCTTTTAATTTATTTCTAGTAGTTTGAGCTATTGGAGAAGTAATTGTTATTTTTTCTCCAATCAATTTATTTATTAAAGTAGATTTACCCACATTTGGCCTTCCTAGTAAAGTTACAAACCCAGATCTATAATTGGCCAAAGACTTTTAATGCATCAATAATAAAATTCTGATCAAAAATGGAAAAAAAATCCATAAATTTTAAAGAAGCTTCGTTCACGCAAGCAATAAACATATCCGCACAATGGTGCAAAGAGTGGGGTGAAGATTTACTCAGCGAAGAGGTTTTGGCAGATAGAATCGCAGAGCTAACTAAAACAAGAAATGGACTAAGAGGATTTTTTGCATACGCTTTATCAGATAAAGATTGTTTTTTGTTAGATAAACTTCCTTTTTCACTAATTTACAAACTGAATGAAGGCGGTGATGCTGTAACAGAAATAGTAGTAAAAAATTTAATAATGAGTTCCGCTCAAATTATTATTCATCGAAGAAATAATAATCATGAATATGAGATAACATCAGAAAACATTTCAGATAGATGTAAGGCTATTTTAAGAATGCTAGAAACTAAGTCAGTTACAAAGTCTGTCAATCAAGTCCTTAAAGACTTAGATGATATGGGCAATAGTTTTGATAATTCAGTAAAGTATGACTCAGAGCAAAAAGAATTTATAAAAAAACAAATTATTGATATCGTCCATTAAAAAAGCGTAGAAACAAATCTACGCTTTAGGTTAGTTATGTATTGTGTTTAGTCTCTTCTTCCGCCGCCTTGTAGTGCAATCATTAATCTCAATATAAAAACAAAAAGATTTATATAAGTTAGATACATACCTAAAGCTCCTGCAAGGTATTGATCGTCATTATATCTTCTTGGCATTGTATAAAAATCGACAAAAGACATTGCAACAAATAAGACAGTTCCAAATCCTGCAATTATCAATTCGAGTCCTGAACCTCCAAAAACTCCTGGAGCAAAGAATCCTCCAATTAATTGGACAAACATTGCAATAAGCAGACCTATCAATCCCAGACCAACTACTCCGCTCAGTGCTTGACCAACACTATCACTCATTCTTTGACCAGTGTAAGAGGCAATAACGAAAGTTATACCAGTAGCTAAGGCAGCTGTTCCAACCGAACCAATACCAATTGTTCCTATTGCTAAAGCAACTATTCCACTTAAGGTGAATCCAGTTAAAAGACTAAATCCTGTCAACAAGGGTAGGGCCTTCGCATTATTTGCATTATTTGCAGCACTTGTGGCTATAAAAAACAAAATCAATTCTGCAATTAATGCAACTATTGAAAGAGGCTGGAAAAGCCCAGGATTTGTTGCTATGAGTGAAACACCTGCTAAAACGCCTAAAGATGTTAGAACCATACCTCCACCAACGTAAGGTAAAGCTTTTTGAACAACATTAGGTCCAACAATTGAACTAGTTTGTGCTTCACGAATAGCTTGATTGAAATTACTACTTGCTGGCATTTTCTTTATTAAATATGACTTTATTCTACTCGATTTTTAAAATTTCAGGGTACGGATCTCCAGAGTTATGTATTTATTGATAAGCCTCAATAATTTTCTGAACTAAAGGATGACGAACTACATCTTCAACAGTTAAATAACAAAATTTTATACCTTGAGTTTCAGAGAAAATTCTCGATGCTTCGATGAGGCCGCTTTCTTGATCTTTTTTTAAATCAATTTGAGTAATATCTCCATTTATAACCATTTTTGATCTCTCTCCTAATCTGGTCAAAAACATTCTCATTTGAGAGCAAGTAGTATTTTGTGCTTCATCTAGGATAACTATAGAGTTGTCTAAGGTTCTGCCTCTCATAAATGCCAGAGGAGCAACTTCAATAATTCCCTTATCAATTAACGAATTTGTTCTGCCAATCCCGAAAATACTATGTAAAGAATCAAATAGGGGTCTTAAATATGGATCTACTTTTTGTTGCAAATCACCAGGTAGGAATCCCAAACTTTCACCAGCTTCTACAGCTGGTCTGGTTAAAACAATTTTTTCAATTTTTTTCTCGTTCAATAGTCGTGCCGCGCAAACAGTTGCTAAAAATGTCTTACCAGTTCCAGCTGGACCAATCGCAAAGGTAAGATCAAAGTTTTCAATTGATTCAACATATTCTTTTTGCCTTATTGTTCTTGGTCTTAAAAATCTTCCTTCTTTGGAACGCGCAAGAATTTTTTTTCCTAGTTCAGCATGTGAAGATGACTCTCCCATATTTAAAGAACTTAAAGCCGCTTTAAGATCTACTTCTGGGACTTCTAACCCTTGTTCCCAAATTGGTCTTGTTAGTTCTACTAATGCTGAGGCTCTCTCAATTTTAGATATGACACCGTTCATCTCAAGTTGTAAGCCTCTTATAGTTAAAGAAACTCCTGTAAGAGACTCAAATTTTTTTAAGAAAGAATTACCAGGTCCAGATAATGCTGTAGCGGCATCAGAGCTTGGCAAATCTATTTTGAAGTGACCAGTTTTGGAAACTTCCTTCATCTAGTTATTGAATAAGAATAAAAATTTATCAACTCACTAGCTTTAAGCTTCATTATCCTCGCTTTCAACTTTACTACTATCATTTTCTTCGTCTGTAGTTTTAGCCTTAGCTAATTTTTCCTTCTCTAACTTTGCTTTACCAATTGCGATAGAGGGTCTTTCTGTTTTTTCTAACAACCCTCCCTTTTCTAATAAAGTTCTCACAACATCAGTTGGCTGAGCACCCTGAGTAAGTCTTGTTCTTAAAGCTTCTGTATCAAGCCTGGTTTCCTTAGTTCTTGGATTATAAAAACCTAGTTCTTGCAGGGGTCTACCATCTCTTCTGGAAGTACTGTTGCATGCAACAATTCTGAAACTTGCCTCTTTTTTCTTTCCAAAGCGCTTAAGGCGCAATTTAATCATCTTAAATTAATGCGTTTTTAATAATAATATCATTTAAAGGTAAAAATATAGAAACTATAAATCGGCAAAACCTTTTTTCTTTTTATTATTTTTTTGTTTTTTCATTGGCTTATTACCACTTATTCCTCCCATTCCTGGCATTCCTCCCATTCCACTCATTCCTCCCATTCCTGGCATTCCTCCCATTCCTGGCATTCCTCCCATTCCTGGCATTCCTCCGTTAGACATTTGTTTCATAAAACCTCTCATTCTTTGAAAATCGGCTAAAACCTTATCTACATCTTTTGCTTCATAACCGCTACCTTGAGCGATTCTTTGTCTTCTTGAGGGGTGAGCGGCAAGAACTTCGGGTTTTTGTTTCTCCTCAAGAGTCATTGACGAGATCATAGATTCTATTTTCTTAAGTTGATCTTCTCCATCTTTTATCATCCCATCATCTATTTTATTCATTCCAGGAATCAATTTAATCAATCCACCAAGTGAACCCATTCTTTTAATTAATCTCATTTGCTTTACAAAATCATTAAAATCAAAAGTCGCTTCTTGAAGTTTCTTTTGCATCACTTCTGCATCAGCAAGTTCAACTTCTTTTTGTGCTTTTTCAACAAGTGTCAATACATCGCCCATGCCTAAAATTCTGCTGGCCATTCTCTCTGGATGAAATGGTTGCAATGCCTCTATTTTTTCACCTACACCTATAAATTTGATTGGTTTACCACTTATTTTTCTTATCGATAAAGCAGCTCCACCTCTTGAGTCACCATCCAACTTAGTTAATATCGCCCCTGTTATTCCTACTTTTTCATGAAATGATTTTGTTAAGTCTGCAGCTTCTTGCCCAATCATTGAATCAACAACAAGCAAAACCTCATCAGGATTAGAAACTTCTTTTATTCGAACCATTTCACTCATCATGGAATCATCAATTTGCAGTCTTCCTGCGGTATCAATAATTATCGAATTAAAATCATTTTCACTAGCAAAATTCAATGCTTCCTTTGCTATTTCTTCTGGTTTGCTATTTTTTTCTTTAGCTGAAAAAACTTCCAATTCATATTGACTTCCCAATGTTTTAAGCTGCTCTACAGCTGCTGGTCGATAAATATCTGCAGCCACCAAAAGAACTTTTTTATCTTTTTCCTTTAAATAAAGTCCTAATTTTCCTGTTGCAGTTGTTTTACCCGCTCCCTGAAGTCCAGCCATCAAAATGACTGTAGGACTATTTTCATTTTCGTTTAATGGAGAATTTTCATTCCCCATAATGTTAATCAATTCTTTATTTACAACTTCAATAAATTTTTGACCTGGGTTTACACCCCTAACTACTTCTTCACCAATAGCTTTATCTTTGACATCTGATATAAACTCTTTTACTACAGACAAACTAACATCTGCATCAAGGAGTGCTCTTTTTACCTCCTTCAAGGCATCGTCTATATTATTTTCACTAATTTTTGCTTGGCCTCTTAAACCCTTTACTGCATCTTCAAAGCGTGACGAGAGTTCATCAAACATTATTAAAAAGTAATTTTATCTATTATAGATGATCTTGAAGTTTGTAATTACAAGCCGCTCACGAAATCAACCAATTTCCACGATTTATTTGAAAAACCCAAAATATATTTAACTTTAAGGGGATTTAAAGATGTTTCATTAATAAATTCTCCAGAATTGTTTACTAACCTCTCAAGATAATTCAATTCTACTAAAACAACTATCCGAGATGAAGTTTGTGATTCCAAATCAATTTTACGTATTTTTGAATTAATTTCCTTATAAATTCCTTTCTTGATATCGTTCTGTCTTTCTTCGATTGTTCGATCAATTAGACCTTTACTAACAATCTTAGAAAGATTAACTTCGCCCTTTCCAGCTAAGTAATTACTTTTATTAAGAAGCCATTCATTAATTAAATTCCTAATATCTTTCAGAGAAGGTGAAGCAGTATTAAGTTCTTTGAATTCATAGGAAATAATTGAAGTAGATTTCTCAGAAAAAGAATTCAATTTACTTGAAGGATTTTTTTTTATTTCTTGAATAATATCTATCTCACTAAGCTTTTGATTTTTATCTTTAGCAATTAGAGGTTTTTCAGCAATAGATTCGTCCTGCAAAGATTTTTTAAAATTATTTCTTAAAAATCCAATCCCAATACCAAACGCAAATAAGATAAAGAACGCATAGATATAAATTAAATATGGCGACCGATTAATTATCTCTTTATCCTTTAAGAATTCCCCAAAACTAAACTTTAATTCAGCAATTTTTTCAATTAAAAAATTATAAAACTCAATTGGTTTTTTCTTAAAGTATTCCTCGTTGAATTCTATTTCTTTGGTCTCAACCTTTTCATAGCCTTGTTTTATGCCTCCAGGCCAAGGTAACCTTCTTTCATCAATATTACCCGATATATTATCAAAATCTTCAGTCATTTTTGTGGAGGATTCCTTCTCAGTTTGTTTGTTTTGAAGATTTGATCTAATTGCAATCTTATTTGATTTCTTTTCTAATTTTTCAATAAATTCTTGAATTTCCCTATCATCAAACCAAGAATCTAAATCTACCTCTTTTGAGTCAATGTCTCTATAGCCAACTAAAACATCATTTTCTAACCAATTTTTACAGAAAATACATACCGCTTCTAACTTATTTCCAGGATAATTGTTAAGCCAATCTCGTAAATTTTCATCAGAACTGCTTGAAAACCTTGCAGAGGCCTGGTCAATATCAGCTAAAAGCAAATCCAAACAACCAACTAGAGGCATTGAATCAAGACCAGATAAATTTAGTTTCTTTAAAATTCTCCTAGCTTCAAATAATTTTTCTGGCTTTCTTCTAGAGAAACCAATAGCTGTTAAGGACAAAAATGCTAAAAATCCTGCTTCTAATGATCCTCTTTTTTGTAGTTCAAGAAACAAATCAATCTGTTCTTGCACTGTCAAAAATGGCTTGATTTGTTGAAAAAAAACTTCAAACTCTTGCTGATTTAAATAATCTTTATATTCAGATTTATTATTACCTTCCAAACCACCTCTTTTGATTATTAAATTTTCCAACATACTTAACCCTTTTTTATGAGACTCTTGATCATTTAGATCCCTACTAAGTAGATCTAGGATTCTGTAAGGAAGTAAAGCAACCAAATCTTCTTCAAGTTCTTTTCTTATGTTTCCAAGCTTTCCCATTCTTTGTAGAAGTTGTATACCTTCTTGTAAAAAGTCTGCAGCGTTCGAATAGGATCTAAGCTGTTGTTCTTGAATTGCAGAATCTCTAGCTGTTAAAGCAGCCAATAATGTTAAATCAGCTTCTCTACTACTTCCTAAAGCTGGAGTTTGTGGGGGCTGCAATGCTTTTCTCGTAATTTTAAAAGCTTCTTTTGGTGAACCAGATTCCCAAAGAAGTATTAATCCTGCCACTTCTCTATTTGAGGAAAAATCTAATCCAGAATTCCCATTTAATAACAAATTTTCGTACTCTCTTCTGCTTTCTGGGTCTGTAAGTAGATCGGCAGTGAGGCGAAGCAACTCAGATCTTTGGGTTAAGACTTCATAAGTAAAACCTTCATCAGGTGTTTTATCTAAACGCAGTTGAAACGCCCTTAATATTTCCTCAGAAGTTGAAGAGGGGCTTACGCCAATCAAACGAAAATGGTCTAAAGGAAGTTCCAAACAAATATCCTATTGAAAATTCTTAGACAAATTTTATCAAGTTAAAAATTTTTTTCACAAGGTCTTACAGAGTTATTAAAAAAAATCATGAAAATCGCCCCTCACCGCTTAGAATGTTAACAAATCAAAACTTCATTAAGGTATTTTTCTTGGAAACACACGTAGAGAGAATCTCAAATCTTCAAGACATAAAAAAAGCCGAATTAGATCGAGAAACCGGATTATTTCTTTATGAAGACATGACGCTTGGGCGTAGGTTTGAAGATAAATGTGCGGAAATGTATTACAGGGGAAAAATGTTTGGTTTCGTACATTTATATAACGGTCAAGAGGCTATAAGCACGGGAGTAATTGGGGCTATGAAAAAGAAACATGATTGGTTTTGTAGTACCTATCGCGATCATGTTCATGCACTAAGTGCTGGTGTTCCTTCGTTTGAAGTAATGAGTGAACTTTTTGGTAAAGCTACTGGTTGTAGCAAAGGCCGAGGTGGATCCATGCACTTATTTTCAAGAGAGCATCACTTACTCGGAGGATATGCATTTATTGGAGAGGGAATCCCAGTTGCCTTAGGGGCAGCCTTTTCAAGTAAATACAAAAAGGAAGTTGCTGGTAATACCAAAAGTGATGCTGTAACTGCAGCATTCTTTGGGGATGGTACTTGCAATAATGGGCAGTTTTTTGAATGTTTAAATATGGCCCAGTTATGGAAATTACCCATAATTTTTGTTGTTGAAAATAATAAATGGGCTATTGGTATGGCTCATGATAGGGCTACTAGTAATCCCGAAATCTGGAGGAAAGCTTCTGCTTTTGGTATGCACGGCGAAGAAGTTGATGGAATGGATGTATTAGCAGTAAGAGGAGCAGCACAAAGAGCAATTGAGCGCGCTAGAGCAGGTGAAGGTCCCACACTTTTAGAATGTTTAACTTACAGGTATAGAGGACATTCTCTTGCAGATCCAGATGAATTAAGGTCTGAAAAAGAGAAGGAGTTTTGGGGAAAAAGAGATCCTATTAAGAAATTAGCCAAAGAAATTGTTAACGGTAAATTCGCAACGGAAGAAGAATTAAAAATTATTGAAAAGAAAATTGATGCAGAGATATCGGAGTCAGTTAAAAATGCTGTTGAAGCTCCTGAACCCCCCTCAGAAGAATTAACCAAATATATTTGGGCAGAAGATTAGATTAAATACCGCTAGGTAATTTTCTAGTTAAATTCCGCAATTTTCTTAGTGCCTTAAGTTCAACTTGTCTTACTCTCTCTCTAGAAACTTCCAATAATCTTCCAATTTCTGCAAGCGTATGTCTCTCATTTGCATCAAGTCCAAACCTTAGTTTGAGAACATGTTGTTCTTGCTCGCTTAAATGACTCAACCACTTACCAAGTTGCTCTTGGTGCATTTTCTGTTCAACTTGATCTAAAGGCTCTTCATTATTACTGTCTGCAATTAAATCACCTAAAAAGCTCCTTCCATCATCACCATTTACTGGAGCATCTAAACTACTTGTCGATAAAGCTTGTCTTAAAACAGAATCCAATTCTTCGACATCAATTTCCATTGCCTCTGCAATTTCAATTCTGCTTGGCATAGCACCAAGCTTATGAGCCAAATCTCTACTAACTTTTCTAATAGAAGCTAACCTTTCACTTAAGTGAACAGGTAAACGGATTGTTCTTGATTGACAAGCAATTGCTCTTGTCATACTCTGCCTAATCCACCAAAAGGCATAAGTAGAAAACTTATATCCTCTTGTCGGATCAAATTTTTCAACAGCCCTCTCCAACCCAAGCGAACCTTCTTGTACCAAATCAAGTAATTCAAGTCCTTTTCCTTGATATTTTTTTGCCACACTTACAACTAATCTTAAATTAGCTTTCATCATTCTTTCTTTAGCTCTTCGACCAATTTTTATAATTCTTTTTTGTTGAGTTGTAAAATCATTAATCTTTTCATTTAATTGTCCATCTTCTGTAAGAATCATCATCTTCTGGACTTGATTACCCAATTCAATCTCTTCGGCTGGGGTTAATAAGGGGACTCTACCAATATTCTGCAAGTACCAACTAATTGGATCACTACTCCTCCTTTTGGGTTGTTCTGACTGAGTTGGTATTGATGAAACCATTTTTTGACCTAATAAGGTATTAAAACTCTCCTATATTTTTAAGAAAAGGGCCAAATATTTAATGCGCGCTTCAGATTTCAAGTAATATTTGTACACTTATGTGTTTAAAACTATAAATATCTCTCTTAAATTGTTTCTTTCAAGATATTTGTCTCGTTTTTATATTTCTCATTAATTTTGTCAGTTCATCCCCAATAGCAGAAGCATTTGACCCACTTTTGCACTTCGATGCAGCAAATGAATGCAAAAGTACATATTTAGCAAAAAAATCTGTTGATATATTTCTACACAATGTTAAATCAATCGCAGAACTACCAGCTACAAAACCAGATAAAAGATCACCCAATCCAGCTCGAGCTGTCTGTGAATCAGTTCCAGAAAGTTGCCATATTTTTTTATTATCAGCAACTATACTGTTAGCTCCTTTTAACAAAATACTGATATTGAATTCTTTTGCCGCATCACGAGCAAGCCCAACATTGGTGTTAGATTTGATATTAGGAAATAATCTTCCAAATTCTTTGGTATGTGGTGTAATCCATGTCTTAAACTTTCTCTCTAAAAAGAAATTTGACCCCAACTTAGATTCCGAAATTCTATTAAGTGCATCTGCATCCAAGATCAATAATCCTCCAAAAGCCATAAGATAATCTTTTGATTTTTGCCAATCATCATTATCAATTCCTATTCCTGGACCGACAGCTAATGAATCAAACGCACTTAAATCAATATTCTTCAATGCACTAAATAAAGATGCATTTCCATTTTGGTTAGATTGCATAGTTTCTTTTAAAACTATTTCTGGGGCAACTTGCCAAATAGATTCAGCAACTGTCCCAGGAAGGACCGCAGAGATAAAGCCTGCTCCACTTGATATGGCCCCTTTTAATGCTAAGTATGCAGCACCAGGATATTTTTCACTTCCGGCTATTATTAATGTTCTACCTCTTTGATATTTATGAGAATTTTTTGGTAGAGAAGGTAAATCAATTTTTTTTATGTCTTTGTAAGTAGCCTTAAAAATCTTTTTATCAACTTTGGACAGTTTACTAGTAGGAATCCCAACATCTATATGGTGCAATTCTCCAATAAAAGGCAAAGCAGAATCTTGGGTCAACCCAATCTTATAAAGACCAATGGCTAAGGTATAGTCTGCCTTTACTGCGTTATCTAAAAAAGGCTCTCCTGTATCAGGACATAATCCTGTTGGAATATCAATACTTATTACCTTTCCATATTTTTTATGAAATTTTTGATTAAACAGTTTAATTAATTTATAATCAACTTTTCTTGTTTGATTATTACCAAAAACTGCATCAATCCAAAGCTCTTTCCCATTCGTATCGGGAGGCTCTACTAATTTTTTGACACCAATAGATGTAAGATAATTAAGGTGGTTATTTGTTAATGTTTTTTTTATTGGGAATGGACACCATACCTGAACATAAAAACCTTTCAAAAAAAGCTCTCTAGCTATTACTGCACCATCCCCACCATTATGCCCAGGACCTATAAAAACAGTTATTCCATGCTTGAGAATAGGTTTCTTTTTTAAGAGCCATCTACTAATTTGGATACCAGCTTTTTCCATCAATGCTTCTTGTGGCATTCCATCAGAAAACATTTCTTTCTCTAATATCAACATTTGCTTTGAATCAACAATTAAATGTTCAGAGTCAATTGTTGGCCATACAATTTCGTTCATAATGAGTAGAAAGCAATTGAAGAACAGTTTAAAAATTTAAACTTCTATGTTAAAGACACAAAAGGATAAAAAATTAGAGAACTTTTTTTCTTCTAATAATAAAACTAAAAAGAAGAAAAATATTATTGTAGGTCTTTCTGGTGGCGTAGATAGTTCCCTTTCAGCTGCTCTTCTTGTAGAAAGAGGCTGGAATGTTGAGGGGCTAACTCTTTGGCTAATGAAAGGACAAGGCTCTTGTTGTTCTGAAGGATTAGTAGATGCTGCTGGCCTTTGTGAAGATTTGGGAATTAATCATAAAATAATCGATTCAAGAGAAATTTTCGAAAGAGAGGTAATTAAAAAAACTACTGAAAGCTATGAGAAAGGATTCACTCCACTTCCATGTTCGATGTGCAACAAGAATGTGAAGTTTGAAGAGATGCTTAATTACGCAATAAACAAAAAAGACTTTACTTATATTGCAACCGGACATTACGCAAGGATAAAAAAATCATCTTATGCTGAAACATTTGATTGCAAGAGCTTTGTATTTAAGGACTTCCTGCTTCTCAGAGGTGCTGACGAAAACAAAGACCAAAGTTATTTTCTTTATTCTCTTTCTCAGGAAGTACTAAGTAGATTAGAATTTCCTCTTGGTGAAATGAAAAAAGAAGAAACAAGAAGTGAAGCCCTCAGATTAGGCCTTAGAACTGCTCAAAAACCAGAAAGTCAAGATTTATGTTTAGTTGAACATTATGGATCAATGCAGATATTTATCGACAAATACATAGAACCCAAAGAAGGAGAAATTGTTCATGTAAATGGGAAAGTCATTGGGACGCACAATGGAATTCAGCACTTTACGGTAGGTCAGAGAAAAGGGTTGGGCATTGCTTGGCCGGAACCACTATATGTAAAAAGTTTAGACAGGGCAAAAAACATAGTTTATGTAGCAGATAAAAGTGATTTATTTAATAAAGAAGCAATAATTATTAAGGTTAATTGGGTTTCAATCGAAGAACCTGAGCAAGAGATAGAAGTAGAAGCACAAATCAGATATAGAAGTAATCCAGTAAAAGGTACATTAATACCTATGAAAAATTTAGAAAATACAACTACAACATTTAAATTAATTTTTGAAGAAAGTCAAAGTTCGGTAACGCCCGGACAAGCTGCAGTTTTTTATAAAGGAGAAATTTTATTAGGTGGTGGATTAATTAGTTAATTTCCCAAAAGAAATTTAATCCCATAAAAAATATAAACAAAAACAAAATAGGTTTATCTCCAAATTTTGTATAGAAGGTCTTTTCAGATGAAAAATTAGGGAAAACTATTTTATTTTGCTCCACTTTTAAATCTAGAAGTTGAATTATTTTTCCATCATCTTGAACTAAGCCCGAAGGGCCGGTATTTGATACTAGTAAATTATTTTTCTTATTTTCAATACTTCTTAATCTAGCCAAAGATAGGAATTGATTATAAAGCTTAGCTGGATATGGATCTAAATTTGCTGAAGTTATTATTAGTTTTGCACCGCTATTAATAGCCTTTCTTATTTCTAGTCCATCACTAATTTCGTAACATATAGCTACTGCTAGTGGGGGTGTAAATTTAGGATCAAAATATCTTGAATCAGAGCCTGGTTGAATTCCTCCTACTGCAGATAATCCTCTTGAAAAACCATCAAGAAATCTAGGTATTTTTTCACCTATTGGAACAAGTCTATTTTTATCTATAAATGTGGTAAAAGATTTATCTCCAATTTGAAATCCGAGTAAAGAACTTCTTAACTCATTATTTGAATTTCTGAAACCTCCTGACAAGGTATTAACTTTAATGCCTTTAGAAAAATAAAAATTATTAGATAGAGTTCCTTCAGGAGCAACAAAAAGTTTTGCTTTGTTTGATAAAGCATATTTTTGAGCGATAGATAGCTTTTCTTCAATAAATTCATCATTTATTTTTAATTTTTCTCTAGTTGGTATATTAGTTTGCCAAATAGCTACTGGATATTCATAATTTCTTTTTATTGGAGTTGTTAAACCTCCAAATAAATGTAAGAAAATCAAAACCAAAAGTCCTAAAAGAAATATTTTTTTAAAGTAAAGTTGTCTTTCCCATCTACCTTGAATATAAAAAATCCAAAATCCAATCAATACTTGTAATACGCATAAACCACTTGCCCCAATCCATCTTGCTAAACCAGCAAGATAAATATCACCTGGGACAAGACTCTCTCCTAAACCTATCCAAAAAAAAGGTGTTTGAGAAAGTATCAATTCACCAACACCCCAAGTCAAAGATAAAAAAAATACTTTTACTGTTAAAGATAATATTTTCATTTTGAAAACATCCTCTTTCCAGAGAATAATTTCAACTAACAATCCCCATAAATAAACTAATATCCCACCCAAAAAAGCGCAAAATAATAAAATTAAAATGGCAATAATTAAACTGGCAAGCCATGAAAACCCAAGCCATGTCAATGGATGAAGATCATAAAGCCAAGAATGACTTATCAAGATAAAGAAAAAACCCCAATAAAAATTTGCTATTCTCCTTTCACTTCCCTTCCATAAAATAAATAATGATAGCGGCATAAAAATCAGCCAAAAATGAGTTGAAACTGAAATTCCTCCTAAAATCCCTCCTAAACAAGGGTAAAAATATTGTCTTAGACTTTTAATTTGAGTTGGGATTAACAATCTAAAATTACGAAATTAAATTTATAATCACCCATTTATTGTACCTTCATTCTGTAAACTAAGTTTTAGTAACTTTCAAAATTTAAGTGAAAGAAGTCATTATTAGTTTTGCAGTTTTTGTTTTTTGTGTTTCATTAACTCTTTTCAGTCAATTTAATTCACCACAAGTTGTTAATGCTGCTGAATCAGAAACTCAAACAGTTCAAAGATCACCTGTTGCAAAAACATCAAATGTCTCAAATAATAATTTATTTGAACTAGACCCTTCAGATCCAAATCCTATACTTTTCGCTATGGCAGAAGAAACACCATCAGACAACAATTCAAGGACTACAGAAAGTGGTCTAATTATTGCAGATATCGTAAACGGGGAAGGAGATGAGGCTAGTGCTGGGCAAACAGTTACTGTAAATTACACAGGAACTCTAGAAGACGGGACACAATTTGATACCAGTATCGGCAGAGCTCCATTCAGCTTTCCCTTGGGTGCTGGACGAGTAATAAAAGGTTGGGACGAAGGTGTAGCAGGCATGAAAGTTGGAGGCAAAAGAAAATTGACAATACCCCCGGAACTTGGATACGGATCAAGAGGAGCTGGAAATGTAATACCTGCTAACGCGACTTTAATATTTGAAGTTGAATTATTAAAAGTCAATTAAATTAAGTAAGAAAAATATCTAAGACTTTTCAATTTAGTTAATCTCCAAGTAATATATATACAACACCAAATATTTGAAATGTTAAGTAAATTCATCAATTCTTTTCTAGATAAAAAATCCCCAATGACAGTCCACGCTCACTGCGATGGTCCTTGTGGTGTTTACGACCCAGCATCTACAAGAGTTGCAGCCGAAGCAGTTTTATCAATGACAAAAAAACTTATTGCATTAGAAGCTCCTTCTAGCACTGATTCAACAGAGTGGGCTGCATACAGTAATACATTTTCTAGATATGTTGCAGTTAAAGAAGAGCAAGCAAAAGAAACAAAGAAAGAGATTCTAATTTTGTGGACAGATTACTTTAAACCAGTTCACTTAGAAACTTATCCAGACTTACACGAAACCATTTGGAAGGCGGCCAAATTATGCAGTGCATGCAAAGTTAATATTGACCTAGCTCAAGCTGAAGAACTTATGAGTTATGTAGAAAAGATTCATAGCATTTTCTGGGCTTCAAAAGGAAGATCAGACGCTTTTGTAAAAGCTAGTTAACCAGAATTATTTTCAAAAGTTCTCTTGATTTTATTTTATTCTTTTTAGGTTTAAGAAAAACTGCCATAATTAGTGGTGAATCGATGTTACCTTACCTAAAGCAAGGAGACATTGTATTTTTTAAAAAATATAAAAAAAATAAAACAATACTTAAGAACCGACAAATAGTTATTTTTAATCATCCACTTAAAAATAAAAACCTAGTAAAAAGGATAAATTCAGTAAATCAAAATAATATTGAAGTTATTGGCGACAATATTGAATTCAGCGAAGATAGTAATAAATTTGGATTAATCAATAACGAAAAAATAATTGGAATTGTCACCTCTAAATTAATTATTCCTAAATTAAAAAATTTTTTAATTCAAAAAAACAGAAGCACTTCTTTGGATCCAAAATAATCCCAAAGAAAAAGAAAGCCCTCCTGCTACAGCTATTAATCTTTTAATAAATTTTTGACTTGCTTTAAAGGTGGTAAAAGATATTAAACAAGTGAAAACATTCATACTTATTAGTGAACCAATCAAATATGAAATCAAATATAAGCAAGCGCTTATTAAAGGTAATGCTAAAGCAGGAAGAACTGCAAGAAAATGTGAACCTCCAGCTATACCGTGTAGCAAGCCTAAACCAGTCAAAGCATGTGAGTGCTTTATATTATTTTCTTGTTCCTTAACATGAAAGTGAAAGTGACGATGGGCAATTCCGTTCTCATGCTTATGGGAATGAGAGTGGATC
Source organism: Prochlorococcus sp. AG-347-K19 (assembly GCA_003281335.1). Classification (GTDB taxonomy): domain Bacteria; phylum Cyanobacteriota; class Cyanobacteriia; order PCC-6307; family Cyanobiaceae; genus Prochlorococcus_A. Next base: position 56,893 of record QCCG01000004.1, on the reverse strand, counting down.
CTTAATTGAAAAGAATTTTTTATAGCAAATACTCCAACAATTAGAAGAGAAATTCCAACTAGGAATTCGGCAATATTAGAAAATTTGTTTATTGGCGTAATATCCTTAATAAAAATCGCTAGAAAAGCTAACAAGAGGATACCTGAAGAATGTCCTAAGCCCCATGAGAAACTATTTTTAAGAGCTTTTTGGGGATTATTAATCGCCGCTGGTGCCATTGCAATTAGATGATCAGCGCCACTAACTACATGCACAAATCCTGCAACTATACCTGTTAAAATTACAGCCTGCATATATATTCAGAACAACTCTGTTTATTCAATTTTATAGCACGATTTGAAGTCAATATTAAATTGAGTTAAATAATTTCTTGAATGATTGTTCAATATCAGTTTCTCTCATAAAAGTTTCGCCAATTAATACTCCCTTGATTCCAATAGATCTAAGCGATTCTAAATCTTCGGCACAATTAATTCCAGATTCACTTATTGGAATAATATTTTGTTTTAAAAATATATCTGAATATGTATGCATCAATTCTATTGATGTTTTTAAATCCGTTTTAAAAGTCTTTAAGTCCCTATTATTTATGCCAATCAAATTAAAAGATTTTAAATTTAGAATCCTTTCTAATTCATTAGAGTTATGGACTTCAACAAGAACACTCATCTTTAAATTATCAGCTATTTTCTTTAAATAAATTAAATCGTCATCACTTAAAATCGCAGCGATTAATAGTATTGCATCTGCACCAGATACCCTTGCTTTATAAATCTGATAAGCAGAAATAATAAAATCTTTGCAGAGTAGAGGAAGATTAGTTGATCTCCTTACAGTTTCGAGTATTTCATAACTACCTTGAAAAAACCTTTTATCGGTAAGTACTGAGATACATGATGCACCTAATCTTTGATAACAAATTGCTATGTTTTCAGGGTTAAAATCTTTTCTAATAACTCCTTTACTCGGACTAGCTTTTTTTATTTCAGCAATAACTCCTGGTTTTATCTTTGACTCCAAAATATTTTTATAAAAATTTTTGGGAGTAGGAAGTTTTTCAATCTTATTGATGAGATCTTCTAAAGAGACTACTTTTTTAAAATTCTTAATTTCAATATCCTTGTGCCATACAATTTCTTCTAGAATATTTTTTGCTTGCGCTTCTCTATGAGGTACAGCATATTCTAAATTTTCTACCCTTACTGTTGGATTTGGTGGCCTGCGTCTTATCTCCATTAATTTTAGATATTATTTTATTTGAGAAGCCGCTTGTTTATATGCGACCTCAACCACTTCACTAAGAGTGGGATGAGTATGAACTTCTTTAGATAATTCAATTACATCTTGGTTCCTTGAAATAGCGTTCGAAATTTCTTGAATCAAATCAGCTGCATGTAACCCAAAAATATGAGCACCTAATACTTTCCCATTATCTTTATTGAAAATCAACTTCAGAAGTCCATCACTCTCCAATTCAGCCAATGCTTTTGAATTAGCTTTAAAGAAGCTTTTGACCACTCCCAAAGTAAAGTTTTCTTTTGCAGATATCTCTTTAGCTTCAGCTTCAGAAAGACCAACTGAACTTATCTCAGGATGAGTAAAGGTTGCTGCAGGGATACTTTTATAATTAATTTCGACATTACCTCCGCAAATATTATCAACAGCAATAGTACCCTGAGCTGCAGCTGTATGGGCAAGCATGAGTTTTCCTGTTACATCTCCAACTGCCCAAATATTAGGAATTATTTCATCACCATTCTTTACTCTCATTTGATCATCTACAGGAATGAAACCTTTTACTGTTTCGATACCAACCGACTCAAGATTTAAGTTATTACTATTAGGACTTCTGCCAGTTGCGACTAGTACAGCGTCAACTTCTAAAGTTTCTACAACTTCCTTAGATTTTGCATCAGTCAAATCTATTTTTACAGGACATCCTGGTGTTATTTTTGTCGCAAAGACATTTGATTTTGTGTCTATATCTCTTGCTTGAATAAGACTCTTTTTAGCAATTTTTGTGATGTCTGGATCAAATGTTGGCATAATATTCTCCAAAGCCTCGATCATGGTAACTTCACAACCAAGCGCGGTATAAACATCAGCAAATTCTAGACCTATATATCCGCTTCCAATAATTGCTATCCATCTTGGAAGCCACTCAAGTTTAACCGCATCATCACTAGTAAATACAGTCCTATTATCCACAGTTATTCCACGGGGCACAAAAGGAGAAGAACCTGTTGCTATTACAATATTCTTACATGTGAAAATTTTATCAATTCCGTTTTTATCTCTTACACCTACTTTTTGATTTCCTTCAATTCTGCCAATGCCCAAAATAATTTCAACTCCACTTCTTTTAAGGGTTTTTGTTAAATTTTCTCTAACATTTAAAACTAAATTATTCGCATGATCTGCAATTTTTGATCTCTCGAATCTTACTGGTGAAGCATGTATACCAAATTTAGCTAGATGTTCATAATCAGCTATTTCTCTGACTTTTCCACTTGCAGCCAAAAGAGCTTTAGATGGGACACAACCCTTATTTACACAAGTACCTCCCATATTAGAAGATTCAACAATTGCAACTTTCAGTCCCTTACCAGCAGCATGCTTAGCGGCATCAAAACCTCCATATCCTGCTCCTATTACGATTAAATCAAAATCAAAACTTGAATCAGTCACTTTTTATTTATTTATTTAGAGGTGTATGCGACTCTTTTTCGTTCTAGTAATAACGGAACTGCAACACAAGCCACATTCAATGATTCTACAATCTCGCTATGCGGAATTGTAATTGTTTCATTAAAAGCTTCTTGAATTTTTTTATGAATACCTTGACCTTCATTACCCAAAATTAATGCTGTACGTCTAGACCAATCAACTTCCCAGTAGGGTTTAGAAGGTTTTTTTGAACTATCATTATTGCTACTAGTAGATAAAATCTTAAATCCTATATTTGATAATTCAAACAAAGACTTAACTAAAGAATTTAATATTTCTTCTTCAATACCGTCAAATCTTAAAAATGGCAGATGAAAAACTGCACCTGAAGATGCTCTTAATACCTTTTGGCCTAATGGGTGCGCACCTCCAGCTAAAAAAATTGCATTTACACCCGCAGCTAAAGCGGTTCTAAATAGATTACCCATATTCCCAGGATCTTGAATTCTGTCGAGAACAAGAACAAAATCATCTTTTCTATTAAATTGATAATTAGGTATTGCTGAAATCTCTACTAAAGCCGCTATCCCATCTGGATTAATTGTTGAAATCGCAGATGCCAAGATTTCCTCTGAGACAATATTTATTAATGACTCATCAAATTTTTTGCTTAGATTTTGATTCTTTCTTAGCCATTTTTCGGTAACTAAAATCTTAGAGGGATTTTTCCCAGACTTCAGCAATTCTTCAATGAGATGTGTACCCTCTATGCAAAAAAAGTCTTGATCTTTTGGAGATGATCCTCTTTTAAATGATCTAAATCTTTTAACTAGATTATTGTTTTTACTAGTTATTTTTAAAAAAGTATTTTCTATGAGTATTTTGAAAAGTTTGTTATCAACTTTATTTTAATTAAATAAATATTTTGATCAATTATTTATTAAATTTTTATTTCCCAAGAAATTAAAAAATACATTTTCACTTTTAATTAATATTCATGACGTTACATAGGGTGGACTTAATATTATTAGTTTGTCATGATAAATCTAATAAATTAAGTCTTAATGATTTGCGGAAGCAAAACGAAGTCATATCTTAAATCGCAAAATTTAAAGATTCTTGGCCAAGGCAAGTTAAATGGAATAGTTGAGATAAGTGGTGCGAAGAATTCCGCCTTAGTTTTATTGGCCTCATCATTGCTAACTAATGAAAAAATAATTCTTGAAAATGTACCTTTTCTCACTGATATTGAAAAGATGGGGAATATCTTAAAGAATTTAGGAGTTAATTTAGTTCGTAAAAACAACCAACTAGAAATAGATCCAACAAATATTTCGATTAAAGAACTTCCATATGAACTTGTGAAAGGATTAAGAGCTAGTTTCTTTTGTATAGGGGCACTATTAACTAAATTTGGAGAAGCTCAAGTACCGTTACCAGGTGGATGCAATATTGGTTCAAGGCCAATAGACGAGCACATTAATGGATTAATCTCACTAGGAGCAGATATTATTATTGAAGATGGAATTGTAAAGGCAAAAACAAGGGGTAACAAAAATAGACTTCATGGCACTCATATTAAATTAAATTGTCCAAGTGTAGGTGCGACTGAAACTTTAATAATGGCAGCATCTTTAGCCAAAGGAAGAACTACTATTGAAAATGCGGCTAGAGAGCCTGAAGTTCAAGATTTATGCCATATGCTTAATAAAATGGGGGCAAAAATTTATGACTCCGGTAAAGAAACAATTATTATTGATGGTGTTAATAAGCTTGACGGATGTACCCATAAAGTAATTCCAGACCGAATAGAAGCTGGAACTTTTCTAATAGCTGCTGCTGCAACTTCCTCTTCAATAACAATTTCTCCAGTAATCCCTCATCATCTTGAAGCTGTAACTAATAAGCTTCAAGAGAGTGGGAGTAAAATCACGATTAAAGGTAATTCGATTTCTATCAAGAGTAAAGAGATTAAAGGAGTAGATATTGAAACAGCTCCTTTTCCAGGCTTTCCTACTGATTTGCAGGCACCATTTACAACTCTAATGACAATCGCAAATGGTGAATCAAAGATAACTGAAACAATTTTCGAAAACAGAATGAATCATATTTATTTACTTAATGAAATGGGCGCCAGTATAAAACTAAACAAAAACGTAGCCTACATCAAAGGTGTTAAAACAATTAATGGGATGAATCTAATTGGCTCAGATTTAAGGTCATCAGCTGCATTAATAATTGCAGGAATTATCGCAAAAGGTAGTAGCAATTTCTATGGATTAGAACATCTAGATAGAGGTTATGAAAATTTTGAATTAAAACTAAAAAATTTAGGTGTAAAAATAATTAGAGAGATCAGTAAAAATACTTTTGAGGAGAATGGATATAAAATTGAACCAAAAACTAAGAATCTTCCAAAACTGGAAGCAGCTTAATCTTTACCAAAAATATTTTTAAAAACTGAGAATTTAATTCAAACGTAAGCAATATTGATTAGTGAAATACAACCCAAAAATAATATAAACAAAACTAGAAAGCGACTAGACCAAATTTTATTTAAACCATTAAATTTGAATTCATTCATGACCAAGTTCCGCCGTTAGAACCAAATGTTGTCAGTATAGTCACTGCAATAAAAAGGTAAGGGACAAACTTAAATGATAATTTTTTAGCTTGAATTTTAGACATTTGTTTTTTTATAAAATATAACACAATATTACTAAACATGAAGCTATCTTATTTAAAAAAGACTTTTTAAGCGCACCTAATCACATAAATGTATCATAAATGTTTAAATTTTCCTTTTTATCTTATTTCTTGTCAGCAAATGCAATAAATAATTCTATGTTTTTATCGAAAAGATTAACTATTAACGAACGTTATCTTGATAACTGTTCCTTGACCAAAACAATAGTCAATAAGTTGATTTTTGTTATAATAAAAAAGTTCATTTTTTCAAAAGCCTTGGGAGCGTGGTGGAATTGGTAGACGCACCGCACTCAAAATGCGGCACCTTCGGGTATGTCGGTTCAAGTCCGACCGCTCCCACTTTGATGAGTACCTATAATCGATTCGATATATCTTTCAAAAAAGGAAAAGGTTGTTGGCTATGGGACAAAACAGGTAAAAAGTATCTTGATGCAGTCGCTGGTATAGCAACTTGTAGTCTTGGACATAGCGACAGAGTTCTAAGAAGAAGGTTAACAACTCAACTAAAAAAGATTCAGCACATTTCTAATCTCTACAACATTGAAGAACAAGAACAATTAAGCAGAACTTTAACGAATATGAGTTGTGCTAAAAGCGTCTTCTTCTGCAATAGTGGTGCGGAAGCAAATGAATCAGCAATTAAATTAATTAAAAAATATGGTAATACAACAAATAAAGGTAAAGAATCAATTATTCTCGCAGCAGAATCCAGCTTCCATGGAAGGACGCTTGCAGCCTTGAGTGCCACTGGACAACCTAAATATCAAAAAGGTTTCGAACCAATGATTCAAGGTTTCAAATTTTTTAAATTTAACAATTTTGATTCGGTAAAAAAATTATTTGAAGAGTGTGAAAATAATGATCAAAAAATTTCCGGCGTTTTAGTTGAACCAATACAAGGAGAAGGTGGCGTAATTCCTGGAAATAAAATATTTTTTAAAAGCCTGAGAGAAATATGTGATAAATATAATTCTCTTCTCATTTTAGATGAGGTCCAAAGTGGAGTAGGTCGAACTGGGAAAATGTGGGGTTATGAGAATTTAGGAATTGAACCTGATGGATTCACCCTTGCTAAAGGATTAGGAGGAGGTCATGCAATTGGTGCATTATTGGTAAAAGAAAAAGCCAACGTTTTTTCTCCTGGAGATCATGCAAGCACTTTTGGAGGTAACCCATTCGCCTGTAAAGCTGCCCTAACTGTATTAGAAGAAATAAATAGAAGAAATATTATCAATAATGTTTATCTAAGAGGGGAACAATTAAGTGCTGGGTTTGAAGAATTGTCAAAAAAATTTCCAAATATTATTACCGGGGAAAGAGGTTTAGGTTTAATACAAGGTCTTGTGATCAATGATGATTATACTGATGCAAAAACAATTACATTAAAAGCTTTTGATAAGGGATTACTAGTAGTTCCTGCAGGAGGAAATGTTGTGAGGATTGTCCCGCCATTAGTCATTTCTCGAAGAGAAATTAATATTCTTTTGGATAAGCTAAATTCAATTTTGGAAGAGTTATAGCAATTTAAATTTTGAAAAATGCAAATTTAAAAACTTTTGAATTATTATCTCCTGCATATGAGAGGGATAATATCAAGTTAGGTTTATCAAGAATTGAAAAAGCACTTGAAGCACTTGGTAATCCTTGCAAAAATATCCCTGCCATACAAATTATTGGAACCAATGGGAAAGGATCAATCGCGGCATATTTAGAAAGCATTCTTTTTGAAGCTAAAAGGAATTTTGGTGTAACGACATCTCCTCATCTTTTGGATGTATGCGAGAGAATTAGAGTTAATAAAAAAAATATTAATAAAACTGATTTTGAAAAAATCTATAGATTAATAGAAAAAAATTTTTCAACATTTGAATTAACTCCTTTTGAAAAAATCATTTGCTGCGCACTAAATTTTTTTGACCATAAAAAAGTTGAATTACTCATTCTTGAAGCTGGCTTAGGGGGACGATTGGACGCGACAACAGCCCATAGATCTAGACCAATCATTGCTATTGGGAATATTGGCTTAGACCATAAAGAATTTCTTGGAGATACGATTGAAAAAATTGCCGAAGAAAAATTAGCAGTTATTGAAAAAAACTCAATTGTCATCTCATGCAATCAAAATAGTCAAGTTGAAAATTTAATAACCAAAAAAGTTAAAGAGGTAGGAGCAGAAATTATCTGGAAAGATTCAATTTCAAACAGCTATGAGCTTGGATTAAAAGGAATTTTTCAAAAGCAAAATGCTTCAGTAGCTGTTGGAGTAATTGAAGCGCTGAATAATTTGGGATTTAATCTAAAAGAAAAACACATTTCTGAAGGTCTTAAAAAGACATCTTGGAAGGGAAGGCTAGAAATAATAAATTATTTCAACAAAGAAATTCTTGTAGATTGTGCGCATAATTATCCTGCTGCAAAAGCACTCTCTCATGAGCGAAGCAATTGGGAGAATGAAGATAAAGGGATTTATTGGATTTTAGGTGTCCAAAGACAAAAAGATTTTTACGCAATATTCAAAACGCTTCTAAAGAAAAATGATCACTTATTACTTGTGCCAGTACCAAACCAATCTAGTTGGCAATTAAAAGATCTTTCTCAGATTAAAGAAATTGACCTTCAAAAAATAATTGAATTTAAAACATTTGAACTTGCCATTGAGTATTTATTTTCCCTTGAAAAATGGCCACCTAATCATCCTGTCCTAACGGGTTCAATTTTTTTAGTTGCTGAATTTATTAAATTTGCGAATAAAGAAAAATGTTAAATTTTAAATTGCTCTTTTAATTCCCAACCTTCCAATTTTCCAGGATTTAATAGCCCCTTAGGATCAAATTTTAATTTCGCTTTTACTTGATCTGCGTCAACCACTCCTAGGCCTCCACCTTCGACAGTTAAAACATGGGGATTAAAAATAAAAGCCCCAAGTTTCTTACAATCTTCCATTATTTCATTTAATTCATCTATCCCATTCCACCTTAATACAGGTAAAGCCGCTAATCGCGGTGATCCTTGTTGAGAAACTGCCTCTAAATGCCAAAGAACTTTTCTACCCCATTTTTTCCTCAGAAAATTAATCAATTCTAGTTCACTATTAAGTGGTAAAAGCATCTGTAAATAAGTCCAATTTTTATCTTTAGACCTCATATGAAGAGTTGTATGATTCCATACGACTTCAGAAATTCCATTAACGAGTTTTTCTTCTTCCCCAAGGAAGGTAAATTCAACTTTGAATTTTTTACAAATCAACTCGATCGTTTTTGTACCTCCAAGACTAGATTGAATTAATATCTTGTGACTTCTAGAATTACTTTTAAACCATTTTGGCATTTGATCTACAATTTCATCTTCAAGAATTGCTCCTAGTTTCAGATCAATTGCTGCGCTGGTGAGAGTTTTTAATATTTCTATTGTTTTTTCAAATTCAATACAGTCGATAACTACTGAATACCACTTACGTTTGATATCAGTAGCAAGTAGTAAAGAAGTTATTATTCCATTAGTCCCATAAGCATGATTTAGAGGTTCGGATTCTTCAGCATCAAATTTTAATAATTCAGGTTTTTCATTCATCGTTACTGCCTCTAGACCAATAAGATTTCCTGGATCTCTTAAAAATCCCCACCTAATTGAACCAATACCTCCTGATCCACCTGCAATAAAACCTCCAATTGTTGCAGTTTTCCAAGTACTAGGAAGCAACCTCAATTCTCTCCCATATTTCTCTAATTGGTTATTCAAATCTCCCATCACACAGCCAGACTGTACTTTTACAAAACCTGTATCTGGATCAAATTCTTCTAACTTATTAAAGTGACTCATCTGCATTACAACTCCTTTAAACAATGGGACAGCTTGTCCATAATTACCTGTACCTGCCCCCCTTAAAGTAAGTGGGATAGAAAATTCCCAACAAATTTCTGCTACTTCCTTTACTGCTCTGTGATCAATAGGTCTTACCACCAAATCAGCAATACATTCGTCTAATTTTTCAGTAAGGATTGGAGAGTAGTTATAAAAATCTTTAGATAGCCTTTTTATGTCAGATTGGCTTTCAATTATCTCTAAGTTTTTAACTTCTCTAAATTTATCTATAAATTTAAGAGTATTTGATGTCATTAATTAAATTTTTATTGTTTTGTATATAAATTAGCCGATTAGCAATATAAATCGCCTTTTATAAAAACTTTTCTCTTTAATGAACTCGAAAAAACATCTGCCCATCTTTGTGCATCTAAAATCACAAAATCAGCAGGGCAACCCTTTTTAATTAAACCATCCCATTTTAAGTTTAATAATCTGCTTGGAGCTAAAAAAATAGAAGATAGAGTCATTCTCTCCCAGGGATTTAGTTGAAGCATAGGTATAGAGCAAGACAACATATAAAAAGGATCAAAATTACCAAATGGGTACCAGGGATCTTGAACGTTATCACTACCTAGCGATACATCCACGTGTAATTTTTGTAATTGCTTTATTGGAGCAACTGGTCTTTTTAATGAGGTAGTTTTATTACTTCGATTGAGCAGCCAAAAATTTGTTAGAGGTAAAGCAATAACTTTAATATTTTTCTCAGCTATTTTTTCTCCTAAATTTAAAATCTCTCTATGACTTAGAGAAACAAAACTACTCAAATGACTACAAGTAATTGGAATACTGTTAATTTTTAAATTTTCGATTGTCTCTAATAAAACTTTTATTCCTGCTCCAGGCTCGATAATTGACTCATCTATATGCAAATCAATTTCTAATTTATATTTTTTAGCTAGAAGAAGCATCTTTGCGAGCAATTTACTTGTATCTTTTTTATTGAAAGGAGGAACAATTACACCTCCTAAAATACCTCCATTAGATGAAAAGATTTTTGCCAAATCTTCTCCATTAGTTGTATCCCAGAATTCCAATGGAGCTAAAGCAACGAATTGTAAAGTCAACTCAGATGAAAATTTTTTTTGTAATTTAAAAAGTTCAATCCAAATATCAATAGATTGACTTTTGTAAGTATCAATATGACTTCTAATAGCTCGGTATCCATTTTGTATGGCGAGTTTTAATGATTTTTCAACTCTTTCAAGAACCTTATCTGTAGTTCTAGTTTTATGTTCTTCAAGATTTACTGATAATGCCCCTCCATAGTTTGATTCCAGATTAGGAAAGTCTTCCCATGTAAAAGATTTATCAATATGCGAATGCGTTTCAACAAATCTTGGCAATAAAATATTTTTTGGTTTTGTAATTTTATTTCTTAAAGGCTTTAACTCAGAAACAAATCCATTCTTCCAACTAATAGAAACTGAACATAAATCCTCTACATCGATAATGAGGTTATCTATATCTTCTATTAAACAAAGGCTTCTGGGAATAAGAACCCTAGCTGTGCCGGAATTACTCAAATTTTTAAATTTTCTATTATTTTAAATCATAAGAAAACTTTTCTTAATTAGAAAATAATTCAAATTTCGCTAAAAGATAAAAATAACTATGAAAAAATACCCTTGAGTTGTTAAATTTATAAATGTGAGGCGGGCGTCGCCAAGTGGTTAAGGCAGCGGCTTGTGGCGCCGCTATTCGGGGGTTCGAATCCCCTCGCTCGCCCTCAAAAATATTGCAGCAAAATTATTTAACTTGTAATTTTGAATTAAATAATCATAAAAAATTCCTAGCAAAGTGCTAACAAAAACAAAATCAGACGAAAAAAAAACTCAAAAGAATTCAACTACTGTTAGTTATTGGATAACCACATTTGGATGCCAAATGAACAAGGCTGATTCTGAGAGAATGGCTGGGACATTAGAGAAAATGGGATACATCAGAGCAGATAATGAATTAAATGCCGATTTGGTCTTGTACAATACATGCACTATTAGAGATAATGCAGAGCAAAAAGTTTATAGCTTTTTAGGAAGACAAGCAAAAAGAAAGCACAAAACACCTAGCTTAAAACTTGTTGTTGCAGGATGTCTTGCTCAGCAAGAGGGAGAATCCTTACTAAGAAGAGTCCCAGAACTTGACCTAGTAATGGGCCCTCAACATGTAAATAACCTTGAGAATCTTCTGGGGAAAGTTGATTTAGGAAATCAAGTTGCTGCTACAGAAGAAACCTTCATTTCTGAAGATATAACAAGTGCCAGAAGAGAAAGCTCAATTTGTGGCTGGGTTAATATCATCTATGGATGTAATGAAAGATGTTCATATTGTGTAGTCCCCTCTGTCAGAGGGAAAGAGCAATCAAGATATCCAAATGCAATAAAAAGTGAGATCCAAAAATTAGCTGATGATAATTTTAAAGAAATTACTCTTTTGGGTCAGAACATTGATGCTTATGGTAGAGACCTTCCAGGAACTACAAAAGAGGGGAGAAAAGAGAATACCCTAACTGATCTTTTGTATTATATTCATGATGTTAAAGGAATTCGCAGAATAAGATTTGCTACTAGTCATCCAAGATATTTTTCAAAAAGGTTGATTCAAGCTTGTTATGAACTTGATAAAGTCTGTGAACATTTCCATATCCCCTTCCAAAGTGGAAATGATGAAATTTTAAAGCAAATGTCCAGAGGATATTCTATTAAAAAGTATAAAAATATTATCGAGAACATAAGGTCATTAATGCCAGATGCATCAATCACAGCTGACGCGATAGTTGCTTTCCCAGGAGAAACCGAGCAACAATATCAAGATACATTAAAGCTAATATCAGAAATTGGCTTTGATCAGGTGAATACAGCAGCATACTCTCCAAGACCAAATACACCTGCAGCAGTTTGGACGAATCAACTTTCAGAAGAGGTAAAAAAAGCTAGATTACAGGAAATTAATGATTTGGTCGAGAAAACCGCTAGGAGTAGAAACCAAAGATATATCAATAATTTCGAAAGCGTTTTAATTGAGGGTTTAAATCCAAAAAATTCCTCTCAAATGATGGGTAGAACTAGAACAAATAGATTAACTTTCGTAGAGATTCCCAAAAACATTAACTTTAATTTTTCGTTGGGAGATGAAATAAATGTCAGAATAAATGAAGCAAGACCTTTTTCTCTAACAGGAGAACTTTCTTTATAAATTTTTTTAAATGATTGGGGGAAAGAAAAAATGTATTGGGTTAATATTTGGCGGGCATTCCAATGAACATGAAGTATCCATATCCTCTGCAAAAACAGTTTTTCAAGCATTTAATGCACAAAAAAATAAAGAACGCTTTACAGTTAAAGCTTTTTACATAAACAAATATGGAGATTGGCTTGATAGTGATATTTCAGAAAAAATCCTAATTGGTGAATTTAAATACTATAAAACAAAAAAACAAAAAATTTTTAATCAAGAAAAAATAAACTTCCTTGAAGGAATTGAATTTCAAAATATTGATGTTTGGTTTCCTCTTTTACATGGAATTAATGGTGAAGACGGATCAATTCATGGCTTAATTAGATTTACAAGGAAACCTTTAGTCGGGTGCGGAATTATTGGCTCTGCACTTGGAATGGATAAAATATTGATGAAAACAATTTTCTCAAATCTTAAACTTCCACAAGTTAATTATCTAGTTTTTCAAAATGAAGATCTCAACGATAAGCAAGTAAAAAATAAAATAATTGATGAAATTTTAAAAAAATTAAAATTTCCTGTTTTTGTTAAACCATCCAACTCTGGATCATCTCTTGGCATCTCCAAAGTCAAAAATGAATCGGAAATATTACTAGCATTGGAGAAGGCTCGGGAAATAGATCCAAGAATCTTAATAGAGGAAGGTTTGGAGGTAAGAGAAATTGAATGCGGAATAATTGGTAATTCAAAACTCTTAACCTCTGAAATAGGCGAGGTAAATTACTCAAGTGAGTGGTATGATTACGATTCAAAATATCACTCAGATAATAAAATAATTATCCCAGCCGCAATAGATTCTAAAATCAAAAAAGAAATTAAAGAAATTGCTATTAGAAGTTGTAGAGCACTAAATATTTTCGGTTTTGCAAGAGTAGATTTCTTTTTAGAAAAATCTTCAAATAAAATTTTGCTTAATGAAATAAATACAATTCCTGGTTTTACAAAAAACAGTATGTTTCCAATGCTTTGGGAAGCTTCAGGTTTAAAAATTGAACAACTTGTGGCTAAACTGGTAGATATATCTTTAGATTTGTAGTTTAAATCAAATGTTGCATGGACTACTTTGGTTACCATTACTTTTAATCTTCATTTTATTAACTGCACTTGGATGGTTAGAAAGAAGAAGGCAAAATCTTTTTAGAAGTTGGGCGAGTGATTCTGAACTTTGCAAGTTGGATAGTTCAGGTGCAGCGTCCTTAAAAGATGGGGAGTTAAAGTGGAGCGCATTTGAAGCTGGTAAATTTGAAGAAAAAGATTCTTTTGCAATCAAGAAACTTGAATTAGTTGAATTAATGGCACTTACTTCAGGAGAAGCTCCACTAACAAGCGAATCTCAAGGTAAGTGCAGGTTGAGATTGGTAGGGGATGGGAAAGAGATGGATGTACCATTTTCAGATGCAGAGCAAGCGAGAGAATGGATGGACCAACTGATGGAAAAAGCTCGATGTGATTTGTGAAAAACCAAAAAGGAACCAAAAATAGAAGCTTTTTTTTTCTAATTTCATTTTTATTTTTAACAAGCTTTTTAAGCATAAAAACTCTCAAAAAAGTTAATACTCGGGACATTAGGATTTCTGGAAGTAAATTATTTTCGCAGAATGATGTGGTAAGGAGTTCATCTGTAAATTTTCCAATCCGATTAATTTTTGTTAAAACTAATTTGTTAGAAAAAGAGTTAAAACAGAATTTATCACTCAAGAATGTTTCGGTAAACAGAGAATTATTTCCTTTTGGTTTGAAGGTTCACATTAATACAAGAATTCCAATAGCTTACGGTGAGAGAATTATAAAAGAAGAAAAAATGTTAGGCTTTATCGATAAAGATGGAAGTTTTATAAATAAACATAATGTGGATGAAAAAAATTTGGAGAAATTAACCATACAAGTTTTTGGATGGAAAGAAAAATTTAAAAATATATTATCTGAAATTTTCATCGCTCTAGAGAATTATGAATTTGAGATAGTTAAAATAACTTTTTCTCCTGATGGTTTTCTAATTGTTGAGGAGAAAGATTTAAAAACAATCTTCTTAGGATTTAAACCAGATTTAATCAACTATCAATTACAAATAATCAATAATTTAAAAAATGAATTTGAGAAAAATGGCTTTTCAATAAAAATAGATAATATTGATCTTACAAATCCAAATAAACCAAAAATAAAAGTGTTCAAACCCTAATATTTGAAAAAGGATTTTGAATAATTTTTTTTAATTATTGTAGTGTTGATGTGGGTTTTGCATTCAAAACAAAATATTTAATAAATAAATATTTTTAGGATTTTCCTCAACAAATTCCTACAGATGAGCTCAGTAAGTTCATAATGCACCCAATACTAGTTTTAGATTCCTAATTAAGAGATGAGCTTCGGTAACAATCCAAACTTTGATCAATCAAGAGAAATCCACCCAAGCCAAAACGCCAAAATAGAAGTTATTGGTGTAGGTGGTGGTGGCAGTAATGCTGTCAATAGAATGATAAATAGTGATTTAGAAGGTGTTTCATTTAGAGTCCTCAATACCGATGCACAAGCCCTATTACAATCTTCTGCAGAAAGTAGAGTTCAACTTGGACAAAACCTCACTAGAGGTTTAGGTGCAGGTGGGAATCCAAGTATTGGGCAAAAAGCAGCCGAAGAATCCAAAGAAGAGCTTCAACAAGCTTTAGAGGGATCTGATCTAGTTTTTATAGCCGCTGGAATGGGTGGAGGAACTGGTACAGGTGCTGCTCCCGTTGTTGCAGAAGTAGCCAAACAAAGTGGGGCTCTAACAGTAGGTATAGTAACCAAACCATTTTCTTTTGAAGGAAAAAGAAGAATGCGTCAAGCTGAGGAGGGGATCGCAAGACTAGCTGAAAACGTTGATACTCTTATAGTTATTCCAAATGATCGGTTAAAAGACGTTATAGCAGGAGCTCCTCTTCAAGAAGCATTTAGGAATGCTGATGATGTTCTAAGAATGGGGGTCAAAGGCATTAGTGACATAATTACTTGCCCGGGATTAGTTAATGTTGATTTTGCAGACGTTAGATCAGTTATGACTGAGGCTGGCACTGCACTTCTAGGAATAGGTATAGGTTCAGGAAGATCTAGAGCTATAGAGGCAGCACAGGCAGCAATGAATAGTCCTTTATTAGAAGCAGCAAGAATTGATGGAGCTAAAGGCTGCGTTATAAATATTACTGGAGGCAAAGACATGACTTTAGAAGACATGACCTCTGCATCTGAAATTATTTATGATGTTGTTGATCAAGAAGCGAATATTATTGTTGGTGCAGTGGTCGATGAGGCAATGGAAGGGGAGATACAAGTTACTGTAATTGCTACAGGATTCGAAACAACCCAACCATTAAACCAGCAAAGAATAAAAAATAGATTATCTAATCAACCCTTATATAATTATTCCGATAATAAAGAATCAGGAGCTAGTATTCCTGAGTTTTTGAGATTAAGGCAAAATAAAAAAGATATAGGTTAAAAGGTAAAATAGAGTGACTCGGTTATCTCGCCTGCCTCAAGCATCCCTTGTGGCTGCTACCTTCCGGTCCTGACCAGGTTTAGGCGTTAAAACCGCGAAAGGCCGAGTCAGAATAATACTAGCAATTCTTGATTAAAAAAGATACATAAATTTATTATGTTACCTTCAGAACTGGTTAATTATAAAAAAAAATCTCGCAAAATCATTGCACTAACTGCCTGGGACTCCATATCAGGATCCATTGCAGAACAAGCAAATGTTGATCTCATATTAGTAGGGGATTCATTAGCAATGGTCTGCTTAGGATACAAATCGACATTGCCAATAACTTTAGAAAACATAATTTATCATACTAATGCTGTTTCAAGAGGATTTAAAAAGAAAATTGAAGAACAGCCTTTGGTCGTTTCAGATATGCCTTTTCTGACTTACCAATGTGGTGAGGATAAAGCTGTTGAGTATGCAGGGAAAATCATTCAGAGCACTTATGCAAAAGCTGTAAAGATAGAAGGAGCCGAACCAGAAATACAAAAAGTTATTTCTAGATTAATAAGAATGGGGATCCCTGTTATGGGTCATATAGGTCTTACACCACAAAGCTATCTAAATATTGGATTAAAAAAACAAGGAGAAAGCTTAGCAAGCCAAGAAAAAATAAAGAAAGAGGCTTTAATTCTTGAACAATTAGGATGTTTTTCAATAGTTCTTGAACATATTCCTGATTTGCTTGCCAAGGAAATACAAAATTCTTTAACAATTCCCACAATAGGTATCGGCGCAGGTAATTATTGCGATGGGCAAGTAAGAGTTACTGCAGATTTGTTAGGCCTTAATGATGATCAACCCCCATTTTGCCAACCAATTATCCAAGGAAAGAAATTATTCAAGGATAAATTAAAAGAATGGGTAGACTCTGAAAGACTTAGTTAATCTCATCCCACCACTTAAACATAGAAATAAGAACTTGATTACTAACTTCCATGCCATTAGGCTCACTTAAAAAGAATCTATTCCCCTTTTTTACTAGTAGTCCACTTTCAAGAAATCTTTCCCATTCTTCAATCAATTTACTGAAGTTGCTTTCACATTTTTTGTCATCCCAGTTTTGTTCTTTAAACACTTCTTTGATATCTAAACCCTCTCTAACTCTTAATCCCAACATTATTTTCTCATCAAGTTCTTTATAAACAAACTCCTTATTAGTTAGGGATGAATCTAAATTAAATTCGTCTTGTCTAGTTACCCATTCTTTATATTCTTTACTAACTCTTGGTCGAGTAAACTTTTCCCCCCAAGGTGAACTAGTGGAACCTTGACCAAAACTCCACCAGCCTAAACCACTCCAATAAACCCTATTATGTCTCGACTGATGTCGCGGAAGGCAATAGTTTGATATTTCATATCTTGAATACCCTGAGTTTTTTAAAATTAAATGGGTTGATTCACTATTCCTAAAAGCTTCTTCATCACTTGGGAGTTTTAATTTGCCTAAATTAATTAATTTTTTAAAAACAGTGCCATTTTCAATATTTAAATCGTATATAGATAGATGAGGTGGTGAAAATGAAATTGCTTTTTTTAAGTCATCTTGCCATTCTTTAAATCCACTTAGTGGTAAGTTTTGAATTAAATCTAAACTCCAACTTTTTATTAACCCAGAATCATATTCTCTTTTCAACCATAAACAAGATTTCTCTGCATCTTCTTTCAAATGACGCCTTCCCGACTTTTGAAGTATCTGATTATTAAAACTTTGTACTCCAAGACTAAATCTATTTATCCCAGCATTTATGAAGCCAAACAGATCAACTTGAGTGAAACTTGCTGGATCAACCTCCATAGTAATTTCAGCACCATAGTCAATTCCATAATTTTCTCTAAAAAGATCAATTAATTCTTTGATTTGCGTTGGATCTAAAATTGATGGAGTGCCACCTCCTATATAAATTGTCGATAATGGTGATTTATGCTTAATTGACAATATTTCTTTATATAAAAACTGCAAATATTCTTGAACAGTTTTGCTTCCATAACCTTTTAAAGTTTCTACTTTGTTTCCTAATGGAATAACTGCAAAATCACAATAAAAACACCTTCTGTGGCAAAAAGGAATGTGCACATAAGCACTTCTTGGAAACTTATTCATAATATAAATTCATTTTTAAGCTCCAAAAACGTATTAAGGATTGAAAAAAATAAGATCCTTATTTACTCAATTAATAAATCCTAGTAGATTATATGTATGACAGATATCTTAGTATTAATTTTATTTGTATTATCTGGGGCTGCTTCAGGATGGCTTGGTGTTGATTTATTGCCAGTAGACATACTCAAACAGGTATCTAATGTAGAAGGTTTTAGAATTGTTTTAGCAATAATTGGTTTTTTTGTAGGATTAGCAGCTGGTTTTGTATTTCTTCAACTTAGAAAGACGTTTCTTGATCAAATAAGAACAATGCCAACGGACTTACTAATAAGTAGGTCCGTTGGATTAATTTTGGGATTACTTGTTGCGAATCTCCTTCTTGCTCCAATACTATTAATTCCCTTCCCTAGAGAAGTTTTTTTCGCAAAACCTTTAGCAGCCATATTAAGCAATATTTTCTTTGGTGTGCTTGGTTATAAGTTGGCAGATACCCATGGAAGGACATTATTGAGATTATTTAATCCAAATAATACTGATGCATATCTAGTTAATGAAGGTATCCTCCCTGCTGCAAGTCCAAAAATTCTTGATACCAGTGTAATTATTGATGGAAGAATCAATGGCCTATTAAGTTGCGGATTATTGGAGGGGCAATTAATTGTTGCTCAAAGTGTAATTGACGAATTACAAACTTTAGCTGACTCAAGCAGTAATGAAAAAAGGTCCAAAGGCAGAAGAGGGCTCAAGTTATTAAAAGAATTAAGAGATTTATATGGGAGAAGACTTGTAATCAATCCAACAAAGTATGAAGGTAATGGGGTAGATGAAAAACTCCTTAAAATTACTGAGGACATGACAGGAACTTTAATTACGGCTGATTATAATCTTTCTCAGATCGCTGAAGTTAAAGAATTAAAAGTTATGAATTTGAGTGATTTGGTTATTGCTTTAAGGCCAGAAGTACAACCAGGAGAGTCACTTAATATAAAAATCGTGAGAGAAGGCAAAGAAAAAATGCAAGGTATTGGATATTTAGATGACGGCACAATGGTTGTTATTGATGAGGCAAAGAATTTTGTGGGAAGCAGATTAGATATTGTCATCACAGGAGCATTACAAACTCCCACAGGAAGAATGGTCTTTGGAAAACTAATAAATAATCCTGAGTCAAACAAATCTTTTAAATCACCAGCGACACAGGGCTAAATCTAGCTAGAATCAGTTCAATCTTAATTTTGTGATACAAATGACTGTATCTGCTCCTTATTACGGCGAAAACACCGTTATGAGGACCCCGCCCCCAGATCTCCCCTCTCTTTTATTGAAAGAGCGAATTGTTTATCTTGGTTTACCATTATTTTCAGATGATGATGCGAAAAGACAACTAGGAATGGATGTTACTGAGCTAATTATTGCTCAACTTCTTTATTTAGAGTTTGAGGATCCAGAAAAACCAATCTATTTCTATATAAATTCAACTGGAACAAGTTGGTACACTGGTGACGCAGTAGGTTTTGAAACAGAAGCTTTCGCTATTTGCGATACGATAAGCTACATTAAACCCCCAGTACACACCATATGTATCGGACAAGCAATGGGGACTGCTGCAGTTATTCTTTCATCTGGCACTAAGGGACAAAGAGCAGCTCTTCCGCATGCTTCTATTGTTTTGCATCAACCTATAAGCGGAGCAAGAGGCCAAGCAACCGATATCCAAATACGAGCTGAGGAAGTTTTGAAAAATAAAAAATCAATGCTGGAGATTTTATCTCGTAATACTGGAAAGAACATTGAAGAACTCTCAAAAGACTCTGACAGGATGAGTTATCTCAACCCACAAGAAGCCTTAGATTATGGAGTTATAGATAGAATACTCACAAGTCAAAAAGATTTACCAAATAAAATTTAACACTCACAAAACTATTTTAAAATCATGCCAATAGGAACTCCAAGCGTGCCTTACAGACTTCCAGGAAGTCAATACGAAAGATGGGTCGATATATATACAAGACTAGGTGTTGAAAGAATTCTTTTTCTTGGACAAGAAGTGAATGATGGTATTGCTAATAGCCTTGTCGCACAAATGCTTTATTTAGATTCTGATGATAATTCCAAACCTATCTATCTATATATAAATAGCCCAGGAGGATCAGTAACTGCTGGCTTGGCAATTTATGACACTATCAAATACGTAAAAAGTGATGTAGTAACAATATGCGTAGGTCTCGCAGCCTCCATGGGAGCCTTCCTATTGGCCGCTGGTACAAAAGGTAAAAGAGTTGCTTTGCCCCACAGCAGAATAATGATTCATCAACCCTTAGGAGGGACATCTCAACGCCAAGCAAGTGATATTGAAATAGAAGCTAAGGAAATTTTAAGAATTAAAGATATGTTAAACATGTCTATGGCAGATATGACAGGGCAATCATTTGAGAAAATTGAAAAGGATACTGATAGAGATTATTTTCTAAGTGCGGAAGAAGCAAAAAATTATGGATTAATTGATAGAGTAATTACCCATCCAAGCGAAGCAAATCAGTCTTAAACTTTCTAAATTAATATTTTAATTTTAATTTTTTAAATTAATAATTTTTTTGGTTTATTGCCACCTTAATGTCTAAAATATTAATTATCAAATGCAAAGAAGCTACAACTAATGACCCAACTCTTTTACGACACAGA
Organism: Prochlorococcus sp. AG-347-K19; assembly: GCA_003281335.1. Lineage (GTDB taxonomy): Bacteria > Cyanobacteriota > Cyanobacteriia > PCC-6307 > Cyanobiaceae > Prochlorococcus_A. The sequence continues at coordinate 36,113 of QCCG01000004.1, read as the reverse complement.
TGCAGATCTAAGTCTTTTAAATAATAAAACAATAGCGATTATTGGATATGGATCACAAGGTCATGCACATGCCCTAAACCTTAAAGATAGCGGTATTGATGTAATTGTTGGATTATATAAAGGAAGTAAGTCTGAAAGCAAAGCTATTAGCGATGGTCTACAAGTCTTTAGCGTTTCTGAAGCTTGCGAAAAAGCAGACTGGATTATGATTCTCCTTCCAGATGAGTTTCAGAAAGATGTTTATCTTAAAGAAATAGAACCAAATTTAAAAGAAGGAAAGATATTAAGTTTTGCTCATGGCTTCAATATAAGATTCGGACTTATCAAACCTCCTAGTTTTGTGGATGTTGTAATGATTGCCCCAAAAGGACCAGGACACACTGTTCGTTGGGAATATCAGAATGGTCAAGGAGTTCCAGCATTGTTTGCAGTAGAGCAAGATTCTTCTGGGAGTGCAAGATCATTGGCTATGGCTTACGCTAAAGGGATTGGCGGAACGAGAGCAGGAATTCTTGAAACAAACTTCAAAGAAGAAACAGAAACTGATTTATTTGGCGAACAAGCTGTCTTGTGCGGAGGATTATCAGAACTCGTCAAATCAGGCTTCGAAACTCTTGTAGAGGCAGGATATCAACCTGAACTTGCTTACTTCGAATGCTTACATGAAGTTAAACTTATTGTTGACTTAATGGTAAAGGGAGGCTTATCTCAAATGAGAGATTCCATTTCAAATACTGCAGAATATGGAGATTATGTAAGTGGTAAAAGACTAATCAATAGTGATACAAAAAAAGAAATGCAGAAAATTCTAAAAGATATTCAAGATGGAACTTTCGCTAAGAATTTTGTGGAAGAATGCGACAAAAACAAACCCTTAATGACAAAATTAAGAGAAGAGAACTCAAAACATGAAATTGAGAAAGTAGGTAAAGGTTTGCGCTCGATGTTCAGTTGGCTGAAATAAATTTATTTTTAATATTCCTTGGATCGATTGGTTTTGATTTATTAATCGGCGATCCAAGATTCTTAATCCACCCTGTTCAAGTAATTGGCTTTTACATAAAAAAAATATCTGATTACCTCATAAATAATTTTGGGGAAAATAAAAATATATTGTTTTGGGGTGGCTTAATAGTAGCTATAACCACCATAGGAATGAGTTTTGGTTTAGGTAAACTGATAGAACTCAGTTATGTGCAATCAAGAAATAATTTTTTTGGTGGATTGCTAATTTTTTTTGGACTTTCGAGTTGTATTGCGACTAAGGGACTTATTTCAAGTGTGAAAGAGATTGCAGAGCTTATAGAACGCGAAGAAATTAATGACCAAAATAAGAGAATAATCAAAGAGAAGGTACAAAGGATAGTTAGTAGGGATGTAAGTTCATCTTCTTTAGAACATCTTTTGAGATCAAGTACAGAGAGTCTTACCGAGAATTCTGTTGATGGAATATTTGGGCCATTATTTTGGATTTTTATTGGAATTTTTTTTATGAAATTTTCAATTTTTCTGCCAGGGCCTTTATCACTTGGTTTTTCTTATAAAGCCGTAAGTACTTTAGATTCAATGATAGGTTACAGATATGATTATTTTAGATATTTAGGTTTTTTCAGTGCAAAAATCGAAGATATTTTTACGTTTGTTCCTTCAAGATTAGTTTTAATTACATTACCTTTAGTTAGTCCCAAAATTAATGAGTATGGATCAATCATAAAAAAAAGCTATCTTGATGGTAAAAAATATGATTCGCCTAATGCTGGGATCTCAGAAGCTATATTTGCTTATATTTCTGGAATAACATTGGGTGGAAAAAGTAAATATAAAAATGAGATTATTAAAAAGCCAAAGATCAATGCGAATGGAGATAATTGCACTGGAGAAAAAATTAAATTAATTTGTCAATTAATTTTGAGATTACAATTATTATGGATAATAATTTTTGTCTTAATTTTTTTTTCATTTCAAATTTAATTTAATAATAAACTAGTTTTAAAATTACTAGAATAAGCTAAAAAATTGTATGCAAGAAAAAGGCTCCCCAATAGAAAATCAAAATGATGATTTTACTGATACATCATCAACTGATAATGAATACTCAAAATGGGTAGACAATAAGGGAGATGAAGTAAAGAATGTTTTTGGATTTAATAGCAGTGCTGAACTTGTAAATGGTAGAGCAGCAATGATCGGATTCTTAATGCTTATATTAACCGAGTTAGTTTTTAGCGGCAGACCTGTTACTTCTTCAATTTTTGGTATTAATTAAAAATGGAAGCAAAGAAATCTAATCCAATAAAAGTATTGTTATACATATCTGTTTGGGTAATTATTTGGGGTACAATAGGATCTTTAGTCGATTTTCCTCTATATAAAAATAAAATCTACTTAGAAGGAAGCATATATCAATATCTTACTTTCACAATTACAGCTGTTATCTCTATTATATCTGCAAAGTTTTTTTATAAGAAAATTGATTTATAAAAACTTGTATCTAAATTTCTTAATAATTTTTGCTGGTTCATTACTTTCATTGGACTCGTAAAGTATCCACTGATGAGTCTCAGTATCATGGTCACAACCATAATTTCCCGATGGGTTATCGTAACTTGAAAGATATGAATGACAATTTTGGTCTGCCTCGAAAGCGGAGTCATAACCTGTTAGAAAATATATCAAAAATAGAACAGTTATCAACAAAAAAAATACTTGAGAAACTAAATTAACTATCTTCATAAGATATTCTAAAATTTAAATATATCATCTAATAAAATCTTTCGATCTAAAAATATAGCTAACGTCCAACATTAAATACAAAGTCATGGAATTCTTGATTCTTTAAATAAAGGATGACTAGCAATACTAAAATGATATTTAAGCCTATTACTATTGATCCAAAAATATTTATTTGTTTTTTGCCTGGCAAAGTGTAAGTAAATTTCTTGCCTTTAAGAAAACCAGCTAAGCCTTTTTTTTCTTTTATTTGAGTATTTTGAGTATTTTTAGTATTATTCTTAACATCATTATCGGAAAAACCTTTTACCATTACAAATTAAATAACCAATTTATAATATTCTAAAAAAATAAATTATTTTAATAATTAACAATTTTTAATCACATATGGGATCATTAATGAAATTCTCTTATTTGAGAAATTATTAAAAAAATAAGCTTCAATAATTTCCGTTTGCAACCCCAATAAACTTGATTGACATTTGAATCTATTTTGGTCAAATACTACTAATTGAAGTTTTTCTATTTCAGAAACTAATTCTTTACATATTTGGGTTCGTGAATCTTTAAAACAATCACTAGATTGTTTTAAAATCTTAGGCTTTGTTGGTATTGTTTCAGCCATAACAAAATTAGATAACAACAAAAATTTAAGGAATAAAATAGTTAAACATTTCATCACTTCTTAAGATTTCAAAATTTTGAATACCTCGTTAAGAGTATTGAGCATTGAGCTAATTGCATTTTTTTGCGATTTAAAAAAAAAGATGCCCTAAAAGAGCACCTTGTTATTAAAGGAAGAAATAGATTAAAAAAATTACCCTTGAACTCTATCCTTAAAAAGTTTACCTGCAGAGAATGTTGGAACTCTTTTAGCGGGTATTGCTATTTTTTCGCCTGTCTTAGGGTTTAAACCCTGTCTTGCAGAACGATCTCTTGGTTCAAAAGAACCAAATCCTAGTAAAGAGACTTTTTTGCCTTCCACTACTGAATCAACAATAGTTTCAATAGCTGCATCAACAACTAAAGAAACATCCGTTTTTGTGAGCTCTGTACGAGCTGCAACAAGATTTACTAAATCAGCTTTGTTCATTGAAATTTAAATTAAAGCTAGGGGTTAAAAAAAAGATTTAAATCGAGTTTAAACCTCGAACTTTCACATCATATGGAGCAAATACAAATACGGCAACCGAAAATGCCGGCGGCGCAAAGCTTTATACAAATTTTAGGGACATTTTTAGCAACATTATTTATTTCTTTTAACCGCGCTTTTTCATCTATAAAAAATAGCTTCTTCATTTAGAAAACAGCAAAAAGCGTTGCTGGCACTAGATTTAGCATTAAAAATATAACTAGATTTAGCAAAGGGGAAAAATGTCAAAGGGGGGGGGATTTAAGAATTTGACCTATTTATTATGTTTTATTAATTTTCAGATATATTTCCTTCTCATCACATGAAAAAACACAATTTGTATTTTGAAATCAAGAAAAATCTAGTTTTCTCATTATTAAACTTTCTCTATAAATCGTTTTATGCACTGAGCAAATGGATGAAGAAATTGTAATTAATTAGAAAATTAATACTCTCCAAGATCTAATAAAGTTGATTAGTGAAGCCTTAAATTTGAGTTTTTTTTTAAATTTTGCATCTATTATTCAAATATCAGTAATTTAAATAAATTATCTCAATATTTAACTAAGTCAATGATAAAAAAAAGTGATTCATCTCAATAAAGGTAAACCATTTCCTTTAGGGAGTTCTCTAACTTCACAAGGGATTAATTTTTCCTTAGTAGCCACAAATGCAGAATATGTAGAAATCTTATTGTTTGAGAAAGAGGACTCTATTTCCCCAAAAAGCACATTCAAATTAGATCAGACTCATAATACAGGTCCATACTGGCATGCGGAAATAAAAAATCTAGATGAAGGTTCTATTTATGCTTTTAGAGTGAAACAAAAAAATAATGAGATTAATAATAACTATGAAAAAAAAGTATTACTTGATCCATGTTCAAGGGGTATTACCGGATGGAGAAGTTATAAAAGAGAAAATGCATTAAAAAATCAAGAAAATACTAATTCTTGTCTTAAAAGTGTTGTTTGCGATAGAAAATTATTTAATTTTAAGGATTATCCAAGACCGAAACATTCTTGGGAAGAAACAATTATTTATGAACTCCATATCAAAGCTTTCACTGAATCAACTGATAAAGATGAAAGTTGTTTTAAGAAATTTTTAAAAAAAATTCCTTATCTCAAACAACTGGGTATTACAACAATTGAATTACTTCCAATTTTTTGTTTTGATCCTACTGATGCCCCAAATGGTCTAAAAAATTTTTGGGGATATAGTCCAATTAATTGGTTTACTCCGCATTTTGAATATCTTTCGAATGAATCCCCCGAAAAGAATAGAGAGGAATTTAGAAGATTTGTAGAGGAATGTCATAAAGCAGACATTGAAGTCATCTTAGATGTTGTATACAATCACACTTGCGAAGGTGATTCAAAAGGGCCAGCAATATCTTGGAAAGGTATAGATGAAAATCTTTATTACTTTATTGGAAAAGATAAAAATTATCAGGACGTCTCCGGATGTGGTAATACTATTGCAGCAAATAGAGGATTAGTTAGAAAACTAATAATTGAATCATTAAAGTGTTGGGCGAATGAATTTGGAGTAGATGGTTTTAGATTTGATTTAGGTATTGCCTTATCAAGAGGAGAAAATCTCTCACCACTCGATAATCCTCCAATTTTTGAAGATATCGAATGTGAACCAGAACTTGTTGATATAAAGTTTATAAGTGAGCCATGGGACTGTGGCGGTTTATATAAATTAGGTAATTTCCCATCTAAGAATACCTTCACTTGGAATGGTCATTTTAGAGATGATTTGCGAAGATTTTGGAAGGGAGATAAAGATACAGCTTGGAATATGAGCGATAAAATCAAAGGTACTCCATCGATTTATAAAGAAGATACTATTTTCCCAAAATCAATAAACTTTATTACTTCACATGATGGATTCACTCTAAAAGATTTAGTAACTTTCAATAGAAAACATAATTTTGCTAATAGAGAACAAAATAGAGATGGAGATAACCATAACAATTCTTGGAATCATGGTACAGAGGGACCAACTACAAACTTATTAATTAAAGATTTAAGAAAAAGACAACAAAAAAATCTTATTCTTAGTTTATTTATCTCAAAAGGTGTACCAATGATACTTATGGGTGATGAGATAGGAAGATCACAAGGCGGTAACAATAATTCTTGGTGCCAAAATAATTTATTGGGCTGGATGAATTGGGAATATGGTCAGCAAGATTTGGAATTATTAGAATATTTTAAATACGTTATAAAAATCAGAAAAAAACTAACAAACATTTTTAATCCATCATTCTTCCCTAATAATCAAACCAATGAAAATATTCCAACATATCATTGGCATGGAACAAAGTTAGATAGCCCCGATTGGAGTAGTTGGTCTCACACAGTTGCCTTTAGCATTAACAAAGGCATTTCTAATCCGCTGGTCTGGATAGGCTTGAATGCATATTCAAAAAGTATCGATTTCCCCTTGCCGAAATGTAAATATAATTGGTTAAAAGTTATTGACACCAGCATGTCTGAGATTTTTGAACCCTTAATTATCAATGAAAAATCCGTTTCAATAAAGAGTAGAAGCTCTTTATTAATCATTTCAGATGAAGTATTTGGGGCAAAAAATAATTTATTCTAAAAGCGGGCGGCGGGAATCGAACCCGCATCTTCAGCTTGGAAGGCTGAGGTTTTACCACTAAACCACGCCCGCATTAAGTAATAGAATAACCATTGCAATAATACATTATCAAACAATCAACAAAGTAAAAAGATTGGAAAATTCACACTCGAAAAAAAATATTTCTAGATCAACAACAAGATTAATGTTCTCTTATGGGCTAGGAGATGCAGGGACAGGTTTAGTCGCGACGCAATTTGGTTTTTTTCTTTTCAAATTCTTTATTTCTGCTGGTTTACCAGTAATAATTGCAGGATCATTATTAATGTTTATAAAGATATGGGATGCAGTAAATGATCCGTTAATTGGATGGTTAAGTGATCGTACAAAATCAAAATGGGGGCCAAGAATCCCTTGGATGGTAGCAGCATCAGTTCCTCTTGGTTTCTCTTTAGCTGCGATATGGTGGACACCCACTGGTTCAGTGCTAACCAAGACTATTTACTATGCCATAATTTCTATAATCGTAATGACTGCCTATACAAGTATTAATCTGCCTTTTGCAGCTCTATCTACTGAAATTTCTGAAAAAACAGCAATAAGAACAAGACTAAACGCATCTAGATTTACTGGCTCAATAATTGCAGGACTAACTGGTTTAATAATTGCTGGAGTTGTATTAGGTTCCGAAGGATCTGCAAATAATGAATATTTTTTAATGGGTAAAATAAGCGGATGTATTGCAGTTGCTGCAACATTAATTTCTTGTTGGGGATTAGCTCCATTCGCAAAAAAAGCAAGAAGACCTTCTGGAAAAGTTGAAGCCATAACACTTCAATTCAAAAGGATCTTCAGAAATAAAAAATTTCTAAAAGTTATTAAGCTTTATATTCTTCTTTGGTGCGCCCTACAATTAATGCAAACAGTAGCGATAATCTATGTCGAGGATGTACTGAATGTACCAACATATATTGCGAAGTGGATCCCGATACCTTTCCAAATTAGCGCTTTAGTGGGTTTACAAATATGGACAAGAGTATCAAATAAATTGAACAGGATTTCAGCTTTAAACTATGGAGCGATCATGTGGATTATTTCATGTACAGCAGCTTTATTTTTACCTTCATTATCAAAAATTTCAGGAGTTGGAGATAGTTTATTCCTAAATGCCAGCAACATATTTCTGTTCATTCTTTTAATTTTCATAATCTGTCTTATTGGCATTGGAGCTTCAATCGCTTTTCTTATCCCTTGGTCACTACTCCCTGATGCAATAGATGAAGATCCAGAGAAACCAGCAGGATTATATACTGCATGGATGGTACTTATTCAGAAGATTGGTATCGCGTTTAGTGTTCAATTATTAGGATTTTTATTGTATTTATCAGGTTATCAATCATGCTTTGTTGATAAAGATGGTCTAAATATTATTGAACAATGCTACTCAGCACAATTAACTATTAGATTATGTATTGGTTTTATACCCTCAATATTGGTAATAATTGGTCTTTTAATCATGAGAAAATGGGATCGAGAATTAATTACAAACTAATATAAAGATATGTATTACCTTAATTTTTTCAAAAGACTTCTAAGCAGCTTAGTTATTGGCGGGCAAGCAATTAATTTTATCTTTAAGGGTAAAATTTCCAAAAATGATCTCTTTGACCAACTTATGGAGTCAGGTCCTGGCAGTTTATTAATTGTATTAATTACAGGAATTGCCGCAGGTACAGTTTTTAATATTCAAGTTGCATCACAACTTACAAGTATGGGGGTTTCAAGTGAAATTGGAGGTTTATTAGCAGTAGGTATGGCTAGAGAAATGGCTCCTCTTCTAACTGCTACTTTAATGACTGGAAAGGTGGCAACTGCCTATGCAGCTCAACTAGGCACTATGAAAGTTACAGAACAAATTGAGGCAATAACCATGTTAAGGACCGAACCAGTCCAATATTTGGTAGTCCCAAGGTTGTTATCGATGGTAATAATGTCTCCAATACAGTGTATTTTGTTTTTATCTGTAGCTTTATGGAGTGGACAAATTTGGAGCACAATTTTTTATAAGGTTCCTCCAATAGTTTTTTGGACATCCGTAAGGTCAGGTAATGTGAGTTTAACTAGCGCAGACTTAACCTCAATGTTAATTAAATCTGTGGTGTTCGGATTACTTATTTCTGTCATTGCTTGTGGATATGGACTCACAACTAAAGGTGGTCCAAAAGAAGTTGGAACAAGTACAACAGGCGCAGTTGTAATGACTCTCGTTATTGTATCTTTAATGGATGTATTCCTAACACAAATTTTATTTGGATGATCCTATGTTTAACACTAAATCAAAAAAAGAGGAACCTATAATAATATCTCCATCATTTCAGTTGCCAATCATTCTAATAGTTTTAAGTTTTATGCTTCTGTTTTTGAATATTGGTTCTTTGCCAACAATAATTTTTGCTTCTTTTAGCTTTTTTTTATTACTTCAGTCATTCACCTTAAGAATAAAAATAACAAATGATGATTTTATCGTTTTACAATTAGGAAAAGAGATTAGAACTTTTCCATTCAAGAACTGGATATCATGGAAATTCTTTTTCCCTATAATCCCAGGTATTTTTTATTTCAGAGAGAAGTCCAGTCCTCATTTATTGCCAATTTTATTTAATCCAAAGCAATTAAAAGATGAGCTCATAAAAAAAGTTGACTCTCTGGAAATTAAAAATTCTTAAAATTCAGACTTTGCATATTCATCAAAATTATTTAAATGACCAATACAGAAATTTCCGACAATAATCCTGAAAAGGAATTAACAATAGATAAGTCAATTTCAGATGATAAAACCAAACAAACTAGCAAGAAAAATACCACGCAAAATAAAAAAATTACGCAAAAAAACGACAAATCAAATAAATCTTTTGATGAAATTTCTAATGAAATTTTTAGAGATCTCATCACAAAAAAAGACCATTTATTAGAAGAAATAAAAGAGTTAGAAACAAAAAAAAATGAAATAGAAAAAGATATTGAGTCAAATTTCAAAGGACATTCAGATAATATTGCTAAAAGAGTTAAAGGCTTTCAAGAGTACTTAACCGGAGCTTTGCAGAATCTTTCACAAAACGTAGAGAAACTTGAATTAGTTTCTCAACCAATAATCGTGAAGCCTTCTCCCCTTGATGAGAAGAAGCAAAACAAAAGCACAAATAATGTAGTTAATGTTCCCGCTCTTTCTGAAACATTTAAGCCAGATGAAAAGATTATAAAAAGTTGCTTTTCAAGTTTTACAGAACAACCTGACTTTTATGCAGAACCATGGAAATTAAGACGAAGTCTTGATTCATCAGATATAGAAATTATGGATGATTGGTTCTTTAACATGGGCGGAAGAGGTTCTCTTGAAAGTAAAGGATCACGACAAAAAAATGCCTTATTATCTGCGGGTTTAATTTCTATTCTTGGAGAATTATATGGAGATCAGTTTCAGACTCTTATTTTAGCTTCGCAGCCTGAACGATTAGGCGAATGGAGAAGAATTCTTCAAGATTCACTTGGTCTTACAAGGGATGATTTTGGACCTAATAGTGGAATTGTTCTTTTTGAAAGGCCTGAAGGTGTTATCGAGAGAGCTGATAGATTAGAGGCGAATGAAGAATTGCCATTTATTATCATTGATGCAGCAGAAACCTCTGTTGAAATTCCAATACTTCAATTCCCATTATGGGTTGCATTTGCTGGTTCAGATCATGAAATTTACGATGATCTTGAACTAAACTAAGCTTTATGAATATCTTAATAATTTTTACAAGTTATCTTTTAGGATCACTTCCTACAGGCTTTTTAATTGGAAAATATCTTAAGAATATAGATCTAAGAACTATAGGTTCTGGATCTACAGGTGCCACAAATGTTCTAAGAAATGTTGGTAAATGGCCAGCACTTTTTGTATTTATCATTGACGTTGGTAAAGGGCTTATTGCAGTAAAAATTGCTCAATATTACACAGATCAAGGGTTAATAGAAGTTATAGCAGGGATATCCGCTATTTCAGGGCATATTTGGCCAATATGGCTTGGAGGTAAAGGAGGGAAAGCAGTTGCAACTGGATTAGGTATGTTTTTAGCTCTTTCTTGGAAAGTTGGACTCGCATCTCTTGGGATTTTTTTAATAGTCCTAACAAAAACTAAATTTGTTTCTTTATCAAGTATTTCAGCTGCAATCTTACTTCCTATTTTTATGTTTTTTTACCTAGGTAAATTTATACACTCATATTTTTTCATAAGTTTAATTGTGGCATTATTAGTAATCTGGAAACATAGAACAAACATAACAAGATTGCTTAAAGGAGAAGAATCCAAAATTAGTCAGAATCAATAGATTTAAATATTTCTATTAGAGCTTTATTAGGATCTATAGCTTTTGATATTGATCTACCAATGACTAACTTAGAAGCCCCATTATCTATAGCTTCATGGGGAGTCATGATTCTATTTTGATCATCTTTATTGTCAATATTTAATCTAATACCTGGTGTAATAAGTTCAAAATTATCCTTATAAATAGATCTCAACATTTTTACCTCCCAAGGGGAACAAACACATCCATCTAATCCGGCATCAAAAGACAATTTTGCAAGTCTCAATACATTTTCTTCAATTGAATTATTTCTATCAAGATCAGTTTGAAAATCTTTAAGAGAAAAGCTTGTTAAAACAGTTATTCCTACAACAAATGGAGGTTTAAGACTAACTGAGGTGGCCCCTTCTAAAGATGCTAACTTCGAATCTTCCAGAGCTTTTAGACCTGCTGAAGCATGAATAGAAATTATATCAACCCCTAATTTTGAAACTTGGAAACATGCTGCACGCATGGTATTGGGAATATCATGAAATTTTAAGTCTAAAAAAATTTTTTTATTTAAACTTTTTAATATTTCAATAACTCTTGGACCTTCCCTAACAAAAAGCTCTAAACCAACTTTAACCCATTTTATATTAGGACATTTTTCCAGAAGTAATTTTGCTTGACTTAAATCTAATCCATCAATTGCCAATATTATTTTATCTTCTGAATTTAATCTTTTTTTCATCAATTTCAGTTTTCAAACCTCTTAATTATTTTTTTCCCAATTTGTAAAATTTTCCCTTCCAAATCATTTTTTGAATTAAAAACTAAATCAGGATTTATTACTTTCTGACTATCAATTTTCACGCCTCCACCTTTAATAGATCTTTTGGATTCACTACTAGATTTGAAAAGTTTTAGAGCACTTAACAAGTAAAAAAACTTAACTGGAAAAACTACCTCTTTTAAAGAAATCTCTGGGATTTCTCCAACTTTTTCTTTGTGTCCAAGGAATAATTTTTCGCAGTTTGATTGCGCCTTTAATGCTTCTTCGGCCCCATGGAATAAAGTAGTAACTTCTAAAGCCATTCTTCTCTGTAATTCACGAGGATTTGAGTTTTCAAGAAAACTTAAATCTAATTCAGTAAGTAATTCAAAATAGGTAGGTATTATATTATCGGGTACTTTTTCTAATTTTGAATACATTGAAAGAGGATCTTCAGTCAAACCTACGGTATTAAATTCAGATTTACTCATCTTCTTTATTCCATCTAAACCTGTCAAAATTGGCAGCAGAACACCAAATTGAGGGTCTTGTTTAAAATGCCTTTGAAGATCTCTTCCTATTGCAATATTAAATTTCTGATCTGTACCACCAAGTTCAATATCTGATTGAACAACTACCGAATCGTAACCTTGTAATAGTGGATATAAGAATTCATGCAAAGCAATTGGAACTTTCGAAGTGTACCTTTTATTAAATTCCTCCTTAGCTAACATTTGACTAACTGTTGCACTCCCCATTAATTCAATTATCGAATTGAGATTTAATCCTTTTAACCATTCACTGTTATATCTAATTTCTATTCTGTCTTTTGAATCAAAATCTAAAATAGATTCATTAGCTGGCTTTCCCATCCCTAATTGGGTTAAGTATGTTTTTGCATTATCCTTAACTTGTTTCTCCGATAACTGAACTCTTGTTTTGTTTTTTCCGGTTGGGTCTCCAATTTGAGCAGTAAAATCTCCAATAATTAAAACTGCAATATGTCCATTATCTTGGAATGCCCTAAGTTTTTTAAACAATATGCTGTGCCCAAGATGAATATCTGTTCCAGTTGGATCGATCCCGAGTTTAACCCTTAATTTTTTATTATTTTTTTTCGCATAATCAATTATCTCCGAAAAGGTTTGATCTGTTCCCCTATTTGGAAAATATTCTTCTATTCCTCTTGACAACCATGATGGCAATATTAAATTATCTGACATGAAGTTTTAACAATTTAATTTAAGAAGTTTTATCAAGTTCATCCTTCATTCTTATTAAGGTTTTATTCATCTGATCGAACATTTGATCAGGAGTAATCCCAAATTGACTTAACTGTGTCTTTAATTGTTCTACTGTCATTTTGGCTTGAAAATCTTCAGACAATTCAAATCTCTTCATAAAAACCTTATAACGATCCATCAGGGATTCCATTTTTTTTATAAACATTTTTTTACCTTCTCTGTCAAATTTTCCATAATCAGATCCAAGTTTCATAAGTTCTTGGTAATCTGTAAAAAGCTTTTTAGCTTCTTCTTGAACGATGTCTGACTCAAAGAATCCCATTTCTATTTTTTTACTTCGCAAGATTAAGGCTCAATTACAAGATAACAAGAATCTTTTAAATTGATTAGAACATTAATAAATTTTAGTTTATAAATAATTCTTTGATTTATATTTTTTCAGAATTAAATTTAGTAGACATGTTTCATAAATATTGGAAAAATTCAACTTAAATAATACTTCAAATCAAAATAGACAATTTGAATTATTTGGTTCAAATGTAAATACATCAATTAATTTTCGACAAACAAATAATTTAAAAATCGAAGGAGAAATCATAACTGAATGGAGAAATAGGATACATAATCACCAATCCAAAATTTCAAAAGATGCTCACACTAAAACTTTGCACCAGACAAGTTTACCTGTAAATATAATTTCCGATGAAAGAAAAATTGATCCTTTTTCCCTACAGCCATTATCATTGAACTTTTGGAGAACCAATCAATATACACAATGGTCCAGCAATGTATTTTGTAATTGACTCGATGAAAAGTTCTAAAATAATCCTTTATATAGGAGAAACAAACTTAGCCAATAAAAGATGGAAGGGAGAACATGACTGTAAAAATTACCTCATGAATTATAAAGAAGCCCTAGCCTATAACAACCTCTCGAGTCACCAAGATATTCGTTTCTTCTTAGATGTACCTAAAGAAGTAAAATTAAGACGTAAATTAGAGCAGCAACTGATATATTTATGGTTACCACCTTTTAATAAAGAAACCCGAGATAGGTGGGCAACCACTTTCACAAATAACTAAAAGTTAATTAAATCCATTTTACAAATGCAATTTACCACATTCCAAAAAAATCTAGATAACTGGCAAGGTGCTTCATTAATTTTTGGAGTTTTAGAGGAAGAAATTGCCAGCCAACTTGAAAACATAAAATTTGTTGTTGATCCAAAATTATTAATAAAAAAAGTTAATCAAAAAAAATTCAAGGGAGAAAAAGGAAAAACTCTAAGCTTTGAATTTTTAGATCAAAAACTAGAAACTTTAACCATAGTTGGTCTTGGTAAATCAAAAAGCCTAAATAAAAGTGATATAGAAAACTCAATAGGAAATCTAATTAGAAAAACTGTTGATAAAAATGAAAAAATCAGCATCTTGCTTCCTTGGGAATTAATAAATTCTCAACTAGAAATTAATCAATTAGCAGAGTCAGCAAGATTATCTGCTTATAAGGACAATAGATTCAATAAGAAAAAAGATGAAGAGATAGTGCTTAAAGAAATAGAGTTTTTGAATTTAAAGAAAATTGAGAATGCTAGCTTTGAAGAGACAGAAAAAATATGTGAAGGAGTAGAACTAGCCAGAAGACTTGTAGCCGCTCCACCAAATAGTCTTACGCCCCATGAAATGTCCATACAAGCTTCTCAAATAGCAAAAGATCATGGTTTGGAAGTAAAAATTTTAGAGGCAAAAGAATGTGAAGATTTAGGAATGGGTGCATATTTAGCTGTAGCAAAAGGTTCTGATCTAGATCCTAAATTTATTCATCTTACTTTGAAGTCAGAGGGTCCAATAAAAGAAAAGATTGCGCTTGTTGGGAAGGGTTTAACCTTTGATTCTGGAGGATACAACCTGAAAGTAGGAGCCTCTCAAATTGAGATGATGAAATATGATATGGGCGGAAGTGCTGCAGTTTTAGGAGCAGCAAAAGCACTTGGGGCAATAAAACCAAAGGGGCTCGAAATACATTTTATTGTGGCAGCTTGCGAAAACATGATAAATGGATCTGCAGTACATCCTGGAGATGTAGTTAAGGCATCTAATGGTAAGACAATTGAAATAAATAATACTGATGCAGAGGGAAGACTCACGTTAGCTGATGCTTTAACTTACGCATCTAATTTAAAACCGGATTCAATAATAGATCTCGCCACTTTAACAGGAGCTATTGTTGTTGCATTAGGGAATGATGTAGCTGGATACTGGAGCAATAATGATGATCTAGCAAATGATCTAAAAGCGGCATCAGCCCAAGCTGGAGAAGAATTATGGCAAATGCCTTTACAAAAATCTTATAAAGAAGGCTTAAAGTCTCATATAGCTGACATGAAAAATACAGGCCCTAGGGCAGGTGGGTCAATTACTGCAGCTTTGTTTTTAGAGGAATTCTTTGATAAAGAAATTAAATGGGCTCATATTGATATTGCTGGGACTTGTTGGACTGATAAGAATAAGGGGATTAATCCATCAGGTGCAACCGGTTTTGGAGTTAAAACTCTTGTTCAATGGATTAAAAATAAATAATTATATCTAAAATCATTCAGCCCAAAGATTTGTTGATCTAGCGTTATCCCCCCATAATTTATCCAACCTTTGATCTCTCCCACATGTGTATCTGTAAAACTTATATTTTAGTTCATTTCTCTCAGCAAAATCCTGATGGTATTCTTCAGCCAACCAAAATTTACCTTTTGATTTAAGTTCTACAGATATTTTTTCTAATGGCACTCGCAACTCATTAGAGGCAGAAAAAATTGCATTTTTTGCAACACTTTCCTCAGTTTCATCTTTGAAAAAGATCACAGGCCTATAAGAATCTCCACGATCACAAAATTGACCCTTACCGTCCAGAGGATCGATATTTCTGAAATATAACCTAAGTATTTCGTGTAAAGTAACTAATTGGGATTCATAGTCCACTAAAACCACTTCCTGATGTCCTTCATGATTTTCGTAGGAAGGATTTTGTAAATCTCCACCTGAATAGCCACTTTGTACGAAATTTATCCCCTTCAATGATTCTAAATCATGTTCTAAACACCAAAAACAACCTCCTGCAAGAATCAATTCTTCTGCAAAAGTATTTACAGGGTTAATGAATATCGAAAGAGCAATTATTAAAGGTAAGAAATATTTCATTTTTTTATTATAAAGTTCAAATAATAGAATTAATAATCTCTTTAGCAGCTCTCTGTACTACGCCCTTTTCACCTAATTCTTTTTTTAAAAAAGCATAACCTTTTTTTATTTTTATTTTTTCTGACTTGCCCTCAAGAATCCTACAAGATTTATAGAAGATTTTCTTTTCGTCAAAGTCTTTCTGGACAAACTCGGGGATTATTAGTTTATTAATTAACAAATTTACAGGAGAAATAAATCTTACTTTGAAATTGAGGATTTTTTTAGCAATAAAAGCAGTTACCCTACTTACTCTATAACCAACAATCTGTGGGATTTCATATAAAGCTAATTCCATATTGACTGTCCCAGATTTACAAAGGGCAATTTTAGTGAGCGAATAAATATAAGGCTTTAATTTTGCACTATCTTTTTGAGAAACTACAAGCCCTTTAACTTGATATTTTCTAAAGGATTTTTTGAATTTTTCATCAAAATCTCTTCGGCATGAGGGAATACAGACAACTAAACTTGGATATTTTAGTTGTAATTTTCTAGCCGCCTGCATAAAAGTAGGTAAAATATATTTTAATTCTTGAGGTCTTGATGCGGGCATTAAAAGTAGTATATTTTGATCTGGACGAAGTCTTAGAATAGTTCGAGCATCTTTCTTTAAAGGAAGTTTTTTTGTTAAGTCAATCATTGGATGTCCAACCCAAAAAACATTTCCACCTCTCTTTTTATAAAAAGCTGCTTCTTTTTTAAAAATCGCAAAAATTTTATCAGAAAAATTTATTAGATTTGTTGTAGTATTATTGCCAACCCTCCAAGCCCATTCTTGAGGAGCAATATAGTAAAAAATTGGAATATTAGTCTTCGATTTTTTTAATTTAGTTCCAATTTTTATATTGGGCCCCATATAGTCAATCAAAATTAAGCAATCTGGAGGATATTTTTTTAATAATTTATAAAATCTTTTTTGAATTATTATTGTTGGAAGAATAAGAGGTAAAGCCTCCCAAATTCCAATTGCACTTATAGATGTAGTATCCTGAAGAATTTTTACGCCTTCTTTCTGCATCCTTTCCCCACCTAATCCGCAAATTTCTAAATCTATTGATTGTTTTTTAGCTTCATCTAATAATGCTTTTGATAATAAACTTCCGTGCAAATCTCCGGAGACTTCCCCAGTGCTTATAAATATCTTTTTATTCATAAATTAACTAAAGGCATTGGTCCGCGCCTTTCTTTAGATATTGATTCTTTTAAAAAACTACATAATTTTGAAGATGAAAGATCTAATTCTCCTTTCATTGCTTTTTCTAATGAATTTGAAATCGCATCATTAGATTTAAAAAGGAGATTCCAAGTAGTTTGCAAAAGTTTTAAATCAAAATCCTTATTTTCCATCAAACCACTTCTTTTAATTCCAATCCTATTCAAACCTCTTAATCTTCCTGGATGTCCTTCTGCTAAACAAAAAGGAGGTACGTCTCTATCTACTCTTGTCATTCCTCCAATCATTGCTAAATATCCAACATGTACAAATTGATGAATTCCTAAACATCCGCCAATAATAGCTTTATCTTCAATCTTTACATGGCCTGCTACTTGAACGCTATTTGATAAAACTATCCTATTTCCAAGTTCGCAATTATGGCCAATGTGACTATAAGCCATTAACAAATTATTATTACCAATAATAGTTTTTTCTCCTTCATCGGTGGCCTTATTAATAGTTACACATTCTCTAAAAGTATTATTATCTCCAATAATTACTTCAGTAGGGGCCCCTTTATATTTGAGGTCCTGGGGATCAAGACCAATAAAAACACTTGGGAAAACTTTATTATTTTTACCAATTTGAGTTCTTCCTGAAATAACAGCATTTGGGCCTATTTCAGTACCTTTCCCGATAGTCACATCAGGTCCGACAATAGCTCCTTGAGAGACAATAACCCCATCATCTAATTCGGCACTTGGATCAACATAAGCATTTGGATGCACTGTTACACCACTAAAGATTGCATTTGATTCAGTATTTTTACGATCCATATTCCTAATCAACTAAAGAAAACATTAATTCTCCAGCGCAAACCAACTTCCCATCAACATGCGCCTCACCTTTAATCTTCCCAAATCTTTGTCTTTTAATAGATAATAACTCACAAGAAATTATCAATTGATCTCCAGGTACAACTGGTTTTCTGAACTTAACATTATTGATTCCAGCAAAGACAAAAAGTCCTTTAGGAAGATCGGGCATTTGAGTTACAATTATGCCACCAACTTGAGCCATTGATTCAACAATAAGAACCCCAGGCATCAAGGGTCTCTCAGGAAAGTGTCCCTGAAATTGAGGCTCATTTATAGTTACATTTTTTACAGCAATAGCTCTCTCCCCAGGAATATGCTCTATGACTTTGTCCACAAGAGCGAAGGGATATCTGTGAGGTAACAAACCTAGTATGTGCTCAGAGGAAAGTTGATTATTTTCACTGGATAATTTCTTTTCCAAAACAAATAAAAATAAAGTTAATTTTTTAGCGATGAGGCCAATAAAGCATTTAAAGAATGTGATCCTTTATAAACTAAAATTTGAGCCTTAGGTAACCCTACCAAAGCCAAGTCCCCAATTAGGTCTAAAATTTTATGTCTTATTGGTTCATTATCAAATCTTAATGGTGGATTAACCCATTTATCCCCGTCACAAACAAGGGCATTTTCCAAACTTCCGCCTTTTATTAATCCAAGTTCACTTAACTCTTGGAATTGATCTTTAAACCCAAATGTCCTGGCAGGAGCAATCATTTCAACAAAACTTTTTGGATTTAAATCAATCACAAAAGTTTGATCTCCGATTGCTTGATAGGCAAAACTTATAGTAGATATAATGGTAGTTTTTTCAGCAGGAGTTGCTGCTATAACTGAGCCATCTTTGTTTAAAATTATTGATTTATTAATCTCACGAAAGAAATTATCTGGTCTTGGTGCCTTTTTTATCCCAACTTCTTCAAAATCTCTAACCCACTGGATTGCCGATCCATCTAAAAGAGGAATCTCTCTCCCATCAACCTGAATGTGTATATAACTTAACCCACAACCTGCCATTGAAGATAATAAATGTTCGATAGTATATAGATTTCTCCCTCCTAATTTAACAGCCGTACAAAGCATCGTACTTCCAATTAAATCCTGAGTTAACTTAAAAATCTCGTTAGGTTTATCCTTAAAAGATACATAATATCCTTCTTTCTCATAGGAAGAAATTGTCACTCTAGTTTTTTCTCCACTGTGTAAGCCTATGCCCTCTCTAGAGATAACACCAGCCAAGGTATAGCAATAATCATAATTAGCAGGCCAAGAAAACACTTAAAACTTCCATCCAACTCCAAGTGTATATCTCCAATCCCCGCTTAGGTCCTTGCTAGCAACATCTAATCTTAAGGGACCTATTGGTGTTTTAACCCCAACGCCCCCTCCAAGGGAAAAACCAGAACCTGATTTCTGCAATAATTTACCTGGTTTCCCAGGGACTTCTTTTTGAGAGCCTAGATCACTTCCTGCATCGAAGAATAAAGATCCTGATATCATTCTCCAAACAGGGAATCTATATTCTGCAGTGCCCTCAACAAAACTTTTACTTACAGCTAGATCACAAGATCCCCAACCTCTAACAGATGATGTTCCTCCCATACAAAATGCTTCGTAAGGAGGCAATTCCCCAAGTATAGTTCCTGCCTTAAATTGAAATCCAAAAGCTTGAGGGCAGTCTTCGCTCGTAGAATCGCTAGACTTACATGCCTTAGTTAAATTTATTATTTTTGTTGGTATAAAAAATGCATATGAAGCTCTCATTCTATTAAAAGTTGGAGAGTTTTTCCCCATTGAAACAAATTGTTCGGTACCAAAGGTAAATTTATTTCCTGTAGTTGGGTTGAGGGAATTGTTCAAATTATTTCTGGAGGTACTCGCGATAAAACTAACTAATGTATTTTCATCAGGACATGAACCATCATTCGGTGTAAATCCAATACAGATAATATCATTAATATTTCCTGTAGTTGGAGTCACGTCACCGTAAGGTTTTCTATTCCCATCACCATCAATCATCTTTACTTTCTTAAAATTCATCCCTGCAAGAACTCTCCATTTAGCGACCTTAAATGGATCTCCACCATTAAAAGGCCTTGAGAAAGAAAATCCACCGCCTGTTTTTTCTAAAACTATTGATGAAAAAGTATCAGAGGTTGAAGTATTAGTATCATCTACTGCGTATATGCGCCCGTTATTTTCACTTTTAAATTCTTGTGGATAATCTCTACTTAAAAAAATATTTGTTCTAAAAGATGTTTTGTGTTTATCACCTTTAATCCATGGATCAGATAATGAAAAATTATAAGTGGTTGAATATTCTCCGAAATTTAGATTTAAATTTGTAGACCATGCTCTTCCTAGTGCATTTGATTCTTGTAAACCAATCGAGGCGAAGATACCTGAACCATTGCTATAACCAAGTCCACCTGTTAATGATCCTGTTCTTTGCTCACTCAAGTCTAAAAAAATTATGACTTGACCAGGATTTAAATTATCAGCCCCAAGAGAAACCTTTACATCATCAAATAATGATGTGGCATAGAGTCTGCCTATATCAGCTTCTAAAATTTTTCTATTAAATATTGAACCAGGTTTTGTTTTTAATTCTCTCTTTATCACCCAATCTTTTGTTTTCCCTTTTCTAGGTTTTCCATCAATTAAAAATTTACCCTCAGAATCTGGGAATCTTATTTTTACATCAGATATAATGCCCTCATAAACTTTTAATTTTACTACTCCGTTCTCAGAGATTCTATCGGGGCCACTTATTCTAGCTAAAGAATAACCCTCTTTTTCATAACGTTTTTTTATTATTTCTATCTTATTTTGCAATTCGTTTAAGTTAAGAGTTGTTCCATAATAATTATTAAAAATACCATCTACATATTCATTGGAGATTACAGAGTTTATTGGTTTAAGTTCAACTTTTTTCAAAATTGGATTAGGCACTACATTTACAATTAGCCTTACGCCTAGTGGCCCATCTTGAGACTTTATTTTAACTCCTGAAAACCAGCCACTAGCATATATTGCATTAATGTCTTGATTTAAAATTTGATTATCAACAATACTCCCTGGCTTAATGCTCATAGAATCATATGCAGCCAATTCAAGTTTTCTACCCTCAGGATGATTTTCCCAACCTTCTATAATAATTTCTGAAATAAGAACACTTTTTTCATCAGTATTATTATTTTCTGCAAGAAGGAAATATTTATCTTGTTTGATATCAATCCCTTGAAATAAACCATTATTAGTATTTGGAATTTCTAAGGTTTTTATTGATTGATCAATGTCATTTGGCAAATACTTAGCAGCGAGTTCTGAATTATTTGATATCAAAATCAAGGGTGAGCAGGCAACATTTGTGAAAACCTTTCCGAATTTTAAAAAATGTTTTTGCATAATACTTTTGATCAAGATAAATAAGTCATTATTTATTCAATTAGGTTAAAGAAAATCATTTATTCTTCGGTGAATTTCGCTATAAGCTTCAATTAGACCACCTAAATCATTCCTAAATCTATCTTTATCTAGACTTACAATTGTATCATTTTTTTGATTTAGATCCCACAATCTACAATTATCAGGACTTATTTCGTCTCCAAGAAGAATGTTATTTCTATAATCATAACCAAATTCCAACTTGAAATCCACAAGTTGAAGTTGAATATTTTTAAAAAAACTTTTCAAGATTACATTAATTTTTAAAGTTAAATTTATTATTAACTCTAAATCATGAGGTCTTAAAATGTTCATTAATTCAATTCTGTCTTTGGTAATAAGGGGATCATTAAGTTGATCATTTTTAAGATAGATATCAATTAATGGTTTTGATAGGAAAGTTCCAGGCTTAATAGTCGTTTGTTTACACAAAGAACCATAAGCAATATTTCTTAGAACAATTTCTAATGGAATTACTTTTATTTTTTTTGCAATCATTGTTTTTTCATTTTCAAGTTCAATAAAATGAGTTGGAATATTTTTCTTAATAAGAATCTCAAAAATTCTTGCACTTATTAGGCAATTAAGTTTGCCTTTTCCTTCAAATCTTTCTTTTTTCAATGCATTAAAAGCTGTAGCATCATCTTTAAATTCAATTTTTACTTTATCTACCTCATCATGAGTAAAGACTTTTTTTGCTTTGCCTTCATAAAGTAACTCATACTTATTCATTAATTTAAAACCTCATTATTATTACTAAAGTACTTTTTGTAATTAACATAATTATTAGAAATCAATTTCAAATGATTTTATTTCATTTTAACTGATTATTCATCGAAACCTCATAACCTAAAAAAACAAATTATGGGAATTCATTCACCAATTTCTAGTGGATTTATTAAATTAGAAAATATCTTAATAATTGGAAATGGCGGAAGAGAAAACTCTTTGGCATGGGCTATTCAAAAAAATGAATTAATTAAAAAAGTTTATTTAATACCTGGTAACGCGGGTTCAGAAAGAATTAAAAAATGTGAAAGGGTTAATATTGATATAAATAATAAAAATGAACTAGTAGAAAAGCTTAATTTTCTTAAAATAGATTTAGTTGTAATCGGACCAGAAATACCTCTAGCAAATGGATTAGCTGATTTTCTTCGCAAAAAAGATTTTAAAGTATTCGGTCCTAATAAAGATGGAGCAAAATTAGAATTTAGCAAATCTTGGGCGAAGGAATTTATGCAAGACGCAAATATTCCAACTGCAAACTTTTGGAAAGTAAATTCTATAGAAGAAGCTAAAAAAATTATCAATTCTTCATCAATCCCACTTGTAGTAAAAGCTGATGGTCTAGCTTCAGGGAAAGGTGTTTTTATTCCTAACTCAAAAGATGAATGCTTTAAAGCAGCAGAGTCAATTTTTAATGGTAAATTTGGCTCCTCTGGGAATGTAGTTGTTTTAGAAGAAAAAATTCAAGGGCCAGAAGTTTCAGTTTTTGCTTTATGCGATGGGGAGAGATATACATTACTTCCAACAGCCCAAGACCACAAACGACTTAACGAGAAAGATAAAGGCCCAAATACAGGGGGTATGGGAGCTTATTCTCCTGCCCCATTATTAACGAAGGATTATCTTGATAGAATCATCAAAGAGATAATCGAACCTACAATAAATGAATTAAAGAAAAGAAATATTGACTACAGAGGCGTAATTTATTTTGGGTTAATGATCACAAAATCTGGGCCAAAAGTTATAGAATATAATTGTAGATTTGGTGACCCAGAATGCCAAACAATAATGCCCTTAATGGATCAAAACTTTGTATTTCTTTTAGGAAAATGCTCAATGGGAAATTTAACTGGTGATGAAAAAATTAATACTTCTGATAAAGTTAGTGGTTGTGTAATAGCGACCTCCAAAGGTTATCCTCACGAATATAAAACTGGATTTCAAATTAATATAGGTAATATTGACTCAAATGACTGTCAAATTTTTGACTCTGGTACTTCTTTAAGTGAAAATGGGAAATTATTAACTAATGGAGGCAGAGTCTTAAGTATTGTCTGTCAAGATAAAGACTTTGATATGGTTTTTGAAAAAGCATACAAGAATTTAAAAGAAATTCATTTTGAGGGTATTTACTTCAGAAATGACATAGGTTATCAAGTCAGAAAAAACTTTTCTAGGGAGAATTAAAATTATGGTCGATCCTAATAATCAAGACAGTAGAAACTATAACATCATTGATAATGAAGATATTAATAAAAACTTTTGGATTAATAGACTCCTCGTTTGGTGGAGTGGGTTCAGCTTAAGAACAAAGTTGCTAGCTATAGCAACTCTTGTGGTAAGCCTTCTCATGACAGGAATAACATTTTTTGCATTAAATAGTATTCAAAGAGATGCAGGAATGAATGATACTAGATATGCTCGAGATCTTGGCTTATTGTTATCTGGGAATGTTACAGAACTAGTCGCTAATAACCAAAAAAAAGAAATTTCGAATGTAGCTGAAAAGTTTTGGAGATCAAGTCGAAACCTGCGTTATATATTCTTTACTGATGCTGAAGATATTGTTCAACTTGGGATACCGATCAGTGCAACACCGACAAGCTCAGACAGTCAGTTTCAGCTCACTCGAAGATTAAAACTGCCCTCAGAATTAAAGAAGAGACCACAATTCCCTTTGGTTAGGCAGCATGCGACACCTCAAGGTCAAGTAACAGATGTATTTGTACCAATGTTGTGGAAAGGTAAATATCTTGGAACTTTAGCTTTAGGGGTCACTCCTAATAAAAAAGCACTAGCCAGTGCCTCCTTAACTAGAGAAGTAACGATTGCAGTTTTTATCTCTATTTGGGTTTTGGTAATACTTGGAGCTGTATTTAATGCATTAACTATTACGAGACCCGTCAGAGAGTTAGTAAGAGGTGTTAGAGAAATTTCGAAAGGAAATTTTAAATCTAGAATTTCTTTACCTATGACAGGTGATCTAGGAGAACTCTTAAATGGATTTAACAGAATGGCAACACAGTTAGAAAATTATGACGAAGCAAATATAGAAGAACTAAAAGCGGCACAAATCAAGCAGCAATCCCTAATAGCTACTATGGCTGATGGTGCCATATTATTGGACTCACAAGGCAAGATTGTACTTACTAATCCAACAGCAAAGAGACTATTTCGTTGGGAAGGAAGATTCTTAGAGGGTAAACATTTTTTAAATGAAATCCCTGAAATTTTATCTAACGACTTACATACGAATATAGAATCTATTTTAAACAGGGAAAAGGAGAAGGACGATTTAAGATTCAGTTTAGGAGAGCCAGCAAGAACCCTAAGAATTGTCCTGCAATCAGTTTTAGATACGAATAAAGTTGAATTAAAAGGAATTGCGGTAACAATCCAAGACTTAACTAGAGAAGTTGAACTTAACGCGGCACAAAATAGATTTATTAGTAATGTTTCGCACGAATTAAGGACACCCCTTTTTAATATCAAAAGTTATGTAGAGACCTTACACGATTTAAAAGATCAGCTTTCTGATGAAGAACAAATAGAATTTTTGGGAATTGCAAATTCAGAGACCGACAGGTTAACAAGACTTGTAAATGATGTATTAGATTTATCAAGATTGGAGTCTGGGAAAATTGTTCAACTTGAGCAAATGGACATAAAACCAGCAATAGAACAGACTCTTAGAAATTATAGACTCAATGCTACAGAAAAAAATGTTTCATTAGCTCATGATATAGAGGAAACTATACCTCCAATTCTTGGAAATTTTGATTTGCTTCTACAAGTTTTTGATAATTTACTGGGTAATGGATTGAAATTTAGTCCAAAAAACAGTTCCCTAACTATAAGAGCTTATACTTGGCCAGATACCTGTCCTGCTTTACCTCCAAGTATAAAAAATGATGCAGCCCCTCAATGTGAATTAGTTTCACCACTCCCAAAAGTAAGAATTGAGATTGCTGATACTGGCTCAGGAATATCTCAAGCTGACCAAGAAAAGATATTTGATCGTTTTTATAGAGTAGAAAATTCTGTTCATACTGAACAAGGTACCGGTTTAGGTTTATCTATAGTGCGAGGAATAATTGAAAAACATGGTGGGGAAATTCGTATGGCTAGTGAATTAGGAGTAGGTACAACTTTTTGGTTTGATTTAGCCTTAGCACAATCTGATAAAGATGAATTATTGACAAAAGCTATTAATAATTCCGATTCTTTTTCAGGCTCTGAAATTAAAGAAATTATCTAATTATTCTCTAATCCTTTAAAAACATTTTGAATATTTTGATCAGGCACAACTCTGTGAGGTGCACCACTAAATATTTGTTCAAAATTAGAAAAAGAATCTTTTATTTCAGGGCCACTATTCGTAATAATAAATTCTCTTATTCGTTTGTCATGCCATGATCCCCGCATTTTAAAAACATTTAAAGCTCGTGCCATCTCACCTTTTATTTCTACATATTGAAGCAACAATATGGTGTCTGTAATTGTTGAGATATGCGAATCAGTTATAGAATGACTTCCCATAAATTCTTCTGCAGTATTAGTAAAAAAGCCTGCTATCTCCTCTTGTTTTGTATAACCGGTAACTGCAATTACAAACTGCCTAAATGCATTTAAACTTACACCTCTAGCTAATGCAGAGAGAGAATCAATTGCCATTCTTTTTGGTTTAAATTGATTAATTTGCGTTTTTATGATTTGTAAGTGATCTTCTAAACCAGTTGATTCAGGATATGCACAAATAATTTTCAATAAACCATCACTTTCCATTTTTTCAAAATCTATTCCCCAGCTAGTCGCATTCCTAAGCAATTGAGCCCTAGATTCTTCATATGCAAAAAGTATTGCCCTTTCATTATTGTTATAAGAATCTTCAACAAATTTTGATACAAGCATTGTTTTGCCCGTACCTGTAGCTCCAGTAGCGAGAATGATGGAATCTTGAAAATATCCTCCACCACACATATCATCAAGGTCTTTGACTCCAGAGCTAATCCTAATATTTGAAGATCTCTGCGTTAATCTCATTGCTCCAAGAGCAAACACACTTATTCCATCCATTCCCATAGTGAATGGATATTCACCTTTCATATGTATAGTACCTCTTAACTTCAAAACTTCTAAAGTTCTTCTTCTCTTCTCTGACTCAAGAACATTTCTTAATAAGACAACATTATCAGATACAAATTCTTCTACTCCATACCTAGCAATTGGTCCATAATCATCAACCCTTTCTGTAGTCATAACTGTGGTAACACCTATCTCTTTTAATCTTGCTATTAGTCTAAATATTTCTCGTCTAACAACGTAAATAGCATCATACTGTTGAAAGACCGCAGTTATTGAATCTATTGCAACTCTTTTAGCTTTATATTTTCTAATTGCATAACTAATTCTCTCAATAAGACCAGACAAGTCAAAGTTACCTGCGACATCCTGACCATCGGGGTCAGGTGAAGCATCCAAAATAAAAAGTTTATTTTGATCAATTAATTCTTGTAAATCCCAACCAAAACTTGCGGCATTTCTAATAATATCTAGAGGTGATTCCTCAAATGTTACAAAGATTCCTGGCTCATCAAAATTACAAATTCCATGGTGCAAGTATTGCAGTGAAAAAACAGTTTTACCAGTTCCTGACGTACCACTAACTAGTGTACTTCGAGACACAGGCAGCCCACCCCTACAAACATCATCAAACCCTTCTATACCAGTTGGTAATTTTTGTACTTGCATTTTATTTGATTTACCAATTTTCTTATCATTCATAGTTTTGTGCTAATTAAACAAAAGTAAAATAAATTTTGAATTAATCTTTAATTAAAAAAGTTTAAATATATTATTTATCTCCACTATATTCAGTTTCAGTCAATTCATCAAAAAGTAAATCTAAACCAATTAAAACTTTCTCTCTATCTGAGAGATCACCTATTATTTTTCTTACTGGTGGCGGTAAAATTTTAGCTAAGGTTGGGGTGGCTAAAATCTTATCCTCTTCTGCAAGTTGTGGTTGCTTGAGTACATCAATAACCTTTAAAGCATAAACTCCTTTGAATTCATTATCTAAAATTTCTCTTAAAGTATTTAAAGCTCTCATTGAATTAGGAGTATTTCCAGCAACATATAGTTTTAAAATGTATGTCTTTCTTGCTGCCATTTTTGTAGTTCCTTAATTGATATAAAAGATTTAAAACAACCCTTGACTTATTACACTACAAAATAAGAAAATAAACAAACTACTATGATTGCTTATTTGGCTAAATCAAATTGTCTATTTGAGCCTGATAGCGTCTTTAAGATATGACAAATTCTAAAAACTCATCAAACAATTCCTTTAAAAATAATGAATTGTACGCAATAGCAGAAACTTCTGGTAAACAATTTTGGTTCGAAGTTAACAGATACTATGACATAGATAGGCTAAATGCAAAAGAGAAAGACAAGATAACACTTGAAAAAGTTTTACTTTTGAAAGATAAAGACTCAATAAGTGTTGGTAAACCTTACGTTAAAGACGCAAAAATTGAATTAGAAGTTGTCTCTCATAAAAGAGATAAGAAGATTCTTGTTTATAAGATGCGTCCCAAAAAAAAGACAAGAAGGAAGATGGGACACAGACAAGAACTTACAAGAGTTATGGTAAAATCTATTACAATAGGTAAAAGTGCTCCTAAGTCTTCTTCTAAAAAGGAAACTGTCAAAAAGGAAACTAAACCAAAATCCGAAAAATCTACAAATTAAACAATTCTAATGGCACATAAAAAAGGAACAGGTTCTACTAGAAACGGAAGAGATTCAAATTCCAAAAGATTAGGTGTGAAAGCTTATGGTGGAGAAAAAGTAACTGCTGGATCAATTTTAATTCGCCAAAGAGGTACATCCTTTTTGCCAGGGATTAACGTGGGAAAAGGTAAAGATGACACGCTTTTTGCACTCAAAGAAGGAACAGTAAGTTTCGAAAGCATTAAAAGAAATTTAAGAAATAGAAAAAGAGTTAATATAGTTATCTAATTTTCTTATAAGCTCTTGTAGTTATAAGAGTAGGATGAAATACTTCTAAAAAATTTGATTGAAGAGTCTCAAAAAATTTTTCAACAATTTGAATGTCGTCGATATGAAACGGATATTCATTTTTTTCTCCTTTGAAAAAATACCAATTAAATAAAGCAATAGAATTAGGATCCATAAACTCATTGAAAATCTCAATTTGTGAAGCTGGATCAGCAAGATGTTCCAAAACATCAAGGCAAATTATCGTATCAAATTTAGATATTTGTGTATCTTGAATTGTCTTGCAAAAAGTAAGTTTTTTTTCGACTCCTAATTTCTTTGCCCTGTATTCAACAAAGTTTCTATTTGTCTCATTAATATCTACAAAAAAAACATGCTCAACTTTTGAAGACATTGTGTTAGCTAAGGCATGCGTTCCAATTCCTCCTCCAAAATCTAAAACCAAATCTCTAGAAAATCTCTGCTGAAGTTTTAAAGTATCAGCGATGTATTCCCTACTCGTGAGATGCCAAGCAGCTAAATCAGCTACATGCCGATCTCCAACTATTTCAGTATAAAAATCCGAAACATCATTCAAAGCATCTCCAGG
Source organism: Prochlorococcus sp. AG-347-K19 (assembly GCA_003281335.1). Classification (GTDB taxonomy): domain Bacteria; phylum Cyanobacteriota; class Cyanobacteriia; order PCC-6307; family Cyanobiaceae; genus Prochlorococcus_A. The sequence goes on along the minus strand of QCCG01000004.1, from coordinate 6,966 downwards.
ATGTGAATTTGCCAAATTCATCTTTGCATTTGCAAGGAATCCATCTAAATCATATTCTCTTATAGATAAGTATTCCATTAAATGTGATTTCAAATTAAAAGCATTGTCTAAAAACTCTTTTAAAATAAAATTATTGTTTTTCAATTTCTTTCTCTAAATTTCGAATATCAAAATCATAGGATGGTTATAAATCTTTCTCAAAGTATTCTTAATATTAAAAATGGAAACTAAAGATGGATTCTTAGTAATTAATAAAGATAAAGGATGTACTTCACATGATTGTGTTAAACAAATAAGGAAGTTACTAAATACAAAAAAGGTCGGTCACACAGGAACTCTTGACCCAGAAGTTATTGGAATATTACCAATCGCGATAGGCAGTGCAACAAGATTTATTCAATATCTACCTCAGGGTAAAACTTACATAGGACAAATTAAACTAGGAATAAGAACTAACACTGATGATATTCACGGAGAAATAATTAATCAAAAAAGTTGGCCTAAAATCAGTGATGAAAAATTAGATCAATACTTAAATAGATTTAGAGGAATTATTAAACAAATTCCGCCGAAAGTATCTAGTGTGCACATCAATGGTGAGAGGGCTTATAAAAAATCGTTCAGGAATGAAGTTTTTGAATTAGCACCAAGAGAAGTAAAAATAGACGAACTTACTTTAATGAAATGGGACCAAATAAACGGAATAATAGAAATAAAAGTTAAATGTTCAGCTGGCACATACATAAGAGCAATTGCAAGAGATTTAGGAGAAATTCTTAATTCCGAGGGTTGCCTTCTACAGCTAAAAAGAATTTCAGCTTGTGGCTTTGATGAACAAAACTCGATAAAAATATCTGATATCGAAAAAGATAAAAAAAACCCGAAAAATTTCATTATTCCAACAATTTCTGCTCTTAATCACATTTCATCATTTGTCTTAAGTACCGAAGAACAAATCAATTTTTGGCAAACAGGAAGAGCAATTAGAGTTGATATTAATTACTTCCAGGAAAACAAATCTTTTGACTACAAAAAACCCATAAAAGTAATTGATAAAAAACAAATACTACTTGGGATAGGTTTCTTAAATGAAGAGCAATCTAATATAAATCCAAAATTAGTCCTTGATGCTAAATAACTTCTAAAGGTAATCTTTTCTAAAAGGTTTAACCTGCACACCCTTATAAAAATGCTTTAATATTCTTTCAGCTTTTTGGCCTCTAGACGCCAGATATTTAGCCCCCCACTGACTCATTCCGACTCCATGACCTGATCCTTGTCCAAAAACTATCAACCCTTTTTTTTGAGGAGTATTGTTGTTTAATTCTTCCTCAAAAAATTTAAATCTGATAAAGTTACTGTTCAGGCCTAATCTTTTTCTAAAATCTACCCCAGATATTTGACCAGAACCATAAGCCCCAATAAGTTTTAAATTTTTTACCCTCCCTGTACTAGTAATATCTAGAATCTCTATATTTTTTAAACCTCCAATCTTTGGAAATAAATTTATTAATTCATTACTCGAAATTTTTTTTTGCCATCTAAATTTTGGATTATTTTTATCAAAATCTTTCACACTTGATAAATATGGATATTTATTTTTCCATACATCTTGACTATTTTCTGTCATTCCACCTGAGCTGCTATGAAACAAAGCATTAATTAATTTATTTTTATAAGTTAAAACCAAAGATCTTGTACTTTTAACGGCTCTGATAGTTTTATAAGTTCTTGATTCCAAACCATTATAGACTTGATTTTTCTGGGTTGAATCTATATCAAATAAATTATTTCCCTTTTGCTTTAAAGCATAAGTTCTTGAGGCAATTGCTTGTGCCTTTAATGCTTCAATAGGCCATTTTGTTGGCATTTCTGAACCCACTACGCTATTAAGGTATTTTTCTATGCCTAAAACATTTACTACCAATATTTCGGAGTCGAGTACAAAGAGATTAAGCTTACCAGCAAATCTCTTCTGACCTACCCAAATACCTCTTCCATCGGAAGAACTCACTTGAAATTTTTGATTACTTTTTAAGTCATATTTTTTTTGTTTATTCTTATCAAAATATAAAATTTTTCTATTTTTCTCATTTTTCAAAGTTAGGCCTTTTATTCTTTTGCGTGAAAAAAATTTACCCTCTATTGTTAAAGGAATTGATCTATCTGATCTGATCCTTAAATTGTTATTTTTTGATATCAAAACTTTAATGATTGGTTCTCTGGATGCAAAAACACTTTCACTCTGAAAAATACAAATAAATAAAATACTTATCAGGCAACATTTTCTATAGTTATTTTTAAATTTAAGTATCACTTTGTTTAAAAACAAATGCTTAATTTGCCTAAGTTTGACTAAAAGTCTAAATTTAATCCAGATATAACAATAAAAATATCATAAATAAGTGAATATCACCTTCTTAGGAACAAGTTCAGGTGTCCCATCCTTAACGAGAAATGTTTCTTCCCTAGCACTTAAATTATCACAGTCATCAGAAGTTTGGCTTTTTGATTGCGGAGAAGGAACGCAACATCAAATAATGAAAAGCAATATTAAATCTTCACAAATCAAGAAAATATTTATTACTCATATGCATGGTGATCATATTTATGGTTTGCCTGGACTTTTAGCTACCTTAGGTTTATCAGGAAATAGTGAGGGTATTCAAATTTACGGTCCCTCAGGGTTGCAAAGTTTTATATATTCATCACTTAAAAGTAGTTTTTGCAAATTGTCTTTTCCACTAAATTTTGTGGAAGTTGAAAATTTTGCATCAGAAAATAAAATCCTATTTGAAAACAACAAAATAAAAGTAAATTGTGCCTGCCTTAAACATAAAATACCTGCTTATGGTTATAGGGTGAGTGAAAAAGATAAACCAGGTATATTTGATATCAAAAAAGCAGAGTCTCTAAAAATAGCACCTGGACCAATTTATTCAGAACTGCAACAAGGTAAAAAAGTCGTATTAGCGGATGGTAGGACATTCGATGGGAAAGAATTCTGTGGACCTCCTAGAAAAGGTGAAAGTTTTGTTTATTGCACAGATACAGTGTTTAGCGAATCAGCTGTTTCACTATCAAAAAATGCCGATTTACTCGTACATGAATCGACTTTCTCAGTGGAGGATGAAAGTATGGCATACGAAAAATTACATTCCACAACAATCATGGCTGCCAAAACAGCATTATTATCTAACACAAAAAAATTAATTATTACTCATTTAAGTCCAAGATATACAAATAAAAACGCAATTACTCCAAGCGATTTGCTTAAAGAGGCTCAAAAAGTTTTTCCAAATACTCAGCTTGCAAAAGATTTTCTAACCGCAGAAATAAAATAAACTGCAACAGTTCGTTAGCAGGCGCGTTGTAAATGACCAACCCATGAAATAATAGTCTTAGGTTTTTCTATTTGATGTCGATCGAAATGGTCTCTATTTTTTCATCACTACATAAGTCTTGTAAAAGACTATTTATTTTTCTTCCATTAATTATTGGTTTACTTATTAATCCAATATCTGCAAATGCACTCTATCCTAGTGATCCTTCATCAGTTGACGTTCTAAAAGATGATCTTCACGGTGCTGACCTTCATAATACTGAATATGTTAAATATGATTTATCTAATCAAGATTTAGGAGAAGCTAATCTTCAAGGTGCATATATGAGTGTGACGACTGCAAAAAACTCTAGTTTTAAAGGAGCCAATATGACGGACCTTATTGCATATGCAACACGCTTTGATAATGCCGATTTTACAGATGCAAATCTTACCAATGGCGAGCTAATGAAAAGTGTTTTTGATGGAGCAATTATTGATGGGGCAGACTTTACAGATGCAAATCTTGATCTTTCTCAGAGAAAATCATTATGTGAAAGAGCTAGTGGAACTAACTCACAAACTGGAGTTAATACAATTGATAGTCTTGAATGCACTGGCTTAAAAGGTTACATGCCTCCAAAGCCAAAAGCATAATATTTAAAGCTAACCAATTTCAGAAGGGAAGATATTACCAGGTTCTTTTGAGCCTGGTTTTTTGCTATACCACCATTCTTGTATATCAGAAGAAAATTTCTTTGAAAAAAGAGTTATTACTGTCTCAACAGGTTTTGATCCAGGCTCCAAAATCTGAACTGAGTAAGATGGACATTTTCTTGAAGCCATATCAGCAACGAACCTAGACCCTATTCTTCTCCAACTAGGCTCCTTACTTCTCCAAGCAAGCCTTGAGCAGGGCCAAGGTAACTCCTCCCTATCATAAAGTCTGCAACATGGGCCAATTACCTTATAACTGTACTGACCACCATAACTTGATTGAACACTGCCAGTCTTGAAAAATTCAAATTTATCCATTCACAAAAAAAAAGCCACCTTCATAGAGGGTGGCAGAGAAATAATCAATAATCAACTTTGAAAAGTTAAATTTTTATAATTAGTACAATTCTTCCTCAGCATGAGTTGTAATTGTTACGTCAGATGTTGGATAAGCAACACAAGTAAGAACAAAACCAGCTTCTAGTTGGTCGTCATCCAAGAAACTTTGATCAGACTGATCAACACTTCCTGAAGTAACTTTTCCAGCACATGTTGAACATGCACCAGCTCTGCAGGAATAAGGAAGGTCGATGCCTTGTTCTTCAGCCGCATCGAGGATGTATTGGTCATCAGGTACTTCAATAGTTGAATTGAGACCTTCACCTTCGTTGATGAGAGTAACTTTGTAAGAAGCCATTTAAATAAAAAATTGTTGGTAATTAATACCTATCAAATACATTTTTAACATCGATTAGGTCGATATGTGAGATTTTGAAGTAAAAAATGACACAATAAAATGTATGAAAGAGTATCTATAAGAAAAACTTATACTTAGGTTGGATTGCTGGCTTTTTGCGCAGAAATGCATGCCCAATCTTTTCTAGTTGATACATCCAATAATTTCAAGTCATGCTGAATTAATATTTTTATAATTTCATCCTTTTGTGAATTCAGAATTCCACTGAAAATGACTCCCCCATTGTTTCTCAAGCACTTATAGATATTTGGAATCATTCCTTTTATTACTTCAGCAAGAATATTGCATAAAACAAAATCAAATTGTTCGAGTTGATTTTTTAAAATTACCTCATTAAAAGATCCCAAATATGTATTTAATTTGTTTAAATTACCGAAATTTAGTTGGAAATTAGATTTTGTTGAATTTATAGCTAAATAATCATTATCCACTGCACAAACCTCTTTAGCACCACGTAATCTTGCGGCGACACTCAAAATCCCGCTACCGCTCCCAATATCTAATACCTTTTTATCAGAAAATAAAATATTCTCCATTTTTTCCAAGCAAAGATATGTTGAAGGATGACTTCCTGTACCAAAAGCTGCTCCAGGATCAATTCTTATGATTTGTTTATCTTTAAATTTTTTATTTAGATTTATCCAACAAGGCAATATTAAAAAATGATTTCCTACTAATTCAGGAGCCCAATATTTCTTCCAACTTGTTAACCAATCCTCCTCTTTGATAATACTCCATTCAAAAAATTTATTCTTAGGGGGATTAATGTTTAAAAGTTTGCTAATTATTTTTTCAAAACCACTTCTAGAACTCTCATCCCAATCATCAATTGGAAGCCATATATTAACTTCTTTTTTATTTTCATTTTTAATTAAATATTCAAATGAAAAACTAAATATTCCCAGCTCATTTAATTTCCAAATAATAATTTCTTCAGAATCACTTTCTATCAGAAAAGTTAGTTTATACCAATCTTTAGTTTCCATTAACTAGTATAAGCCACTTCACAGAGTAACTGGATTAGCGTTGGTAATTCCCTCTACTTCAATAATGGTGTCAAGCAACTTATTGGGAATTGGATCATCAATACTTAGAACCATAACAGCTTCCCCTCTAACAATTTTGCGCCCAACTTGCATCGAGGCAATATTTACATTGTTGCTACCTAATAAAGAACCAAGCTTGCCAATAATACCAGGCATATCCCTGTGCCTAGTAACCAGCATGTATCTACTTGGCGATACATTAACAGGATATTGATCAATACTAATAATTCTTAATTCCCCATCAGCAAAAATGCTTCCTGCTACACTATGATCTCCATTATCTCCATAAGTGGTTAACTGAAGCGACCCACTAGCAAATTCAGGTCTCGCCTCATCTTTATTCTCGACTACAGAAATACCTCTTGAATCTGCTTCTAGAGAAGCATTCACATAATTAATCCTATCTCCCAAAGCTTTACTTAGAAGACCTTTTAGACTAGCTATTATTAATGGCTGAGAAGGATGTTGAACAAATTCACCTTGAAGCTTTACTTCTAGTTTTTGAATCTGCCCACCTGAAAGCTGGCTTATAAGCAGACCCATTGTTTCAGCCAACTGCAAATGAGGTTTTAAACTGTCCATAATATCAGGGCTCAAACCTGGAATATTTACTGCAGTTCTTGCAGATAAACCAAGCAAGACATCTCTTATTTGTTCTGCAACATCAACAGCCACATTTTCTTGTGCTTCCCTTGTAGATGCTCCTAAATGTGGGGTAAGTATAAGATTCTTTTCAACGTTCAAAAGTGGTGAATTAGATTCCAAAGGTTCTTTAGAAAAGACATCTATTGCAGCACCTGCAATCAATGATTGATTTAAAGCTTGTGCTAATGCCTCTTCATCAATTAAGCCTCCTCGAGCACAATTAATCAATTTTGCGCTACTTTTCATACTTTTAAGTACTTCTATATTTACTAAATTCTCTGTCTCTGGTGTGCGAGGCAAATGCAAAGTTACATAATCAGATTGTTTGAATAAATCCTCTAGTTCAGATAGTTTAACTTGTATTTGTTGAGCCCTTTCAGTTGATACAAAGGGATCATATCCGTAAACTTCCATTCCTAATGCATTAGCAACTTTCGCTACATGAGCACCAATCTTACCTAAACCGACTACACCTAATT
>QCCG01000003.1 GCA_003281335.1 Prochlorococcus sp. AG-347-K19 | reverse complement strand
TATTTTTAAATCTAATTAAAAAATAAAGACCTATTAGCAAAAGAATTGCCAAGGAGTACTGATTAAGAAAAACATAAACCACATAGACGAAAAAGGGGAATAAGCACGCCCTCTTGAAATTTAATTTCTGTTCGTTTGACATATTTTTCCAATTTAAATATTCTTCCCATTGAAAAATCTTCTTCATTTTTCTACTTCTATTTTTACGATTAAACATAACTTTATAAATCTAGTTTTGATGATTCTTATTTTAATAAACAAAATTAATCTACAATATCAAAATAAGTGTTTTCATTGAATAAAAATATTTTTTAAATAAAAGATGAACTCAAAACCAGTTTGGAAAATAGAAAAAATTGTTTTACCTCAACATGCAGATCATGCAGGCGTAATGTGGCACGGTAAATATTTTAATTGGCTTGAAGAAAGCCGAATAAATGCACTTTCAGAAGTAGGTATTAGTTATTTCGAACTAACTAAAAATGGCTTAGATTTACCTTTAATCAATACTTCAATAAAATATAAATCTCCGTTATTTCTTGGTGAAAAAATTACAATTGAGAGCGAATTCAATATTGATAAAAGTCCTAGGATTAATGTAATTTCAAAATTTTATAAAATAAAAAATGAAATCTTAACGATTGCTGAAGTCAATTTAGTCTTAATAAATAAACTGAATTTTTCTATAATAAGAAAAAGGCCAGATTTCCTATCAGAAGCCTTTAGTAAATTAAATGGTTGAAATTATTGTCCGCCAATTGACTGATTTATTAATTTATTAATCATGAATATATTTCAAGTTTTTGATTCTTATCAATATGAAATGGAATCAAGATATCAAGAAAAATCAATGCTCACAAATCTTTTTACAGAGCACAAATTTATAGGATGGTTAGGGTTATTTATAGTGTTTTTCTCTATCTTTGCAATTTTTGTTTTTCAATTTCTTGAGTGGGAAAGTAATGACAATAATAAAGGTTAAGAAGATTTAATGCGTATAATTCAACTGAATGACTTAAAAAATGGCTATCTACTTAAAAATAACTAACCCTACAGAGGTTGTAAAAAAAAAGACCTCAAAATGGCTTACAGATATTACACCTGAAAGAATTGATAGAAAATTGGTCGAGGATGAAGTAATAAAAGGCATTATCGAGCAATTAACATTGGAAGGTATAAAAGGAGAAATATCAGCAATTAATGGTTTTGAAGTAAATGAATCTTCAGTAATAACAAAAAATAATTTTGTTATTAGAAAAACAAAAACTTTTTAGATAGAAAATAAAAATCTTTAATGAAAAATTTTTTTATTTTAATTATTTTTATCATTTTTTTAATTTTTATAATTGTAAGAGATTATCAAATTAAGAAGAAAAAGTTAAAATTAAACAATGCCTTAAATTCCAATTTCTTTATTCAAACAATTAATAAATTAATTGACGAGAACAAATACAATTTGTTAGAGGAGAGGATCAGATTAAGGGAAATAGATGCTTACGGTAACGAGGATTATAAAAAATGGATTGGCAGTCCACCTCTTGATGAAAAAGCCATTGAGAAAAATATATTTAATGGATCTAAGCGATTTAAAGAGGGTATACCATACTTCTATGTAAAAGTAATTTTAAAAGAATTTGGAAGTACGGAATTATTTTTTGAAAAGTGGAGATCCTATTGTAATGAAAATCCCACTATTGATGATGAGATAATTGGATCTATTAGAAAGCTCGAGACTGAAGATTGGTTTGTTTTCATAGCAAGTCAAATTGAGAAATCATGCTTAAACCTAATAGAAAAAAACTACTCAATTAAAAAAAAGGGAAACTACAAAAAAGGTATTAGATTTGAAAATCATTGTATGGAAATTCTTAAACAAAATGGCTGGGAAGTAAAAGAAACCCCTATTACTGGAGATCAAGGGGTTGACTTAATTGCGTCAATAAATGATTTGAGAATATGTATACAATGCAAAGATCATGAAAAAGCTATTGGAAATAAAGCAGTTCAGGAAATTTCAGCTGGTAAATTATTTTGGAAAGGTACACATGCAATAATAGTCTCAAAATCTGGCTTTACAAAGTCTGCTCATCAACTAGCAAAATCAAATAAAGTGGAACTAATCAATGAATATCAATTAAAAGATTTAGAAAAGTTTATTGTTTAAAAAGTTTATATCAATTGAGTTAAGCCCTCTTTGTAAAGCAAAAGTGTTGTAAAAATTCCTGAGGCCCACATTAAACCTCTAGCTGTGGGAATATTAAATATATATGCACCAATATATAAAAAACGAAAAATGGGATGAATCAATGCTGCAATTATAGCAATATTAGAGTCAGCTAAACCAATCAAACAAAGAAGACATGCGGGTGCATGTAGGGAAATACTTTCCCAACAATTTTGATGACACCAAACTGCTCTTTTTCCAAAAGAAGGTAATTCATCGAATAAAGCCCTTGGAGCAGACATATTTTCAACAGAATATCCCGCTTTAACTCTCCCTATAGTTAATGGAATAATTGATAATAAAACAACACCAACTGATAGACAAAGGCTCCAGGCAAAAGCTACTTGCATATGATTTAAATAATATTATTAGCTTAATAATTGAAGCTCGTTATCGTGATAAATGAAAAATCATTACCATAGATAAAACTTTGCAAAAAATGCTGTAATTTATAAAAAAAATCATTTATGGATATTTCAAAGATAGTTTTAATTTTTGGCATAAGTTTAATAATATATTCTGCTTTTCTGTTTTTAGGATTTTTTCTTAAGAATAAAAATCTAAAGGCACAGAATCTAAAAAAAGAAGAATAGATTATAAATTCCACGAAAATTCCCTATTTTCTCAATATTTTTATATCTTTTTGAATATATTTAATGGAAATAAAATTTGATCCAAATAATAATAAGTGATATTTGAAATTAAATAAGACAGTTGCTGGTATATGAAAAAAATTTATAAATTTCTTAAAAGTTTTATATTTATATCACTATGGCTTATTTTGTCTTCATTTTTAACCCAATATTGGAATACCTTTCATTGGGAATATGTTTACTTAAACTTCAGAATTATATTTGATAAAGAATTTTGGTTTGTTTTAGAAAAAATTCTTTTAGGATTCGATATTGGTTACTGGTTAGAAGAAGCACTAAAATTCTTAAGTTATGAAATACCTAAAGAATCATTTAAATATTTACCAATTTATTTTGTATTAAAGTCTATTTGGATAAAGAATTAATTTCTATTTTTAAAAGATTTTAATAAATTCCTTGAAATTCTTAAATAAAGTCGGCGAATTTATTTTTCTTAAAACAAATAAAGTTCCTTTATCACCTCTACAGATTCTAAGCTTATTGCTTAAATAAGTTATCTCTAACCACCCTAATTGTTCATTATTTATTTCTTTCATAGCCTTTATATTTTTTTTCCCAAATTTAGGACCAATAACACCAGCATGTGTAAATTTGACCCCAATTTTTTTTTCATTTATGTAATTAAGTCTTATTAAAATGCCAGTACCAATAATTGATTTAATTCCTCTAGGTTTAAGTAAATTAAGACCATTTAAATTTAAGGGATCAAGAATTTGAAGGTTATCAAAGAAAGGAGAATATTTTAAAAAAGGACTATTAGAACTACTCCACCTAAGCTCCCAAACCCCCTGCAAATCATTTCTATCTTTGCTAAGGGAAAAATTATGATCAATTTCAAGTTGTTCGGCAAAATTACCTATGCTCTGTGAATTTGGAGATTTATGGAGTAAATTTAATAAATCATTTTCGGTTTCCATTTAATCAACGCTGGAGTATATAGCTAAGGATAAATACTTACCTCCATGTGCTATATTCTACCCAGAATATGTTGATTTGATGACAAAGAGCTATTGGCTTAAGAAAATTTCAATTCCAAATGCTGATTTATTTCTGGAATATATAAGGACAGTATTGCCTTGGATTAAATCTGTGGGAGGAGTAATAGTAAAAAGAGATTTAATACAAGAATCAACCTCAAATGAATGGGATGGAGGGCAGCTTGGATTAGTAATTGAATTCGAATCAAAATTTGCTGCTAAAAAAGCATTTTATTCTGAAGTATTTCAAAAATATCTGCAGTCCAGAGATTTAATGGAACTAGTTACTATAAGTACTCTTTAAAAAAATCAACCAATATCGACTTCACACAAACAATTTATAAGTATTTATTACTATTAAATTATTTATGTAATATTTATAACTTCACTAGCAATAGCATATTTTGCAAAATTTAATTGTAAAAGTAATCCGTTAATCAAATGAACTATTCAACAGAAAAAGATGATTATTTGATGACAACTCCATATACAAAGAAAATTCAGCAAAAATTTGAAAAGGTTAAATCTTTTTTAGAGCAAAATGGATTTAATCCTTCATCAGAGAGCTTAATGCAAGATATAGTTAGCTCAGAAGAATATATTGCTAAAAATGGTTTATAAAATATCAGAATATATTCAGAGTCCTTAAATAATAAAAACCGCCTATTAGAAAAGGTAATAATATTCCAATAAATAAAAATATAGATTTCTTTGATTCGCCTTCTGATATGGGGTTAATTTTTGGTTCAATTGCAAAACCATTTTGTCTACCACCGCTTTCGGTTGTATAACCTTTTTTATTCATAAGAAAAATAATCTAAGCAGATTATCTCATGTAAAAACTTATTTAAAAAAATTTTTTACAATTAGAATTAAACTAATTTTAAGATCTAATAATTGATTTCGATCTGAGATTTCAATTTGGCAGCCTTTTTTAAAAGACCTACAACTTCCTTACGGCCAGTAGCAAACTCAGCCTTGTTAAGTAACTCGCTATATTTTTTTGTGATTTCTCTATGGTTCATTTTAGATATTATCTTCTATAAATTATAAAGTTACTAAAAAAAATTTTTGTATAAAAGATATCAAAAAAGAGTTTAAGAACCTTTACCTATTTGAACCAACCTTTTTTCTTTGGTTTAATCTCTTCTTTAATAACTTCTTTTTTTCTCCCAAATAATCCCTTTTTTTGGACTGTTAAATTTTCTTCAACAGGTTTAGATTTTCTGTTAAATAAGCCTTTTTTCGGTTCTTTTTTAATTGATTCTTTTTTGTCGGAAATCTTTGTTTTTTTAGGATTTGATTTTGAATTTTTGGGATTGCTATCTGCAAATAAAGTTTGATATACAAAAAAACCAAAAACAGCAAAGAAGCCTAATGCCTGTACTAGAGCAGTTCCAAGATTATCAAACATTTAGGCCTCAACTTCATATAGTAATTCTTTTTCTTTCGCTTCTATACATTTTTTATCATCAGACAAGCATTCAATTTCTGCCTTCTTCTCGGTATGAGAATTGCAGCCACCTGCATTTGCATTAGATATTGAAAACAAAGTTAGTACGCCTAAAATTAAGGCGCATGAGGTGTTAATCGGTTTCATGAGTTTTATTTTTATTATGGAAAAATAATTTCGCAATTGCGAAGATAATCTTCTCTTCTGCTAAAAGTATCCCCTCTTTTATGTATCTATTTGTAGTAATTAACTAAATCGATAATTAATATTGCTAGTAATGAAAAACCTAAAATGAAAGGTAAATAAGGATATTTATTTAAAATTTTGTTTAGTTGATTTTTCGATATTTGTTTTTCCTTTTTCTTTTCTCTAGGTGGTAAGCCTAACTCTTCCCTTCTCTTAGCTTCTCCCATAATTTTTAAACCATTTATGACTATTCTATATACCTAGTAGTAGTATATTGTTCTAGATTTAAATTATTAACGGTTAATTTAATTTAAATTTTGGATATATTAAAAATATATAAAAAAAATTACATGATAGAAGTAGTTTGGTCAGTAAATATAATGATTGCAATTCTTATTATTGGTGTTGCCTGGGTTCTTTATTACATATTTACTTATGATCAAAAATTTACTTCCTAGATAAATGTCAGATAAAGATCTAAGTAATTTTCTAAAAAAAATAGAGCAACTTAATCAAATTGCTGAGCTAATAAAAAATAATCCTAATAAAAAGTTATCCCTTTCAAAATGCAAGAATCATGATGAAGTAATTAAATTAACGACTGAATGGGGTTTTGATATTGGTAAAAGGTGGGGAGAATATTAATTGATTTTATTACCAGCATTATTAAAATTGCCATCAACATCAAATTAAATTCCTAAGATTAATTAGTATTTCTTGTATTGGAGTTATGAAAGAAATTGGAGAGATAAAGTCAAATATATACAAAATAGCTGCTGTTACAGATAGAGGGCAAAGATTAAATAAATTAATTTCTCCTATGTATGAAGAAAAAGCTAATGAAATGGATGAATTGATTGATGCTCTTAAAGACTTTAGTTTTGAAATATCAGAAAACTTATTATCTGGAGAGTGGGAATTGATTTTTTCTAATGTTGAATTATTTCGAAGTTCTCCTTTCTTCCTTGCTATTGAAAAGGCATTAAATGATGAATTTAAGAGTAATCTTTTTTTTAAATTACATCAATTGCAAGTAGGATCCTTTGGCATATCAACTATTGGGAGAATTGCTCAAAAGATTGATTTCGACAAAAAAGAATTTATATCTACTTTTGACACTACAATATTTGGGCTCACAACAATTCCTATCTTAGGTTGGTTCAAACTATTACCTACTTTTGGTGGAAGAGTAATAACCCTAGCAAGTGATTTAGTTTTAAGAAATAATTTACTTGATATGAACTTACAAAAGACAAAAGTTTCCAAAGTTGATGGACTTAATAAGATCCCATTATTTAGTGAATTACTTATGGATAGATGGTATCCAGTTAAAGAGGTATGGAATAAGTTACCTTGGAATAAAGAATCGCCTAATTGCCAGGTTTCAATTGTATATTTAGACGATGAAATGAGAATTATGAAGGATATGTATGGGTCTATTTTTATTTATATAAGACCTTCAATTTCCTTGTTGAATTCAAATACAATCTCTAATGATTAATTAAAATACTGAATGATAATTTTGTTATTTATAGAAAAAACCATTAAAAATTTATTTTAAAGATTAATTAATAAAAACATCTCACATCTTAAATACAAATAGGTTATGTTCATTATGAACATTTTTTTATTATACTTAGAAATTAAGAAAAAAATTCAGTTGTTAGAGGAATATTCCTAATAGGAGGTTGGGGTTTAGGTCTAGACAGATTCTACGAAGGAGATAAAAAAGGTGGCTTTTTATCAATCATTGGTTGGAGTATCACATTTTTTAGCTTTATCTTTCTTAAATGTTCAGGTTATGAATATGTTGAGGGTGTGAAAAATTATTCAGATTATTCCCCTAACCCTTTAATAGTATTACCTTTACTGGCAGGAGCATATGGTGGCTTTCTAATAATTAAGAAGGCATTTAGATTAGCAAAGCAATTTGAGGATGCTGAATAATAATACCAGCAGGCAATTTCAAGATAATAATCCAGATCCTTTCAAATAAAATTTAAATAAAAGAATTACTAGAAGGTTTACTATTGCTAAGGCTACTAAACCATTTCTGTTTTTTACATCTAATTTCTTGACTAAATTAGAAAGATAAACGACTGGATTTTCTGGCTCTTTATTATCCAAATTTTATTTAAATATTAATTTGACAAGAAAATATCACAGTTTCATTTGAAGAATCAAAATTGTAAAGATGATTATCAAAAAGAAATAAATAATTTCTAACCCATAATTCCTGCATTTCTTAAAAACGCTTTACCCATATTGCCAATTACAAAAAATAGAGACAAATTAATTAAAAGGATTATTAATAATGCCAACATTTTATAGTTTGGATTAGTTGAAATTCCATCAAATCCATTGTTAAGAAATCTTTTAAAAAGTGATTTGTCAATTTTTGGTTTTTGTTGCTCAGAATCAAGTTTTACTTTTTCTTCTGAAGAATCTTGACTACTTGCTTTCTCTAGAAATTCTGTAAATGCTTTAACATTTTCTTCTTTTTTAATCCCCTCATTAAGATCTTTATTGTCATCATTCAAATTGGGGGATGATTCGATTGAATTATTTTCCTCAGGATTAAGTTTTGAATCTTCCAAATTAGTATAAAATGCTAGGATTATATTACACCATAAAAAAAACCCACTCGATCAATTGAAGAGAGGGTTAGCTAAGGTTAAAGTTCTTACATAGATAATAATTTATTTTAAATAAATTTGCGGTTATAGCATAATGAAGTTTTAATTTAGATTAAATTCAAGTTAATTTTTTTTAGCACACATGTTAGATGCGAATACTAAAAAAGTATGTAAAGATGATCCCTCAATAAGAGAAATTAAAATTAGAAATATAGAACATGCTATTGAACAAGCGGAATTGATGATAAAAGAATCAAAAATGAGCCAAGAAGAATTAATCTTCTTAAAAAGAAAAATATCGGACTCAAGACAGGATTTAGAAATACTTTATTTAATGAACATTCAATGAATATAAATTTTTTAATTTTTAAAAAGAATATAATTTTAGCAAAGAAAATTAATTTGTATATTTGAAGACTTATAAAGTTTAAAGAGAATGTAAGATTTTTATAAAGGATCTAGTTATGTCTAAAAATAATCTATATATACCTTTAAAGGTTGTTCCATACATCTTCATTTCAATTACTGCCATAGCAATAACAGCAGTTACATATGTAATTACTTAGTTCTTTAAGCTATGTAAAGTTTTTAGATATTAAATAAATTAAAATATTTGTAATAATTAATTGTATGAATAAATTCAAAATAGCAATTTTTACAATATCAATAATCATATTTTCCCTTGTTGGGATTAAAAAATTAATTTATATAAATCAAGTTAAATATTTAAAAAATAAAGAAGAATCATTCTTAAAAGAATCTAAACGTGTTTTAAATGAATGCTTCGATCTAGAAAATAAAAATAAAAGAACTCTCAATAAATCAATTGAATTAATTGAGTATTGCTTAGAGGAATATGGATATAAAAACTGATTTCAAAACTTGAATGATGAATTTCCTTAATACTCCACTAATATGCAAATAAAAAATTTCTCATCAATAATCTTGTTATGTTCCATAATTTTTTACTAATAATATTTTCCTAATTTAATTTTTTAAAATGACTAAAGTTAAATGTTCTTATTTAGGAAATTTAAACTGTGAGGCTATTCATCTACAATCTGGAAGTCTTATTAGAACTGATGCACCTTTAGATCACTGCGGTAAAGGTGAAAGTTTTTCTCCAACTGATTTATTAGCAACATCTCTAGGTACTTGCCTGCTAACCATTATGGCAATCAAAGCTAAATCGAAAGGATTTGATTTGAAAGGTTTATATTTAAATATGGAAAAAGTAATGACACAAAATAGCGAGAGGAAGATAAAAGAACTAATAATAGATATTTTTATACCAGAGAACACTTCTAATGAAACTATTGATTTTTTGAAAAAAGCTTCCAAAGAATGTCCAGTTACAAGAAATTTATCTCAAGAAATAGATATTAAAATTAGTTGGCATAATGATAAATCTCAAACATAGTAATTACATAAAAAATAATGAAATACTTTATTGGAATAGTCCTTCTTTTATTTGGAATATACATAATGACAGACTTGGCATTAAAGACTAGGTATACAAGAAAAAGACTTTCAAAAGGGAAAAAATAAATCTTATAAATTTTAATGATGCAGATTAAGCAAATAGATTTATTTTTGTGCTGACAATAAAGACTTATTTTAGTTTTATTTTTTCACTATTTTTTGGTCAATCAAACTAATCAAAGGGATCATGAAATTTACATTTATTCCAACAGTGCACCATGCATAAATAATAAGAAAAAATATTTTTATAAATAAATTAGGGGGTAAGGTGAAAAATATTTTGAAAAACCCTCCAATGAATAATACCAATATTCCAATTTGAAAAAGACCTTTGATTATCCATTTAAGTCCATATTTTTTAATGTTTATACAAAACCAGAAAAAAACAAAACCAGATAAAAATAAATATATAAAATTTATGATCATCTTTTCAGAGGAAATCTAATAAATTTGCCCTATTAAGGCATGATGACAATTATCACTTTTATATCTGCTAATTTTTTTTTTAAATAGAAAAGTTATACAAAAAACAATATATACAAATTATTTTTTTTACTTTTTATCTTAAAACATTTTCGATTTTAGTAAATCAACTCTTTTTTGATTCACTCCTAAATCACTTTCTCCAACTCTTGATTCTGATCTTATTGATAAAATGCCTGATTCAGGTAGAAAGGATACTTCTAAGTCGTCTACATACTTCATCCATTTACTGGTTGCCTCAGCATGAAGATAATCGCCATCAATTTCTACAATCTCAGTTCTTGGAGTGTTTTCGATAAATGTTTTAATCTCTTCAAAAGGTTTCTCAATATTGTTAACCTCCCATTCTTCTCGTACACAATGAGCGATCTCTACACAAGGTTTTAGTTCTACATGTGAGGCATATGATGAAGAAGGGAATAAAAAGCTTGAACAAATTAAAATTGCTAAAAAAAGTATTTTCATTAACAGAAGTATTTACCGAATCATAATCTAACGAATTAAATTACTAATTTGTAATGACGTATCTAATTATTTTGGATGAAAGCATATATGTCTTTATATTCAGAATTTAATATGTATTGCTAAAAATCTCCAAAAAAAAAGACCTCTCAGAGAGAGATCTTTTTAAAATTGATTTATATCAAGTGTTTCCTTGTTTCCACTGAAATAAATCAATTCCTCCTACACACGTATCTAATATCACACGTAATTTCAAAATATGTAATTCCTAATAGACCTCTATCTTAACTGTCACATCGCAAAAAATACAAAAAGTACTCAAACTTTGCGGTCGAGTACTTTTAAAGTTATCAGAAAAAAGTGTGTGAGGAGTTTCTGATGTAATTAACTTACTCCGTAGGTAATTTAAAAGGCTACAGTATAAATTACTAATTATTTAAATCTTTCAGAAAAATTGGGCGTTGATGAAAAAAATAATCAAAAACATAAAAAATTCATGAAAAGCATTTACAAAAAAATCATTTTTCTTATTTCGGCAATTGCTCTTTTTTTAGTAATAGTCAGTATTGTCAAATATTCGCTTACTTATATTGAAAATAATCCCGAAAAGTACTTACCTACACAAAAGTAAGACAAAATTAAGTATAAATTCACTTCAAAAAATCTATAAAGTGTCTTAAAAAAGTTCTACATAGACAGCTTGAGTCATGAAAATCAAAAATACTTCAGTTCTTAATCAGAATAATAATCATTTAAGTCAATTCAAAAATAAGCAAAAATATCAATTACTTGAGAATTACTGGAAGAAAAGAAAGAAAGAATGTGAAAAAAATTTTTCAAAATTTTGCTAACCGATAATTATGAATTTTATTTTTTCTTTTTTATTAGCATCTGTAATGTGGGTACAAGTTCCACAATGGGAAGCTGACTGGTCAAAATGTGCTGTAGATGTTCCCGATTCGTCATGTCACTGGTACGTAGCTGCTCCCGATAATACTTTTGGGGAAGGATTTAATTGGGAAAACGCTCCTTGGTTTGATGCAAATGGATTACAGGATGTAGCTAAGATTGAGAAAGAATCTGTAGTAGAAAAACTTCAGAATAACTAAAGTTTCTATTTCATCAATTAACTTTTAAAAGTATTTAAATCTAGTTGCTTAGTGGTTAACTTTTGATTAATTAAATAATTTTTATGCGTTTTAAAGTAAGTCTCAAAAAAAATGGAAAGGAATTTGATGAAGTTGTTATAGCTAATAACAAAAAAGAAGCTATGGAAGTAGCTTTAAAAAACAATCCAGAAGCTCAAGCATTAAATTCTGATTGGACATTTAAGATTTAATTATTTGCGAAGCTTAGGAATTAAAAGGGACGCAACACAAATAACGCTAATTGCAGGTCCAGGCGAAAGATTAAAGACTATAGAGAGAATAAATCCAAGAAGTGAGATACATAGTCCAAAAAATGAAGACCTCATCATTGCAATTCTTAAACTATGAGCCTTATTTAGCCCTAACAACGTAGGCGTAGAAAGAAGAGCAATTACAAGAATTACTCCCACTGCTGACATTGAACTAACAATTACTAATGCCGTTGTAAAACTCAAAGCAAGATTTAATAAAGAAACGTTTATACCACTCGCGGATGCACCTTCTGGATCTAATCCAACATAAACAACCTTTTCATATCCAAAAGTCATTAAAATTATAAATACTAAAAAAGCAATTATTGTTCTAAGTAAATCTCCAAAATTTGCTGTCAATAAATCGCCAAATAATACTGCCTCCAAATCAATCCTTATTCCGAGTAGAGGGATTATAAGGACTCCAAACCCAAGCATTCCAGCGAGAATAGTATTCATAACTGCTTCATAATTTTCACTCTTTCTATTAGTTAAACTTTCTGCAATTACAGAACCTAAAAGACCACTGATAACCCCACCAATTGAGGGATGAATTCCAAGCGCTAATGCGAGAGCAAGTCCAGGCAACACACAATGAGAGATTAAATTAACTTGTAATAATCTCTTATGAGTGATTAATACAGTTCCCATAGCTGGGCATAAAATTCCGGAGAATATAGTTATTATTAATGGAACCAGCCACCAGTTGTTATTAATAAAAGACATTATTCGAATGATTCGGTATGATCAAAAATACGGGACAAAAAAAGATTTCGGAAACAATGGTAACTAAGTCTGACATTACCAAAAGACAAGAACAACTTCTTGAAGAACTTAATAAATGCGAGGATGAATTGACTGGTCAAGAGTTGCATAGACAATTGATAGAAAGCGGAAAGGCTATGGGACTGACGACTGTTTACAGGAATCTTCAAGTTCTGATAAAGCATGGCTTAATACGTTCTAGACATCTCCCAACTGGAGAGGTTCTGTACACACCCGTAGATAGAGATATTCATCATTTGACCTGTGTTCAATGTGGTGAGACATCAAAAATGGAAGGATGCCCGGTAAAAGATATTCATACACCCAAAACAAATCCAAAGAAATTCCAATTGTTGTTTCATACCCTCGAATATTTCGGGCTTTGTCAGAACTGTTATCAAGCTCAGAATTAAAAAGGAACATTCTCTAATCACAGAAATTATTTTCGTTTATAGAGCTAATGTTTATTGCCTCTAATTTATCTTGTATTTGGTCAGGACTACCAACTGCCAAAACACTTTTATCAAGAACGATTACTTGATCATAGTTATTTAAAGAATCGCCCCAATCATGGCTACTTACGAGCAAAGAAAGTCCGGCATCGGCAAGTTGACGAACAATTTTAAGAAAATCCTCCTTTGCAGGTGGGTCCAAAGCTGCACAAGGTTCATCTAAAAGAAATATTTTTGCCGGGGACATAAGAGTTTTTGCTAATAGAGCTCTTTGCTGCTGTCCTCCTGAAAGAGAATCAAGTCTTCTATTCGCCAAACTTGCAATGCCTACTCTCTGCATTGTCGCCTCTAATTCACAACATTTATTAATCCAAGAATTAGGATATGCTAGAAGAGTCTTAATTTGAAATGGGTTATTACTTCTTGATTTTGAATACTTTATTTGACCAAGAGATACCAATTTTTCAACTGTGATGGGGAACTTCCAATTCATAGAACTTCTTTGAGGCATAAGTGCCACAAGAGCTCTAGATCTATATAAATTTTCACCATCAATTTTTATTTCGCCTTTATCTGGAGTATTTTGTCCTTGCAAAATTCTCAAAAGAGTTGATTTACCTGCACCATTTGGGCCAACTAACGCTGTTAGAGTTCCAGGTTTTATCTCAACTGATACCTTATTCAAAACTGGCTTACTTTTTTTTGCGTATGCAAAGGTTAAATTTTCAGCGACTAAAGTAGCCATTAATTAATCTTTAAAAAAAGTCACTTTACAAGCTTACCAATAATACAAGTCGCGTATTATTTTCATAACATTTGATACCTTCACTTGTCAGAAATATTGAAAATGATTATCATTTTTAAGTATTTAATTATTTTTCATGTCAATTTTTAAAAGACTTTTAACAAATAAAAAAGGTTCGAGTAAGTCAATTATTAAAAATTCCGTAATCTCAGGAACAATTATATTTTCTGGTTTTGGGCTGGATGTTATGGCTAAAGGAAAGTCATATGTAGCAGTAGAACCACTAGTTTGTGATTTAGTTAAATCAATTGCATTACCATCTGACGAAGTTACATGCTTAGTAGATAGAAAACAAGATGTTCATGACTTAAAGATCAATCCAAGGCAAGCTCAATTACTAAATAGCGCAGATAAAGTATTTACTCTTGGTAAAGAAATGACTCCAAGTATGAGAAATTGGGAAAATAAAAAGAATACTGTTGTTGTAGGTGTTAGTGCAATAGACGTAGATGATCATTCTGATCATGGAGGTCATGATGATCACTCAGACCATAGTGGACATGACGATCATTCTGAACATTCAGCTAAAGTAGATGATCATTCTGATCATGAAGGTCATAATGATCATTCAGACCATGGAGGACATGATGATCATGCTGAAGGTGCTTTCGAATGGGCAGGCAAATTTCAACTTTCCAAGGGTTCTTACAAATGGTCATTTGAAAAAGTCGATGGCGAATATGCAGATCCTGCAATGAAGATGGTGATTCTCAAATCTAATGACATAGAAGGGTCTGAAGATTTAGCTAAAGAATTATTAGGATCTAAAGACTCAATAAGCAGAAAAAATGATGGTACTTTGATAGCAAGTAATAAAGCTTTTGTTCTTAACTTTGATCAAAGAAAAGAAAGTACTGTTTTTAACGTGGATATCAAAGAAGATGGTCAATATATATTTTTTACTGAACACATGCCTTTTGAGTTTGAAGCAACTCAACACTTTTTTAAAGACGTTTCAAATAGTGATGTAGAACCAATAGCACAAGTTCCAGACGAAGGTGAGGGGCATCATCATCATGACCATGGAGGTCTAGATCCACATGTATGGCATGATCCGCATAACATCATAAAAATGGGAGATCTTATAAGCAAAAGTTTAAAGAAAGATATTTCAGTTTTTAATAGAGTTGACAGAAAACTAATAAATGAAAGATTCGAAAAAGCTGATTCTCTCTTGGAAGGCTTAGATAGTTGGATCGTTGAACAAGTAAGTTCTATTCCTGAGGAAAACAGAGTAATTGTCTCTAAACACAAAGCAATGGAATACTACGGGGATGCATTTGGTTTTGAAACCATTAGTTTACTCGACTTTCTTGGAGACTCCTCAAGCTTAAGGCCAGATAACATAAGATCTACTTTAAAAATGTTAGATGAAGAGAAAGTTCAGGCAATAATTCCTGAACAAATTCCAGCATCCAAGTTATTAAGGAACTTAAGTAAACAAAGTTCAGTTCCTTTAGCTTCTAATCAAATATTCGTTGATGGATTGATGATGGATGGTAATACGGTTTCAGTAGCTGTTCACAATACTTGTACAATTGTTGATTCATTAGGTGGAAGCTGTGATAAAGAATCTGGCTCCAATCTTGAGTCTGAATGGTACAAACTTTCAGATTAAATTTTTCTAATAAAAACGGTTTTCATTTCTTATTATTACTATTATTGAACTATTGTTTATTTAGTAAAAATTAGTAAATGAGCATCAAAGATAAAGTACCCGTAACCATCCTCACTGGATTCTTAGGTTCAGGGAAGACTACTTTGCTTAATAGAATTTTAAGTGAAGAGCACGGGAAAAGAATAGCCGTAATTGAGAATGAATACGGTGAAGTAGGTATAGATCAAGGTCTCGTAATTAATGCCGATGAAGAAGTATTTGAGATGTCAAACGGGTGCATTTGTTGTACTGTTCGCGGTGATTTAATAAGAGTCCTTGGCAACCTTATGAAAAGAAGAGATAAGTTTGACTATGTTTTAGTAGAAACAACAGGATTAGCAGATCCAGGCCCAGTTGCTCAGACTTTTTTCATGGATGAAGAGATTAGTTCTGAATTTACTCTTGATGGAATTGTGACTTTAGTTGATGCTGCACATATTGATCAACAGCTAGGCAGGAGTGACGAAAGTTCAGAACAAGTGGCATTTGCAGATGTTCTTGTCCTTAATAAAACTGATTTAGTCTCTGATGATGCATTAGATACCCTTGAATCAAGATTGAGAGATATGAATCGAATGACTCGCATTATTAGAGCCGAGAATGCCAAAGTACCAATTGAAACAGTCTTAAATCTAAGTGCATTTGATCTCGATCAGATCCTTAAACGCAGACCAACATTTCTTGAACCAGAATATCCTTTTGAATGGACGGGTGTTTACGATCTAGATGTAGGTAAATATGAATTAATGCTAGAAGAAGGACCCGATCCAGAAATGTCCCTAGTAGCTCTTGTTAACCAAGGTGAGAGTGAGGAAGAACTTAAAGATGGTGCTGAATCCTCCGTAAGACTTTATGCAGAAAATGCTAATACTTTGGAGCCTGGAAATACTGTCCCATATGGAGAACATGTAAATCTAAAATTGGAGGATAAAGGAAATAAATCCTTCATCCTTAACATAGAAAAGCCAACAAAAATTGGTTTGTTTACACAGCACACTGCTGAAGAATTTAATATGAAAGTCATTAAAAGTGACGAAAATAAAGAGATTCCATTTAATACTGAAAGGTTCTGGCAAGCAGAGCATGAACATGATGATGAAGTAGGCTCGATTGCTATAGAGCGTTTTGGAGATGTTGACCCAGAAAAACTAAATACTTGGATGGGAAGGCTTCTCTCAGAAAAAGGGGTGGATATATTCAGAACTAAAGGTTTCATAAGTTACTCAGGCAATCCAAGGCGAATAGTTTTCCAGGGGGTACACATGTTATTTACTGCACAACCTGACAAAGAATGGGGTAACGAACCTCGTAGAAATCAACTTGTTTTTATCGGCAGAAATCTAAATGAGAAAGAGATGCAAGAAGGCTTTGATAAATGCCTGATATAGAACCATTTAGCCCAAGAGGCATGTTCCATGAAGGATGGACAGCAGAAGTTAACGATTACGCCATTGCATGTGGCTGGGCTTTAAAAGGTAAACAATTTATTGTTGGCGACGTGGCAGGAGGTCTTTTTGCATTCGAAGGAGATACTGGAAAAATTATTTGGAAAAAAGAAAATACACACTCTGGTGGTTTAATAGCAATGGCCATTCATCCAGAGGGTGAAATTTTTGCAACATCAGGTCAGGATGGAAATGTTCAAATTTGTAATTGTCACGAAGGTAAAGTAATTAAAACTCTTGATCTTGGTAAGGGTTGGGTAGAACACCTCAAGTGGTCTAATGACGGTTTATTTCTAGCAATAGTTTCATCAAAAAAGGTATATGTTTTTAATGAAGTTGGTGAAGAGAAATGGATCTCAGAAGACCACCCAAGCACTGTGAGTGCAATAACATGGTCAAATAAAAATGAACTAGCTACTGCTTGCTACGGAAGAGTGACATTCTTTGACATAGTCAACAATAAAACGAATCAAAAACTCGAGTGGCAAGGATCATTGGTATCAATGGAATTAAGTCCTGATGGAGATATAGTTGCCTGTGGGAGTCAAGACAATTCAGTTCATTTTTGGAGAAGATCAACCGGTATGGACGCTGAAATGACAGGATACCCTGGTAAACCAAGTCATCTTTCTTTTGATGACAGCGGAAAATTATTAGCAACTAGTGGTAGTGAAAGAATTACAGTTTGGAGCTTTATAGGAAATGGTCCAGAAGGGACTATGCCAGGAGAGCTATGTCACCATACAGAACCCATTTCAAGCCTAGCCTTTTCAAATAAAGGTATGCTCGTAGCCTCAGGATCTAGGGATGGTTCTGTTGTCGCAAGTTTCCTTAAGAATGATGGCAATGGGGATCCAGTTGGGGCTGCATTCGCTGGAGATTTAGTAGGGGCAATATCCTGGAGACCTGATGATTGTGCACTTGCAGCAGTTAATTCAAAAGGTGTTGTAAATGTATGGAAATTTAAAGTTCGTACTAACCTTTTTTCAAAGGGATTTAAGTAAAAAGTAGAAATTTATAATTACCAGTAGTTAGCTTTTAAATGTCTCTCCATACAAATGACCTCGCAGTCATTATCTATTCCTTTTGGGTGAATATCGCAATATGAGAGACATTGAAAATATTCGTCTATAGGATTAGATTTATCAGTTTTACTAACTTCTTTCGACTGCTTCATAAAAGAGTTCCTCAATTACTTAAAATTAAGATAGTCGAATTAAATATCAAAAGAAATAAGCAAAACTTACTAAAAATATCTCAAAAAAATTTGCGCGATTTATTGCTACTCTCGGACATTTTTAATTAAAAAGCAATGCGTATAAAAACGGATTGTCTTTAGAGAAATATTTTCCTAATTTTATATTGTTGAGTTCTAGGAGGTCTTTCAAAATGATCGATAGCCTGCCTGAAATTTCGGAATAAACCGAACTAATTTAATTAACTGCTCCAATTATTTTTTATTAATGTCTAAGCTTCCTTCTTCTGCATCGTTTAGGTGCCCTTTAAGAAACAAGCTTAATTCTAGAGTTTTTGCCCCAGTTAAAGACAATTAGTTAATTTTGGTGAGCATTAGCTTAAAAGAAGTTAGCAACAAGGATCCATTATTTAGGTGCGTTAATAACTTCAGTAAAAAAAAATAAGTAAGAGATAAAAGAGGGCTTAAATTAGCCCTCTTTTTTTAATAAGATGACTTTCTTCTAGTTTTATAGATAATGATTAAAACAATAAAATTTTAAAATGGTTCGATATTATTGCCCATATTGCAATCCTAAATATCAATTTCAAAAACAATCCTTAAAAGGTAATTTGATTTGTGGCTTGTGCGGAGAAGATCTTGTAAAAAAACCATTTATTAGGTTGAACCAGATAATCGCATTAGTTGCTGCTTCATCATTTCTTTTACCGTTGATATATACTTTTATTTTTTTAATTAAAAATCAAATAAATACTCCTAATAAAAATTATCAAGCAAATGGTATCTTAATTATAATTATTAAAGAAAAAATTTCATAAAACAACTAAAAAAATCTCGAGAGGTCAACCTCTACAAAGTGATTTACTTAAACAAGAATTTTTACTCTCAATATTTATTTGATCATCAATATTTATTAATTTGTTTTTATTACTTATTACTTTAACTTTTTGCCCACAATGTTCTTTGCAACCCCCATTAAATAAATTATGTGCATATAAACTGGGACTATTCGTAAGTAATAAAAGAAAAATTATTTTATAAATTTGATAAAAATAAGAATTCATTTTTATTATGATTTCCCAGAATTAGTAAATAAATAATATCAGTTAATTCCAAGGAGTGTTTATAAGTCCCCAGATATCGAAGAAGAAAAATAAAACTGCTATAACAACAAGATCCCATGCTCTTTCCCTAAAAGCCCAAGGCGCAATAAAAACTTCTCCAAGTCCGTGAAGCGCCGCTCCTACTGGTAGATGATCAAGAACCAGCAAACTGTGAGAGAGGATAAAAAGAAAGCTTGCAAAATATCTAAAAAAAACAAATTGCCAATTACCAGAACTCATGCTTTTAGATTTTTAAGAAATATACTTCAATCATCAAAATAATGATATAGATCGAGTCAAGAGATATTATTTTTGGTAGCTATAAATACGAATAAAGATATAAAGCTAAAGTAAAAGTTACTAAATTATGAAATATATGTTTTCAAGTTATCAGCCTAAAAATAGTTTTGATGAATACTTTAAGGATAATGTTAATTCTGCTAGAGAAATATTGATTCCACTTCTTTCCTCTTTAGATAATATGGGACTTGAAGAATTAAACAGGAATCATTCTGCCGCAAAAAAATTATTACTAAGACATGGTGCAACTTTTAGATTAAACGATACTGGTTTAAAAGGTACTGAGAGAATATTACCTTTTGATCCACTTCCTAGAATAATTAGTAAAGATGATTGGATAACGTTAGAAAAAGGACTAAAACAAAGGCTTGAGGCAATTGATTTATTCCTAGATGATATTTACAATTCTCAAAAAATAATAAATGATGGAATAATTCCAAGAGAATTAATAGAGAGTTCAGAAGGTTGGAGACCTCAGATGATAGGTTTCAAACCTCCACTTAATAAATGGTGTCAAATTTCTGGACTTGATTTAATAAGGGACAGAAAAGGAGATTGGCATGTTTTAGAAGATAATTTAAGGTGTCCTTCTGGGGTTGCTTATTTCTTAGAAAATAGATTAGTTATGAAAAATATTTTTCCTAATCTTTTTTCAGGAAGAATAGTAAAACCAATTGATGAATATCCATCACATCTTTTAAAAACGCTTCAAGAACTTGCTGTTTGGACTGACACTCCAAAGATAGTTCTACTAACTCCAGGAATTTTTAATAGTGCTTATTTTGAACATAGTTATTTAGCTCAAGAAATGGGCATCCAACTAGTTCAAGGTCATGACTTAGTTTGTAATGATGATTATGTATATTTAAAAACTACCTCTGGATTAAAAAGAGTAGATGTCATTTACAGACGAATTGATGATGATTTCTTAGATCCTCTTAATTTCAGAAAAGATTCCTGCCTTGGTGTTAGCGGATTACTTGATGTTTTTAAGGCAGGTCATGTTGCTTTAGCAAATGCACCTGGGACTGGAATAGCAGATGACAAAATGATTTATTCTTTTGTTCCAAAAATGATTAAATATTATCTTGATGAAGAAATTATTATTAAAAATGTAGAAACGTATATTTGTCATTATCAAAAGGATCGAGAATATGTTCTAGAAAATTTATCAAAACTTGTTGTTAAGTCTGTCGCAGAAGCTGGTGGTTATGGAATGTTAATTGGCCCTCACTCAACAACGAGTGAGATAGAAGAATTCGCTAATAAAATTAAAAATAATCCCAGAAATTTCATAGCACAACCAACATTAGAATTATCTACTGTGCCATCGTTATGTGATGGAGAACTATATCCCTGTCATGTTGATTTAAGACCATATATTTTAAGAGGAAAAGATTCATGGGTTAGCCCAGGCGGGCTTACGAGAGTAGCATTAAAAAAAGGATCATTAGTTGTTAATTCTTCTCAAGGTGGAGGATGCAAAGATACATGGGTTGTAGGTAAATAATATGCTTTTA
Source organism: Prochlorococcus sp. AG-347-K19 (assembly GCA_003281335.1). Lineage (GTDB taxonomy): Bacteria > Cyanobacteriota > Cyanobacteriia > PCC-6307 > Cyanobiaceae > Prochlorococcus_A. The sequence continues at coordinate 125,307 of QCCG01000003.1, read as the reverse complement.
AGTCGTGTAGCAGAATCTCTTTATTGGATCAATCGTTATTTAGAACGTGCGGAAAACATATCTCGTTTCGTGGAAGTAAGCGAAGCAATGTCATTAGATTGTCCACCAGGAAGTGCAGAACCTTGGCTCCCATTAATTGATGCATCCAGTGACAGAGAATCTTTTGATAAAAGATTCCCAGAGAAAAAGCCTGATGACGTTATTAATTTTTTAATAAGAGATCGTTTAAACCCAAATAGCATAATTTCTTGTATTCAAATAGCAAGAGAAAATGCAAGACAAATCAGAGATGTCATGACCACAGAAATGTGGGAACAGATTAATACTTTATATTGGAATATGCAAGAAGGAGAGGCAATATGGAATAAACCAAGACAAGAACAATTAAGTGAAATCAGGAGGGAATGTCAGCTTTTTTATGGAATTACAGATGCGACTCTAAGCAAAGATCTTGCCTGGAGATTTAGCATTCTTGGAAGATTAATTGAAAGAGCTGACAAAACATCAAGAATTTTAGATGTTAAATATTATTTACTCCTACCTAGCTTAGATGAACTTGGAGGAGTTCTTGATGAGCTGCAATGGATTGCACTCTTACGTTCAGCTGGAGCTTATCAAATGTTTAGGAAAGCCGTGCAAAATTCTATAAAGCCTAATTCAGTTGCGAGATTTCTTTTACTTGATCCAATTTTTCCTAGGTCAGTAAGATACTGTCTTGATGGGATAAGCAATACTCTTAAAACAATAGATACCTCTCCATCTACTGAAAATCCTTCAGAATTAGAATGCATGAGAGGTTTGCTTAAAGCAAAGTGGAGTTATATCAGAATTGAAGATATAATCAATGATGGTTTACATGAGGCAATCGATTCATTGCAAATGGATTTAAATAAATTAAATGATCTCATTCAAGAAAAATATTTTATTAATTAATAAGTTTTTAAATGAGAATTAAATACATTCACAAACTTGAATATAAATATGAAGACCCTGTTCAATTAGGCGAGCATAGATTATGTATAAAGCCAAGGTCAAATGGATTCCAAAAGCTAAAGAATTTTAAATTAAAAATAATCCCAGAACCAGAAATTATTTATCCATTACTTGCTGCCAGCGGAGAAGAGATTAATAGAATCAGATTCAATGGATTAACAGATAATTTAATTATTGAATCAATCAGCGAAGTTGAAACTATTAAACATCCAAATATTATTGATGGAGTTCAAAATAGAGATTTAACATTACCTTTTTGTAGAAGCATTATTAACAGAGATTTACAGGGAGCATTAGAAGGATGGATGCCTAATGGACAACACGATCCCTCTGCCGTAGAACTTGCCCAAGAAGCCTTAGCAGGAAGCATTAATAACGCATTATCATTTACTTACCAGCTAATAGAAATTATTCAAGATCGGGTTAAATATACCAAAAGACACACAGGTCCAGCATGGCCGGCCAGCAGAACACTTAGAGAACGTATAGGTTCATGCAGAGATTTAGCAATGCTGATGGTTGAAGCTTGCAGGTCTATAGGTATCCCAAGTAGGTTTGTAAGTGGTTATCATTTTGAAGATCCGTTACCATCTGAGTTGGATTTACACGCTTGGGCTGAATTATATATTCCAGGTGCTGGTTGGAGAGGTTTTGATCCAAGCGGAAAAGGATTAATAGATGATAGATATTTAACATTGGTATCTTCTTCAAAATCTAATTTAACCTCTGTAATTACAGGAAACTTTATAGGAAAAAATAATTTAGAAAATACTTTATCCTGGGAAATTAAACCTCTTGAAATTAAATAAACACTAAATTTTCAATCTTTTTAAAAAAAACCATAAATAATAATATGTTTCTTTTTTAGTGTTCATTGATACGTTCTTTGATATATATATCTGTTTTCATTTGTGTAATCTTTAGAGAAAATTGAACTCAAGTTTAGAAATTCCAGTTATCAAATCAAACAAATCGAAAATGTTTGAATTGATAAGTTATGAAAAATTTCGCGATACAAAAGATGTAAGATTTTTTGATATTAGTGTTAATGAATCAAACTATAGAGATCTAGTTATTCACAGTGGGCCTGCAGTTAGTCCTCCAAATGATGAAGATTTTAATAATTGGCAATTTTACATACATCACAATCAAGAGGATAATCTATTAGCTATCTCTGGGGGTAGAACATTTTTCCTTGTAAATTTTGGTTGGGATTATCCTTTTTATAAAGTTAGATTAGAATCTTGCGGATATATTTTAAGGATACCTAGAGGAACTTTTCACAGATCCGTATCTGACGAAAACGGATCTATAGTTTTAAATCAAGCCATTAGAGATGAAGGCGGTACAGTTGAATCTGAATTCAAGGTAACGAATAGCAAAGATAATAAAAAACTTCTAGATTGTATAACTAATTTAGAACCTAGATTTAAAATTTATAGTGTTAAATAATTTTAAAAAGGAGTTCTAAATTTATATATCAATTTTAAAAATTATCTAATTGTTATAAAATAATAATATTCGGATTCTCTAGTATGAAATTTTTTAGTTTTTTAAAATATTTTTTATGTATAACTTTTTCTTTCTTAGTGTTATCCTCTCCAGTTTTTGCTGGGGCGAATGTTGCTGTTAAAGGAGAAGGAGATGAAGTTCCAAGTTATGTAAGATCTAATATTACAGGGTTTGATTTCCATGGAGAGGATCTTCATTTGTCTTCTATAGCTGGAGCAGTTGCGAGGGATGCAGATTTTAGTGATGTTGATTTACATGGGACAACCTTAACCCTATCTGATTTAAAAGGTTCTAATTTAAATGGAATCGACCTGACCGATACTCTTTCTGATCGAGTTAATTTCCAAAAAACAGATCTTAGAAATGCTGTTTTAATAAATATGATCGCCTCAGGTAGCAGTTTCGCGGGAGCTCAAATAGAAGGAGCAGATTTTTCTTACGCTATTCTTGACAGCGAAGACCAAAGAAATCTTTGTGAAATTGCTGATGGGATCAATCCAACAACAGGCGTTTCAACAAGAGAAAGTCTAGAATGTAGTTAGAAATAGAATTATAAGTAAACTTTTTTTCCGTTATTAAATTTATAAATTCTTTGTTCATCATCTTGAAATATCATTTCACCATTTAATTTGGATTTCTTAAATTTTGAAAGTCTTGCTCTGTGTATATTGGATTTTCTATTTATATTTTCTTCGTTGTCATAAACCCCAATATAAATATTTATATTAGGATTCGAAAAGGTTTTTTCTTCCTCTCTTAAAAAAATCCTGTCAATATTTGTTTGCGTGCTCTGTAGTTTATTTTTAAATTTATCTAATTTTAAGTTCTTTGTTTTTTTAGAATTAATTTTTTTGTAGCCCAAAAAAATAACTCCTAAAATTAGAAAAACTAAAAATATATTCATTACTTAATTTTTATTTTTATATCTACGCCTAAGTTACTTTTAGTAGTTAATATTTCTTTTTTTATGATTCCATAGGTAAAAATTTTAGATAAAGTTTTTAAAGATTTAAAAACTAAAAAAACAGTAAATAAAAAGAAAACAATAATGTTTTCTACAAGTAGATTTTTATTTTTATTATCTAGATTGCTCATAAAGGCTTAAATCAATTATTTTTCATCACTATTTGCATATGGGCCGAAAAATTCACTGGCGTCTCTTCCCAATACTTTAGCAAGATTTAGACTTTTATCTATATCCCATTTAGATGCCATTCCATAAAGAATCCCAGCAGCAAAAGAATCGCCACATCCATATGAATCAACCTTTAATTTTTTATTTTTAAGAGCCTTATATCTTCCTCCTGGAAATATTATGCCTCCCTTCTCTCCCTCGGTTTTAATAGTATATTTGGGTTTTAACGATAATTCAGAAAAAGAAAAAACTTCCCCGGGATCAAGATTACTGCCTATTAATCCATCTAAAAGAATATTTGATTTATTAATTGTATTTAATCCCACCCTTGGTGTTGTACAAAGAATTGAGGCTGATCTAGCCATTTTAAAAATCTCTGAATCAGATGCAGTAATAAAAATTCCATCCATTTTTTTTAAAATGTTCCATTCTAACTTGTCTTTATGAGTTGGAGCTAACCTTTCTCCAATAACTGTTATTGCTCTTTCACCTCGAGAGTCAATTAAACTAAAACCTCTTCTAGTTGGTTTATCACGCCAAGCTACATGCAACTTAATTCCCATATCTGAGAGAATCTTGAAACACTTATCTCCATAATCATCATTGCCTAATGAAGTAAAAAAATGAATTTGGTTTAAAGTTAAATCAGAAAGTATTTTCGCGATAATAGAGCCACCACCCGCTGGATACTCAAGGGACTTTTCAGAATAAGAAATGAATCCGGGTTTTGGTAATTGATCGACCTTTAAGAAATTTATCCACTCAACATGACCAACCACAGCAAAATTTAAATTTCCTTTTTTAAATTTATAGTCTCCAACTTTATTATTCTTTTCAACAACCATAAGCGTTTAAATACTATTATTAATATGAATATTTTTGACAAGTGAATTCATTTAACATTTTAAAAGATAATAAACAAATACTATCTTATCTTTACCTTTTTCTATCAATTTTGGGTGCTGTCCTTCCAATGATGGCAAATTTTGAATTTGCTAGGGAATATGGAAACAGCTTTGATATAAATAACTTCATTTCTTTAGCAAATGCAAACCCTGCAGCTCAGTCAATCTCAAGAGACTTATTAGTAGGTGCAAGCGCTATTTTTATATGGATAGTCAATGAATCAAAAAAACTAAACATGAAGAATATGTGGGTTGTATACATTGGGACTTTTCTTATCGCATTCGCATTCTCTGCACCTTTTTTCCTATTTCTAAGGGAAAGAAGAATTATTGAATTAGAAAAGATTAATTAAAATAATCTTTTAAATAGAATTGCAAAAGTTATAAAGCAAGCAAATGAAATAGATAGCCAGATTATTGAAGCATAACCAAATAGATCTAATATGCGTCCTGAAATAAATGGTCCAAAAAAATAACCCATAGCGAAACATTGTGATAGTAGAGCAAGTGCAAAACCTTTTTTGTTTGAAGGAGCTATTCTGAATACGACATCTGTTGATGTTGGAAGAAATGAAGCAGTCCCTAAACTTACTAATATCAATGAAAAAGAAATTAAATAAAAAGCTGGGATATTTAAATAACTAGAAATAAATAATAAAAATGAAGCGAAAGAGAAATTTATTAAACTAAATTTCAAGCCAAATAATCTTCCTTTCTTAGATATCCAAGAACCGACAGGCCATTGTAAAAACAACAATAAAATTAACTGAATAGAAATTATAAGACTGATAATTTCTTTGCTTAATGCATTGCGATAAACTCCACCTTTAACAAGATCCAGAGGCAAAGTTACTTGAATCAAAGCTAAAGAGGTAGTTATCAATAAAATAGATAAAATTATTATTTTTGAATTTTTATTCCATTTCAATTGCCCCTTATTAATTGGATCTACTATTTTTTTTTGGAAATTTTCTAAGTTTCTATTAATAGAAGAACTATTTCTAGATATTAAATATGTGGTGACTAACATGCAAAATATATCATTAATAAAAATTGATTTAGAATACAAAAAATTTGTCATATAACCGCCTATTAATACACCTAGAAATATTCCTAAAGCCTCCGAACTTCTAACAAGAGCATAAGCTTTGCGTGTTTCGATAGGATGGCAAAAATAGGGCACTCCAAACTCGGCGGCAGGCCAATATATTCCTGCAGCAGCTCCAACAAATGATTGTCCAATTATGTATAAAAAGGTATCTCTTGAAAAAATGAGGCATAAGCTAGCGGCAATACTTAGTATTGAAGAAGTAATTATTGGAAATTGTATTTTCCCTGTTTTATTGAGATAATCACCTGTAAATAGTCTTGTTAAGGTTCCAATTATTGCTGAAATGGTAAACCCCAGGCCAATATCTGTTGCCGATAATCCTATGTTATTAAAAATAAGTGATGTTAAATAAATAACACCACCTGCTCCAAATGCAGCGTAAAATCTTATCTTAGTTATTAACCTCAAATGATATGGGAATTGAATCCACCAATTTTTGCTAATTTGTAAACTATTTGGACTAATCACAAGTGAAATACATTTTTATAATTTTTTTTAGTTTTTGTGGTTTATTTTTTAATAATGGATTAAAGGCTGCTGAAAAAATAAATATTAAATTTGAAGAGATGGAAATCCCTCTTACTATAGAACAATTATCAAAATTAGAAAAATACAAAGATGATTCAACAGAATTAATAGATTGGTTAAAAAAAATTGGATTAACAAGAGTTTTTGATTTATCAAAATTTTTAGAATTTCCAGTTTTCAAAGAAGAGGGATTAAATAGAGAAATATTAAGAAGTTGGATAGGGCGTAAAATTCTTACAGAATTAAGCAAAAGCATTAAAGTTCCAAATGACAAAAATGGAACAGAAATTTATAACACTATAGAAAATTTATTAGATCAGAAAAAAGAAGTTTCAACTTTAGAAATCATAAAGGCATTACCATCAGAAGAAATTTCACTAGATATTGATAATTTAATTTTAATAATTTCATCTTGGAAAAATGAATTAACAATGCAACAAGAACTTTTATCCAAATTAAATAAACTTGAAAAAACGAACCATAATTCTTTAAAAAAAAATGAAAAAGAATCAACTCAAGATCTAATAAAAATTGATAAAAAAATTTATGCCCCTCACCGAGTGAAACCTTTTGAAATTAAAATATGGAAAAACAATAAAACAAATGATGATAAAGAACTAGTAATTTTTATGCCAGGACTTGGAGGCGAAATTAATAATTTCAAATGGATAGGCAACGAATTGGCTAAAAGAGGTTGGCCAATATTATTCATAGATCATAGAGGGAGTAATTTAGATTCATTCATAGAAGTTCTTGAAGGTAAGGAAACGATCCCAGGAAGTGCAGACTTTTTCTTATATAGAATTAAAGATTTAGATGCTGTATTAAAAGCTCATGAAAATGGAGAATTTGATTTACCCAATAATTCTTATATTTTAATGGGGCATTCACTTGGTGCTTTAATAGCACTTTTATATGAAGGCAATAAACCTACTGATCAACTAGAGAAAAATTGCGATTCGGCATTAAAAGACTTTGCGGTAACAAATTTATCTAAATTACTTCAATGTCAGTTAAGCGAAATGCCATTCCCTAAGAAAAATAACACTAATAAGGCCAGTGCGATTATAGGTTTTAATTCATTTGGTAGTTTAGTATGGCCAAAAGAAAATAGTACAGGCATTAAAACACCAACTCTTCTAATAGGTGGTACATTTGACCTTATTACACCATTAATAAATGAACAATTTAGAGTCTTTTCTGCTTTAAATAATCCATCAAATAGATTTTTAATTATTGAAGGAGCAAGTCATTTTTCTCCAATAAGAATTAATAAAAGCCATGAAGAAAATAATGACGTCTTCAAAATAAGTGAATCTTTTATTGGTTCACAGCCAAGATTAGTACAAGATTTATCAAAGAAATTTATAATTGAATTTTTAAAAAATATTAAAGATCAAAAGATCCCTAATGTGATTAAAAACCAAAGAGATTTAGGACTTGATTTCCATCTTTTAGATCTTGAAACAATAAAAGAAATTTCCAAAAATTAGTACTCTATTCGGGGATCTAAATATGCGATTAAAATATCCACTAAGAGATTTAAAGAGACTATGAGCATAGAGGTAAAAATTACAATTCCTTGAACCAAGGTATAGTCTCTTTGAGAAATAGCTTCATGTAATCTTAAAGCAATACCTGGCCATGAAAAAGTTACCTCGAACAATAGAGCACCTCCTGCTAATGAGGCCATAGTCAAGCCAGAAATAGTGACAATTGGCAATAGAGCATTAGGCAATGCATGGTTTAAAAATATTTTTTTCCTTGATATTCCTCTACATATAGCAGCATTTACATAATCACTTTTTAATGTCTTATCCAAATTTACTCTTAATGAGCGGCTGAATATACCACTTAATAAAAAGCCAAGGGTAATCGAAGGAAGTGCGAGATGATAAAGACTATCTTTCAAGGCAATAATATTATTTGAAAGAATACTATCTAAAACTAGAAAACCTGTAATTTGAGGTTGTTGTTGAAATATTGGAAATCTACCTCCAATTGGGGAAATATTAAAAAATACAGAAAATAATAATTGCGCTAACATTGCGCCCCAAAAAGGAGGAATCGCATATGTGGCAATTCCTAATATTCTCACAATATAATCAGTCTTTTTCCCTCTATTTCTTAAGCCAACTAATCCCAATGGGAAGCCTATTAGTGCAGCACTTAATATTGAAAAGAATCCAAGCTCAAGACTTGCAGGGAATGACTTAATAATAATATTAAGGACAGGCTCTTGAGTACTAAGAGATTGCCCAAAATCTAAATACAATATATTTTTAATATATGAAAAATATTGATTTATTAAAGGTTCATTTAGCCCCAATTTATTTCTTAGAAGTTCCCTAGAAACTTCATCTGCACCAGATCCAAGTATTGCATCTACAGGATCACCGGGAGCAACTCTTAATAAAATAAAAACTAATGACGAAATTATCCATAACATTATGGGTATTAATGAAATTTTTAATAGGGAATAATTTAGTAGTTTATTTAAATTTCTACTCATTAATTAACTCAAGATCACTCAATGAAATTATTCCTGCACCATTAAAAATAGGTTTTGATATTTTATTTTGTGACCATGCTTTTTGAGAGGATATCCAAATAGGAATATAAGGTATTGAACGTGCTGCTATTTTTTCAATTTCAACAAGTTTTTCTAATCTTTTCATTCCACTTATTTTTTCACTCTCAAGAAATAAACTTTCCACTTTATTAGATCCCCAAAAACTTCCGCTATAAACTGATTCGCCTTTTTTACATATGCCATCAACTATTTCATTACAACTTAAAAGAGGGGTGAGATAGGCCTCTGGATCTGAATAAGCCCCAGTCCAATCGAGAAGAACTGCCGTATAAATTCCTAAACTTAAATTCTTATAAACTGTTGTAGATTCAACCCCATTGAGTTCAATATCAATACAATCTTTCAAAGATCTTTTAATTTCTTCTTGCCATGTCAGAGCAATAAGCTTGTCAGCTGGTACATTCGATCTATAAGTAAGGGGTATTTTTAGAATATTTCCATTGCAATAATTTTCTTCTTGCAATAACCTTCTTGCTTCTAAATAATCGTATTTAGGCCACAGTTCTTGATTATCTTTTTTTAATATCGGAGGAATAATTGATCTAGAGGGCTTCCTTAATCCATAACTTACTTTCTCACTAATCAATTTTCTATTAAGACTTTTTGCCAAAGCCAGTCTTAAATTAAGATTATTTAGAGGATAAGAACTAGTTTTAAGGCTTATAAAACTTAATTCAGTGAAAGGGCTATTACCTTCATTAAACTGTTTATTTTTACTTAAATTATTTAAACTTTTTCTCTGACTATCATCAATTGAATTTGATAAAAGCACATCAATTTGTTTACTTTTTAAAGCCCCAAAAAGAGATGATGAATTTGAATATCCCACAAAATTAACGCCGTTATTTAAGGGCTTTTCACCCCAATAATTCAAATATGGATCAATTGATTGAACTTCATTAGAAAAACTAGTAAGCACATACTTACCAGTACCAACGAATTTTTCATTTAGAAACTTATCAGAATATTGTTTGTAAAATGTAGGAGATATTGGAGTTAAATTTACTGATGTGAGTAAACCATTTAAAGAACTTGATGGTTTATTCAAATTTATTATGACTGAATATTCACTTGGAGTTTCTATTGATTTAATCTTATTTCCTAAAATATAGTTCATGGTTCCAATTCTTTTGAATCTATCAAAGGTAAACTTCATAGCATTTGAGTTAAATGCAGTTCCATCGTGAAAAAAAACATCCTTTCTTAAATTGATAGTTATTTGAAGTCTATCCTTTGAAATAACTGGCATCCCCGAGGCCAATTGAGGGATTAATTCTCCATCAGAATTTAATTCATATAATTTGTCTCCAAGAGAACTTATTAATTGAATTGCTTTAAGAGTATTTGCTCTAGCTGGATCTAAAGATTCAATTTTTCCAGAACTTGCTACTATGATTTTTTTAGATATTCTTTTTGAGCCGCAAGAATTCTGTAAAAAAGAAATTAAAATAATAAATATTGATAAAACAATTTTTTTTTTCATATTTCATAATTACTTAGTTTTTCTGAAGAATTATTTGAGCAGAAAATTTGTAAGATTATTTGATTTATTTCTAAAGCAAATGTTTTTTTAGAATTACAGGCAAAAGGCCACTCTCTCACCCAACAAATTTCTTTACTTATATTTAAACCAATTACTTGAAAAGTCTTATTGCTATTTTTAATTTTTACACAAGCACCTTTATAAAGGTTTTCAGAGGAAATTAAATTATTATTATTTTCACTGTCTAGTAGTTTTGAATGAATCATTAGGGTTCTAAAACCAAACACTTACTTTCTTCGGTTTACCAAGCTATAAAGAAATTTGCAAACTATTTTTTTAAATACAACTTAATTGACTTGCAATAATTTTGACTTCATTTAGCGAATTTATTTCATCTTTTGATTTCTCAAAATCTCCATTATTCACCTCATGAGTAATAACAACAATTTCTGCTTTGTCCTCACTTACATCAAGTTGAACAATTGATTCGATTGATACATTATTCTTTCCAAAAATATCTCCAATCTTTCCTATGACGCCTGGACTATCAAGACAAATAATTCTAAGGTAATTTTTTTTGTTTATTTGTGAAGATTCTATGATATGACAGGTTCTCCAGAAATCAAAAGATAACAATGGATCGACTGAATTATTATTTTTTACTGAGGCGGCATGCAGATTTAATATATCTGATACTACAGATGCAGCAGTTGGGCCACTCCCTGCACCTGGACCATACAACATTATCTCTCCTAGAGGATCAGCCTCTATCAATAAGGCATTGTTAACTCCCTTAACTGTTGCCAATGGATGAGATTTTGGAATCAAAGAAGGGCCTACCCAAATATTCAAAGCAAGTGAATTATTACTATTTGTTTGTCCCCTTTCGCAGAGCGCTAAAAGTTTTATTTCAAATCCTAATTTATTGGCATATTCGATATCCTTGAGATTAATTTTACTAATACCCTCAGAATGTATCTCCTCTCTTTTGATTTTCCCTCCAAATGCGAGTTCACTAAGGATTGAAATCTTATCAGCAGCATCATGCCCCTCAACATCTGCAGTTGGATCAAATTCTGCGTAACCAAGGCTTTGGGCCAATTTTAAAGTCTCTTTATAATCAGCTTTTTCATTTGCCATCTTTGAAAGAATAAAATTTGTTGTGCCATTTATTATCCCAACCATTTTTTTTATACTGTTACTTTTTAATGATCTTTTTAAGGGTTCAATTATTGGAATACCCCCGCAAACAGCGGCCTCTGACAATATATACACTCCTTCTTTAGATGCAGTTTTATATATTTCTTCTCCATATCTTGCAATAACTGCTTTATTTGCGGTAACAACAGATTTACCTAATTTTAATGATTGCAGAATAATTTCCTTCGCTAAATCAACCCCACCCATTACTTCAACAATTACATCTATTGATGGGTCATTAATTAATTTAAATGGATCATCAGTTAATAAATTATTATCTAGCTCAATATCTCTTTTTTTATTAAGATGTTTAACTGCTATTTTTGAAATTTCTATTTCTTTTAGAATTGGATGTGAATCAAGTTCAGAAGTTAATATTTTATAAATTCCTGAACCTACAGTTCCAAAACCTACAATACCAATTTTGCATTTTCTCATTGTTTTATTTCTTTTTACTTTGAATTTAATTTTATATTATTAGACCTACAAAAATTCATTTGCTTGAGACTGCATTTTCAATAATATGTTTAAAAAACCATTTGATCGTGAAGGAGTTAAGCTTGCTTTCAAACCAGTATCTTCAATAAATTTCTTATCTATTTCAACAACTTCATTTGGTGTTAACTCATTTAATCCACTTATTAGAAAGGCCAACAAACCCTTTGTTATTAGAGCATCAGAATATCCTTCCCAAAATAATTTACCGCTTTTAATATTTGCCTTAACAAAAACTTCTGAAACGCATCCTTTAACTTTATTTTCTTCAACAAGGATTTCACTATCTGGTTCTTTCAATTTTTTACCTAACCACAAAATGTATTCATATTTTCTTTTTGGATCTTCTGATTTCTTTAATTTTTCTACTAATTTTGATAAATTATTGTATTTTTCCTGATTTTCCATTTTTTAAAACTATAAATTAATCACTTCATGAATTTTCTATTATACAAATATTTCTTTTTCTGTGATAAAGCCTGATAAAGGAATATCCCAGTCAGCTCTGGTTAATGGAATCGTACTTACACAATTAGAAGTTAGTACTCCTATGCATGGAACATTTTTCCAATTATTATCTTTCCTTAACTTATCAAAATAACCTCCTCCATAACCTAATCTTGTTAAATTTTTATCAACGGAAAGACATGGGACAAGTATCATGCTTATCTGCAAATAACTTAATGGGGAAGAGTTATTAGGACTTAGTATCCCTTCAGAATCTTTGGTAAGAGGTTCTTCATCCCATGAATAAAATAACAACTCTTTTTTATTTTTGCATCTGGGCAAAGCTAAATTAAATTTTTTCTTGAGACTTCTAATATCTACTTCATTTTTAAGAGGCCAATATATTGCTATATAACCAATATTTTTATGTCCTTTTACAAATGAATCAACATACAAACTCACATTCTTTTCTACATTTTCTCTTTGATTAAAAGAAATCCCATCTCTAAGTTTTCTAAACGTATCCCTCTCCAATTTCTTATTTTCAAAGATCTTCATATCAAATTTTCAGTTAAAGCCATCTTCATTTAGTTTTGTGAGTGCTATGGCCAATGCATCTGCTGAATCATCAGGTTTTGGAGGTTTTTTAAGTTCTAAGCTATACATAACAGCATCAAGAACTTCTTTCTTAGATGCTTTTCCAGACCCAGCAATGGTTAATTTTATCTGAGCAGGAGAATATTCACTAACATGAATTTTTTTTGAGGCCAATACCATCATAATCACGCCTCTAGCCTGCACCACACTAATGGTAGTGCTTGATCTGTAAAAGAAAAATTTTTCTACCGCCGCTGATGTTGGATTCCAATGATTTATTAATTCATTAAGATCCTTGAATATCTCATAAAGTCTATCTTCTTCTTTTTTATCTTTACCTGTCTCAATGACACCACAATCTAATAATATCTTTTTTTCATTCTCTATTTCAATAATTCCATAACCAACTCTAGCTAATCCAGGGTCAATCCCAATTATTCTCACTGTAATTAAGCTTCTGCAGACAATTGAAATTTTGAAAGATTTTCTTTTTCATCTAAATCGAATACTTTACAAAAAGCTTGAATAACTCTTTCACCTGAATCAACTTGTTCTAAGGGATCTTTTCTTAGTCTGTGTCTTAAAGAGCAAGAAATAACCCTTGCTATGTCATCTTCTTGCACTTCAGTTCTGCCCTCAAAGGCTGCAATTGCTCTTGCCGATCGATTTGTAACAATATCTCCACGTAAACCATCAACATCTAGTTCTCCGCAGATTGCAGAAATATTCAATCTTAGGTCATCGTCCATTTGAACAGAATTTAATATTTCTTGTGCTTTAATGACCTTTTGTTGAAGTTCATCCTGTTGTTTCTCTACGCTCAATGAAAACTCATCAGGATTATCGTCAAAAGAGGTTCTTTGATCTACAACCTGAACTCTTAATTCAGCATCTCTAACTGTCTTAACCTCAACACTCATTCCAAACCTGTCCAACAGTTGAGGCCTTAATTCACCTTCTTCTGGGTTACCTGAACCAATAAGGACAAATCTAGCTGGGTGTCGAACTGAAACCCCCTCCCTTTCAACTGTGTTCCATCCGGAAGCAGCCGAATCTAGAAGTACATCAACTAAATGATCATCAAGTAAATTTACTTCGTCAACGTATAACAAACCCCTATTAGCTTTTGCTAATAATCCTGGTTCAAATGCCTTAACACCCTCACTCAAAGCCTTCTCAATATCAATGGTTCCACAAAGTCTGTCTTCAGTAGCCCCTAAAGGCAAGTCAACCATAGGTACTTGTTTTTGAATACTCTCTAGATTTTCTCCTTGAGTAATTTTTTCCAAAACTTCTTTACTTTGTAAATCAGGATCGACTAGAGAACTATTATATGGATCGTCTTTAACAACATCGATTGCAGGCAACAAATCAGCTAAGGCTCTGATTGTAGTAGACTTTCCAGTCCCTCTATCACCCATTATCATCACGCCTCCAATTCTTGGATCAATAACATTTAACAAGAGAGCCAATTTCATTTCTTCTTGACCAATTACAGCTGTAAAGGGAAAAACTCTTCTTTTCTTTGTTGTAGGCACAGTTTTAGTTTTCTTAAATAATCAAATAATCAATAGATGTTACTTCAGAAAATGTTTTTAGTAAATATCCCTTTCAAATTAAAACTACAAAGAAATAAAAACTAAATTAGTTATGTAGCTAGTTTCTTTTTGAATTGTTCAAAAACCAGTTTATTTGATGAACAATTCCTCTTAAAACATTTATTTCGTGCATTGATGTATTTGCCCTTAAAATAAAATTTTTAAATTTACTGATTTTTACCTTAGAAGTATGTTTTAAAAGATATCCAACCTTCAAAAGTAATTCCTCTATCTCCAAAAACGAATCATGAATTTGTTTTGATGATGCAAGATTAAAAACTTTTTTTTCTTGATCAAAGTTTCTTTTTGAAGACTTATTTAATTCATACAAAGCTATTGAAACTGCATGAGAAAGATTTAATGAAGGATTATTTTGAGAAGTTGGGATATTAAAAGTTTTATTTGCCAGAAGCAATTCATCGTTAGTTAAACCTCTATCTTCTCTTCCAAATATAATTGCTAAATTATGTATCCTACTAAATGATAAAGTCCAATCAAATATATCTTCAGAAGTTCCAAACAATGAATCTTTATCTACATCAATCCTTCCACAAGATGCTAGAACTAAGTCACAATCAAAAATTGCTTTTTGAAGATCATCAAAAATCTTACAATTTTCAAGAAATTTTTGACCTTTAAGGGCCATTTTTTTTGATTCTAAAGAATATATATCGCATTTCGGAGAAACAATTCTTAATTCATCAACTTCAAAGTTGGAGCATAATCTAGCAACGCTCCCGACATTTAAAGGACCATTAGGTTCAACTAATATTACCTTTAAATTAGAAAAATTTTTTCCCAAAATCATTCAAGGCTATGAAGATACTTTAATAAATTAGACATATTTACAGGATCAATTTCAAAACTTGGCATTGGGGGAGTTAGGCCTCCAGTAACTTGTTTTATTATCTCTTTATCATTCAATCGTTGAGTTACTGAGTGTAAGTCTGGCCCCACTAATCCTCTTGCTGTAATTCCATGACATCCAACACAATTTATCTTAAAAAGAGCATCTCCTTTCTCAGCAGAGCCATTAAGCTCAAGAGTTTCAATAATATATTCGTTATTTTCTTGATGTTTTACGAAAAATATTGAAAAACAAATCACTAAAACTACAAATACAATAAAAACGATTTTTAAGATTTCTCTTTTAAAGTCTCGTTCTACTGCAGTTGATGAAGATGTTGACACAAAAAATAGTCTCTATGTAACAATTGTGAATGAGAATTTTAAAAAAAGCAAAAAATGATCGAGCCTCTTCTATGTGGAATTGTTTTAGGTTTAGTTCCAATAACTCTTCTTGGATTATTCGTAAGTGCATGGAATCAATACAGAAGAGGATCAGGGATGCTGGACATTGATTAAAAATGTTAATCTTGACTGCCCATAATTTCTTACATCTATAGTTTCCCACAAAGTACTTTTTTTAATAAATAGGTTTGGAGAATGTTCACAAATAACTGTGGAATCTTTTTTTAAAAAATCACAATTGAATAATTGATCTAAAACTAATTCATAGAAATCCACATCATAGGGAGGATCTAGATAAACAAAATCAAATTTTAATTTGTTTAAATCCATATTTCTAGATAATAAGTTTCTCTCATAATTTGGTTTTGTCCATTTCAAAACGTCTTTACAAATAACGTCGATATCATTTCTCCTGTTTTCTATATTCTCCAACGAGAGTAAATTTTCTAAGCAAATTTGTGAGTTGGTTTTGTTTTTTTCAATTGCAATTATTTTGCTTGCCCCGTGATTATATGCTTCACAAGATATTGCCCCTGTTCCACTAAATAAATCTAACCAGTTACTATTTTCAACTCTATTGTTCAATATATTAAAAATGGCCTCTCTCACTCTCAAAGTTGTAGGTCTTGTATAAGAATTATTAGGACTTTGAAGTTTTTTACCGCCTATTAATCTTAAGTTAGTCTTCATCCCTAAGCATCTGTCATTGAATATTACTCAGCCATCTTCTCAAAATTTTTTCACCGGTTTTTCCAGATTTTTCCGGATGAAATTGACAGGCCAATAAATTATCATTCTCAATCATTGCAGTTAATTTTTCAGAACCATAATCAACCTGAGCTGTAATAATATTTAAGTCATCTGGGATCGCATGATAGGAATGTACAAAATAGACCCAATTATTTAATTCTTCAATCCCAAATAAAGTATTTTTTTTTGTAGGTAAAAGTTGGCACCAACCCATGTGTGGAATTCTTTGGTTAACAATATTGGGTATTTTTTTTATTTTTCCTTTTAAAATCCCCAGCCCTTGAACTTTTCCTTCATCACTAGATTCAAAAAGGAGTTGAAGACCTAAACATATCCCAAAAAAGGACTTACCACTTTTAATCCAATTTTTCAGATCAGTAACCAAATCAGTATTTATGAGATTATTCATCGCTGGATCAAATGCTCCAACACCAGGAAGTATTATTGCCTTACAAAGCTTTGAATCATTAAAGTTTTTAATTAATATTATTTCTTCTCCAAGACTTTCTAGAGATTTTGTTACAGAATGAATATTACCCATTCCATAGTCTATTAGTCCAATTTTATGCAAAGCTTTTAAAGTTATAAATGCTTAGTTAAAGTGCTCGAAAGAGTTGCTTTTGGCACAGCACCAACAACGGTATCAACCTTTTGACCTCCTTTAAAGATCATTAATGTAGGAATACTTCTTATTCCGTATTGACTGGCTACATTTGGATTTTCATCTGTGTTTAATTTAAAAACTTTAATTTTCCCTTCAAAGTCTTTTGAGATTTCTTCTACAACCGGAGCGACCATCCTACATGGACCGCACCATGGTGCCCAAAAATCAACCAATACTGGTAGATCACTTTGCAGTACATCCTTGTCAAATGAAGAATCAGTTACGGCTGGAGCTGATGACATAATTTAAGTATTCCTTTTTGAAAATTTAGCAGGCAATTCTTTTAAGTGATGATTTCATTACAGATTAAATAATATAAGTAACAAAATATCTAAAAAAGCCCGATTAATCGGGCGATTTAGTGTGTGAGGAGTATGGGGTTTCCCCCATCATTTCATAATAACTCCTAATTAGAAAATTTTTCAAATTAATACTTAATTCACTAAGGATTTATAATTTTGCTCTAAGTAAACTACTTACCCATCCCAAGCTGCTGAGCTTTTTGATAAACCTTACCTTCTGTAAGAAGCGATGGTGCGATAACTATTTCAACTTCTTGCATTTCTTTAATACTTTTTGCCCCAAGAGTACTCATTGAGGTTCTTATGGCTCCTAATAAGTTGTGTGTCCCATCATCAAGTAAGGCAGGTCCTTTAATTATTCTTTCTAAGGATCCTGTAGAACCAACTTCAATTCTTGTGCCCCTTGGCAATACTGGACTTGGAGTAGCCATGCCCCAGTGAAATCCTTTACCTGGAGCGTTTGAGGATTTAGCTATTGGAGATCCAATCATTACAGCATCTGCTCCACAAGCCAAACATTTACAGATATCTCCACCAGTAACAATTCCCCCATCACCAATAATAGGAATATAACGACCACTTTCTTTAAAGTAATCATTTCTTGCCGCACTACAATCAGCAATTGCAGTTGCTTGCGGGATTCCAATTCCCAATACTCCTCTTGATGTACATGCCGCTCCAGGTCCTATTCCAACCATCAATCCTGCAACTCCAGCATCCATGAGAAGTTTTGCAACTTCGTAAGTAACACAATTACCCGCTACAACTGGGACATTCATAGATTGACAGAGATCATTAATATTTAAGGTTTCCTTACCAT
The DNA here is from genome assembly GCA_003281335.1 of Prochlorococcus sp. AG-347-K19. GTDB lineage: Bacteria > Cyanobacteriota > Cyanobacteriia > PCC-6307 > Cyanobiaceae > Prochlorococcus_A. The sequence goes on along the minus strand of QCCG01000003.1, from coordinate 106,923 downwards.
CCATACCAAGATGTTCAGTGGAAACAACTGTTCCTTGAAGAAAAAATAAATCTATTTTGGAATTATTAAGTGTTTCTTTAAACTTAATGGCAGCTTGAGGAGTTCCACTAAAAGCTGCTATACCTCCTCTTTCTTTCACCTCATTTATTCTTTGTACAATCAATCCCTCCTTGACCGGTTCACTGTATATTTTCTGCATTAAAGGAACAAAATCATTTTTCCCGACTGATGCTATTTGGTTTAATATTTCATCAGGGTTTTCATATCGTGTTTGTATGCCCTCCATATTTATAACCCCTAGAGAACCTAATTTTGTGAGCTCTACAGCCGTATTGACATCGACAACACTATCCATGGCACTGGCAACGATCGGAACTTCTCTTTTGAAATCTCCTATTGACCAAGAAGGATCAGTCAAATCGTAATCAAGTGTTCTACTCCCAGGGACTAAAGCTATTTCATCGATTCCATAAGCCCGCCTGACTTTTTTATTTAAACCAAGTTCAATATTCACGGTAATTTTCTCTTATTCTGAATAAATTAACAACTAAAGGGGTAATAAGCCAAGGTTTATTCAAAAACAAAAGGATTTATTTTGATTTGTGTGTAAATGTGAGTATTTGGGAATTAAATAAATCTTTTTTTTTATTCATTATGACAATCAGCGATTATTATTAAAAAAAGGATTTTTGTATGTCTGATATTTTAGGTTCCGATAACTCAGGATTAAGCGAAGATAATGATCGAATTATTCAGACTGACTTAAGAAATGAGATGTCTCGCTCTTATTTAGAGTATGCAATGAGCGTTATCGTTGGTCGTGCTCTTCCAGATGCCAGGGATGGATTAAAACCTGTTCATAGAAGAATTCTTTATGCAATGTATGAACTTGGTTTGACTAGCGGTAGACCATACAGAAAATGTGCAAGGGTTGTTGGAGAAGTACTTGGTAAATACCACCCGCATGGAGATACAGCTGTTTATGATGCTTTGGTCAGAATGGCTCAGGATTTCTCTATGAGGATGCCATTAATAGATGGTCATGGAAACTTTGGCTCTGTAGATAACGACCCCCCAGCAGCAATGAGATATACAGAATCTCGTTTACAGTCTCTTACAGATGAAAGTTTGCTAGAGGATATTGAATCTGAAACTGTTGATTTCGCCGATAATTTTGACGGTTCTCAACAGGAGCCAACAGTTTTACCGGCCAGAATCCCTCAACTACTTCTTAATGGATCATCTGGAATAGCAGTAGGAATGGCAACTAATATTCCACCTCATAACTTAGGAGAATTAATAAATGGTCTTAAATTAATAATTAAAAATCCTTCAATTGAAGATAGAGAACTTTTTGAAATAATAAAGGGCCCTGATTTTCCCACTGGTGGTCAAATATTAGGCAGAGATGGTATAAGAGAAACTTTCAAGACAGGAAGGGGTTCAATAACTATGAGAGGTGTAGCAAATATTGAGCAAATTAAATCTACTGGTAGGGCAGAGAAAGATGCAGTAATAATTACAGAGCTTCCGTTTCAAACTAATAAAGCTGCATTGATCGAGAGAATTGCAGACTTGGTTAATGAAAAAAAATTAGAAGGTATTTCTGATATTAGAGATGAAAGTGATCGAGATGGAATGAGAATTGTTATTGAACTAAAAAGAGATGCCTACCCACAAGTAGTTCTAAATAATTTGTTTAAGTTAACGCCACTTCAAAATAATTTTAGTGCAAATATTCTAGCTCTAGTGAAAGGGGAGCCTACAACACTTTCACTAAGAAAAATGTTAGATGTTTTTTTAGACTTCAGAGTGGAGACAATAAGGCGAAGAACAGGATTTTTATTAAAAAAGGCGGAAGAAAGAGATCATATCGTAAAAGGTCTTTTATTAGCATTGGGGGCTATGGATGAAATTATCAATCTAATAAGATCAGCAAAAGACACAGTTTCAGCAAGAGAAAAATTACAAACTGATCATGAGTTATCTTCCACACAGGCAGAAGCAATCTTACAAATGCAATTAAGAAGATTAACAGCCCTAGAAGCAGATAAAATTAAAGGGGAACATGATGAATTAACCAGAAAAATTAACGTATATCAGCAAATATTGAATAGTAAAGAAAGAATTTTTGAAATTATTCTTGAAGAACTTAATAAAATCGATGAGAGATTTTCCTCTCCAAGAAAAACAGAAATACTTGATTTAGGCGGTGGTCTAGATGATATTGATCTTATCGCTAATGACAGATCAGTGGTTTTATTAACTGAAGCAGGTTATTTAAAAAGAATGCCTGTTAATGAATTCGAATCTACAAGTCGTGGGTCAAGAGGTAAAGCTGGAACAAAAACACAAGAAGACGATGAAGTGAAATTATTTATAAGCTGTAACGATCATGATACTCTTTTGCTGTTTAGTGATAGAGGAGTATCTTATGCTCTTCCAGCATATAGAGTTCCCATGAGTAGCAGAACAGCCAAAGGTACACCATCTGTTCAACTTCTACCAATACCAAGAGAAGAAAAGATAACTTCACTTGTCGCAGTAGATTCTTTTGATAACGATTATTATCTATTGATGCTAACGAAGGCTGGATTTATAAAAAGAACTTCACTTTCTGCTTTCTCAAAAATCAGATCAAATGGATTAATAGCTATAAATCTCGAGGATGGAGACGCTTTGACTTGGGTTAGATTATCAAAAGAAGGCGATAGTGTTTTGATTGGGTCAAGAACAGGAATGGCAATTCATTTCAGATTAAATTTTAATGAATTAAGGCCACTTGGCAGGACGGCAAGAGGGGTTAAATCAATGAACTTGAGAGAAGGAGACAATCTAGTTTCTATGGATGTTTTAACATCTAACTTGGTTGATCAATTGGCTAAAATTGAGGATCTCACAGAAGATCTTGATGATAATGTTGAGGAAAACTTTTCAGATGGTCCATGGGTATTAATAGCCAGTTCATTTGGACTTGGGAAGAGAGTACCTGTAGCTCAGTTTAGATTACAAAAAAGAGCTGGTATGGGTTTGAGAGCAATAAAATTTAGAATTAAAGATGATCAGCTAGTTTGTTTAAAGGTCCTTGGCGAGGGAGAAGAATTACTACTAGTGACCGAAAAAGGAGTAATAGTAAGAACAAACGCAGATAAAATCTCTCAGCAATCTAGGGCCGCTACAGGAGTAAAATTACAAAGATTAGATGACGGTGATCATTTATCTGAAGTGGTATTGGTACCTCATGAACAAATAGAGGGAAAAGACCAACCTAGCTCAGTTGAACAAAATTAAAAGCCTTATGGTTAGCTAAACAATATGGAAATACTTGATATTTTAATTTTAGGTTCAGGTCCTGCAGCATTATGTTTAGCTTCAGAATTAGCCAAGCAGGATCTAATTATTAAGGGAATATCAACAAAATCTCCAAATGAAAAATGGGAGAATACCTATGGTATTTGGGCATCTGAATTAGAAGAATTAGGATTAGAGTCTTTGTTATCTCATAGGTGGTGTGAAACAGTTAGTTTTTTTGGAGATGGGGAAAATAAAAAAGGGGATACTCCGACAAAACACAACTATGATTATGGTTTAATAAATCAAGAAGCCTTTCAAAATGAGCTTTTAAAAAAATGTAAAGGGATTGAATGGTTGAATGAAACAGCCAAAGACATTAAAGAAAAAAATAAACTATCTGAGGTAATTTGTTTTTCAGGTCTCAAATTAAAGGCGAGATTAGTTATTGACGCAAGTGGTCATAGAAGTAATTTTGTAAAAAGACCAGTTCAAAATGAAATCGCTCAACAAGCTGCTTACGGAATTGTAGGTAAATTTACATCACCACCTGTTAATAAAGAGCAATTTGTTCTAATGGATTTTCGTCCAAATCATTTAAACAATGAAGAAAAGTTATCATCTCCTTCCTTTCTTTATGCAATGGATCTTGGCAACGAGACTTTTTTTGTTGAAGAAACTTCATTGGCTAGTTATCCTGCATTATCTCAAGAAAATCTAAAAAAAAAAGACTTTACAAAAGACTTAATAGCAAGGGTGTTGAGGTAAGTGAAATTTTTCATGAAGAGAATTGCCTTTTTCCTATGAATTTACCCCTCCCATTTAAAAAACAATTTGTTCTTGGTTTTGGAGGATCTGCAAGTATGGTTCATCCTGCATCAGGATATATGGTTGGATCTTTATTAAGAAGGGCTCCACTCCTTGCACAAAAATTAGCAACTTTTTTAAAAGAACCTAATCTAAGCTCTCTTGAACTCGCCACAAAAGGCTGGGAAATCCTATGGCCTTATGAGTTAACACAAAGGCATAAACTTTACCAATACGGTCTAAGAAGATTGATGAGTTTTGACGAAAGTAAATTAAGAAGCTTTTTCTCAAATTTCTTTAGATTATCAACCAATGAATGGGTAGGTTTTCTTACTAATACACTTCCACTTCCAAAACTAGTTTACGTGATGAGTAAGATGTTTATAAATTCACCTCTAAAAGTAAAATTAGGAATGCTCAAGTTAAATTAGTATTTTTATTTTCGCCAATCATCAATATTAATATTTGGGAAGACTTTATCCTCTTCCTCAATATTTGCAAGAAATTTTAAATTAATATTGGAATGATTTCTAATCATATCAACCAATTTCCAGAACCTGAATAAGTGCCTTTCTATTCTCTCTTTTGCGAGCTCAGTAGTGGTTCCAGCTCTTAGAATAAAACTCCAATCTGAAGACTCAGAAAGAAGTAGTTCTCTCGCAGCTTGATTGAAGAGTCTTTGTGATAAATCATTATTAAAATTTTCCAAGCACAAATCTACAAATGTTGAGCCTGCCTTTGTGATTTCTGGAACGATCCATGCATTTGCATCATTAATCCAGTAATTATGGTAACCACCTTGCCCCCAGCTTGATGGCGATGGATCACAAATCTGAAGATTTGGTTTTTGCATTAAGAATTCTTTTAAATTTGTAAGCTTAATTGAATACTTACTAGAGTTCTTTAGTATATTCTCAATAAAAAAAGGTCCCTCATACCACCAATGACCAAATAACTCTGCATCAAATGGAGCTACCAATAAAGGTTTAAAGGAAGAGGATAAAGTCAATTTTTCTAATTGTTTGGATCTCGCTAGAAGATAAGCATCAGCATGTTCTACCGCCTTGTTTTTGGCTTCATTTTCAAGGTAAAACTCTTTTTCCCCTAAAGAAATGTTTTCATCTGTAATCTTATGAAACTTTAAACCCAAGGGTCTTTTTGTTGAAATACCCTTCTTTTGGAGCTTTAAGAGAGGTAATTCCCACCCCAAATCTTTATGAAATTCCCTATATACTTTGTCGCCAGGGAACCCATCCTTAGCAGACCAAACGGGCAAGGTTGACTCACTATCTCTCCCGAAAAATGCCACTCCTTTTTTCGAACATATTGGAGCATATACACCATACCGAGGCCTTGGTGTGGAGTTTAAAATCCCATGTCCGTCTAAGATTGTATATCTAATTCCAGAATTAAATAGAAGTTCATCTAAACCCTCATAATATGCGCATTCAGGTAACCAAATACCTAAGGGCTTTGTTTTAAAAATATTTTCATGGCTCCTAATGGCTGTATTGATTTGTCCTTTTACAGTTTCAGGGTTCTCTCTTAAAATTGGCAGATATCCATGAGTAGCAGCACAAGTAAGAATATCCAAATTTCCAGAGTTATTTAAAACCCTAAACTTCTCAATTAAATTTCCAGAACAATTTTTCCAGTATGAATATTTATCATTAAGGTTATTGAACAAAAAAGTAGATGCATTTTTTTCTTCTAGAGGCAGTTCGTTTAGGAAATCGTTCCTTGTTTTAATCCAGCTTGGGAAAGTCTCTTGAATTTTTTTATTATTTAGAAGTGATAATAATGTTGGAGACAAACTAATAGTAAGTTTTGTATTTTCAGGGTTTTCATTTTTGGAGGATTCTATTGATTGAAGTAGTGGTATATAACATTCCAGAATCGCCTGAAATAACCAATCCTCTTCTAAAGAGTTTTTTTCATTTTTTCTGACATAAGGGAGATGAGCATGTAGAACTATCGCTAACTGACCTAAAACATTTTTTTTAAGGTATTGCCCATTCATACTTTTTATAATTTAGGCCTTTAATTCTATAAAAAATCAAAATTAATCTTTTATAAAAGGAAGATTTAATTTTAAAAGAATACTTTAATAATTTAAGTATTTCATTTTTTTCTTCAGAATTTTAACCAATATTGTTTAAGTTATAAAATTTAGAAAATTTTTATTGAACTAAAATCTAGTCAAATTTTTTTAATTAGCTTAATATAAGTTTAGATTAATCCTCCTAATGTCAAAAGATCCTGGAAGAATTTTGATCTTTGATACAACTCTTCGAGATGGAGAGCAATCTCCTGGTGCAAGTTTGAATCTTGAAGAAAAACTTGCTATTGCCCATCAATTAGCGAGATTAGGAGTAGATGTTATTGAGGCTGGGTTCCCATTTGCAAGTCCAGGAGATTTTAAAGCTGTTAATAAAATTGCCAATGCCGTAGGGAAAGAAAATGGCCCTATAATATGTGGTTTGGCTAGAGCGTCTAAAGGAGATATAAAAGCATGTTACGAAGCAGTTAGTCCTGCTCCCATGAAAAGAATACATACTTTTATTGCGACAAGTGATATACATCTTAAACATAAACTTAAAAAATCCAGAAAAGATGTTCTTCAAATAGTTCCAGAAATGGTTAATTATGCAAAATCATTGGTAGATGATATTGAATTTTCTTGTGAAGATGCCTCAAGGAGTGAACCTGATTTTTTATACGAAGTGATTCAACTAGCAATTTCTGCAGGAGCTACAACTATAAATATCCCTGATACTGTTGGATTTACAACGCCTAGCGAATTTGGCAAACTAATTGCCGATATAAATAAAAATGTTCCAAATATTAATGAGGCAGTAATCTCGGTTCATGGACATAATGATTTGGGTTTAGCAGTAGCCAATTTTCTTGAGGCAGTAAAAAATGGAGCAAGACAACTTGAATGTACTATTAATGGAATTGGTGAAAGAGCAGGGAATGCTTCTCTAGAAGAATTAGTAATGGCACTCCATGTTAGGAAAAGTTTTTTTAATAGTTTTTTCAAAAGAAATCCAGATTCGCCAACTCCTCTTACGGCAATTAGAACAGAAGAAATAACAAAAACTTCTAGACTTGTTTCCAACCTAACTGGAATGACTGTGCAACCTAATAAAGCAATTGTGGGAGCTAACGCCTTTGCACATGAGTCAGGCATTCATCAGGATGGTGTTTTAAAAAATAGACTAACTTACGAAATTATCGATGCGAAAACTGTTGGTTTGAGTGATAACAAAATATCTTTAGGGAAACTTAGTGGAAGAAGTGCAGTAAGAGCTAGATTAGAAGAGATGGGATATGACCTGAGCCGAGAAGATTTAAATGATGCTTTTGCTCGTTTTAAGGATTTAGCTGACAGGAAAAGAGAAATTACTGATAGAGACTTAGAAGCAATTGTTAGTGAACAAGTCCAACTCCCAGAAGCTAAATTTCAATTAAGTCTTGTACAAGTAAGTTGCGGGAACGCATCTAAACCTACAGCCACTATTTCGCTTCTAAACACGGAGGATAATACTGAAAATACTGCTGTATCAATAGGGACTGGCCCTGTTGATGCTGTCTGCGAGGCTTTAAATAAATTAGCTAAAGTTCCAAATGAATTAATTGAATTTTCCGTTAAGTCGGTAACAGAAGGAATTGATGCTTTGGGCGAAGTAACAATAAGGATAAGAAATGATAATAAAATATATTCTGGTCATTCTGCTGACACCGATGTTGTTGTTGCTGCAGCGAATGCTTACGTTAATGCTTTAAATAGACTTGTATTTTCTGAGAAAAAAAATTCAATTCATCCACAATTTGATAATTTAGAAAATTCTGAAAATACATTTATATCTAATCCTGCAAATTAAATTATTTCTTAGCATTATTAAGTAGCTTCAAAAAATAGTCTCGTAATAATGTAGATTGAATGAATAATTAAAGCAGTAAATAATGAGAGAAAGGTTACTTGGATATTGGCTACTTTCGTGGGTTGGCTTAATCGGCAACATAATTGCACTTCCAATAATCGCATTAATAATAAGTTATGGTCCTCCACTAAAAGTTGCGAATATAACGCTTGCCATAAGTCTTGGATGGCCTGCTGCGATTGTTGGAATAGTTTCTTCAGCAGCTCTTTTAGCAGAGAAGAAATGGGGAGTAACTTTAACTCTAGTATCTTTATCAATGGTAATTTCTGGCATGGGTCCTTATTCAGTTGTAAGGCTCATCACTCTTCAAGACATTTACGGAATAGGTGGGTTTACTCTTTTAACAACATTATTAAGCACTTTGGCTCTTCTTTATTGGTGTAATCCAAAACATCGAAGAAGTATTAGGCTATAAAATTAAAAATTAAGAAAAGGTATTATTTTTGGTAGTTGGATACTGAATTCTTCTATGTCTGATTCTTTTCCATACATTCAAGAATGCTCTTTTTATTAGAAAAATTTGTCCTATTGATAAATTACTATCATTTAATTGCCCATCTTTTTGACGCGAATAGATAATACTAGATATTGTTTCCAAAGCTTCTTTATCAGATGCATTAATATTCATAGCTCTAAGTGCTGCTTCACATCCATCTGCAAGCATTAAAATAGCTGTTTCTTTTGACTGAGGAATAGGGCCTTTGTATCTAAAAGAATATTCATTAATATCGAGATTTTTTTCTTTAGCTTTTTGAAAAAAATATCCCATTTTTAGGGTACCTTGATGTTCAGGGATAAAATTAGCTATGAGTTTGGGCAGTCTATTTTTTTTTGCAAATTTCAATCCTTCATCAACGTGAGCCTGTAATACTTCAGCACTTTTAATAGGATCATCTAATTCGTCATGCGGATTTTTTGAACCATCCTGATTTTCGATAAACCAATTAGGTGCATGTAATTTGCCAACATCATGATATAACGCTCCAGTTTTAATCAGATCGATATCACCACCAATCATTCTTGTAGCTTCCTCTGCTAAACCACATATAAGTAAGGTATGCTCAAAAGTACCAGGAGCTTCAAGAGACAATCTTCGAATTAGAGGTTTCTCCTTATCAGCCAATTCGAGTAATCTTGCTTTAGTTAATAATCCAAATATCGATTCAAAAATAGGGATAAATAAAATTGTAAAAAGCATTACTATTGCCAATAGCAAGGAATCAGAAAATATATCACCAGTAGCTAAAACAAAATCTTGCTTATTAAAAAGAGATATTTTATCTTTACCAATCAACATCCATTGACTGAAGAACGATCCTATTGGGACAAAAATTGATAGTTGAAGTAACTGCGCTCTACTTCTTATTCTTCCTCCAAGAATAGATACTACTGAAGAGCAAACTAATAAAACAAAAAATAAATTATTATTAATAGTAACAGCTGGATCTGGCCAACTAAAGCTTGCTATTGATACCCAAGTTAAAGCTGTTATGCTTCCCATTCCTTGAGATATTATTAATGCCGGTGGAATTATCAATGATAATGGGCTTATGGTTGAAGCTAATGCTAATTTCGTAACTTGTACTGCTAAAAGTAGAGTAATGATCAAGAAGATCTGTCTTGAAGAAATTGTGGGATTCTCTTTTTTTTGAGACTAATATCAAAACTCCTGAAATAATAAGTAATTCAGTAAATGTCAAAAGCCAAGAAAAAATATCTGCGATATTTAAAGGCGAGATAAGAAGTAGTTTATAAGAAGAAATTATTGAAATTAAAATGCATACTAAAAAAATTATGAGATTATCTATTCTTGGAATTTTAATTGGTTGTTTAACTGGAACTTGACTTCGCTTCCACAGAAAAAACAATTTCTTTAAGGTAGTTGTGATGTTTTGCACAGAATATAAATAAATCTATTTGAATAATTTAAAATTATAGGCATGCTAGGTGTAAAAAGGAGATGTTTTTCTAAATGTCATTAAAATTAGACGGTAAAAAATTATCTCTTGAAATTGAAGAAAGATTAAATGATTATATCTCTAGTAATAAAGAAATTGCAAAAAGACCTCCCGGTTTAGCTGTAATAAGAATAGGTGAAGACCCTGCCAGTGGGGTTTACGTAAATAACAAGGAAAAAGCATGTTCAAGGGTTGGGATAAAGAGCTTTATCTTTCATCTAACAGAAAGTGTAGAGCAAAAAGAAGTTGAACAATTAATAAATAAACTTAATTCAGATAAAGATATTGATGGAATGTTGCTACAACTTCCCATCCCAAAGAAATTTGACGAGCAAAAACTGATCAGCTATATAAATCCAAGCAAAGATGTAGATGGACTTAATGAGATAAACATCGGCAAACTAGTAAAAAATGAGCCTGCTATGAGATCATGCACACCAGCAGGAATTATTAATTTATTAAGATCCCAAGATATTTTAATTGAAGGTAAGAAAATTGTTGTCATAGGTAGAAGTTTGCTTGTTGGGAAACCTCTATCGCTTATGTTGTTAAATCTAAATGGCACGGTAACAATTACTCACTCTAAAACATCAAATTTAAATAAAATTTGTAAAGAAGCCGACATTCTAATTGCGGCTGCAGGAAAACCTAATCTTGTAGATTCGAGTTTTGTGAAAGAAGGAGCAGTAATTATTGATGTTGGAATACATAGATTAAAAAGTTCAGATAAAAATCAAACCAGATTATGTGGCGATGTATTATTAGAAGATGTCATTTCTAAAGTATTTGCTTACACCCCTGTCCCAGGAGGTGTTGGACCAATGACAGTAACAATGTTACTTGTAAATACTATTTTTAGCTGGCAAAAACAATTTGGTTTATCATCAACTCTTAATGACCTTTTGCCATAAACTCCAAGATGATTTTTTTACTAAGGGTATAAAATGACTGAAGTTATACATAGTATTTCTGATTTTGAAAAATATCTTAAAGAAACAAAAAAGGTTGTAGAAGAAGCACTTGATTTCTCCTTGGGCCCTGAGAATCCAGAAATATTAAGAGAATCAATGAGATATTCCCTCTTAGCTGGAGGGAAAAGGATACGTCCTATTTTATGTTTAGCATCTTGCGCACTGGCTGGAGGAGAACCCACTCTTGCAGTTCCTACTGCGGTAGCAATAGAAATGATTCATACAATGTCCTTGATTCATGATGATCTGCCCGCCATGGATAATGATGACTTGAGGAGAGGTAGACCGACAAACCATAAAGTATATGGAGATGCAATAGCTATTCTTGCAGGCGATGCTTTATTAACAAGGGCCTTTGAAATGGTCTCTTTAAGAAGCCCTGGAGTCGATCCAAATAGATTATTAAATGTAGTTGGCGAATTATCCCTAGTTGCGGGTGCACCAGGACTAGTCGGGGGACAAGTTGTTGATTTGGAATGCGAAGGCAAAGAAGTAAACCTTGAAACTCTAGAATATATACATCTTCACAAGACTGGGGCTTTATTAAAGGCCTGCGTAAGAACAGGAGCAATGATCGCAGGCGCTAACGAAAAACTTTTACGAGCCCTGACAACATATGCAGAAGGAATTGGTTTAGCCTTCCAAATAATAGATGATATTCTTGATTTAACTTCCAGCAGTGAAACGCTTGGTAAAACTGCTGGCAAAGATCTTTTAGCTGACAAAACTACTTACCCTAAATTACTTGGAATGGATGAGTCAAAGAAAAGAGCATTTGATTTAGTTGAAAAAGCAAAAAAAGCAATAAAACCTTGGGGTGCAGATGCAAAGTATTTAATATCGTTAGCCGACTTTATTACAAATAGAGACAGATAATTATTTTTAATTTATGTCTGATTTTTTTTCCTTTTTTAATAATTCAGTTCTTTTTTGGAGCCTATTATCTTGTTTGCTAGCTCAATTTTTTAAAATTCTATTCAATTTCTTTTCAACTGGAGAGATAAGGTTTGGAATTATTTTCGAGACCGGCGGAATGCCCTCAAGTCATTCCGCCTTAATAACTGGCGCTACATCTGGTATAGGTTATGAAATAGGATTTGATAGCTCAATATTCGCATTATCAGTTGCTGTAGCACTTATAGTTATGTATGACGCTAGTGGTGTTAGAAAATCAGCTGGGATTCAAGCTGCAGAAATCAATAAACTATCACAAAAAGTAGATCCTCAATCTGAAGTTCTTTTAAAAGAGACCCTAGGTCATACAAAAATTGAGGTTTTAGTAGGGAGTCTTTTAGGTCCATTGATTACTCTGCCCGGAATGTTTTTTTTAGGTTCTCCACAAAAGATATTCAATTTAATAATAAATTAAGTACCGTTTGAATAATCAATTTGGGTAGAGTCTATAAAGTTTTTTGCGACTTCTGGAGAACTTGGCAAATGTAAGTGAATCCAACTTGCATGTAATTTTTCATCAAAAAAACCTTCATTTTTGTATTCAGTTTTCCAAGATTTAATTTTCCATGGGGAAGAAATTTTCTTCTGATTCTCAGCTTTTCCAAAATCAAGTTCAGATAACTTATTTTCAATTTCCCAATAATGAAATTCATGTCCTCTAATTAATTGATTTTGTTTAATGATCGGAGTATCTTTTAAACCCTCAATGTATCTATAACCTACTGAAAGTTTACTTTTTTTTGATCTAAAAGGCAGGATACCACTCATTTTATGATTATTACCTTTTTCATCTTTTATGAAGTCCCCTAAAATCATCATCCCTCCGCACTCAGCATATATAAATCCATTTTTGCGGAATTTCTTTAACGAATTTAAGCTTTTTGTAGAGTTACTTATATGATCAGCATATTTTTCAGGGAATCCTCCAGGAATAATTAAAGAAGAAGCCTCATTAGGTATTTCTTCATCATCATAAATACTCCATGAAATCAATGGTATGCCTATTTCACTAAAAAACTCCTTAGTTTCAGGGTATTGAAAATGAAAGATTTTATCCTCTGCAATTGCGATGGGTTTACTTTTGTCAATTTTAAAATCTTCAAAACTAACACAATCAAATTTTTTCTTTTGAGGAGATTTCAGGAATTTAATAAGAGATAATACATCAAGATTTCTTTCGGCGAAATTTGCAAAATATTCAACATCAATTTCTTTTCCATTATCCATTGGAGATATCAAACCTAAGTTAGCTTTATTTAAAGTTATTTTTGAATCAGATGGTAAAAAACCAAGAATTTCAATGTCTTCATTTTTAAAAACTTCTTTGATTAAATTTTTATGTCTATCTGAATTAACGTTGTTAAATATAATTCCTTCTATTGACAATTCACTATCGAAATCTCTAAAACCTCGAATAGTGGCCAAAAGAGAAGCTACTTGACCTCTAGCATTAACAATAAAAATTATTGGAGCATTAAGAAGTTTGGAGATATTTGCCGTACTGGAATAGGTTGTTGACCCCAATCCATCAAATAGTCCCATGGCTCCTTCAATTAATGAGAATTCATATTTCGAAGAATGCTTAAAAAAACTTTCTTGAACCCATTCCTCACCACTTAAAAAAATATCTAAATTCCTACAAATAGGTTGGCCAATTGAACTAAGTTGTTGTTGATCAAGATAATCTGGGCCAACCTTGAAAGTTTGTATCTTTATACCTTTTGAAAACGCCCAACAAGATAGCAAAAGCGATAATGTAGTTTTCCCACTATCAGTTGAAGGAGAAGATATTACACAAGGCATCTATTAGTTATCAAAACAATTAAATATTTGAAGGGCTATTTTAATGGAATTTTCAAAAAGAGGACTAGTACTACCTCTACTACTTCCCAATAATTTACTAACATCGTACTCAGATGTAGAAAAAGAATTTGGAACAACTTGTTCTATTAATTCCATATTAGCCATCCCCCCTGCTTCAAGTCTCATACATTCGACTGATTCACAGCCAAGTATTACACAAGTATTATTTTTTTGGACCTCACTAATTTTTGAAATCAGCCTCAATCCAATAACTTGTCCTAAATGAATACTTGGATTTCCCAAAGATAAGGGATTAATTGATGCAGAAATTGTTTCACCATTAATTCTTTCAAACTCTATTTTTGTTGATTCTCTATCTCTTTCAACTCTTAGAAAAGACCAACCAAGTTTATCGCTAATCCATGCAATCAAAAACAAAGCTTGAATTAGATGATCTCCTGCGATGTCAATATCAATATCAGTAATATGATCTAAAATTGGTCTCCTCGAAGGCGGATCAAAAATCATTGCCAATGATTCCCTCCAATTTTTCAATCTAATCCAATTCAAATCATTAATAGCTTTATTTGAATTATTTAATTGATCTAAAACCTTTAAACATCTTTGGGGCGATCCAAGAGCAGTATCGATTATTAACCTTAGACCATACTTAGTAAAATATTCGAAGATTTCAGGCGATTCATCCAAGCTTCCATTCCACCACAACCATGAAGGTAATTCATCAATAGATAATTCATCAATTATTTTTAATCCTTTATTAGATATTGAGGCAGAGTCCCCTCTAATAACAACTAAATCGCCACATATAGGTTGCATAGCTGGAGTATCACTTAATGGACAGTAAGCGGATACAAAAGTTTTTATATCTGAATTTTTATTTAATGTTGGCGCTAGAGTTATTAATCTTCTTGGATTCAATGTACTTATTGATGATTCAAAAAACTGTCCTCTAAAATCTTCAAAGTCTTTATTAGATAAATTTTCCTTCAACAAATTCATTAATTCTTTACTATTTAGTGAAGTAGTGATAGGAAGTCCTTTATCTAAAATAAATTTTTTTGCAACTTCAATTATCTCTGGACTTAAATTTCCTGTAATTGGTCCATTTACTAATCCTTTGTGAACTAAACATTGTTCTAGCCAAGCAGGCTGCCAGACAATTAATGTAAATGTATTAGCTCCACTATTATCTTTATCTTCTGAAATCCATAATTTATTGAGGTAATTAGAAATTTCCTGATAAGGGAGTTCCAGAGGGGTTTGGAGTGTTAGTTGAGGTTTCATTTTTAAGGTCTACGCCAGAAAATATTATCTTTTGAAATTAATTGATCAGACTCAGGAGGTCCCCAAGTCATAGATTCATAATTATAAATAGGTAACTTCCAAGGAGAATTATCCATCAATTCTATTAAGGGGGTATAAAGTTTCCATGCTGCTTCTACTTCATCACTTCTAGTAAATAAGGTTGGGTCAGAAAGCATCGCATCAGCTAATAATCTTACATAGCCTTCATCTGAAGGTTCTCCAAATGATTCATCATAAGCAAACTCCATCTCAACAGGTCTTGATTTCATTCCAGAACCAGGAGATTTCACCTCAAATCTAAAAGTAGCACCTTCATTTGGCTGAATTCTAAGGATAAGCTGATTTGGTGCAGGATTTATTATTGTTGATTCAAATAAATGTACAGGAACATCTTTAAAAGTCAAGACTATTTCTCCAAGTCTTTTAGGTAGTCTTTTACCTGTTCTCAAATAAAAGGGAACCCCTTGCCAACGCCAGTTATCAACGAAAACTTTTGTCGCAATGTAAGTTTCTGTCGTGCTATTACAATTAACACCATCTTCCTGCCTATATCCTTTGAGTCGATTTGAAATATTTCCTCCCTCTCCATATTGACCTCTTATGCAACAATTCCATGGTTCATTTTCGTCAGCAAGTTTTGAAGCTTGAAGAACCTTAGCTTTTTCATTTCTTATTGCTTCTGGTTCAAACTTTCCAGGAGGTTCCATAGTAGTAACAGCAAGCATTTGAGTCATATGATTTTGAAGCATATCCCTTAAAGCACCGGAGCTTTCGTAATAACCTGCTCTATCTTCAACACCCACTGTTTCAGATGAAGTAATTTGAACACTTGATATATAGTTTCTGTTCCAGATTGGTTCAAAAATAGTATTAGCAAACCTCAAAACAAGAATATTCTGAACTGTCTCTTTACCTAAATAATGATCAATCCTATAAATCTGACTTTCTTCAGCGCAACTTTGAACGATCTTATTCAATTTTTTTGCACTTGAATAATCTCTTCCAAAAGGTTTTTCAATCACTAAACGACTTTTCTTAGGGTCATCTAAAAGGCCAGCTGCTTTAAGAGCTTTACATCCACTTGCATAGAAATTCGGAGATACTGATAAATAAAATGTTCTATTCCCGTGAGTGGCTTGTGTTTTATCAATTTCATTTAATCTTCTTGAAAGCCTTACAACATGATCACTTTGTTGTAAATCAACAGGTTCATAGAAAAGATAATTAGAAAATTGTTCCCACTCCCTTTCTTTACCAGATATTTGATTTGATAGCTTTACTTTCATCTTTTCTCTAAACTCATTATCAGTCCAAGGTCTTCTCGCACAACCAACTATTCCAAATTCACTAGGAATTCTTCTTTGCAAATAGAGTTCAAATAATGCTGGTATTAATTTTCTATGAGTAAGGTCTCCACTAGCACCAAATATTACTAAGCATTGTGGAGATATGACTCTTTCCTGACGTAAACCTAATCTTAGAGGATTACTTAAAGTTGAAGGCATATTTTTAGTATTCTTTATTTAAAATCCTCTTTTTTTCAAATATTAGCTACATATTGTGTCTAAACCAAAAAGTATTTAGAGGGTAAAACTTAAATTGAAAACTCAAATATTTAGTAAGTTTCTACGTGCCACCTTCCTGCTTTTTTTAGTTGAGGCCTAAGTTCTGACCAATTCAACCCTTTTTCTTCTGCCGCCTTTGTCATGGCTTCATCTATTCCAGGCTCCATACCCTTTAACCCACAAAGATATATATGTGTCTTTTCATCTTCAATCATATTGAAAAGTTCATTGGCAGATTCTAAAACTCTATCTTGAATATACATTCTTCCACCTTTTGTATTTTGTTGCTCACGACTAATAGCTTTTGTATATTTAAAGTTATCTGGATTGTCAGTAAGATATCTTTGAAGATCTTCCTCGTATAACAAATTAGCTGATTTTGGAGCACCCATAAATAACCAAGCTTTACCCTTAAAATTCCATTTATTTTTTTCTTTTTCTGTTGGTTCGAACATTCTTCTTAAATAAGCCCTCATTGGTGCTATCCCAGTTCCAGTAGCTAACATAACGATATTGGCGTCCTCCTCATCTGGTAGAAGCATCTCTTTACCTACAGGACCAGTGATTTTTACTTTATCTCCAGGTTTAATATCACATAAATAAGTCGAGCAGACACCATTGATGGTTTCACCATCTTTTTCATACTGAAGCTGTCTTACACAAAGAGAAACTGTATTTCCATTAAAGTCATCCCCATGTCTGGTGCTAGCAATCGAGTAAAGTCTTAGTTTATGAGGTTTTCCATTAGCATCTTCCCCAGCAGGCATGATACCTATACTTTGACCTTCAACATAGTTTAAAAATGGATCACTATTTTTAAGGTCGAAAGTTATGTGATTAACTCTGCCAATTGCTCCATCTTTAAGAAGACTGTAGTTTTCAATCACTGTTCCTTCGTATGGTGTCTTAGGCCTATAAATATTTACAGGTACATCTGCATGTTTTTTCTTAACAACTTTTGGAGCTTCTACTTTTGGAGCTTCTGTTTTTGAAACAGTCTCTTTTTTGGGTTCCACAGCTTTTGCCTCAGGTTTTTTTGTTTTTGACTCTTCAACAAATTTTAAAGCTCTTTTATTAAAAGTTGTGAGTATAAAATAAAAAACAGCTATTACTACTGGTATATGAGCTAGTCCGCCTGCGATTACTTTTGCTTGTGAATACATTTTTAAGATTTCTTTTATAAAAGATTATCAATTTGTAGTTTAATTTGTAGTGATTTCACAAAAATGGTTACGTTTTGAGATCGGAATAAATAAACAAAATTATTTTTATTTTTCAGTATTTGTTGTTTTTATCAGTATAGTTACACAAAATAATTTTTTAATTGGTTAAAAAATTTATTTATGAATAATTCTCAAGAATCAGAAGATCATTCTAAAAACAATGATTACCAGACAATTGAGCAAACGATGGAAAAACTTTCTGGCGGAACTAGAAGACTGGCAGCTCAACTTACAACCTCTGCGAGTTTTGATTCATTGTGGAATGTTTTAACAGATTATGATCGACTAAATCTTTATATTCCAAATTTACTTTCAAGCAAAAAAATATATCAAAAGAACAATAATGTTCATCTTAGGCAAGTTGGAGCTCAGGATTTTCTTGGTATGAAATTTTCAGCAGAAGTAACTATAGATTTATTCGAAGATAAGGAGCTTGGCCTTTTAAAATTTAATTTGATAAAAGGAGATTTCAGAAAATTTGAAGGTAGTTGGAAAATTAAAAATATTAAAAATACTTCCAAAAATTCATTAATTTACGATCTCACTGTTCAAGGCTGTCAATGGATGCCAATAGGAATGATAGAAAAAAGATTAAAAAAAGATCTTTCTGAAAATTTGCTTGCTGTAGATAAACAAGCAAAAACATCAAAAAAATTAGTGTAGAGTTTAAATAATAGCCCCAAGGGGATTCGAACCCCTGTCGCCTCCGTGAAAGGGAGGTGTCCTAGGCCTCTAGACGATGGGGCCAGGAAATTAGCATTACAGCTTATTAAAAATTAAGAGTAAGGCTAGCCTTTCGTCAAGTATTGTTGATCTTTATTTTGTCCTTGCCACACAGGAACAGTAAAATGAAAGCAAGAACCTACGCCAACTTCAGATACAACCCATATTCTCCCCCCATGGACTTGCACTATTCTTCTACATACAGATAGCCCTATCCCAAATCCTGAGGTTCCCTCAGAAGTCTGTGGGAGCCTGACTCTATCGAGAAAGATCCTTTTCTGTTCGCTCAATGGGATCCCAGCACCTTTGTCACAAATTGTTATTTCTACCCATTGGTTTGTTTTGTGAATCATTGTAATCTTTATTGATCCAGCGTCTTTAGAAAATTTAATAGCATTTTCAAATAAATTTAGAAATACTTGCCTCATTCTTCTCTGATCAGCAAATACACTTGGAAGATCGGATGGGATGTCCGTATCAATTTCAATATTCCTTAATCTCCAGAACTTTTCTAATTCGAGTATCACTTCAGCACTAATATTACCTAATTCAATTTTTTGAGGATTAAATAAAGCTTCCCATTTTGTTGTTCCAACCTCTAAAAGATCCTGAGATAAGAGTTCAATCTCTTCTAATCTTCTTTTAATTACATCTTGTAATTTTGTAATATCTATTTGTCCAAGTTTTTGACTTTGAACTGCCAAAGTAGCAGCAGTTAAAGGGGTTCTTAATTCATGTGCGACCATTCTTAATAATCTTTCCTGAGATTCTATTCTCTTTGTTAATGTCTCATTCTCTTGTCTTAAAACAAGAAGTTCGTCTTCTAGAAGAAATTCTTTTTGAGTTCTTGTTGAATCAATTTTGGATGGTTGCAAATTAATCCCTAGATTTTTTGTTAAGCCTTCCTGTGTCCATCTAGGGAGCCACTTCTGTAGCTGAGAAAAAATATTACTTCCAGCAAATATTTGTTTAGGAGCAGGTGAAACCTTTATGAGAGCGGGGATAGCAACTAATCTATGTAATTCGAGTAATTCTGGCTGTTCTGTGGGCTCAGAAATTTGAAGAGATATCTCAAACTCACAGTCATCTGACTCCAAATAAGCTATCAGAGACTTGATATCATTACTAGAAAGTTGATTTCTAGCTGCCACAAGTATTAATTTTAGCTCTTTTTTATCATTCAAATGATTTCCCCTGAAGTGTTGAAAAGCTGTTAATCCTTATAAACACCTTAAGATATTTATTTTTATTCTACAAATAGGGTATGAAATAAATAGGACTTATTTATATATGGTTGCCGTCAATCAAAAGAAAAATCCAAATTTTGGAGCTAATCCTCCAGAGATTAGTTTAAATAGTAATTTAAAAAGATGGTTTTCGAGGAATATTGGTTTCTGGAAATCTAATAGAACATATTTTCTTGATGAAATGCAAAAAACTTATAACTTGTGTATGAACATAAATATACAAGCACTTGAAAATAAATCTGAATGGGAATCTCACTATAAATTCACTTGGTATCCAGAAAAAAAATATAATTTTTTTGAGGAAAATCCTCAATATAAAGAACGAGGTGAAATGCGTGCATTTCTAAAGGGGCATCAACTTATGAGGGAAAATTTTTATTTAAGTAATGATGAAGGTGTTTCAAATATCAAACAAGTTGATGAACACGAAATGATTTTTGAATCATCTTATAAAGATTGGTATATTCTTGAACATACAAGACTTGTAGATTCGGATAATTATAGATTTAGGGTTATATATTCATGGAACAAAAATAAGCTAAAAATAGTAGAGAATCATCACGAAATAAAAATTATTAAGTAAGTCCTTTTTATCGATTTATATTAAAAGTATAAATGTTATCTTGTAATAGATGTTATTAGTTAATGAGTATTAGTTTTCATTCAAATAAATTTTTTAAATGTCTAGGTATTGGTCTTATTATTTCCTTTTCGATTTTGGAGATTAATACCTTAAATAAAAAAATTAATGCTGAAAAAATTTTAATTGCTGCTTCTGAAAAAGATCTTTTTCTATATAGACAAATGGGGGCATCTTATCTTTGTATAGCTTCAAAAGCTGAAATAGATTTTAATAAGGGTCTTGGCATTGCCAGTGCTACTTTTGCAAATGTAATAATTGGCAAGCATGGTGGAGCTATTAAAGAGTTAGGGAATGAAAAACTTGACGAAAAAAAATTATATAATGCGGGTTTATTTCAAATTGTAGGAAGTGCTCTTAATATTTGTCCTGAAAGCATTCCAAAAAATATAAAAAATGATTATGAAAAAAGATTAAAGCAACTTGTAAAGCAAAGCAAAAAATAATTTTATTTTTATCTAAACATTGAACTAACAGAGCTTTCTTCGTGGATTCTCCAAATAGCTTCACCCAGCATATTAGCGACAGAAAGGACCTTTAACTGAGGGAAATTATCTTTAACAAGAACTGGAATGCTATTAGTGACAATAACTTGTTCAAATAAATCCTTTACACTTAATCTTTCATAAGAAGGAGGAGAAAAAACAGCATGCGAGGCACATGCGAATATTCTATTGGCTCCCTCTTTTTTTAATAAATGAGCTCCAGAACAAATTGTGCCGCCAGTGTCTATCATATCGTCTATGAGGATAGCCGTTTTACCTTTTACTTCACCAATAACTGTAAGACTCTCAGCAATATTATGAGCTGATCTCCTTTTATCAATTATAGCCAGAGGTGCATCTTTCATTAATTTTGCAAATGCTCTTGCTCTAGCTACCCCACCTACATCGGGTGAAACGACAACTATTTCTTCTAAATCTAAAGTTTCTAGATAATCAATTAACACAGGCGAACCGTAAATATGATCGCAAGGTATGTCAAAATACCCTTGTATTTGAGCCGAGTGTAAGTCCATAGCGAGAACCCTATCAACTCCTGATTTTTCAAGTAAATTAGCAGTTAGTTTTGCAGTTATAGACTCTCTTCCAGAGGTCTTTCTATCTGCCCTTGCATATCCAAAATAGGGAATTACAGCTGTTATTTGTCTCGCAGATGCTCTCTTGCATGCGTCAACCATAATCATAAGTTCCATTAAACTATCATTCACAGGAGCGCAAGTAGGTTGTATCAGAAATACATCGCAACCTCTAATAGATTGCTGAATCTGAACATAAAGTTCTCCATCAGCAAATCTTTTAGATATTAAAGGTACATTTTTAATCCCTAAGTATGACGCAATTTCTTCAGCTAATTTAGGATTTGTTGTCCCACTTACTAACCTTAATCTACTGTTAGTTAGATTAAACTTCGATTCTTTACTCTGCATTGCCGTGATAAAACTTGTCACGAAATTTGCACCATAAAACTATATTCTTATCGTAGTCGTTTATGGGAATTTCGCAAAAGATAATAACTAGATGTTTTCAAAAGTCACATCAATTAAGAAAAAAATTGTTTATTAAAATCAGATTTATTATTTATTCAGTTTTAAAAGATAGGAATAATATTTGTCAATTAAAAAAAATTTGTATATGGTGGAATTTAGAGAATTAAAAACACTTTAAGTGTAAAGAAATCAAAATATATTAATAAAATGCCTATAGAGTCAATTCTTGAAAAAAAATCATTAGGCGTACTTATGCATCCAACATGTATTCCTGGAGGAGGGGTATGTGGAACTTTTGGAAGAGGTGCTAAAGAGTGGATAAAAAAACTACATAAGCATGGAATTGAATACTGGCAATTTTTACCTCTTACACCTACAGACTCTACAGGTTCTCCATACAGTTCCCCATCTAGTTTTGCATTAAACCCATGGTTTTTGGATATAGATGATTTAATCGAAAAAGGTTTTATCTATATTTCAAATAAAGAAAATCTAGGTCCAATAAATCAGCATAAAGATCATTTTGATTTTGATAATGCGGATAATTTAACAAAGAAATTAGGTAACCTCCTTTTGAAAGGTTGGAGTTCACAAGCTGAAGATAGAAAAATTAATTTTAATAATTGGATCAGTAGGAATTCTTGGGTTGAAGATTATTCAACATTTGTTGTTATCAGAGAGGAGTTTAATATGTTGCCTTGGTGGAAATGGCCTAAAGAATTTAAAATTAAAAATAACAAGTTCTTAAAATCGTGGATTAAGAAAAAAAGTGAAGAGATCCTTATTAAGAAATTAATTCAGTGGCATCTTGATCAGCAATGGAGCGCTATTAAAAACTTTGCAAAATCAAAGAATATTAAGCTGATAGGAGATTTACCTTTTTATGTCTCCAGAGACAGTGCTGATGTATGGAGTAATAAATCATTATTTTCAATTTTTAAAAATGGAGATTTAATCTTTCAAAGTGGTGTTCCACCTGATTATTTTTCATCAACAGGTCAATTATGGGGTACTCCAACTTACTTTTGGTCTAAGCATAAGAGGACTAATTTCGATTGGTGGAGAAAAAGATTTCAAAGGCAATTTGAACTTGTTGACATATTGAGATTTGATCATTTCAGAGGTTTAGCGGGTTACTGGAGAGTTAATGGCAGTTCTAAAACGGCAATTATTGGAAAATGGATAAATTCTCCAGGTAGAACACTATTGAAAAAAGTAAAAAAGGATCTAGGGGCTAACTATCTACCAATTATTGCGGAGGATCTGGGAGTAATAACCCAGGATGTTGAGAAATTAAGGCAAAATTTTGAACTGCCTGGCATGAAAATATTACAATTTGCCTTTGATGGCAATGAAGATAATCCTTATTTACCTAAGAATATTAAAGGAGAAAATTGGGTAGTTTACACTGGTACTCATGACAACTCAACTTCTTTTTCATGGTGGGAAAATTTAGATTATGAATCCAAAAGAAGAATAAGAGATGAGTATAAATTTTCAGAAGATCCTTCGTGGAATTTAATAGAAATAGGCATGGGAACAAAGGCTAATCTCTTTATTGCGCCAATACAAGATCTATTATCTCTGAACGATTCAAGTAGATTAAACAAACCTGGTACCACAAAAAATAACTGGAAATGGAAATTAAATCGATCTTTAGAAGAAATAGAAGATAATGTAAAAATGTTTAGTGAACTAGGAAATAAATTCAGGAGAACTAGAAATTAATTAAAAATTATTTTTCGATGATTTGATTTTCAATATTTTGAATCTCCATAACATTTACATTTAAAATAAAGTATCTCTTTAATATAAATATAATTAGAACTAAAATAAAAAAATACAAAATACTTCCTTGCCATGTATTGATAAGATCGAATTTCTTGAACAAAAAATCCTTACCCTCTTTCTTTAAAGATTTTTTTTCACTAACTGCTAATTTTAATAATGTATTTTTTTTTAATACTAAGCATTCCTCTAATTTAATTAATATAGATCTTATAAGTGGATACTCTGGTCTAATATTTTTATTATTATTTTCTATTGAAGATATAATTCTTTCAGGAATTTTTGAAATGTATGACAATTCTTTTATTGTAAGTTTTTGTTGGATTCTTGCTTCTTTTGCTAGCTTTGCAATTTCTAAATATTGATCAATTAATCCAGGACTAAAGTCTTTATTTTTTTCAGATTTCTTATTAAATAAAAAAAGATTTTTCAAAATATTCATTCAATATTCCTAAGCTAAAAATACTTTTACTACTCAATTTTAAAAGCAACATCTTTTAAATTCTAATGGAATTAAAATCATAAGTAAATTTATTAAATATAAATATTAAAACTAAACTGTAGAAATAATATTTTGCACTGCACTTTTTGCAATATTTAGAGGACTAAAAGTATCTCTTATTAAAGCTAAAAGCTTTTTTGCATCTGTAAATTCTAATTTTTCATCTTTTATAAGGCTTAAAAGAAGATTCTTCCTAACTTCGGATCCTTTTTTACTAACAAATAATTTCAATCCAGCGTTCGCAACTGGTATGAGGTCTGAATTAATATTCTCTGAGTCTTTAAATAAAATGTTTAATAAACTTTCAACTTTTTCTATTTGAATTTGACCTTTTTTATCAAAAACAACTTCTAAAAGGATCTCTAGAATCTCTTCAGAATTATCGGTAAGTAGTTTTTTAGCAATATAGGGATAAGCAATTTTTAAAATTTTAAATTCAGGATCTAGTCTTAGTGCTAAACCTTCTTGACTAACAACAGCTCTTATTATTAAGGCAAACCTACTGGGAACTCTGAAAGGATAGGAATACATTAGTTTTGAGAATTTATCAGTTACATTTTTAAGATTAAAATTACCAACTTCAGCTCCTAGAGATCCTCCAAGAACCTCTTTTAATGGTTCTACAAGTTTTTGAAGATCTTGATCTTTGGTTAAAAAACCTAATTTCTGGAAATCTTCTGCTAGGAGAAAATATTCTTCATTTATAATATGAACAATTGCCTTAATAAGAGTAAGTCTATCCGAATTTGTAATAGTATCCATCATTCCGAAATCAACATAAGCTAAATTGCCACAATCTGCATTTCCTCCTTTGAGAGCAAACATATTTCCTGGATGTGGGTCTGCATGAAAATATCCAAATTCAAATAATTGTTGTAGACCACTGATGACACAAGTTTTTATGAAAGAAGCAGGTTTCAAGTTATTTTCTTCCAATAAAGCACGATCTCTTAACTTAACTCCATCAATCCAGGAAGTTGTGATAATCCTTTTGGATGAAAACTGTCTTTCTAATTTAGGAATAAAAATATTTGGGTTTTCTTTAAATAAATTTGCAAACCTCAAAGCATTTTCAGCCTCTTTCTTATAGTCAATTTCATCAAAAAGGGCCTTAC
The DNA here is from genome assembly GCA_003281335.1 of Prochlorococcus sp. AG-347-K19. Taxonomy (GTDB): domain Bacteria; phylum Cyanobacteriota; class Cyanobacteriia; order PCC-6307; family Cyanobiaceae; genus Prochlorococcus_A. Next base: position 81,574 of record QCCG01000003.1, on the reverse strand, counting down.
CGAATTCATCAATAATTTCTCCAATTCCAACACCTATATTTAATGGCAAGAAGGGTGATAAAAAAGTTCCTAAAAATCTCAAGATTACAACATCCCTTCTTATGAGAAAGTGCAAATTTGGCCGCTGTACTTTGACAGCTAAATAATTATTATTTATTTTTGCTTTGTAAACTTGACCTAAGCTTGCTGAAGCAATAGGGCTATCTGGAAAGTCATCAAATAATTCATTAGCAGGAGCTCCGAGTTCTTCTTCAATAATTTTTAATGCAATTTTGTGTTGAAATGCTGGGAGATTATCCTGTAAATTTGTAAGTTCTGTAAGCCAATCTTGTCTTACAAGATCTGGTCTAGTAGAAAGTGCTTGACCTAGTTTTATAAAACAAGGTCCTAAATCTGTTATTACATCAAAAAGGTATTTCGAGAGATTTTTTTGTACATTTTTATTTTTACTGTTACCTTGAAAAAGTATTCTTAAAAAAAGAAAAATAAAAGTTAAAAGGATATATAAAACTCTTGGAATGAAAATCCATGGTCTCAAAAGCAACCAAAATAAGTCATCTTTTGCTGAATATTTCGAATAAGATGTCTTCATTAAAGTTAAAAAATATCAAAAAAGAATACCAATTAATTCATTCTATATATATCAATAATACTTTATGAGCATTTCATCTTTTCTAACTAAAAAGTTTTTAAAGTCTCTATTCTTCCCCGCTCATAACAGAGGAGCAGCTTTACCAAAGAAATTAATCAAATTATTAAAAAATCACCCTGGATATTGGGACTTGCCTGAACTACCAGAGATAGGTTCGCCACTATCCCAAAACGGATTAATTGCTAAATCCCAAAGAGAATTTTCTGACATATTTGCTGCGAAAAGATGTTTTTTTGGAGTTAATGGAGCTTCTGGATTAATACAATCAGCAATAATTGCAATGGCAAATCCAGGCGAAACTATCCTAATGCCCAGAAATGTTCATATAAGTGTTATAAAAACCTGTGCGATGCAGAACATAAATCCAATATTTTTTGATCTAGAATTCTCATCAGAAACTGGTCATTACAAACCAATTACAAAAATTTGGTTGGAAAATGTATTTAAAAAATTAAATTTTGATGAGAATAAAATTGTAGGAGTAATTCTTGTAAGTCCCTGTTACCATGGTTATTCCGGAGATTTAGGGCCTTTAATAGATTTTTGCCATCAAAAAAATTTACCTGTTTTAGTTGATGAGGCCCATGGTTCTTATTTCCTTTTTTGTGAAAATCTTAATTTGCCAAAAACTGCCTTATCATCAAACGCTGATTTAGTCGTTCATTCATTACATAAGTCTCTCAATGGTTTAACTCAAACAGCGATACTCTGGTACCAAGGGGATCTAGTAAATGAGCGTAATTTAATCAAGAGTATTAATTTGTTGCAAACTACTAGTCCGAGTTCCTTGTTACTTTCTTCTTGTGAAGAATCTATTAAAGACTGGCTGAATAAAAAAAGTTTGTCAAAATATCAAAAAAGAATTTTAGAAGCAAAAAGTATCTACAAAAAATTAATTCAAAAAAATATTCCTCTTATTCAAACTCAAGATCCCCTAAAAATTATATTAAATACCTCTAAGGAAGGAATTGATGGTTTTACTGCTGATAATTTTTTTTATAGAAATGGCCTTATTGCTGAATTACCAGAAATGATGACTCTCACTTTTTGCTTAGGATTTGCAAATCAAAAAGATTTCCTTAACCTATTTGAAAAGTTATGGCAAAAGCTACTGCTAAATTCTAAAAAATCAAAAAGTTTAGAAGTGCTCCAATCTCCTTTTAAATTAGTTCAAGCTCCCGAAATTGAAATTGGAATTGCTTGGAGAAATGAGACTCATAGCATTCCTTTCTCGCAATCATTAAATAAGATATCTGCAGATATTATTTGCCCTTATCCTCCTGGGATACCTCTACTAGTTCCTGGAGAAAGAATTGATATAGATAGGTTTAATTGGATCAATAATCAAAGTTTATTCAACAAAGATCTGGTAAATTTTAATATAAGAGTCATATAAACATAGAAATTTCATATGAGATTAAGAAGCGGATTACTTATTGGAATTTTTGGTTTAATTGTTGTTTTATTGGGGGGATGGTTTTTTACATTAGCAATAGCGTTGCTTACATATCTAGCATTATTAGAATTTTTTAGAATGGCAGAATTTAAGGGAATAAAACCAGCGACTAAAACTACATTATTTTCATCTTTCATTATTATAATTTTTACCTATCTCGAGACCATTGGTGTACTTGAAGGAGAGATATCAAATTCAATTCTGCCAATCTGTTCAGTTGGAATATGCACTTGGTTACTTTTGCAACCAAAACCTGGAACAATTTCAGATATAGCAGCCTCTATTTTTGGATTATTATATTTAGGTTTTTTACCTAGTTACTGGATTAAGTTAAGAGGATTAGATTCAGTGATAATAAGTTCAAAACAGGGTTTTATTTCTTTTGATAATTTATTAAATACTACCGGTCTTCATTTAACTTTGACTTCTTGTTTTTTAATTGTAGCTAGCGATATTGGTTCTTATTTTATTGGGAAGTCATTTGGTAAAACATCTCTGTCTCCAATATCTCCAAGCAAAACTATAGAAGGTTTAATTGGAGGAATATCCTGTTCAATTTTACTAGCAATATTTTTCGCATTTTTAATGAATTGGGAAAATCCATTATTTATTGGAATCTTATATGGAATTTCAATTTCTCTTATGGCATTAGTTGGAGATTTAATTGAATCTATGATGAAGAGAGATGCGAAGATAAAAGATTCCGGAACTTTTTTACCGGGACATGGAGGAATCCTTGACAGAATTGACAGTTATATCTTTACTCCATCTGTTTTATATTACATTTTTATAATTCTGAAGTATCTAAATTAATTCAAAATTCTTTTATTTCAAAAAATAATCTTGAATAATTTTACTAGATAATGAGGGCAGATCTACATGTGGAAGATGACCGCAATTTTTCAACCCTATAAAATTTAATTTTTCAATATTTCTTATATTGTTAATCTCTTTTTTTCCAAGAATTCGATCATTTTCTCCACATAATGTTTTAATTGGGATATTTTGAATATATTTATGAGTTCCAGCAAAGCCTCCACTTTTTGCAAATGATGCAAGTGAATTCCTCCACCCTTTGCAACCTAGATGAATTGAAGCAATTTGCTCCTCCATTTCACCAACGCATTCATTTGGGAAAGCAAAAGCTTGCCTACAAAGACTTTTTCTAACCTGTGGCAATCCAAGAAATGAGGCACCAATTTGGTTAAAAGGAAAAGGGATTCTCTTAGGTTGTCCAAACAATCCCGCCGGAGACAAAAGCATAATTTTATTGATAGAATCAGGAAATTCAAAAGCAAGTTTTAAAGCAGTTGAGCCTCCCATGGAGGCACCAATAATTTTTAGATTCTTTGTTATTTCTAGAGTATTAAGGAGATCAATTAAATACGAAATTATTTTCGAAGGATTGTTTTCATTTGTCGCGCATCTAGGACTAAAACCAAAACCTAATAGATCAGGAACTATAACTTGGAAATTTTTTTTAAGTGATTTATATATTCTCCTGAACTCCAAAAAACTACTGTCAAAACCATGTAGAAGAAGTATAGGTTGACCTTTTCCTCCTATAACCACAGGGAATTTTAATGAGTTCCAGTTTTGGTTGAGCTTTATCCACTTAACATCATTTGCCAAATAAAGGCCTAAAGGATCTAATAGTGACAATTTTGCACTTTCAAAAAATTCCATATTTGAATTATTTAATTGCTCGAAATTGTTTTTAGTCAAAAAAATATTTATGTTTTAATTTTTTGTTGTTCAAAATTCGTAATTAACTCAACTATATCCTGTTTTTGAATTTCAAAAGGCAAAAAATGAATCTCAGATGTATCTCTACAAGTAAAATCAGCAATTTTCTCTAAATTATTATTTTCAAAAACATTTATTCCAAGTTGTCCAATAGTAGTTGGCAAATTTAATTTTTTCATAAGTACCAACAATTGTTTAATTGATTGATCAGCTAATTTATTTTTATTTTTCATTTCTTCAAGTCTTAATTGCAACAATAATCCAACCCCAACAATCTCACCATGTAAAAATTTACTTGGAGTAATTATCTGAGTTATTGCATTGTGAATAGCGTGAGCTGCAGCAGTCCTACACTTTTCTCCTCCAATACCTCCTACTAATCCAGCTGTAAGCCCACAAGCTTCTATAGTATTTCGCCAAGAAGGATTATCTTCAAAATTACCCTTAAATGCTTTTTCTCCATCTATTAATAGTTGATCTCTTAAAACTCTTGATATCTGAATAGCTTGTTGAACAAGACCATCTTCTATTGTTGAGCTTGTTATTGAGGATTCATACCATTTTGCCAAAGCGTCGGCTATACCACTTGCAAGTGTTCTTGATGGGGCAGTTTGAATAAATTTATGATCAAATACTAGGATTTTTGGACAAGTTGTTAATGCAACATCATTTATAAATTGGCCATCTTTAGTATAGATATTCGATAAGGCTGTCCAACCTGCACAAGTAGAGGCACTAAGAGGAACTGAGATACAAGGGATATTAAGACAGTCTGCTATGTATTTGCCTGCATCAAGAACTTTACCCCCTCCAGCTGCAATAACAGAATCATGATTGTTATTTAAAATTATCTCTTTTACTCTTGATATATCTTCATAACAACAATCAAATTGTAAATTAGCAGAATTAACACCAAGGTTTTGTTTTTTTAGATCAATAAAAATTTTACTTCTCAGTTTATTTGTATAAATTCCTCTACCTAAAATTAATGGGCTTTTTGTTAATTTAGTAATTTGCGGTAAAGATTTTTCCCAAGCATAATTTCCCCTATAAATAGTTTCTGGAGAGATTGACTGCATATTTACTTTAAATAATTAGAAGTTAGCACTTGCTAGCTCTTGAGAAGATTCTTCAGAAGAAATATTTATTGTAACTTTTTTATTATCATCTATATCAACCAAAGCCTTATCTCCATCTTTTATTCTCCCAGAAAGAACTTCTTCAGCCAAGCTATCTTCTAGTAAACGCATAACTGCTCTTCTCAAAGGTCTTGCTCCATAGGAAGGATTGTATCCTTCTTCAACAAGTCTTTCTTTGAAAGCATCGGTAACAGTTAACTTAATTCCTTTATCTTGTAATCTTGCAAAAACTTCTTGCAACATTATTTCAGCAATTTCTTTAACTTCATTTTTAGTTAGTTGCCTGAATACAATTATTTCATCAAGTCTATTTAAAAATTCAGGCCTAAAGTACTGTTTAAGTTCTTCGTTAACTAAAGATTTTATTCTATTATATTGACTATCTTCAACTGAATCTCCTGAGAATTCGAAACCTAGTCCGCCGCCCCCTTTCTCAATTACTTTAGAACCGATATTAGAAGTCATTATTAACAATGTATTTTTAAAATCTACAGTTCTTCCTTTGGAGTCAGTTAATCTTCCGTCTTCAAGTAACTGCAATAATAAATTAAATACATCTGGATGCGCCTTTTCAACCTCATCAAATAGAACAACCGTATACGGACGTCTTCTGACTGCCTCAGTAAGTTGACCACCTTCATTAAAACCAACATACCCAGGGGGTGAACCTATAAGTTTACTAACTGTATGTCTTTCCATAAATTCAGACATATCTAACCTGATCATTGCTTCTTCACTACCGAAGAAATATGAAGCTAATGATTTGGTTAATTCAGTTTTCCCTACACCGGTAGGACCAGAAAAGATAAAACTTGCTATGGGTCTATTAGGATTTTTTAATCCAACTCTTGCTCTTCTTATTGCTCTAGAAACAGCCTTTACAGCCTCATCTTGTCCAATTAGTCTTTGGTGAAGTGTTTCCTCCATATTAAGAAGCTTGACTGATTCAGTTTCTGTTAATTTTTGAACCGGAACACCTGTCCATGAAGCCACGATATGAGCAACATCCTCTTCACTAACAAGAGGACTTTGTAAGAATTTTGAATCACTTTTTACAGACTTATTATCATCAGATTGATCTCCAGCTGTAGATTCTTTTTTACTTTCCAATACTTCTTTAATTTTCGAGGACAATTCCATTTCCTTTTCGCGTAATTGACCAGCTTGGTCAAAATTTTGGTCTCTTACAGATTCTTCCTTCTGTTTCTGGACTTGTCTTAATTCTCTATCTATTTCTTTAGCTTCAGGCGGAAGTTTAGAATTTATTAAACGTACTCTACTTCCAGCCTCGTCGATGAGGTCAATAGCCTTATCAGGTAGAAATCTATCAGAGATATAACGATCCCCTAAATGAGCTGCTGCCTCTAGCGCATCATCAGTAATTTTTAGACGATGATGTTGCTCGTAACGCTCTCTAAGACCTTTTAAAATTTCGATTGTATCTTCAATTGATGGCTCCCCCACCATTACAGGCTGGAATCTTCTTTCCAGAGCAGCATCTCTCTCAATATGTTTTCTATATTCATCGAGAGTTGTAGCTCCAATACATTGAAGTTCTCCTCTCGCCAATGCTGGCTTTAGGATATTTGCTGCATCTATAGCACCTTCAGCAGCGCCAGCACCGATTAAGGTATGCACCTCATCTATTACAAGTATGACATTACCTGCTGCTTTAATTTCTTCCATTATTTTTTTTAACCGTTCTTCAAATTCACCTCTATACTTTGTTCCTGCTACCAAGAGTCCTATATCAAGTGTTAAAACTCTTTTATCTTCAAGTATGTCTGGAATATCTCCGGTTTGTATCCTTTGAGCTAAACCTTCTGCGATAGCTGTTTTACCTACACCTGGCTCACCAATGAGAACAGGATTATTTTTTGTCCTTCTACCTAATATTTGAACAACGCGATCTATTTCTGAATGGCGGCCAACGACTGGATCTAATTTTGATTCACTAGCTAATTTAGTTAGATTTGTGCCAAATTCATCAAGAGTTGCAGTTTTTAAGTTGCCCTTAGTTGTACTAGCCCCTGTGCCAACTTCAGCTGTTTCACCTAGCATCCTTACAACCTGAGTTCTTACTTTGGTAAGGTCAATATTAAGATTTTCGAGAACTCTTGCAGCAACTCCTTCGCCTTCTCTTATTAAGCCTAATAAAAGATGTTCTGTACCTATGTAATTGTGTCCTAGTTGACGAGCTTCCTCAAGAGATAATTCTAGAACACGCTTAGCTCTAGGGGTAAAAGGTATTTCTACAGCTACAAACCCTGAACCTCTACCTATAATCTTTTCTACTTCTATTCTTGAGTCTTTTAAGTTAACTCCAAGTGATTTAAGTACTTTTGCTGCAACACCGGTTCCTTCTCCAATTAAACCTAAAAGAATTTGTTCAGTTCCAACAAAATTATGACCAAGTCTTCTGGCTTCCTCTTGAGCAAGCATAATGACTTTTATTGCTTTTTCTGTAAATCTCTCAAACATAAAAAGATCAAATTCCTATTAATAACCTACCAGTAATATGTCAATTTTGTGTTCAGAATGAGCTTTTGTGAATACCAAAAAGTATAATTTATTAAATTTATTTGAAATTTTTTTGTGATATAGCAAGAAATAATAGTAATTTCAAGCATTCTGGTTATCCGAACATTTAAATTTTGATATTATTTTGTTGTTAATTTTTTTTCTTTTAAAAGAGCATGTGAACCATCTTTATAATAATTTTTTCTTATTCCTACAGTAGAAAAATCAAAGCGACTATAAAATCTGTCAGCAGTAACATTGCTCTGAGAAACCTCCAATAGTAATTTTTTCATATTTAATTTTTCACATTTTTTTATTAAATAGCTCATAAAATAAGACCCAAAACCATTTTTCCTAAATTTCTGATTTATGACAAAATAATTTATTTGAGCTTCATCAAGAACGGATTGAAAAACACATATCCCAATGACTAAATTTTTACTTAATAATCCAAAGATTTTTGTACCTTCTTTTTTAAATTCGTTAGCCCATTGCTTCTTGCTCCATAGTGAAATCGTAGTCGAATCTAATTCATAACATAAATCAATATCTTTCTCATTTATTTGTTTAATGGATAATATTTTATTATGTATGTACATTAAAAGTTCAAACCTAGAGTCATTATAAAATATGATAGTTTAGGCAAAACTTTATTTAAAGTTGTCCTATGGAAGAAAAACAATCTTTTTTAAAACAAAAAATTGACTTGGAAAGTCCTAATAAAAATATCGTTCCTGTTACTACATCCATAGGAGAAGATGGGAAATTATCTGTGGGTGGATGTTCTATTGAAGAATTAGTTAAAAAATATGATTCTCCTCTCTATATTTTAGATGAAATCACTCTAAGAAAGTCTTGTAGAGCTTATAAAAAAGCATTAGAAAAACACTACCCAGGGGAATCACTACCTATATATGCCTCCAAAGCAAATAGTTCTATATTTATGAGTAACCTTGTTTCCTCAGAAGGTTTAGGACTTGATGCAGTTTCGGAAGGAGAATTATTAACTGCTATAAAAGGTGGAGTACCTAATGAAAAAATTGTTTTTCATGGAAACAATAAATCTGACAAAGAAATAGATTTTGCAATTAGAAATAATATAAAAATAATCGTAGATAATGACTATGACTTAAGAAGATTGGAGGAAAAATCAAATTCATTAAATCATGACTTAGAAATAATGATTCGCTTTACTCCCGGAATAGAATGCCATACTCATGAATACATAAGAACAGGTTCATTTGATAGCAAATTTGGTTTTGGAATCGAATATTTGAATAATTTATTTGCAAGCATACGCGACACTAAACATCTAAAGTTAAAAGGATTGCATGCACATATTGGTTCCCAGATTTTCGAACTAGACCCTCATAAGGATCTAGGTGAAATAATGGTAAAGGTTATTTTGGACGCCAAAAAATTTGGTCATAATATCGAGGAACTAAATGTTGGCGGAGGTTTAGGAATCAAGTATACGGAAAGTGATGACCCCCCTTCAATTGATGAATGGGTCAAAACAATTTCTTCTTCTGTTGTTAAAGCTTGTAAAAAAAACAACTTAGATTTTCCTACATTAATGTGCGAACCCGGTAGATCTATCGTATCTACAGCAGGTATAACCATTTACAAAATTGGGGCTTTTAAAAAAATCCCCGGTATCAGAACATATTTATCTGTTGATGGCGGGATGAGTGATAATCCAAGGCCCATAACATATCAATCAAATTATTCTGCATGTTTAGTAAGTAATCCATTTAATATTAATTCCAAAACTAAATATACTATTGCTGGTAAGCACTGCGAATCGGGAGATGTATTGTTTAAGGAAATTGAACTAGCAGAATGTAAAACAGGAGATCTAATATGTGTTTTTGGTACTGGGGCATACAATAATTCAATGAGTTCTAACTACAACAGAATTCCTAGACCTGCTGCTCTCTTAGTTAAAGATGGAGATGCTGAAATTATTCAAAAAAGAGAAAGCCCATCTGATCTTTTAAAATATGATGTATTACCTGATCGCTTTATTAAACAATATTAGGTACATTTAAATTAATTTTGTTTTTAATGTGAATTTCTGGGGGATAATAAATTTAAAACTTTTATTAGATGTTTTATTTGCTGTTGGTTTTGGACTTTTATTATTTTCTAGAGTAAGAGAACAGAGAACATTATGGCTTTTAAGGGGATATTTGTTTTTAGTTTCTTCCTCATGGTTTATTCAGAGATATGCATACCTTCCATTAACATCAAAATTAATTGATGCTGTAGTCCTTGCTTGCTCTCTCTCCTTAGCAATTCTTTGGCAAGGAGAGCTAAGAAGATTAATGGAATTATTAGGTACTGGGAGGTTAGCTGTACTACTAGGTAATCCGCAAAAAGAATTTAGAGCAACATCAACTACTATTACTCAGTTAGTCGATACTGCAGGTAAACTCTCTCAGAATAGAAGAGGCGCTTTAATTGTTGTGGATTTAGGGAGTGATTTAAGGCCTGAAGATTTCTTATATTCAGGTACAAATATTGAGGCACAATTATCAACAGACCTTCTAATCAATCTTTTTGCAACAGATACACCATTACATGATGGAGCAGTTCTTGTTAAAGGTAACAAAATAATATCTGCCGGTGTAATTCTTCCTCTCTCGAGGCAAGGAATTAGCAGGTATGGAACAAGACATTTAGCTGCATTAGGAATTACAGAAAGATTTGACAGGTGTATATGTATTGTTGTTTCTGAAGAAACAGGTACGTTATCATTAGCAAACCAAGGAAAACTTGAGAGACCAATTACCAGTAGTAGGTTGCAAGAACTTCTTGTAAATTTGATTGGGAATCAAAACTCTATGGGAGCAAATAAAGCATCTTTAAGTAAAAATGTTTTATCCCAAAAGACAAACCAAGGTGATAATATTATCAGTGAAATTAATAATAAAGAGTTAGAAAAATCAGAAATCTTTACTAACAAAAACGATTAACTCATGAGTTTAGGAAAAATAATTTACGAGAAAAATAACGACTTATCTAAAAGAATAGATAAGCGGAAAGTTCCAGAACATGTTGCAATAATTATGGATGGGAATGGGCGATGGGCTTCAAAAAAAAGTTTACCTCGCACATATGGACATAAGAGAGGAGTGGATGTTTTAAAAGAGATTCTCAAAGCTTCAAAAAAATTAGGTTGTAAAATACTTACTGTTTATGCTTTTTCAACTGAGAATTGGACAAGACCAACAAAAGAGGTTGACTTTCTCATAAATCTTTTTAGCGAAGTTTTGAGTAACGAAATTGAAGAGATACATGAAGAATTAACAAAAATAAAATTCATTGGAGATTTAACTCCTTTCCCAGAATCTTTAAAAAAAATAATCTCTAATTCAGAATCTCTAACTAAAAACAACAATAAATTTTTATTGAATGTTTGCGTCAATTACGGAGGCAGGCAAGAAATAGTAAAAGTTGCAAAAGAACTAGCATTTAAATGTTTTTCTGGTGAAATAAAACCAAGTGAAGTTAATGAAGAATTATTTAATTCAGAGCTAATAACTCAAGGAATTAAAGATCCAGAATTACTAATAAGAACTAGTGGAGAAAAAAGGATCAGTAATTTTCTTTTATGGCAATTAGCTTATTCGGAAATTTACATATCTGACGTACTTTGGCCAGACTTCAATGAGCATGAATTTCTAAAAGCAATAATTGATTACCAATCAAGGGATAGACGTTTCGGCGGTATAGAATCATTCCAAAATGAATCTTTTGAAGATTCCCAATATTCTTCCTAACAAAAATGGCTAATTCTGATAATCAGTTATTAAAAGAAATTAGGTTCGATTGGGATAAAAAGGAGATATTGGAAATACTTAATATGCCTCTGATTGATTTAATGTGGGAATCACAAATCGTTCATAGGAAATTCAATAAATACAACATTCAATTAGCATCCTTGTTCAGCGTTAAAACTGGAGGATGTGAGGAAAATTGTTCGTATTGTAGCCAATCAATTTATAGTTCCAGCGAAATCAAAAGTCATCCACAATTTCAAGTTGAAGAGGTTTTAGCAAGAGCTCAAATAGCAAAAAATCAAGGTGCAGATAGGTTTTGTATGGGTTGGGCATGGAGGGAAATTAGAGATGGAAAATCTTTTAACGCAATGTTAGAGATGGTTAGCGGCGTAAGAGATTTAGGAATGGAAGCATGCGTTACTGCTGGGATGCTTACAGAAGAACAAGCGTCCAAACTCGCTGATGCAGGTTTGACCGCGTATAACCATAATCTTGATACTAGTCCTGAGCATTATAAAAATATTATTACGACTAGAACTTATCAAGACAGATTAGATACTATCAAAAGAGTAAGAAATGCAGGAATAAATGTTTGTTGTGGAGGAATAATAGGTTTGGGTGAAACTAATTGCGATAGAGCATCTCTTTTGGAAGTTCTTTCAAACATGTATCCGCACCCTGAAAGTGTTCCTATAAATTCATTAGTAGCTATTGAAGGTACTGGTTTAGAAGATAATAAAGAAATTGATTCAATTGAGATGATTAGGATGATAGCTACAGCCAGAATTCTTATGCCTAAAAGTAAAATAAGATTAAGTGCAGGAAGAGAACAACTCTCAAAAGAAGCCCAAATTTTATGTTTTCAATGTGGTGCAAATTCAATTTTTTATGGAGATGAGTTGCTCACAACATCAAATCCATCTTTTCAGTCAGACAGAAAACTTCTTAAAGAGGTTGGAGTATCATTTAATAAAGATTTCGAAACTTGTGAAAAAACATTATCATCTTCATGAAAAGCAAGGATTATAAAATAGTCTCTCTTTATTCTTTCTTCCCATTTCAAGAAAACTTAATTTTTGATCTCAAAAATAAATTATTAGAAATTGAAAGTGAAAACGATCTTTCAGGTTTATTAATTTTTGCAAGTGAAGGGATTAATGGTACTATTTGTGCTGAAAAAAATGTTATTGATATCGTAATAAATCTACTAAAGAAATATACACTTATTAGAAATTTGAATATAAAGGTAAACTTTTCAAAAAAGAAAGTCTTCAAAAAATTAAAAATAAAAATCAAGAAAGAAATTGTTACCATGGGCGTCAATGAAATAAACCCTGTACGAGATAATGGGACTTATATTGACTCGGCGAATTGGAATAAGTTAATCAAAAATCAAAATACAATAGTCATTGATACTAGAAATCATTATGAGGTTTCCATAGGAACATTTAAAAATTCAATAAACCCAAATACGAAAAACTTTAGCGAATTCCCCAAGTGGGTGAATGATCATTTAGATAGCCATTTGAAAAAAAAAGAATCTACAAATATAGCAATGTTTTGTACCGGAGGTATAAGATGTGAAAAAGCTACAAGTTTACTGAAAAAGAAAGGTTATAAAAATATTTATCACCTTCAAGGGGGCATCCTTCAATACCTTGATGACATATCAGAAGAAGAAAACTTATTTGAAGGTGAATGTTATGTTTTTGATAAGAGAGTTGCTTTAGATCACGAATTAAAAAAAGGATCCTACTCCATTTGTCATGCATGCGGAATGCCAGTTTCAATTGAAGATCAAAAAAGAAAAGATTATATAAAGGGTATTCAATGTCATTTCTGCATAGATAAATTCAGTGATGATGATAGGAAAAGGTTTGAAGAAAGACAACAGCAGATCGATAGATTAAAAGGGGGAAATCAAACAATTTATAAAAATTAATTTTCAAAATCATGAAAGTTGAAGAATTAGAAAAATTAGCAAGTACCATTGGATTATTAATTAAAATTCAAGTTAGAGAAACTCTCGGATTATGTTTCTTTAGAATTGTTATTGCAGAACAGAAAGGTAGCATCATTAAGATTTGGGCCGAAATGAAAGGTTGGACTTATCTAAATAAACAAGGTATTCAGCTTGATACATTAAGAATCCTTAGCAAATCTCCTGCTTTTGTTTCGGAATTAATATGGGCAACAACTATGGCTTGGGCAATTGAAAAAAAATCAAGCAACAAAGCAAGACTTTTAGCTATTTTTGATAGTGAAGGATATAGTAAAAAACTTGTAAGATATTTCAAGTTAATAGGCTTCAAAATTGTGAAAGAAGTTGGTTCTAGCCCAATAGATCTTTTATTAAGATTGGTTTGGGGAGGCGCAGGTACACTTATGAACGGGGAATGTATTTCCATACTGAAAAAACTTGAAAAGAAACTCTCATTAATTGAAGAAAGTTAACCCGCGTGATAACTACTTCTAACTAAGGGGCCAGAAGATACTTTCTTAAATCCTAATTCCTTAGAGAAGCGATATAAATATTCAAACTCTAATGGATCCCAATATTTCTTAACTGCCAAATGATTAAATGAAGGCCTTAAATATTGGCCAATCGTAATTTGATCACAATCTATTTTTTTAAGATCATAAATTGTATTTTTTATTTCATCCAATGTTTCCCCAAGGCCTAACATGATGCCTGATTTAGTTTGAATATGAGGAGCAATATCTTTTGACTTTTTTAGTAAACTAAGGGATTTTTTGTAATTTGCACCTCTCCTAACTTCTTTTTGCAGTCTTTCAACAGTTTCGAGATTATGATTAAAGCATATTGGATCTTTTTCTAAAATCAACTTTAATCTCTCAGTTTGAAGGTTATTTGTTTCATCAAAATTTTTGCCCCCACCCCATAAATCAGGAGTTAAAACCTCTATTTTGATTGTTGAATCAATTTTTCTAATCTCATCAATTGTAGATAAAAATAAAGTTGCACCATGATCAGGAAGATCGTCTCTAGCTACAGATGTCAAAACAACATATTTCAAATTTAGTAATTTTACTGCTTCAGCGACTTTAGTACATTCATCAATATTGATAGAACTAGGTCTACCTTTCTTTACCTGACAAAAAGCACAAGAACGAGAACATATCGATCCACCCAATAAGAAAGTGGCTGTTCCTGAGGCATAACACTCTGCTCTATTTGGACATCTTGCTTCTTCACAAATAGTATGAATATTTGATTTTTTGATGAGTGTTTGAATTTTTTCGAACTCTGAAGCTTTACTAATAGGAAATTTTATCCATGGGGGAAGTCTTAAAATTTTTTCTTTTTTGATCAGATTATTGTTTATCATTGTCTAATTAAGTTTTGTTCTTCCTTCTAAAGCTCTCGCAAGTGTAACTTCATCCACATATTCAAGTTCACTACCCATTGGGAGGCCATATGCAATTCTCGTAACTTTTGTAAAAGGGGCTAATAATTTTCCAATATAAAGACTTGTTGTATCTCCCTCAACACTGGGAGTTAATGCCAATATAATCTCATCTATTTCAGACTTACTGACTCGTTCTACTAAGCTCCTTATTTCTAAGAGTTCAGGGCCAACAGAATCCATTGGAGATATCAAACCGCCTATAACATGGTAGACGCCTTTAAATTCTCGAGCCCTTTCCAAAGCAAGCAAATCTTTAGTTTCTGCTACTACACAGATTAGTTTTTGATTTCTTTCAGTATTTCTACAAATTTCACATTCATCTGCTGAAGTCAAATTGAAGCATTTTTTACAACGCCCAACATTACTACGAGCTTCTAACAATGCATTTGAGAAATCTTTTATTGTACTTTCAGGTTGTTTTAAAATAAACAAGGCTAATCGCTGAGCTGTTCTTGGGCCAATCCCTGGAAATTTCTCAAAATGACCAATTAATTTTGAAAGTGGTTTAGTATAAGTGATCAAAATTAAACTATTTCTAGAAATAATTTAGACGCAAAATTCTGAATTGCCATAATTGTTTGCTTTTAATGTCTTATTATGTTTTTAGTTAGTAATTTCAAACATAATGAAAAATATTAAATTTAACCCTTTCAAATATTTATTTTTGGTTTTTTTGTGCTTAACACTGAGTGCTTGTAGTGGCGGGCTAAATGCCGGATTAGAAGCTTATCAAAGTCCAGATGGTAGATATGCCTTTTTGTATCCAACAGGATGGACTAGAGTAAAAGTCGAAGGAGGACCTGAAATTATTTATCATGATTTAATAAATAGTAATGAGACCTTAAGTTTAGTTATTTCTGATGTCAATAAAGAGGTTCAATTAGAGCAATTAGGTAGTCCAAGTGAAGTAGGTCAAACATTAATTGATAAAGTCATTGCTCCCGAAGGTTCAGGTCGAGATGTAAAACTTTTAAATTCCAATAAGAGGGAAGCATCCAATCATATTTTCTATGATTTAGAGTATGAATTAAATTTAAATGAACAGGCAAGACATGAATTAGCTACTGTCGTAATTGATAGAGGAACACTTTACACTTTCGCTGTGGGAACAAATGAAGAAAGATGGAATAAAGTTGACGGTATGTTTAGTAACGTAATTGAATCCTTTAACTTCTTAATATAGTTAAGAAATTCATACTAGATTCCTACTTGAACATTCCACAAATCAGCATATATTTTGTTCTGATCTAATAGTTTTTCATGTTTTCCGCTTTCAACTATTTTACCTTTATCAATAACTACAATATTATCCGCATTTTTTGTGGTGCTTAATCTATGAGCTATTACTATAGTTGTTCTTTCTTTTGTGATTCTAGATAACGATTTTTGAATTAAAGCCTCAGTTTCATTATCAACTGAAGCTGTAGCTTCATCTAATATTAATATTGGAGCATCCTTTAAAACAGCTCTTGCCAAGGCAATTCTTTGGCGTTGCCCGCCTGAGAGCCTTTGGCCCCTTTCCCCCACTATAGTTTTATAACCATCTGGTAATTGTTCAATAAACTTATGAGCTTCCGCAATCTTTGAAGCTTTAATGATATCTTTAAGACTTGGGTTGATTGAGCCATAAGCAATATTTTCTTGTACACTACCATGAAATAAATAAGTTTCTTGACTTACTAAAGAGATGCACTTTCTTAAATCCCTCAAATTTATTTCTTTAATAGAAATCCCACCCAAGGTTATTGTCCCATTATTACTATCGTAAATTCTAAGTAGTAGTTTTATTATTGTACTTTTCCCAGAACCTGTTAAACCAACAATTCCTAATGTTGAGTTATTTTCAATTTTGAAATTTATGTTTTTTAAAGTTAAATCTCGTCCAGGATAATTAAAATTTACATTATTAAAAATAATTTCTCCTTTGATATCTTTAGGTTCAATTTTTATTTTTCCGTCCTTTATTTTTATAGGCGTATCTATGAGATCAATTACTCTATCTATTGAAGCCATTGATCTCTGAAAATCATCTAAAACATGTCCCAAAGTAGTTAAAGGCCATAATAGTCTTTGTGTAATAAATACTAAAAAACTATAGGTACCTACATCAAGTGTATTATTCCAAGTTTGGAAACCTCCAATTAATAGAATCGCTATAAAAGCAAATAAAATTGCAAATCTTATAAGAGGGATAAAAGCAGAAGATAATTTTATTGCAGCCTTATTACTTCTTTGATAATCGAGACTCTCTTTATTTAATCTATTTAGTTCCCATTTTTCTTTAGTAAAACTTTTTATAGTTAGAATTCCACTTAGATTATTATTAAGCCTTGATGCCAACAGTCCAGCTTTATTTCTAACATCTCTGTATTTTGGAGCAAGCTTCCTTTGAAATTTAATAGACCCTAAAAATATAATTGGTATAGGAAAGAAAGCAAATAAAGCGATTTTTGGAGCGACAAAAATCATAGTGCCCCCAATTATTAAGACAGTTATAAATAACTGAATAATCTGATTAGCACCTTGGTCTAGAAATCTCTCGAGTTGATTTATATCATCATTCAAAATAGATAATAGCCTTCCAGTATTATCATTTTCAAAAAAATCCATATCTAACTCTTGGATATGCTCATAAGCTTTTATTCTTAATTTATGTTGCGATAGCTGAGCCAAATTTCTCCATAAAATCGAATATAAATATTCAAAGGAGGATTCACCAGACCAAACAATTCCTGAAGCAAATGCAAGAAAAATCAATTGTGCTGGAACTTCTTTTATTCCAAAACCAGCAATCCATGAATTCTGTTCCTTAACAACGATATCCACTGCAAGACCAATTATTACAGGGGGAGCTAAATCTAATATTTTATTAATTATGGAACTAAGAAAAGCAAAAAATAGTAAC
Organism: Prochlorococcus sp. AG-347-K19; assembly: GCA_003281335.1. GTDB lineage: Bacteria > Cyanobacteriota > Cyanobacteriia > PCC-6307 > Cyanobiaceae > Prochlorococcus_A. Next base: position 63,940 of record QCCG01000003.1, on the reverse strand, counting down.
CTTCTTTCCTCAATCAGATTTAAATAAAGTCTAATTATTGGATTTTGATTGTTCTTAGACCTCATAAAAATAATAATTAAATTTTTCTATTATGATTTAAATTTTCTCTAGTTTCTAATTTACATTTTGTTTTTGCATCTTGATGACTTGCAGTTTGTATAAATTCTTCGTAGTAACAATCACAAGTTTCATTCGCAATTTCTTCACTATATAACATTTCTGCTTTAATCATTTCCTCTTTGACACTCTGAAGACAAAATAATTTTATGATTGAATTTTGTTTTGTTTGAGCTAAATAATAACTATTAAGGGAGTTGAATAGTATTATCAGATTCACAAAAATAAATAAATTATATTTGCTAGCTTTCATTATCTATCACTAGTTTCTGACTTTAATTTTTTTTAATTTATTTTTAGTTTCTCTATGCAGATCTCTTGGTAAATCTACCAAACTGTAATCATTAAAAATCTGTATCTTACCTATGGATCTACCATTTATATTAGTTGAATTGCAGATTGAGGATATAATATTTGCAACTCTAACTCCATCAAATTTACCAAAGTTAAATTTGTAGGTTTCAAAAGAATCATTTTGATAATTATTTCTTCTATTTGAATTTCTCATACGATTATTATAATTTCTATTTGATCTATTTCGATCAGTATTATTTTGTTTATTAATCCAAGAATCATCGTCATTAACAAAAAATGATTTATTACCTATTACTAAATTAATCGCAGCCATTGCAATATTTGAGTCATCCATAGAGTACTTTTCTTTTAAATTATCCAGTACATCAATAATCAAAGCTTTATTTTCTTCATTTTCATCTTTAGCTAAAGAACTCTCATTAACATTATCTATAAGTTTCTCCATCCTTTTTTCATTTATTATTTTATTACTTGGTATATTAATTTCTTCAATCTTGGTTCTTGTTGAGTTTTCTAAGTTTCTTAGAAAATGTTTTTCTCTTTGATTAACAAATAAGATTGCTTCTCCTGATCTGCCTGCCCTTCCAGTTCTTCCAATCCTATGAGTATATGTTTCCTTGTCAAAAGGAAAATCGTAATTAACAACAAGTTTTATCCTCTCAACATCTAAGCCTCTAGCTGCGACATCAGTTGCAACAAGGATATTAATAAATCCTTTTTTCAATCTATCTACAGTATTTTCTCGTTGATTTTGAGGTATATCTCCATTAAGTACTGCCACAGTATGACCTGAATTCTCTAAAGCTTCAGCTATTGAAGTAGTAAGTAGTTTAGTTCTAACAAAGATAATTACTCCCTCGTTATTAAGTTCTAGTATTCTTTTTAAAGCATCTAACTTATGATGCCTTTGTACATGTAGAAATTTTTGCGAAATTAATTGAGTTTCTTTTTTGACACTTTTGATTAATATTTCGGCGGGATCATTTAGATATTTTTTTGCTATATTTCTTATCTCACTAGGCATTGTTGCTGAAAACAATACCATCTGCTTATTTCCCGGAAGTTGATCTATTATCCACTCAATATCTTCAAGAAAACCCATATTTAACATTTCATCTGCCTCATCTAAAACAAGACAATTTATATCTTGAATTTTAAAAGTCCCTTGCCTTATATGATCCATTATTCGGCCTGGGGTCCCAACCACCACGTCAACTTTTCTTTTTAATGCAGAAATTTGATTTCGATAGTCGGTACCTCCATATATTGCAACCGTCTTAAAATTACTAGATTCAGAACTATAACTTTTAAAAGATTCTGCCACTTGAGTTGCTAATTCTCTTGTAGGAGTCATAACTAAAACCTTCGCATTTAATTTTTTATTATCTGTAAGTTTTTCTATTATTGGTAATGCAAAAGCTGCAGTCTTTCCTGTTCCTGTTTGTGCTTGGCCTAGTAAATCCCTGCCTAACATTAGTTCGGGAATTGCAGCTTTTTGGATGGGAGTTGGATTTTTATACCCTTTATTTATTAAAGAATTTAAGATCGATTGATTAAACCCAAAATCGAGAAATCCATTCTCATTATCATCTCCTTTCGATACTTCTAATAGTTGAGATTCAATTTCTTTTTTGTTATCTAATTTCTTGAACTCAAGTAAGGAAGAATCTTCATTCTGAGACTTTTCCTGCTCACTACTAAGAGAGTTACTATCTTTTTTTAAAGCCATTTTAAATGCCTAATAATCTTCTGATTAGGCATTCAACAAATATCTAAATTGACTTAAATTGTTGATTAGCCTTACAGAGCCGAATTATTAATCTAACATCTTGGGGTTAAGATATTACTAATTCATCAAAAATAAAATTTAATTTAAATAATATATTTTTAAAGATTTTTTCGCTCTTGTAACAGCAGTATAAAATAACCTTCTTTCAAAATTATCTCTGCAAAAGATATTTTGATTATCTTTTTTTTCTTTTGCAGCATATTTATTTCTTCTATAATTTTGGGACCACAAAATCTTTACTTTTTCAGATTCACTTCCTTGAGATTTATGAATAGTAATGGCTATTGCTGGTACAACATTTTCTAAATTAGATGGATCAATTAATGCGACAATTTCTTCGTTATTATCATTAAATTTTCTAAAAAGATATTTTCTTTTATTTTTTAAACCTATAAGTACTCCGATATCCCCATTTGACAATCCAAGTTCATTATTATTTTTTGTACACATGATCGGAACACCCTCTTTAAGAGTTTTAAGATCATAGGGTTTTTTTTGACCAAAAACAATTTCATTCAAATATTCAACACTCCATATTCCGGAATTTTTTTCGCATAAAATCAATTGACTCTGTAAATCAAGAAATATCTTATCTACTAAATTTTTTTCATTAAGCAATAAATTATCAATACTCTCATCAAATATATATTTTTTTTTACTTAAATTTGAAGTTGAAATATTTAACTGTTCTAGATGACTTGTAATCGAAAATAATAGATCTTTTGGAATATCTTTTTCTCTACTCTTTGAAATTGTAATTTCTTTTGAATTATTATCTTTTTCTAATTCTTTTATCTTTTGATTAAGCAAAGAAAAATCATTATTAAATATTAAACTACTAATTAATGCTATATCTCCAATATTTCTATAAGTTTTTTCTAAATTTACTACACAAGATTTAATTGAACTATTATCGGAATATTCAAACAAATAATTCCATATAGAACAGTTATTTACTGGAGACAATTGATTTTTATCTCCAACTAAAATAATTTTACAGTCCTTTGCTAACAAATTTAAAACTGATTCAATCAAATCGATATTAACCATTGACATTTCATCAATTATGAAAATATCAAGCTCTTTTAGTTTAAATTTCAAATTAAGAGATTTATTTTGAGAATTTAAAATCCATCTATGTAAAGTTTGAAATTCTATTTGGTCTAGAAATTTGCTAATAGAAATATTTTTTTTATCATTAAGAGCTTCTTTTAAACGAGCTGTAGCTTTTCCAGTTGGAGCAGACAAACCAATATTTAAAAAGTTGTCAATTTTAAGGAGTTCTAGTATTAACTTTATTATTAAAGTAGTTTTACCCGTACCTGGTCCTCCTTGAAGGAAAACTAAGTTTGAATATTTAAATATAGTTTTAATTTGATCAATTTTATTATCATTTTTATAAATTATTGAGTTCATTAAATTATCGGTATCTATTTTTTTTAGAAATGAATTAATAACTCTTTCTATCTTTTTTGACCATTTTGATAAGGATAATTTTCTATTTACTAATACGAATGGAGAATGAAGGGAACCAATCAAACCTATATTTTTTAGAACATCTATATGTTTATTGGGCCAGCCATCTTCTAATAATTCAAAGATTATTAAACTATTATCAACATCAACAATAGTTTCACCATTTTTTTCAAACTCTAATAAAATTCTTATTACATCTTTTACGAAATTTTCATATTTTTTTTCACTAAATTTGAAAATAGCCAAGATCAAGTTAAATAAATGCTCGTATTGGAACTTTTCAATATCTGTAGTATTTTTAGTCATTCTAAAAAAGGTTATCTAAATAATTAATTCTTTTTAAAGGTGCTTTGCTAATAAAAATACCTGGAGATATATCTTCAGACTTAGATTTTTCAAATAATTCAAAATCTGGTAATCCCTTTAAAAACAGATAGATATATCCTCCTAGATGTTTATGTGGTTGATAATTTTTTAGTCGCCACTTTAATAATCTATGTAATGCTAATAAATAAAGATGAGATTGCAATGGATAATGATGTTTAATCATTTCATTTCTCATGTTTTCATAGTTATAGTTTTTTGGTAAACAATCACTATTATCATTACCAGAAATCAAATTACTTTTCCAGTCAATTACCCACCACTTACTATCTTCTAATTTATTTCCTACAGGGAAAACACAATCTATACATCCTGAATGAAAGCCTTTATTCATAATTTGAAGATCATTTATTTTATTTGCATATTCTTCACCAAATTCATATTCCTGATCTAAAAAAAAGCAATTTGATATATCATTAGAATTAATATTTCTACCTTCATAAGATAGGGTTAAATCATATTTGAGTTCCTTAATTAAGTATTCATTTGGAATATCAACTAGTTTCTTATTTTGTAATTCTCTTCCTAAAGAAATATTTATGATTCTTAAAATCGCATCTTTTACTTTAAAAGCCAAAGAAGTATCGATTTGATGAAAGTTCAATTCCTCAATAATTAAATCAATTAATTCTTGATTATTATCGTTTCTAAATTCAAATCTTTCTATTATTTTGTGCAGGCAAGTCCCAGCAATAGTTCCTTTTGGAAATTCACTTAAGGGATTTGGATGAGAAAAATAATTAGGATAATTCTTTGAATTCTTAAAATTAGAATCTTTTATAATTGATATATTATCTTCATAATCCTTATATTGATTAATAACTGCATCAATATTTTTATCTTTACGTATCCAAGAAGAATAACTTGAATAAGAAATAAATTGATCAGAGTTAAATGCATTAGATATTTTTTTATTAACGTTATCGATTTTCCAAAGATTATTATTCAATCTGTTGGTTTGGAACTTAGAAAAAATTTCTTTTATTTTCTTTTTTTCTATCCTGACTTCAAAAGTAGATTTATAAATATTGATATTTTCCAAATTATTAAGTAAATCATTATTTAAAATATTATTTGTATCCTCTAAATCATTAAAAACAATAAGTTTATATTTGCTCCTTGTAAGTGCTACATAAATTAACCTCTCACTCTCCTTAAATAAATCTTTTTCTTCTATTAATTTAAATTTTTCAACCTTGGCGTAATTATTAGAAATATTAATGTATATATTTCTATCAATATTTGATTTCCAAAGAGGTCCTTTAATTTTACTTGACTTATTTGAAATAATTGAGAGATATGGACATAGGACTATTTCAAATTCGAGGCCCTTACTACTATGAATGGTAGAAAGATTTATTCCATTTTGAAGATTATAATCTTTCGTAAAAAAATCTTCTCCAGTAGAACTTCTTAAAATATGATCTAACTGATTTTTATACCAGTTGAAGACTATATTGAGATCAAAATTATTATTTATTAATTCTATTTCAACAATTTCAGAAAGTTGAAATAAATTTAAATTTAAATCTAAATCATGAATAATCGAAGATGACTTATAATTTATAAGTAGTTCATTAACTATGTTTAAAAAACCTTTTTCTCTTAGTTCTTTGGACCAATTAATGCATTTATTAATTAAAATTTCTATATTATTACTAATTCCATTATTAAGTAAATCCTCTAATTTTATTTCTATAAACTTAGAAGTAGCAAGCAAAGTTATATTTTTTAAAGACCTCGGATTTAATAAACATTCAATGAATAAAGATAGTATAGAACTTGCTTCTGTATCAAAAATATTTTGTTTATTTTGAATTTTGCATGGGAGATTAAACTCATTTAATTTTTTTTTTAAATCTAAACATTGCGAATTATTTAATGTGAGAATCGCAATCTTATTAATATCAATTTCTTTATTATTTAAAATAAAGTTAACTATATAACGAGTTACAAGATCCTCTATATCAGTCTCTTTTTTTGAAAATTCTACAATTTCAAATACATCCTTAAATTTAAATTCAGGATTAATATTTTCATTAACTCTTGAGGTTAATCTACTATAGTTTAGTTTTGATTGTTTAAGTCCATTCTTATAAAGTTTATTTAGAACATCGATTAACTTTTTTGAGCATCTATAGTTATCTGTAAGACCAAAAACTTCGACTGCCTTAGATCTTGCATCTAAGTAAGTTTCAATATCTCCACCTCTAAATTTGTAAATCGCTTGTTTTGGATCACCTACGCAAAGTAAAAAATGATTTTTTGTATTAAAGAACTTTTTTATTAAATTCCACTGCGTAATATCTGTATCTTGGAACTCGTCAACTAAGACACATTTAAATCTTTTTTGAATTTTAGATAGAGTATTGCTATTACTAATTTCTGAATCTAGAAATGTATTTTCTACAGTCTTTATAAGGTCATTGAAGTTGAAAATAGAAAAACTTTTCTTTAATTCAATTAATTTTATATAAGCTAATTGGGTAAATATTCTTACAAATTCAGTAAAGAAACCTTCTTTTATTTTATAAATTTTATCTTGTAATAAATTAAATTTAGTAAAATCTAATTTTAAATTATTTTTATTAATTTCTTTAGATATATTATCAATATAAAAATATTTAGATAAAAGATCATCCTTAGAAATATCATATATAAAATCAATCACATTTTTCGAATTAAGCCTTTTGTTAATCTCTTCAATCCAACAATTTATTTGATTAAACTTATCATTTCTTGGTTTTGCAGCATATATTTGACTTTTCCCACCACTCTCCTTAATTAATTTTCCCAACTCTATGAGTTGTAAAAATAATTCCTTACCTTTCTTATTCCATTCAAAACAAAACTCGCTCCAATGCAAATAAAAATATTCATTAAAATAATTGTTTAAATCTATAATCTTATATTTATTATTTATTTGAAATTTACTGATATTTTCTTGATCTATATTTTTTAAAATTTCTACAAAAAATGACTTATTTATCCTACTTCCAAATCTAGAACTTATTTTTTTTTTGTTGACTGCTGAAATAAGCTCGTAATTAAGACTCAAAAAATCATCAATCCACAAATTATCTATTACATCTTTATACAAATTATCAATATTATTCTCAATATATGGATCTTGAGCTAAACCTATTTCAATACTATATTCATCAATAATATTATTGCAAAAAGAATGGAATGTAGTTACTTGTAACTTATAAATTTCATTAGCAAAATTATCAATTTCTGATATAATTTTTTTCTTAGATTTTTCCTTCTCTTTAAATTTTAGATACCAATCCTTAAGGGTATTATCTATCTTACTTTCATTATGTTTTTGCAAATATAATTTTAAATTATGAAATCTCGAGAGTATTTTATCTCTTAATTCAGAACAAGTATTTTTTGTAAAACTTAGCAAGAGTATCTCATCTGGTTTAACTTTTTTCTCCAGAACATTTCTTAAAACTATGTGAGCCAAAGTAAAACTTTTACCAGTTCCTGCACTTGCTTCTACTAATTTAAACTTATTATCTAATTTAATTTGGTTAATATCCATTTCTTTATTAAATTAAACTTTGACCTCATTTTTATAAAGTAAGTAATTCTTAAATTTATTCATTAAATATTTCTCTTCTAATGCAATCTTAATTTTAATTATTAAAGCTAAAATTATTGTCAAAAATAAATAATAAATAGATAATTTTATTATAAAAACTCCAATGGAAATAAATATTAAAGAATAGTACATAGGATGACGCGTAAATCGATAAATACCTGTAGTCACAAGATTGCTATTGTTTATAGGTCTTGGGAAAGGGGATAAATTTCTGCCTAAGTCTTTAATTGAAACTAACATTATTATCAAAGAGATTATAATAATTAAAATACCTAGGAAATAAGAAAAAGTACTTGCTTTAATTATTTGTTTTTGTGGAAGAAATTCCCATTGAAAGAAATGAAGACTAATAATAAAGAACTGTAAAAAAACAAGCATTAAATCATTAGCAACTTTAAAAAATTTTTTTAACTGAAATTTAGACATTTTTATTTCTTTAATGCTTTAATTAGAGGACCATATAATCTGTATGATAATTTATCAAAATTATTATTTCCAAGAAAGAAATCTGGTTCTTTTACACTACCAAAACACATTTTCATTTCGATATTATCTCTTTCTCCTTTAGAAAAAATTTTATTACCAATCCATTTATCTGTAAAAGCTTTTTTTTCATTTTTTGATTTTATTTTTGCTTCTACATATTTATAAGCACTTTCTGGAGGAAGAGGTAAACATTTTTCAGAATAATTTTTAAAAATATTTATGTACTCCTCCAAAATTAGATTTGATTCAGTTGCTCCCGGTGATTGAATAATTTGCGATTTATAATTATTTTCTGTTCTAAAAATTACTTTAGTCCTTTTTATATTCCTCTTTAAAGAAGAAATAAAGAGTAATTTTATCCAAGCTTCAGTCAAACGAGTTAAACTTAACTGCGCATTAATTAATTCAATTACGGTATCATCAGCGATTAAATATTCTTGTTTATTCGCATTTAACTTAACATAGATTTTATTAATCTTATTATGTTGACTCAAACTTGTAGATAGACTGCTTAATAAGTCTTTGATTTCTTTTTCTTTTGTAAAAATGCTATTTTTGGGCATAATAATACCATTTTCAGCCAATTGATCATTAATATTTAATTCATTTAAATCATTAATAATATTATGATTATCAATCTCTACTTGCTGGATTATTTTTGTAATTAGTTGCGACTTTTGAAGATTGCTTACATACTCCTCATCTGGATGATGAATAAATATTTCCTTGGGATAAATATTCTTTTTATTCAACCAATATTTTTGTGGAGTCTTGAACCAATAAATCAATTCTGATAATTTGTAATTTTTAATATCAGATTTTTTTTCATTCCAATTTATATCTTCTATTAAAGAATAATTACTTTTAACAATCTTAAATTTATCAAGATCAATTATTTCATTTTTATTCAAATCAGAATCTTTAATTATTAGTTCTCTTTGGCTTTGGTTTAGGAAACTATCAAAAAAAGAAATTAACTCTTTTATAGGAAAGGAAACATCTAATTTTTTATTTTCTTTATCATTTTTTACCCAAGTAACTATAAATTTATCTCTGCAGGCAATTAATAATTCCAGAAATGCATATTTCTCTCTTTCAAAAACAGATGGATCACCCAAATGATATTTGTTTTTCAATAAATTAATGTTTTCACTCTTTGGTAATTTCGGATAATTAACATTATTCATGTCTATGAGGAAGATAATCTTATGTGGAATATGCCTTGAATTCTCAATATCACTTACTAGGATCTTGTTGAGTCGTGATTTGCTTTGATATTTAGCTTTATTTATGCAAGAAATTAATATTTCTCTAAAAACTTTTAACAAGATAAGATCATCAGGTATTAAAGGTATTTCGTGATTATCTAGAATTCTATTTATTTCACTTATTTCTAAATTGAAATTTGAATTGGAATCAGCAATACTTTTTAATATAAACTTTATCTTTTTAACCCAATTCGAGTAAGAAAAAGATCCCCTTATCAAATTAATATATTTTTTTAAATGAATTAATATTTTAACCCATTTATTCAAATCCAAACTTATGTTTTTATAGCTAAATGGTTTTAAATTAAAAGTACTTAAATTTACTTCTTTGTCATAAATTAAGCCTAAAGTAATTCTATTTATACACCAATCTAGAGTATTTTTCTCTTCACCTAATCTTTCTTTATCATCTAATCCCCAATGAAACCCGGCTTGGGTAAGTAAGAAAATAATTTCATCCTTCTCAGTAATATTAAAATCAAAAATGTTCTGTGTTACTTTTTTCGAAAGAATATAATCTATTTTTTCAAGTGTAATTTTTTCACCTGCTATTTCGGTGATGTCAATTAGAAATTCATAAATGCATGAAGAGTCATGATTATCCTCATCAATAAAAAAATAAGGTATCTTTTCACCATTAATTAACTCATTATTAAAGATGTACCTTAGATAAGGTTTAATTAAATTAGTTTGTGGTGATAAAACAGCAATATCACTATATTTAATATTCTCGCAAGAATTTATTATTTCTATAATTTTATTTCTTAAATATTCAAATTGACTATTCTGATTAAAATGCTCACAAAGTAATATTGAATCATCCCCTTCATTTACTAAAAAATCATTACTATTATTATCAATTAGTCTTTTTTGTATTTGATTAAGAAGAGGAATATCTTTCTTATTATGAAAATTAGTTGTTGGATCGAGATAAATAAGATTATTTTTTAAATTTATACCTTCATTATTAATATTTTCCTCAATTAATTTCTGAAAGTTTGCTCCAAATTTACCAAATATTTTCTCTATATTTGTATTATTTAAATTCAATTTACTTTCATTATCATCAAATTCTAACTCACCTTCAAGATAATTTATTCTATTCCATAAATCTTCTCCAGGGGATAATAAATACAAATTTACCTTAATAAATTTTGAAAGTTCTGAATAAAAATTAATATGTAGTTTTGATAAGTTATTATCTGAAAAAATATAAATTTGATTTGGTACTTGAAATTGAAAGTTTTTAATTTTTCTTAAATTCTTTACTACTTCAATCATGTATAAACATGATGGCTTTTCAGATATCTTTTCCTCTAATAATTTATATAAAATAGGTTGCCAAAATTGATCTGAGTTTAAATTCTTAAATAGATTGGATGAATTAATTTCATATCTATTCCATTGAGCAATCATTTCAGGTCTAAAAATCAGATACTCAATAAAATTATTCGTGATCTTTTTTGTCAGATTATATATGTCTCCATCAATTGTCTTTTTATTTTCCAAATATTTATTAATCCAATTTCTTAGCGGAAATGATTCTTTAAAGCTATTTAATTCTTCCAAAGAATCAATAATACCCCATTTAATTGACTCAAAATTCCAAGCGCTCATATCAATTGCAGGGAAAAAATTTGTCAATAAAGATTCGGTATACGTTGATATTGTCTTTAATTCATAAAGAGCACTTATTTTGTTTTTTATAGTTATTTGTTCACGTAACCAATTCCCCAAGAAGTAATTGGGAACTACTATTTCTAATTTCGCATTTACAGGCGGAGGACATATTTTTAATTCCTCTGCTAACAGCTCACTAATTACTTCAATTTTATTTGACTTATAAAGATTGAGCAATTTACTAGATTGATATATTACTCAATTTTAAGTGGATCAATTATTTCTGCATTAGGACATTCGAATTCCCCCACAGCAACATACTCTAAACGAAGCTTTAAGAAAGTTATAAATTTTTTATCCGTAGATAAAATAGCTGCTGGTGGTGATGGAATCTTTCCTTTTAGATGCACAAATTGGGTGGTTTGTAAAAATGATGGATTTTTTAAAAGCCAGAAATCAATTTCTTTATTGTTTTCTTTATAGTTCCTCATCCTCTCTTTCAAAATCTCCTCAATTGGTTCTTCAACTGTTAAAAACTTTTCACTTGCTGCGACGAAAAAATATTTTGCCATTTTGAAATTTAATTTGATGTAATAAGGGACTTCATTTCACGTACAGACTTTTCTAATCCTATCGCTAAAGCCCTTGCAACAATACTATGACCTATGTTTAACTCGTTCATATTGTTAATTGATGCAATTTTTTTAACATTATTGTAATTAAGGCCATGACCAGCATTAACAACTAATCCAAGGTCATTTGCTAAATGTGTAGACTCTATAATCCTTAGGAGCTCTTTATGCTGTTCTGAGCCTGATAGTTCAGCATATTTTCCAGTATGTAACTCTATAAAGTTAAACCCTATTTTTTTGGAATAATTTATCTGGTCATAAAAAGGATCAATAAATGCACTTACTTCTATATTTGATTCTTTTAGATTTCCAACAAAATTCTTAAGATATTGCACATTACTTTTTACATCCAACCCTCCTTCGGTAGTAACTTCTTCTCTTTTTTCGGGTACAAGTGTTACATAATTGGGAAGAACTTTTTTGGCAATTTCTAACATTTCTTCTGTGGCAGCCATCTCTAAATTGAGTTTTGTTTTTATAGTCTCTTTAAGAAGGAATACGTCTCTATCTTGTATATGTCTTCTATCTTCTCTTAGATGAACTGTAATTGAGTCTGCACCTCCTAATTCAGCTAAAAAAGCAAATTGTACAGGGTCAGGCTCCACAGTTTTCCTTGCTTGCCTCACATTTGCAATATGATCAATGTTTACTCCTAAAGTAGCCATAATTTTTGAAATTTTAGTTCCTAGACAATCTAGTAACCGCCCAATAATAGCTAATAAAAAAGGGCAAACACTTAAATTATTAATATGTAGTAAATAGAATTTGAAGAAGAAACCCTTAAATATTTGGCATGAAATCAATCCTGTATTGGGATTTATTGCAATGTTCGTTACCCAAGACGTCATTTTGAGGTTCTTTTTTAGGAAAAAGAAAATATTAAATAATGGTTTTTCGATTCCCATAAATTCCTCTATTATTTTAGCTCCAACCCACAGATCAAGATGGGACGGCTTAATACTGACCATGGCAATGGGTAGAAGGGTAACAAAAAAGGATTGTAGATTTATGGTTACTAAATCCGAAATGAGGGGAATACAAGGTTGGTTTTTAAAAAGACTAGGATGTTTTTCGATAAATCAATTATCTCCATCTCTCTCAGCGTTAAGATATGCGATTGATCTCATAGAAAAAGGAGAACAACTAGTTGTTTTCCCTGAAGGAAAGATCAATAAATATGGGAAAAAACTAGTCCTCAAAGAAGGACTATATCGATTAGCTAGATTAGCTACAAAAAAAACAACTTCTATTACTATTATTCCAATTGGAATTGCTTATAGCAAAGTACCTCCGAACTTTAGGGGCGAATTTTGTTTATCCTTTGGAAGACCAATACCAATTAATGATTACTTAAACTCTAATATCGAGGACTTTAATATTTTTCTAAATGAAAAAATGACGCAAGAGGAACAAAAAGCATTAAAAAATATAGGTAGATGAATCTTCAATAAGTTACTATAAAATTTAATAATTGAAAAAGAAAATGAAATTCTTAAAATTAATCCCAATTTTATTTATATTTTTTGGAAATGTTCCTTACAAAAGTGAAGTTCATGCAGAAATAAATAATCCAAAAGAATATAAAGTTCTTTCAAATGATAGTAAAAAGCTTTCCATTTCAAACGTTGAATATTTTATAAAACAAGGTGATAAATATATTAATGACGGGGATTTCGAAAAAGCTAAGGATTCTTACCTAGATGCTAGAAAATTAGCAAAGCAACTTGCCTCTTTTTATTCTGATCTGAATTCATCCTTCAAAGGAATTGATGCGAGAATACCAAATGAGATGCAAAGGAAAGGAAAGGAAACATTACAAATTTTGGCAGAATCAAATGAGAGATTAGTCTCTATGTATATAAAAACTGAAAAACCTGAGGTTGCGGTCCCCTTACTTGTTGAAACAATTAGAATAATGTCACCAAATAGTCCAGAAGGTAAAGAAGCTTATGAAATATTGATACAACTAGGATTTGTTGAGACAAAATTCAAAGGTTAATTAAAATTAATTATGATTACGAAAGGCGAAGTCATTAGTTTAATTACTAAAAAATTACCAAATTCCCAAGTTTTTGTTGAAAACCTTAAGGGAAACGATCATTTGCAAGTAACTGTAATTGCGTCTGAATTCAATGGATTATCATTAGTTAAACAACATCAGCTAGTCTATTCTGCTTTAAAGGAAGAATTAGCTTCAGAAGCTATCCATGCACTGGCATTAAAAACAGAAACACCAAATTAAATTATGGACAACCTAACAAAAGATAAAATACAAAAACTCATTGACTCTAATCCAGTAATGGTTTTCATGAAAGGGACTAAATTAATGCCTCAATGCGGTTTTTCTAACAATGTAGTGCAAATACTAAATTCTCTAGGTGTAGAATTTGGCACATTTGATGTTTTGAGTGATTTCACTATACGAGAAGGAATCAAAGAATATTCAGATTGGCCTACAATTCCTCAGGTTTACTTAAAAGGAGAATTTCTTGGTGGATCAGACATTCTTATCGAGATGTACAATTCAGGATCACTCAAAGAAAAAATAGAAATTGAATTAGCGTCTTAAGACAATTAGTAAGTATAAATACTGAATTGATTAATAAAAATTAATATTTTAAAACTTTTTTTTATCAAAAAAACCTTTATTTCCATCTCCATCTTGATCAATAAAACTCGATGGATCTAGAATCCATCTTTCAATTAATCTTTCTAATTTCTCTTGATCCTTTTGCTCTAAACTACTGCAATTCCTTAAGGCTTGGAGATAACCATCACTATATAATTTGAGGTCAGATGGTGTATGAAAACGAGTAACTAAGTCCTGGCAGCTATCGCAAATTGATTGAAAATGACGAATTGCTTTTGGATTTTCAAATGATGTCATAATTAGATAGATTCTGATTTTTATTTAGCATTTGTTATACCTTATTAAGGATATTTAAATGTTGCCTGGTCAAACAGTGATTAAGAATGCAAACAAATGAGCAAATCTTAGCTTCAACTCCCGGCAGTTCACAATTGCCAACGAGTACACAAACTCCCTCAAGAGTTCTCGTTGTTGAGCCTCACCCCACACTTAGAACGGTCCTCGTGCAAAGGCTTCGCCAGGATGGCCATTTGGCTGCAGCAGTAGGTACAGCTGCAGAAGCTATTGATTTATGCAGAGAACAATCACCTGACCTATTAGTTAGCGCAGAAATCCTCGATCATAATACTGCAATGAGACTAGCCCAACAATTAGGGTCCTCTGTCATAGTTTTAACAGCAAGATCAGGTGTTGAATCATTAGTGAATTTATTAGATGAAGGTGCAGATGACGTTCTTAGAAAACCTTTTGGATTGGAAGAACTTGCGGCAAGATGTAGAACCCTCTTAAAAAGGGGAAGGATAGGATTACAAGAAAAAGTTGAAGTCGGACCTTTAGAGGTTCATCTTCTTTTAAGACAAGTTACTCTAAGCGAGAAGCCCGTAGAATTAAGCCCTAGGGAGTTTGCACTGCTTTGCGCTCTTTTGATGCCACCTGGAATGGTTAGAAGTCGTCAAGAGCTCTTAAGGATGGCCTGGCCGCCCTTCAGTGGTGGACCTAGGTCGGTGGATACTCAGGTATTAACTTTGCGGAGAAAATTAGAACAGGCTGGATTGGGAGAAGGTGGGGGAATAACCACTGTTAGACAACAAGGTTATAGATTCAGTATTGATAATATTTAATTTAGAAAAGCAAAAAGTTCACCAACAATCATTAAAACTGATATTAGTGTCAGTAATTTATACGTCCATAGTGGTGATATGTAACATATTTCATTAGTAGAAATCCCAGTATTACTGGAAACAATTAATAAAAATTTTTCAAAGTTTTCCACTCTTTGTGGGACAAGAAAATTATCACCTTGAAAAGTATTGAAGTAATAAACTTTGCTACCCTGACTGGTTGGCAAAGATTTGATTAATTTAATATCTTTCCAAGAAATCTCCCAATTTTTTTTTCCTAAGAATTTAGAAATAAAGCTACTTTTGTATGAAATTTTATTACTGCAAGTTTCTACATAATCACTAGTTATATTGATTATCAAAGAAAATCCTAGGGCAAAAATTATAATAGAGGGAATTTTTAATTTTTCGATTGAAATAAATGGTAAAGGAATTGTAAGCGCTAAATAAAGAGAAATTAACGAACTTTTCACAAAAAAAAGAGTTTTAAATTTTTCTATCATTTCAAAAGGATCCTTTTAATCGGGCAATTTAAAACTATTTATGTTTAACTTTGCACCTATTTTGTGAGCGCATGCGTATCCACTAAAAGCAACTGCATTTAGGCCTTGGCCAGGGAAGCATGAATCCCCTACACAATAAAGGTTTTGAATTTTTGTAGTATTGAAAGGCATTGGCAAAAGTCCAAGTAACTTTTTACTGGGAATTGGCCCATAACTACCTTCATATCTTCCAAGAAACTTTTTGTGAGTTTTGGGAGTACCAATTTCTTTGTGATCAATATTTTCTTCAAGATTAGGAAGAATAGTTGATATTTTTTCGACAAGAAAAGAAAAATATTTTTCTTTCTTTTGCAAATATTCTTTCCTTGACAAACCCTCCCATTCGCTCATTGATGAAGGAGTAAATGCATGTACGATATGTTTACCTTCTGGAGCTAAAGAAGAGTCAAGCAAAGTAGGGATAGAAACAAAAATAACTCCCTTTTCGCTCTCTAATTCATCCCAATTTTCAACGATTATATGATGACAATTAAAATTATCGGATATTAGATTTTTTTCTACTCCAAGGTGAATCGAAACGAAAGAAGGTGAGGGTTTATAAGTTTCTGACCACTTATATTCACTTTTAGGTACGTTTTTACTAGAAATTAATCCTTTAGTATTATCTTTTAATCCAAATGTATCCCATCTAGTGGAGTTGGATACAATAATATTTGAATATATCTTTTCCCCATTTGAGAGCTTAACTCCTACCGCTTTCTCATCTTTTAAAAGGATTTCAGTCACATTGGCTTTATATCGAACTTTTCCTCCAAATTTTTCAATACCAGAAACAAACTTCTCTGCTATGGTTCCAACTCCCCCTTTTGGATAATTTATCCCCCCAGCATGCCTATCAGTAAATACCATTCCCGCATTAATCATAGGGGTTTTTAGAGCTGGCATTACAGACCAACAAAAACATTCGATATCGATAAATTTTAAAAGTTCAGGATCTTTTATAAACTTTCTCGCAACATCTCCTGCATTTGCGGGTAACCATCTAGCTAACCCTAAACAAGATAATGGAGATTTAAAGAAAACTTTAAAAAGATAACTTGGATCCTCTATTGATAAAAGAGGCATTGAATCTAAACATTTAAATACACTTGCACAAGTATCATAGAATTTCTTTATACCTTTTTTTTCCTTGGGGAAACTAGCTGATAATTTACTTATAAAATGCTCATAATTTTTATCTACAGAAATATTAAAGTTATGTGGTAAGTGATATTCCAGTTGAACAGGATCGGGAATAGTTTCACATTTTTCATTCACATCTTTCAAAGCACGAGTTAATAAATTGGTATAACCTTTCTCTCCAAATCCAAAAATCATTGAAGCCCCTACATCAAAGGTATAGCCTTTTCTCTTGAAAGAGCCTCCACTGCCGCCTGGAATAATATATTTTTCAAGAACTAATACTTGTGCTCCCTTTGCCGCCAATTGTGAAGCAGTTACTAACCCTCCTATTCCTGAGCCAACAATAATTGCATCGAAGTTTTCCTTGTTTAATTCCATTTTTTGGATCTTTGATAATTAATCTTAGTAAATTTTGCTGAGTAAGTGGTCTTTATCAAAACAAGAATCTAGTTTATTTTTAAAGTCATTCAAGGCTTCTGTAGATCTTTCTTGATAAGCTTTGTACCTTAATCTTTTATCTTTTATTCTTTTGGTTAGTTCTGGCACTAAACCAAATGAAGCAGGCATTGGTTGGAATTTATTCTTTTTCTGATTAGATAATATTTGATTTTTGTTACTGATAAAATTCATTAGAGAGCCAATCATTGATTGATTAGGAAAACTTACTGGTTTTTTACCCTTAGCTAATAAGGATGCATTTATTCCTGCGAGCAATCCCCCTGCTGCTGCTGCCGCATAACCTTCCGTTCCTGTTATTTGCCCAGCAGCAAAAAGAGTATTTCTTTTAATAAACTGTAAGGTGGGTAAAAGTAATTTTGGAGACTCTAAAAAAGTATTTCTATGCATTACTCCAAAACGTACAAACTCCGCCTTTTCTAAACCAGGAATCAGCCTAAATATTCTTTTTTGCTCAGACCATTTGAGGTTAGTTTGAAAACCTACCATATTTAGCAATTTTCCTTCTAAATCTTCTTTCCTTAATTGGACAATTGCATGAGGTCGCTTTTTTAATCTATTTTCCCTATCAAATAAATCTCCCCATTTTGGATTCCACAATCCAATAGATTTTAATGGTCCGTACCTCATCGTATCAACTCCTCTTCTAGCAATTTCTTCAATTGGTAAGCAAGCTTCAAAGAAATTAGCTGATTCTTTCTCAAAGTCTTTTAAATTAGCTTGTTCTCCTTCTATGAGTTCATTTCTGAAATGGATGTAATCATTTTTATCCATAGGACAATTAAGATATGCCGGATCTCCCTTGTCGTATCTACTAGCTTTAAATACAATCTCTTGATCAATAGTATCTCCATAAATAATAGGACTAGCGGCATCAAAAAAATGGCACGCATCGATACCTGTAAAAGCTTGAATTTTATAGGACAATTCCTCTGCCGTTAATGGACCAGTTGCAAGAATAGTTATATTTTCTTTGCTTGGGAGATCCAATTGTTCAAATCTCTTAATTTTGATTAACGGATGATTTGATAATGCTTCAGTCAAAGCGTTGCTAAATTTAGATCTATCAACCGCCAAAGCCCCTCCAGCTGGAACAGCAAATTTATCAGCTGTTTGAACTATCAATGATTTGAAAATTCTGAGTTCTTTTTGCAATAAACCTGCAGCCCTATCAGGACTTAAAGCTCCAAAACTATTACTACAAACCAATTCGCCAAATTCGCTCGAGTGATGAGCTGGTGTTGATTTGATAGGTCTCATTTCAACTAATTTAACAGGTACACCAGAATTTGCTACTTGCCAAGCAGCTTCAGATCCCGCGAGACCAGCTCCAATAACTATTACCTCTTTATCAAACAAATTGTGTTAATCCTTTCCCAAAAAGTCTCTATTGAATTGCTCTCTTGCTGGTTTCTGTATATTGAAAATAACCCAAGCTAAAGCTGCAATTATGGGTGCAAAAACTACGACTGTTCTAAGCATTTTAGAAATCCTGTTATTTATTAGATTATTTTAACTTTTAACTGTAAATTTAGAGAGAAATTTTAATTTTTTATTTCATAAGTTAAGAATTGTTTTTCTATTGTTCAACTTGAGATAAAAAGTTGTTTTTTTTACCTTAAGAAGGGATAATTTCATATGTACTCAATTTTACAAAATGGGTCGCTAGCTCAGCGGTAGAGCATCCGGCTTTTAACCGGCTGGTCCTGAGTTCGAATCTCAGGCGACCCACATTTTTTATTGAGTTCAACACCTTAAAATTGAAACATAATACAACATAAATTTAACAATAACTAACTAATCTTTAAGCTTAAGGTTATTTAAGCTTTGATTTAAATTTTGAGCATATTTTTCCTTAAATATATCTATGATTATCATCAGGTGGCTTAAAACATCAAAGCAGTTTTAAATCCCATCAAGTTACACAGGACACTATTTAATTTCATTAAAAATTTCAATAAGCTTCTTATAAATATCTGCAACCCTTTTTAAATAATTACTGGACAAAAAATTATTATAAAACACATTTATGTAGCAATAGTGTAAAAATACAGAAAAACATTTATAAAATAATCAAATTTCGCAAAAAAACTAAAAATTACTTTACAAAGCTTCATAATTCCTGTTACAATGATTAATATATTATTTAATTTTCATCATGACTCCTGAAGCAGAACGTTTTAACGGATGGGCAGCAATGCTTGGTTTCGTTGCAGCAGTTGGCGCCTACGTAACTACTGGACAAATCATCCCTGGTTGGTTTTAAGTTCTTTAAACTGAATTTAAAATTTAATTACTAACATCATTTTGATTCGAATATAAGATATTATTCGTATCTAGTTATTCCTCAACTTATTCGAAATTACCATTTCTTGTCTAATTTCGATATTTGAGGAAATTTTTTTTGATTTTATCTATTATTAAAGATCTAATCACATGCCAATAACTTATTGGCTAGCAGTAAAAAAACAACTGAAGACATAATACAGTTTTATGGTAGTAATAACACTATTTCTATCTGGTTAGCTCCAAGTTTGATTTAATCAATTAATCAGTTTTCTTAAAATTTTTTTCTAGCCTTCATTATTCAATTTTTTTTTATCGATATTATCTAAGCATGTAGAACACAATAAGTGTCCTTTTTTATTCCAAAATGTCCTTGTAGATCTCTCAATATCTTTTCTACAAATCAAACACTTAAATATCGGAGACATAGTATAAAAAAATTATTTCATTTTATGAAATTCAAAATTTATAACTTTTTTATTGAAAAGTAAAAAATTACAATTTTTTGATAGTTTTAATTCTCTCATAAAAAAGGCCTACCAATAAGGTAGGCCTTTTTACGTGTGTAGTTTTAATTAATAATTAATTTAATTTAATTAGAAACTAAATGATGTTTTAACTGCGAAACCAGTTGTGTCTGTTCCCGCCTCTTTGATGTATATACCTGGAGTGACTGTCATACCATCATTTATTGGATAAGAGTATGAAGCTTCGTACATGTAGTACTCAGTAGCACCATCAGCAAAGTTACCTGTTGTTCCCATACCTATGTCAAAACTACCAGCTCCAACTTCAGGGAAACTTAAACCAACAAAGAAACCTTCTGCAGTAGAACCACTAGCAGGATCTTCAGATTCAATACCAACACTTAATGTTGCGAAGTCAAAGGCATACATACCATTGATACCCCAGTAAGTTGCATCAGTAGTACCAGATGCTGAACTTTCAACATCAGAATAAGCAACTGCTAATCCCCAAGAATCTGCAGTATATGCAGCTTCGATTCCGAAAACATCATCTTCAACTTTTGTTGCAATTCCAGTAGGAGTAGAAGATATACCACCAGCCAGTGAGAATCCGTTATCAAAAGCGTATGACATTGCAGCAGTAACACCTTTATTACCAAGGCCAACAGAGTTACCTGTACCACAGTTACCCATGTAGTCAGTGAAAGCATTGTAAGCGCAAGCTCCAGTGTAAACAGCGCTGACGTCAGTGTTATCACCAACCAATACTGTTGCTCCACCTAGTGGGAATGAATATGTAAGACCGTCAAGGTTTAGTGCATTGGTTGTTGAATCAAAGTTCAAACCGTCAGCACCACCAACAACAGATCCAGTTTCACCTATGTCAATTGTTGCGCTTAAAGAATCTTCGCCAGTAAAGCTAGTTTCTAAGCCAATACCCATTTGATAATCAAATGTTACTTTTTCGTTAGCGCCAGTTTTATCAACAGCACCAACTAGAAAATCTACACCAAAAGATGCTGTAGTTGTTTCGGAGAATCCACCAGTAAAATCACTACTCTCAACTAAACCTTCTCCCCCTGACAGTAGGATATTATCTGAAGATTTTTGTTCAAATGAATTTGAATCTATCTCTGAATATTCTTCGTAGTAATTAGAGATGGCATCGAGATTAACTTCGGAAGCACTAGCTGATAGTGGAGCTAAAAGACCAAGAGCAGCTGGCGCTACCAACAATTGCTGGAAAAGCTTCATAAAAATTCCTCACACAGAAATATTTGTTCTTATATTTTAATCCAATATAAATAAATTGCAAAAGGTTCTAAGCCATTTATTTAATTGTACTTGGGGAATAGCTCACTAATTGGTTTTAGTAAATCCTCATAATTTTTCCAATAACCTGAAGAATGAGAGTTAATTTTTTTCCTGACTTGAGCACTACTTGCTGTAAATACACTTCTTTTACTTTTTTGAGGTGATAAATAATTTTCACTCCATTCCCAATCAAGCCAATTGATTAAATATTTGATATTTTCTTCGGGATTCTTAGCTACTTTATCATGCTCATAACTATAAATCATTGAATTAAATTTGTTTTTATATTCATGCATAAGCTTCATCTGGTACAAATAAAGATCAGTAATATCCTTTAATGAACTAGAAAAACTTTGATTTAAAAAATTAGTCCTATAAATTGAAAGAATATTATCAAGTGGATTTCTAGTACAGTGAATAATTCTTGCATTTGGGAACAAATTGAATATAACAGGACAATATAAAAAATTGAACAAATTCTTATCTGTAAAAATTTTCTTTTCCGAGTTGATGAGCTTGACTTTTTCTGAGTAAATATTTTTAACCTTAAGCAAATCATTAGTTTTTTGAAGAGATTCTTCTAAAAAAGAAACCTCACCAAGATCTTTAACTTCAGGATTAAGACTTAAAATGCTCTCCAACAATGTACTTCCACATCTTGGCATACCCACGATGAATAAATACCTATAACTATCAGTAATTCTATTTATGTTTAAGTTCTCATCTATTTTTAAATTTCTATAGTATTCTCCAGTATTCAATTTTCTTTTAATATCAGATGGTTGAATCTTTAGTTTTTCTTCGTTTGCAATTTTTAGAAAATAAGCACTTTTTTTATATTCTTTATTCTGATGATAAATATTAGCTTTTGAATAACCAAAGTATATTTTTTGCTTTGAAGGGAGCTTTTCTATCTCAATATTTAAAAGAGTTTCAAGTAATTCATTATGACTAGAGAAATCATACATAGTTGATAACTCATAAAAACTATTTGAATTAAATTGATCGTCTAATAAGATTTCTATATGCGTCTTGATAGATAATTCTATCAAACCTAAATTTCTGTACATTATTGCCAAATTAAACCTCAATGGAATAAATTTTGGGAAATTTTTAATGCCCTCCTTCAAGATTGCAATTCCTTTTTTTAATTCTTTATTTTTGAAATAAAGATCACTCAGATTTAGATATAAAATTTTCTGTTTACTAAATAATTTTCTTAGTTCTAAAAGGGTTTCTTCAGCTAATTTAAATTTTTTTTGATTAATTAATATCTTCGAGATTAAAATCTCTCTCTGAAAATAAAAGAAACTATCTTTTTCTACTTTCAAGTCAAGCAATATTTCTTTTGCCTTTTCATCCTGAAAACAATCAATAAGTATATCAGCTTTCAAGATTTTATAAATTTGATTTTCAGGCTTTTCCTTGATCGCAGAATCAATAGAAAGTATTGCTTCTTTAAATAATTTAATAGTTTTGTAAGTTATCGATAAATTGTAATCAATATCAGAATTAAGTTTTTCAATTTTTTTTGCTGCATTCAATGTTCTTAAAGCATCATTAAATTTGTTCTCTTTTCTTAAAATTTCAGCTAGCAATATATATGAATTAATTTTTGAGGGATATTTCTTTATAGATAAAATAAAAATATTTTTTGCAATCTTTAGATTATTAATCTCTTTATTAAATATTCCGTATGAAATTAGTAATTCGTATGTGTAAATTTTTTGATTGATTAATTTCCTATAAATTTCGTTGGCTTGATATATATTTCCTTCCTCAAAATTCTTTCTTGCAATTTGAATATATTTTGTAACTTCTAATGAATTCTCTTCCATTTTAATTCAAAAGAAATAATCCCAATTAATCAATGATACATCCTTTTTTACTTACACTTATATATCGTAAAAAAAAGGCCTACTTTATTGGTAGGCCTTTTTACGTGTGTAGTTTTAATTAATAATTAATTTAATTTAATTAGAAACTAAATGATGTTTTAACTGCGAAACCAGTTGTGTCTGTTCCCGCCTCTTTGATGTATATACCTGGAGTGACTGTCATACCATCATTTATTGGATAAGAGTATGAAGCTTCGTACATGTAGTACTCAGTAGCACCATCAGCAAAGTTACCTGTTGTTCCCATACCTATGTCAAAACTACCAGCTCCAACTTCAGGGAAACTTAAACCAACAAAGAAACCTTCTGCAGTAGAACCACTAGCAGGATCTTCAGATTCAATACCAACACTTAATGTTGCGAAGTCAAAGGCATACATACCATTGATACCCCAGTAAGTTGCATCAGTAGTACCAGATGCTGAACTTTCAACATCAGAATAAGCAACTGCTAATCCCCAAGAATCTGCAGTATATGCAGCTTCGATTCCGAAAACATCATCTTCAACTTTTGTTGCAATTCCAGTAGGAGTAGAAGATATACCACCAGCCAGTGAGAATCCGTTATCAAAAGCGTATGACATTGCAGCAGTAACACCTTTATTACCAAGGCCAACAGAGTTACCTGTACCACAGTTACCCATGTAGTCAGTGAAAGCATTGTAAGCGCAAGCTCCAGTGTAAACAGCGCTGACGTCAGTGTTATCACCAACCAATACTGTTGCTCCACCTAGTGGGAATGAATATGTAAGACCGTCAAGGTTTAGTGCATTGGTTGTTGAATCAAAGTTCAAACCGTCAGCACCACCAACAACAGATCCAGTTTCACCTATGTCAATTGTTGCGCTTAAAGAATCTTCGCCAGTAAAGCTAGTTTCTAAGCCAATACCCATTTGATAATCAAATGTTACTTTTTCGTTAGCGCCAGTTTTATCAACAGCACCAACTAGAAAATCTACACCAAAAGATGCTGTAGTTGTTTCGGAGAATGAACCAGCTTCAAGATCATTGAATCTAGCTTCTAAACCGTCTACACGGCTATTTGTAACTGCAATTTCTTCTGCAGCGTTGAAATCATTAATAGTGACTTCGTTGGCTGATGCAGACATTGGGGCAAGTAAGCCTAATGTTGCAGGTGCCACGAGTAAGCTCTTAAAAAGCTTCATAAATTTCCTCACACGAAATTTAAAGGACACCTTAAAATAACGTAAAATAATATCTAATTTCAAGTATCGATGGATACATTTTTAAATTGGATCCAAATATTTAATTTTTATATTGAAAAGATATCTATTTGAAAACGTAAGAACAATTGATATCAAAGCGATTTGAGGATTAAATTAAAGGAAGTAAAATAATCAACCAGGAGAATGTGACGGTATTATTTGTGTCCCTAAACAAAAAATTTCCTTATAATTATGTTGAATTTATAAGAATTATTGATTTTTGAGCAACATTTTTAGTTATTCAAAGTTAAGTTTAACTTTAAATAAGTTCTGGATTATTAAGATCGAAAAGCATGAAAGGATTTGGGAACAATAGTAGAACCAAGAAAAAGTCAAAAGAAAAACAAATTAACAGCTTGCAAAAAGATAAATTAATTTCGAATGCACTATCTTTACATTCGAAAGGAAAAATCAAAGAAGCGTTAGAAATATATAATTTTTTGATTCAAAATAAAATCCATGACCCAAGGATACTTAATAATTTAGGTAGTATTTATTCTCAAGCAAAACAATTTGATAAAGCAATATTGTTATTTGATGAATCAATTAAAAAATTCCCGAATTGTATAGAGGCATACCCAAACTTAGCCAATGTTCTAGTGGCTAAAGGTAGAAGTGATGCTGCTAAAAATATTTTGAATAAAGCTTTTGAATTAAATCCTAATTATGTAATGCCATATTCAATAATGGCGGGAATATTGGTAGGAGAAGGTGATCTTAAAAAAGCGGAATTTTTTTTAAAAAAGTGTATAAAAATTAATCCAAAAGATATTAATGCTTTAGTCAATTTAGGCTGCGTACTCAAAGATTCAGGGAACCCTAAGCAAGCAGAACAATTCTTAAAAGATGCTCTTAAAATTAATCCCAGTTACGATTTTGCCCTTATTAATCTTGGAGCTGTATTAAATGAATTAGAGAAATTTGATGAAGGAGAGCAATGCTTAAGAAAGGCACTTAGTATAAATTCATCTTCGCCAATGGCATTAAATAACTTAGGCAACATTCTTTCCAACAAAAAAAATTTCAAGGAGGCAGAGATCTGCTACCGTAAAGCAATAGAGATTAAATCAGATTTTTCTCTTGCGTATAGTAACCTCGGTTCCCTCCTATCAAAGCAGGGAAATCTTATTCAGGCAGAAAAGATTACAGAAAAAGCTATTTATTATAACCCAAAGTTTGAATTAGCTTATGTTAATTTGGGATCAATAAAAATAGATTTAGACAAGTTATCAGAAGCAGAAGAAATATTTCTTGATGCAATTGAAATTAATAAAAACTATGCCTATGCATATAGAAATCTTTTTAGACTTTATGAAAAAACCAACAAACTAAGCAAATTAAAAAATAAAATTGAAAGTTTAATAGAAAATAAAAATCTTGTTAATGAAATATTGATGTTTAAAGCAAGAATCTCTTTTAGAGAAAAGGATTTTATTACAGCAAAAAAATTAATTGATCAAATTTCAAATGAATGGATAAAAAATATTGATCATTCTACCAATCTCCTATATTGGTCTTTTAGAGCATTTATTGAGGAAAAAGTTAATGATTATGATGAAGCCTTTAAATGTTTTGAGAAAAGCCAACTTAATTTGAAGTATGAGGATTGGAATCCAGAAATTTTTCAAAATTACATTCATACCTACAGAAAAAATTTAGATAACAAAGCTTTTTTAGCAAAAAACAAAAATAAAAAAATGCTTATAAATTCACCCGTCTTTTTAATCGGCTTCCCTAGGTCAGGAACTACATTGCTTGACACAATCCTAAGGAGCCATCCTGAAATTGATGTTTTAGAAGAAAAGCCTTTAATTAATTCGGTTGAACAGATTATAAAATCAAAATTCAAATACTCTCTTGATGAACTCCATAAATTAAGTTTGGATGAACTGGATTTTTTACGAAATCACTATTTGGAAATATTGCAAAATAATTGTGATAATAAAAGTGCAAAAACATTGATTGATAAATTTCCATTTCAAACTGTTTGCTTACCTCTCATAAATTTATTATTTCCAGACTCAAAAATAATTTTCACTCATAGAAACCCCTACGACACTGTCTTATCATGCTTCCAACAATCGTTCGAGCCAAACAATGCAATGGCTAACTTCCGTAGTATTGAATCAGCTTCGAGAATTTATGACTTGACCATGAGTATTTGGTTGGACTATAAAAAAAATTTAAAAATGAATTACATAACGTCTAAATACGAAGATTTAATAGAGAATTTTGATAAACATATTTTAAAAATTTTGGATTTCTTAGATGTTAGTTGGGATGAAAACATCAAAAATTATAGAAATACAGCTCATGAAAGAGGGAAAATAAATACTCCCTCATCTTCACAAGTTGTTCAACCACTTTACAAATCATCAATAAACAAGTGGAAAAATTACGAAAAGTATTTTGAAAATTCCAATCAATATCTCGAAAAGTGGTTAAGTTACTTTAAATATTCATAAAATATAGTCTGAGATCTAGTAAGAAGTAGAAAACTAGAACCTAAATTATGGAAATATTTTCTACATATAAGAACTTACATGAACTTATTCTAGGACTCTAAATAATTTCTTTATGAGTTAATTTTTTTAGAAATTTTAAAAGAAGTTTTCTTTGTTTTATAAATTTTTTTTTTCGACATATAAGTATCATCAACGTACCAACCAGAAGCTAAACGTGTATCTATTTCTTCATAATCTTTTTTTATATCAAGATTTGCAAGAGACTTTTTTTTATATTCCATCGAGAAATTCTATAAATTTACTTACATTAACAAGAATATACCTAATAATTACTTAATACAATAACTTTTTTGAATTAAGTCCGAAATCTTTAGAAAATAGAAAAAAATACTTGATATTATCTCGAATAAAAAATTTCTTAGTTATATTTTTGAAAATTTATACACCTGAGGAGCACAAGGTTAAATGACTCAATTAAATTTGTTTGTTAATTCAATGCCAAGAGATTTGGCAGAATTTGTTTTCTTTCTAATAATTGGTTTCACTGCGGGTACTTTAGGTATTCTTTAATTAAATAAAATTACTCACAATAATTCTCTATTCGTTTCCAAACCTTCAAAACCTATTTACATACATAGCATAGACTCCACAGGGAAATCAAACCTACATCTTCCATTGAGCTCCATGAGTTCAATTACTGTGACTGAACCACTTACTCTTTTGCCACTTTTTCTTATTAGATTAGCTACACACTCAATTGTGCCCCCAGTAGCAAGTAAGTCGTCAACAATTGCATATGAGTTAAACTTCTCGAGTGAATCCTTTTGTACTGATAGAGTACCTTTCCCATATTCTAAGGAGTAGTTTTCTTTTAGAAGTTCACCAGGAAGTTTTCCTGGCTTTCTAGCCACTACCATTGGTTTTGATGTTTGTAGAGAAATTGCCGATCCAAAAATAAAACCTCTAGCCTCTATTGAGATAATCGCCTCGGAATTTTTTATTACTTTGTTTGAAGACATCTTAAGGATTAATTCCCTAAAGACTTCAGGATCTTGAATTATTCCAAAAATATCTTTAAAAGCAATACCTTTTTTGGGGAAATCATAATATGTCTTGATCAATCTCTCTAGATTTTTCATATCTTCAAAATTAATTTATTATTTATGATAATAATTCTTCTAAGAAATTTAATAATGCGATATTTCCATAGTTTGATAAATAAAAAAACTGAAAAATATTCGCACAAAGCTTCTAGAAATAAATAGTGACAAAATACTAAAATTTCTGGCTACTGAAAATCTATAAAACTAATTTTTTACTTAAAAAGTGATTTTTTATAAAAAATTTAGCAATTTGGTCTTTTATAGATGTCTGTTATGAACTAAGATCTTATGAGCGGGGCGTGGCGCAGCTTGGTAGCGCGGGTGCTTTGGGAGCACTAGGTCGCAGGTTCGAATCCTGTCGCCCCGATTGACTTCTCACGATTCTTAAATAGTCCTTGGGCGATCCCTGGGCGATCATTTGCTATACCTTGCATAGCTTTGCATACTGCATCGCCCGCTAAAACAACTAAATAAGCAATATTAAACAGACCATTGCTCCAATACTAAAAATTAAGATCTACCCTTGCGAGTTAATAGTCTTTCAAAATAATCATTTTTTCATTTTAAATAGGTTTTTATTTATTAAATTTAAAACCCGAACCACAAGAACTTTTTGTCGCGCCTTTTGGAGTACTAATCAAGAATCCTCCTCCGGATAAATCCTGATAATGATCAAGTGATAGTTCATCTAGTAAACTTTTTTGAGATTCTGGAGCGTAGACAGTTAAGCCATCAGTTCTTGCAATCGGAATTCCTGAATTTTCCCAGATATTAACTCTCAGAAACATCCATCCATCATCAAGAATATCAGGTTGCAAATATAGGAATATTTCTCCAGGTGTACCACGATAAATTGATTGCCTGAGCAATTCATTTGAAGCAGCCTTGGTAATAGTTAAAGAACTCAATTTTTAAATACACTTAGTACATAGATTAATTATTTTTTAATTCAATAACAAGCATTCCATAATGTTCTCACTTTATTAGCTGCGTAATTTCTCTGAATTTTTTATTTCTTCTCATAAGAAATATCTAAAAACAAAAACAAAAATGATTTTCATTTTCATTTTGGTGTAAATTTTATACATCAGGTAGTTTTTTATGAGTCAAACTTGGATAATATCAGGGCCTCCAGGATGCGGTAAGACAAGTTGGATACTAAATACTTTTAAGAATCACTCTGGAAATTGTGGTTATGTACGTCTTGGCGGATATTCAGAAATTAATTTAGAGCAAGCAATAAATTCAACAATTGATTTTGCTTTTTTGAAAGATCAAATTCCTAATTTATTAGATTTGTCAAGTTCAAAATTGCCCTTAAAGGTAGAGAAAGAGAATATTTTGATTATTATTGAATTTCCTCAATTTTTCATACCTAAATTTCAGGGTATTAGTGGTATTGATTTGAGAGTTATAAAAGAGCTTGAAATATATAATCTTCAACCAAATAAATATTTGCATTTTGGCAGAGATCTAGAATTACCAATAAAGGATACTTTAGATTTTAAAGCAATTGAATCATGTAGTATTGACCTCAAAAAAAATATTTGGGATCCTGCAAGTTTAAATACTTTTTGGTTCGAATTAGTGAACGGTGCTTATGGAGACGTATATAGAGCAAAAGCATTAATGAACTTACCAGATGGTCGTTATATCTTGTTTAACTGGATATTGACTCAGAAAGGTTCTCAATATCAAACCTTAAATCAAGTTGCTCCTCTTAATGGAAGACCAGAAAGACACTCTGAAATTGTCATACAGGGGAAAAACTTAAACTTCCAATTAAT
This sequence comes from Prochlorococcus sp. AG-347-K19, assembly GCA_003281335.1. Taxonomy (GTDB): domain Bacteria; phylum Cyanobacteriota; class Cyanobacteriia; order PCC-6307; family Cyanobiaceae; genus Prochlorococcus_A. The sequence continues at coordinate 33,846 of QCCG01000003.1, read as the reverse complement.
AAAATCAACTATCAATAATTGCCTTCTTAGTGATGCTGTTCTAGAGCATCATCAAGCCACACTTAGAAATTCACAATTACAAACTTCTCGAAATTAATTAAAAATGAATCAAGCTGTTATTTCATGTTTACATGCAAATCTACCTGCAGTAGAAGCCGTATTAAAAGATATTGAATTACAAGGGATTACGAATATTACCTGCCTTGGAGATTTAGTAGGTTATGGTCCTCAACCTAATGAGGTTATTGAGTTAATCAAAGAGAAAAAAATTGCCACTTGTCAGGGTTGTTGGGACGAAGATGTAGTTGATGGATTAGATGCCTGCGATTGTAGTTACCCTTCTCAGATCGCTGAAAGGAGAGGTCATTTCGCTCATCAATGGACTACGGAAAAATTAACAAAAGAAAATAAGGATTTTTTAGCTAATTTACCCTACTCAATTCGTAAAGATGAATGTCTTTTTGTTCATGGTAGTCCTAATAGTCAACATGAATATCTGCTGCCCGATATGGATGCATTCGCAGCTCTTGAGAGAGTTGAAAATGCCAAAGCCGAGATTCTATTTTGTGGACATACTCATCAACCTTATATACGTGAACTAGCAAATGGTTCAATTTCCGTAAAGGTCAAAAACAGTGGTTCGAAAGATATTCAAAAGAAAGAAATGAATTTGCCGATGCGAAGAATAGTAAATGCAGGTTCAGTGGGAGAGCCACGGCATGGAGGAACTAAAGCTACTTATGTGGTTTATAACGACATCACTAATGACGTAAAAATTAGAGAAGTTGAATATGATATCGAACTTACCTGCAAAGCAATAATAAATGCTGGTCTTCCTCCGATTTTTGCATGGCGTTTAAAAAACGGATTTGAATTTGCCGAACGAGCTGAAGATGCTTCTCATTTTTGTGAAAGATGATAGAACGCTGGGCACTTATAAGTGGGTTAAAAGGGGATCTAGATACTTATGAACTTATTCAAAAAGATTTAAAAAAAACTCCTGGGAACATAACCCTCTTTGTTTTGGGGGATATGATAGGCCCTGAAAAAAACTGTAATAAACTTCTACACAGATTAATTAATCCAAAAAGTAATGATTTACAACCATGGTGCATATATGGTTGGTGGGAAGAACAAATCCTCTTAGAAAGTGGTTACCGTGGCAATCAAAGAGCTGAAGCTTTGAGAATAAATAAAGGTGAAGAAGTGGTCAAATCTCTAATAAATGCTGTTGATAAATCATTTCTTGATTGGATAGCAGCACTTCAATTTGGATTTGTTGAACTTGATTGTGGTTTAATTCACGGGAGCTCAAAAGATGTTGGCGACGATTTAACATTAGATACCCCGCCATTAACACTCCTGGATAGACTTACACGTCTTCAAGTAAACAGATTATTTACTGCGAGAAGTACACAACAATTTCATTTGGAATTAACAGAGGGGATTCTTAATTCGGAAGTACACGATTTAACCGGAAATCATAAGAAGGAGCAGAAGGTTCCTCAAAAAGCTGTCATTGGTGTTGGAGCAGGCAAAAATTATACTCTCTATGATGTAGGGACTGATAATACTCAATTCGTAAGGGCTGGATATCAATCAGAAAAGAAAAAAAATGGATTTGGATTACATTTTTAAACACTAGGTCGCAAGCGGGCGATCCTGGGGCGATCAAATGCTTAACTTTGCAACACTTTGCTGCATATAAGACAATTCTTGAGACTCATTTTGATAACAAATATTTCAAACTAAAGTCATAGCCTCACTTCGTTCTCATGGGTGCTGTCGCATTTTGCTGATCGAGTGCTTTGGGAGCACTAGGTCGCAGGTTCGAATCCTGTCGCCCCGACTGGCTTTTCAGCGATTACCTATTTTGACTTAGGGAAAAATTAGGGGAAATGACCTCCTTTATTAGGGGGTTTTCTTATGGTTTTTCCCTAGACTTTATAGAATTTTCTTGAATTTTCTAGGATATAAGCCTACCTTATATAAATAGATAGAGTTGGTTGCTATCCTTATTGGCAGATGGCTATTAAGTATTAATGAAAGAAATTTTAGTAGCAACAACTAAAAGTACATATGACCAATATAAAAACAAAATAGATACTGAAAATGTTGTTACTTTTGGAATAATATTTATATTTTTATTTGCTCTACTTTGGTTTACTCTTGCATTAAGAAGGAAAAATGGTGTTAAGAGAAAAACTTGGAAACCCTTTCAAAAACAACCTAATAATCCCCCTGATGTTTTTATTGGTAAGAGAGGTGGAAGATATACAGAAGATACTACTGAAGAAGGAAGACCTTATAGAAGATATTTTTAAATGATTGGAAGCTTACCTAAATTAATAGCTCTTCTTATGGTCTTGCTACTTATAGGTAGCACTTTTGTTGGTGGGATAATTTACTTCATTAGATAACTAAAAATAACTTCTAAAGATAGAATTCTTCTTCCAACCTTTTTCCATAAATGATTGTAAATACAAGCTTTATACACCTCGATTTTTTCCAATTTTCTTGCTTTTTCTTTATTTTTTCGTAAGTATGCGTACATAGGTTTTCACATAGGAGTTGACGATTATGCAAATTCCAGATGAAATGTTGAAAGAAATTAGAGAAAGTGGATACGATCAAGAGCTTGTATTTACACAAATAAGAAAGCTATTAGAAAGCGAAAAACCAATTAAAGAAAACGAGTACAATCTAGAGCTTATAGACAATTACTTATTAGACAAAGATCCACAAGAACTATCTAAAAATGCTACTGAGATAGTAATGGCAGCAGAGCTTATAGACAATTACTTATTAGATAAAAGATTTTTGAGAGAACTTGAAGATGAAGAATATGATGCTGCTTAAAAATAACTTCTAAATATAGAAGTCTTCTTCCTTAATTATCAGTTTGTGGCATCTTCTAGAACCTCATGAAGCACTAGGTCAACTTTAGGGAAAATTTAGGGAAAAATCCAATAAGTATTAGAAAGTCTTATAAGGTTTTAGAAGGAAAAATGGCATTCAAAATAAGTTATACCTTCAAATCGCAGTTATAAGTAATTCGAAACTAGTGATTTGGGAGCACTAGGTCGCAGGTTCGAATCCTGTCGCCCCGACTCTAAAAATCCAATTATAGACAGGTTCCTCAGCCTGTCTTTTTTAATACCCATATTATGACCGAAATGGTTGCGGTCAAATTGCGGTCAAAGAGGCTTAATTGAAAGGTGAAGTGTTATTAGTAGGAGCTATTAGTAGGATTTCAAAAACAATTCCAGTCAACGCAATGGGCAATACCCAAATACCAATAAATCTATGATCAAAAAATCTTAAATGATCTTGACCCCTGAAAACACTTCGTAAAGAAGTAAATAGAGTTTCTGGTTGCTTATAAGATGGCCCATTTACAGAAGGAGAATATGGCTTAACAAAGGCTGAAGAAGCAGAAAACTTTGCAATTTTTCTTAAAAAATAAATAGGTAAAACCCAAATAGCAACGAATCTTCCACCAAGCCACTGTCTCGCATTAGGCAGAGCATACTCTTTGATAGATTTATTCTCTGGCATTCCAGATTCCAAATTCTTATAAATATTTTCTAATGTAGATTCATTTCTTGATTTATTGATCATTTGATTTTCAGAAAAAATTACTTTAAAAGTTGGAATAAATAAAAATATTCCTAACTACTAAAATAACTAAAACGTAGCTAGGAATATTTTCGTTGGCTAGGTTCATAAAGACGGAATCTATACCGTTGCAGATTCGCCAAATATCTACATATTCTTTATAAATAAAAAACTCTTTTTTAAAAAGTAAATAATATACATAAGAAGGAATAATATTTAATAATTTAGAGTTTTAATTAAGAATTTAATTGAATATTCATGACTATTAAAAAATATTTAAACCTCATTTTCTAAGATTGCGAAAAAGAAAATGAGGTCAAAGGGAGGTTCTCATTACGAACCGCTTTATCAAAGCTAGCGGTTAGTAGATTGCCCTAATATCTACTTTTATATTTATATAATAAGTTTTAAATTACAGGAAGATTAATTTTATACAAATAAGTGTTTAATATTTTATGTGATTATTGCTTAGGAAAAGTTTATTAATGTACTTACTATAGTTATTGAAAGATAAAAAAATGCATAAAGAGAAACTGCAAAAAACAAATACTGTTCTATTGGAATCATAAGAATGTATAAATTAAAAGAGTAAGTAAATTTGATTAATTTTTTGTTAAAAAGATATTCTCTAAAATATAACTTTGTTCTATTGATTCATTTTTAAGAGAAATATTTTTTGGCAAATTATTATTCTTAGAATTAAAAGCACCCCATTTTTTAAGCCAAAATAAGGTATAAAAAAATGCGATTAAAAATGGTGCTCCAACAATTAAAAATCTAATGTCCATCAAAATTTCCTATTAATAAGTTTTAAACTGCATTGCCAATATTGCTCCAAGGAAGAAAACAGTTGGAATCCCTAGTGCATTGACTGCTGCCGTTCTTACAGTAAATACTGGATAACCTTCTGCTGGTCTACCATTATCAGGAATTAATGCTGAATCTTCCCATACTTGATAATTTTTAAAAGGAGCTACTCCCTTCTTTGGTAATCCTAGTGGTGTTAATCTAAATACGTCCCACCTACCTAACCAAAAGATTGTGAATATCCATGAGAATATTATTGGAGTAATAACAAGTAAAATCCTAAAATCCATTTCTAAAAAGTAATAATAAATGTAATTTTTATTTTGTCTTTTTTAGTTAAATAAATGATTCGATCATTAACTTATATTTAAAGAAAAACTCCTAATAACATTGTCTCTAATCATTAGTAACATTATGAAATGATTAATTGATTTATTTAAAGTATATTTTTTGGGATTGCGATATTTAGATATTTTTTTGATGTAGATTTTAGTTAATTAGAGAACAAATATGGAAACCTTTAGATTCTTACTTTTTGGTTTTGCAGGAGTTAGTGTAGTTTTTTGGGTGGCAATAATAGCTTTATGGCATGCATATATGATTCCAAGATTCTTCAATGAAGATAAAGGTTTAAATACTGTTATCAATCAAGAAATAAAAGCTTCAACAGATCCAATTTTAGGCAGTTTGGTTAACAGCAATAATTTCAAAAATAGAGACACATATTCTATGAAAAATTTGGTTATTGCAGACTTTTCATCAGTAAATAATAATTTCAAACTAAATAAACTCTACACAACAGTAATGATTGGAGTTACTTTTGCAAGTTTTATTTTTCTCACTTATGGATTAAGTAGTTCAATAACAACGGTAAGTTAAATGGAATCTTTATATGTAATTGTTTTTATTACTTGTTTTGTTTATTTAATTTTTGACTCATTTAAAAATACAAATATTAAATAAATTGCTAATGTTTTTTGCCAGCTAATAAAAATTTTCTTCTTATATAAAAAAATACTAATGTAGTTATTATCATTACAGGTGGGTGAAATGATATTGAATTTAGATATTCGAAGTAATCAAATGATTCCAAAATTTTTGCTCGTAATTCCCCAAAACTATATTCCATCTCTCAAATTTTTATTGATTTAAATAGATCAATATCTTGTATAAAATGCTATTTAAATTTTTCTCAAATAATATTTTGCGGTCAAATTGCAGTCAAATATTGCTTTATTTGACAAGACAAATCACGCAGAGCCCAGCAAGAAATCAGCTATAGCTTAAAAACCTAGTGCTGTACTTGCCCTGTGCGGTGTTTTGAAAGCACTAGGTCGCAGGTTAGAATCCTTTCGCCCCGAATGGCTTTTCAGAGATTACCTAGTTTGACTTAGGAAGATATTAGGGGAAATGACCTCCTTTTTATGGATTTCTTATGGAATTCCCTAGACTTTATAGAATTTTCTTGATTTTTTAGGATACAAACCTACTTTGTGTAGATAAATAGAGATGGTTGCTATCCTTAATTAGCAGATAGCTATTAAATATTGATATTTAATGTTGAGACTTCTTCCGTTACCGATTTTTATTTGCATTTATCTATTCTCTTGGTGGAGATGCAAAAAAAATATTATCGCTAGTGATAAGCAACTTAAACCTTGCATTGATTGGGCATATATAAAAAATTTACCTATCCCACCAAAACCTTCATTTATCGAATTTTATATTGTTTATGTTTCTTCTTTTTTTAAATTTCCCTTTGGGATGATTATTCAACTATTACCTTTCGCAAAGAAAGTAAGATACTACGAAAGAGAAATGAAATTAATATTTGATAAATGGAATTTAGAGAAAATTAAAAAAATAATTAACTAAATTCTGGATAAAAAGAAAAATTATATGGAATAAGAACAAGACGAAGATCTAGATGAAAATTTTGACATTGATTGGGAAGTTTAAAACAAGAAACCCTTCCAGAAATTCCAACTACTGAAAGGGTTATTAAATCGACCCACAACTATATTGAATCAATCTATGTCTTGCAGCAAACGTAGAGTGTGCTGACGAGGTTTGGCCTCAATTAATTCATAGCAAAAATTTTTAAACTCCTGCTACTTTTCTTTCCTCTAGTCGTTTTTTTAGAATTGAATAATTTTGTGAAGCCCATTTTCGAGAAATATCTAATTCAGCATCTAACAATTTTTGAATTGATTTGATTATTTTAAATACTTCTTCAAAGCCTAGATAAATTATTAAAAGCACCTTAGTTATGCTTATTGCAACAGCCGCTAACTTTTCAATTCTTTGATCTTGCATTTGAACTTATTTAAGCTCACTAAAATTAACAAATGTAAGAAACTTTGCAAATACAATAAGTTATAAAGGGAGTAGCTGTGGGGGTCTCATGGTATGTACTTTGATATATTTAGTACCTAGAAACAGTTCCTGAAGATACTTATTTGCTTCCACCCCTAATCTAGTAGTTTTTTGTATTCCTTCCTTCCTGCTTCAATAATTTCAACTCTTCTCCCTTTCATAACTAGCTTACCAATCCTTTTATATACACATCCATAACTAATCATCATTGCATCAATACTTGGATAGGCTTCGATACATCTTAAAATGGTTCAAAAACTTTTATTCTTGATTTTCCCTTATTTATCAATGCAAATTAATCCATAAGTTATCTTTTTAAATCTTTTAAAACTTTTTCAAGTTTTATTGTAAAAGCCTCTGTATTAAACAATTCTCCATCACTTTTCAATTTAGATAACTTACTTTTGAGGCTCTGTATTTCACTTGGATTTTTTGAATAAAAAATTACTTTTTGCTTATATTCATAAATTGTGTTTGCTATTAAATCCTCTAAACCAATTGATCTTAAGATGCTTGCACTTACCCTTGATGCAAAATTTTTACCTTGAAGGGTGATTACTGGGAGTCCAGACCACAATGCCTCAATTGTGGTGGTGTGTCCATTGTAATTAAAAGTATCTAGCAATAAATCACCGACTTTATATCTTGAAAGATGTTTTTCATAAGTTGGTTCTCTATCCGCAAAGATAATTTTAGAACGATCTATATCTCTCATTTCAAAAAATTCTAAAAGATTTTTCAAAGCGTATTTATTTGGCTTTCTAATCCATAAAAAGCTATCTTCAATTGAATTAAGTATGTCACACCAACATGAAACAGTTTTTAAATTTAATTTTTGAGGTCTATGAAAAGCAACCATAATAAAACTATTTTGTTTGAAATTATAAAAATGCTTTTTAGTAAATTTATCTGAAATTTTTGTAGTATCGTCAAAACACATAAATGTTCCAGGAATATTTACTATTTTTTCAGTAAAATTGTCGATTTCCGTTTCAGGGATAACATGTTTATCAGCCAATAAGTAATCTATTTGATCAGATCCAGTAGTGGAAGGATATGCTAAATAACTAATTTGAATAGGTGCTACCTTTTTAGATAATATTCCCATTCTTGATCCAGACGTGTATCCCATTAAATCAATAATAAAATCTAAGTTGTCTGATCTAATTATATTGACCGCTTCATCATCAGTTTTAACAGATATATCTCTATAAAAATCAAAGGTTTTTGATATTTTTTTTGTAATATTATCTTTTTTTGTATTAATAGAATAACCATATATTTCAAACTCTTCACGATTATGCTTCTTAATAACACCTGAGATTAGAAATGAAACTGGATGAAAAATAAAATTGTGTGAAATATAACCTATCCTTATTTTTTTATTATTCCGAGGCTTTAATTTTATATGATCCCTTCTAAAGTTTGAATTAAAAAAATTTATTGCTCTTAATTTTCTTATGTAGTTTTCCTCTTCTAAATAAAGAAATGTTAAAGGCTCACCACCTTGAAAAGACTTAACCCCAAAATTTTTTAATTTAGGTTCAAATTTATCAATAATTCTCCATTCAAATGTTTTCAATAATAAGTTATAAAAACCAACTATTGCATTACCATACGCAGGGTTTAAATTAATTGTTCTTATATAAAAATCCTTTGCTTTGCTATAGTCTTCAATTTCATCGAAAAGTTGAGCTAAATTATAGACCACCAAATAATTCCTAGGGTTGACATTTAAAGCACTCAAAAAATATTTAATCGATGATTTATAATCTTTTTGATTTTTATATATGAGACCTAGATTGTTGAGAGAGCTAAATAAATTCTTGTTGAAATCCAAAGATTTTAAAAAATATTTTTTTGCTTCGGAAATTTGATTTTCTTTAAGATATAAACTTCCTAAGTCACTATATGAATTTGGATATTTTGGATTTTTTTCTATAGATTTTTTTAATAAATTTATAGCTTCTTTACTATTGGATTTGATGATATTTAAAAAAGCTAATTGATGTAACTGAAGATAGTCAATTTCATTTTTATCGTATAAATTTCTTAGTAAATTTTCTGCTTTTTCATATTCTTTATTTAATATCAGCTCATTGATATCTTTTTTCATTGAACAGTATATAGTGAAGATATCTATCAATGAATAATACTATTAAAATTCTCAAAAAACATAAACTAATCTATTTTAAATCTCAGAAAGATATTAAAAACTAAGCTAAATCTTTTAGACAATAACAATTTTAAATATGGATATGCCTTATAAACAAATACCCAACACGACTTGGTGAAAATAAGAAAATGCTAATTTAACCTATTTGGCCTTTTTATTTTTTAATATATACAGTATTAATTTTCTAATAACAATGAGTAAGTTTAAAGATAACTTTTCAAGCGAAAGTTTTTACCCAGATAGTAATTATTATCTTGACCAAGATAATACTCCTAAAGAGGATTCAATTCCAGAAGATCAAAAATCTAATATGGGTGAAAATTTTGAATGGCCAAATACCTACTGGTTTATTGCTGAAAGAACAAATGGAAGACTCGCAATGATAGGTTTCATGGCTGTCATTATCAACTACACCTTATTTGGATGGATAGCTTATCCAATCCTTTAAATGAGTAATTCTAATTTTGACAAAAATGGTTTAGATAAGTCTGGAAAACATTGGCTTCAATATGCTGCGTTTGTTATAACTGCATTTGCTATTTATTTTGGCTGGGTATTTTTCAATGAGGCTGATTTCCACCATTTCTCTATAAAAATATTCAAGTTCTGGAATTGTAATGGATATAACCCATTAAGTTTTATTGCCTGAAGCGTTGGAAAGTAGACTTTTATCCTTAAAAAAGTAATTGCTAGTTATTATTGGTTGGTTAATTAAAATAGATCAAGGGTAAAAAGGTTTATCGAAAATACAAAAAATAAAGATCAATTTTTTTTTAAATATATGTTTATTGATTCTGGGAAGGTTATTTCTACATAAGGCAAAATAACCACCTGTCATGAAAACCCGAGGAGAATTATAGAAAGATGCAGCTAGAGAAGAATGGGAAAAATTTATTACTCAGCTTTAGAGAAGAACTTAGGAAGATTTGACAAAAAAAATGAGCTAGGCTTCTAACCCTTAATAGATAGTCAAATAATACTAATTAATTGCGATGCAATTAGTAAGCGTCATGCTATTTAAGTTATTTCTAACAAAATCGAAAAGTATAAATCTTGCATTTTTTCTAACTAATTTACTTTAACTTCTAAATTACTTTTATTGGTTTTTGCTTAGTCATATGTTTTTGAGGAGTTTTCTAGTAATCCATTTAATTCTAGGAGTTCTTCTTTACTAAGTTCTCTATATTCTCCTGTTGGAACGTCTAACTTAATATTCATTATTCTTACACGCTTTAATGATCGTACTCTGTATCCTAAGGCCTCACACATTCTTCTAATCTGGCGGTTAAGTCCCTGTGTGAGAATTATTTTAAAATTTCTTGGACCCAATTGTTTTACTAAACAATTTTTAGTTTTTGTATCTAATATTTCAACTCCATTACTCATGTTTTTGATAAAGTCACTATTAATCGGACGATTAACTTTTACAATGTATTCTTTTTCATGATTATTTCTTGCTCTGAGAATTTTATTTACGATATCTCCATCATTAGTTAAAAAAATCAATCCCTCACTGAGCTTATCTAATCTTCCTATAGGGAAAACTCTTTTAGGATATTTAATGAAATCTATGACATTATTGGGTTCCACTTTTCTATTTGTTGTGCAAACAATTCCTACAGGTTTATTAAAGGCTAAGTATATGTTTTTTTGTCTCTTTGATTTTTCTATTCTTTGACCTTTAACTTCTACTTGGTCACTATCTTCTACTTTGGCTCCAATTTCTGGAATTTTGCCATTGATGGTTACCTTTCCTTCCAGGATTAATCTATCTGCTTCTCTTCTAGAACAATAACCGACTTCACTTAAATATTTATTTATTCTGGTAGCCATTTTTGATGTTGCATTTTATCTGCACTAAATAAAAAAATTTACATATTTCCTCATATTTTAATCGGCTGTCAATTTTTATTGATCTCATTACTGAATTTTAAATTATATTCATCAGTAATTTATACCGCACTGATCTAACTCTCTTTTTAATTCCAATTTTCTTCAATTTTCCTCCATCCCTTAGAAAGTAATCTTTCATAAATTTCTCTAGCTAAATCTATTTCAACAGAAACTGTGTTTGTCATTACTGGTAGTTTGTTTTCTAATCCACCCACTATTTTTCCAGTATCTATAAACATATACTCAAAAACTCCATCAATACTCTTATCGTTTTTCATAAATCTTTTAACTTCTGACCTATTTGAATTAATCAACCAATAAGATTTTGCCATTAATCTAGCCTTGGAATTAGTAAGCGTTTCATTTAAAACAAACTCATTTGATCAGTTTCTTTTTTCTTTACATCTTCTACTAGCCAACCATCAGATGACCAACTCATCATGATTGCAAATAATCCTTTTAATTCATCTGCATCTTTAACTTGCTCTGTCCATTGTTCCTCATATCCATTAGGAACGATCACAGGCATACGGTGATGTAAGGGTCTAATTAAATCATTTGGATCAGTAGTTAAAACGCAGCAACTCTCAAGTTCTGCTCCATCTGGTGAGGTCCACTTACTCCAAATTCCTCCCAACCAAAAAGTCTCATAATTCGCTTTTCGAACACGATATTTTTTTTCAAAAAAACCGCTCGCAGGTATTAGGCACCTTTTATGTTTCCAACTTCCACTAAATAATTTTTTTTCTTCTACGGTTTCTGATCTTGCATTAAATGGTCTTGGTCTGTCCTTATCAAATGGGTCTCTCGCCCAAGGAGAAATAAAGCCCCATGTCATAAAAGTAGTTTTAATTCTTCCTTCGTTTTTAATTACAAGAACAGGATCACTAGGTCTTATTAGATTTTGAGTTTCATATTTTGAATCAAGTCCACTTGGATAGTCTTGTTTCAAAACCGTTGGTAAATTCTCAAATTTAGTTTTAAGCTCAAATCTTCCGCACATTGATTTTTAAAATATTTTTAAAACTCACTTAAAAAAGCAAATTTACCTTATTTTAGATCTACTTTTATTTTTCTCAAATAATAACAATTTTTTGATCGTAGAATGTTCTTTATCTAAATAATTAAAAGAAAATATAGATATTGAAAAGCTTCCTCGAATTTAATTTGAATGTTTCAAACTTAACCTATGACAGATCCTATTCTTTATTTATCTATGTTACTAGGACTTGGAGGAGTTTATGTATTAATCTCTTCCTTCCATGATGATGACGATGGTGATGATGATGGAGAAAAATATATTTATAATCTCGAACATACTAATTTAGCATGATAGTTAATATGTTTATTAAGTCATATTATCCATCAAAAGTTTCTGGAAAAAACAGCTCCATCTGAAAATAGTTTTATAGAAGTAACAGAAATATTAACGCTTATTCACGTAAATCAAAATCATTATATTCATTTTTTAATTTAGTTGTTGGTCCTCTATCCGTATATGTTTGTGCCTTAAACCGTACTTTTTAAATGGTCGGTTGATTAGCATGCCTAGTTAGAACTTATTAGTAACAGAAATAAATTAAATGCCTTCAACTCCAATCAAATCTTGTAATAAATATGTGTTGACTTACAAGGATTCATCAAATAAGACACATGAAGTTGGTTTTTACGCACGCGATGCATACGGTTGCCTAATGCTTGCGAGGGAATTCAACTCTTACGTACATGACCATCCAGCATCTGTAATAAGAATCCAACAAAAATTTTGAGGAATTAATTATGAATTTTAAAAGATCACCATTCGCAATTTTAGATAAAAATGCAAGAGATCTTGATTATGCAAAAGATTATCCAACAATTGCAGATTTAATGAGAGAACAAAAAATTCCACTAGATGAAGGGAATACAGTTCACCATCGTAGAGATTTAGACTCTCTCGGTTAGTTTATGAGAATGTTTATTTTCTAATTTCTAAAATTAACGATCATAGTGAATATTTGCTTTTCATTTATAAGATAATATTCTCTTCCTCAAGTTTTTTTTTAAGCTCTATTGGCATATATGCTATATCTTTCTTTATTGCATTAATGGCATCTGCATACTTTTCAGGTTCAGCTAAAAGCATTTTTATCAAATTGTATTGACTTTCAATTTCTTCAGAAGAAAATTTTCCCATAAACAATAGCTACTACCCCTTTATTTTAGTTCAACAGTCAATCACTCAAAATATTAGTTAGAGGCTGCCGCAATTTCTTTATGGACGGAAAGAAATTCTTTATCTGTTAGAACTGGTGTAACTTCAATTTCTACTCCAAAATTATCAACCCAAATACTACTCCATTTCCAAATGTTCTGATGGTTTGAAGATTCAACTATTGCCCAACCATTAGCCCCCTCAGGATTTACTACTCGATTAAGAACTTTAAACCCATCAAATTCATCACCTTCGCAACCTCCTTCCACAAAACCCGCAAAAGCTTCGGCCCCTTGCATATGACTTTCTTGATCTGGAAATTGCCAGTGTACTATGTAAGTTTGCATGAATAAAATTATTTTTTTAATTATTAATTATCGAATTTAAAAATTAAATAAAAAGTCTTTAAACACTAATTAAAAACTTATAAGCCTAAATGGCAAAAAAAAAGACTCTTACGAGCCTAGGTGATGGGGACTCCTATAATGACAAATTAAACAAAAACAAACAACCCCATCAATAGGTAATTTTAAATACTTACAAACACCATATGTAGTGCTAAGATTTTTAAAAAGGCTGGGTGATGGGGATTATCCCGCTTTTTGATTGGGGCGAAGCTAACGCCCTTTTTTTTATGGAATAATTTACTTTAATCAATAAAGCCAGCTCTAATATTAAAGTATTTCAACCTTTTGAAGATAGTTCAAAGAACTTTTTTATAATTAATTTAATTTTAATCTCTTATGATTGTGTTTTGAAGCGATGAAGTAAGCCAGTCATGAAAGGCTCTAGGGTTGAATCTATAGAAAAATCGAGAAACGAATATAAAAAAACTATTGGAGGAAGGGTGGAAAAAACTTATAGATTTAATAGTTTTTTTTAAAAAAAATGGTAAGAAGGTACTTTACCTAAAATTTGACATTATTAAAAATTAATTGCTAGATAAGCTTCAGAATGGAAGATTAATCATGAATAAAGAATAAAGACATTTATTCAAATATTAAAGATTCAGATGCTTTGGAAAGTTTTTTTAAATGTATAACTTCTTGTAGCATCAATAATGAGGGAGTAGATTGCACAACAGCATGTTATGTAAAACATTTAGAACCAAACAATATCGATTACCCCTTAAAATTTTCTTAAGCAAAGCTTAAGGATAATTGTTATATTTCATTAATGTTATTACCACCTACTCAAGTTATTTTTGGGCTATTGCTTTTATCTATAGCAGTAGTTCTCATCTGGGATATTAGATATAATCCTTTTGGAGAAGACGAAGACGGAATTTAATCTTCAACTAGGAAGCTGATTTGTAGGTGGTGCGTGAAATTGCCGTTTCTTTCTTTTGAGTCTTTTGTAAGCGACTAAAGAGCCTAATAATAACAATGTAATAGCTATTGAGTTAATCATATCAAGTAGTTTTAGTTTTATATATATAAAAACAAATATGTTCTAAATATCAATGAATAAATTTATTTTTTTCAAAAAGTTATTTTTATGGACTAATTTTTAATAATTAGCTTTTTCATTAGGTTCCAAATACCGCCAAGAAAAAATGATTACCTTACCAAAAGTAATTACTATGCAATAATAATCACTTTTTCTTATTTCTCATTTGATATTGTAGAACAGCTTTTAGATGATGTACTTCTTTTTCTAAAGTTTCAATTCTTTTTTCTAGTTCTTCATTAGTTGCCATTTTTTTTTAGAGATAAATTCCTTGATATTAATACTATTAAAAAAGCGACTTATTACTCATGGTAAATGTCTAATAAGTAATAGAACCTATTGATGTGCATAATCTCTCTAGATAAATTATGCAGAGTATAAATTTAGGGGTAATTTATGAGTGGAGATTATGAGACACTAGAAATCAATCAACCTAAAATTACATATTTTCAGAAAAGATCCGAAAATAATACAGAATGGTTAGATGAATTAATCAACCAAATTGAAGATATGAAAAACAATATATCCAAATCTGCTTAATGACAGAAAAAGAGTTGAAGGAATTAGAGCAATTTGCAAAAGAAAATGGATACAATGACGAGCTAAAAGATATATATTTAAGAGAAATTATTGACAGAAATAAAGAATACGAATGAGATCAAATTTTCGACCAAATATTCGACTAGCTACAAACATTCTTTTAGTTATTGGTACTTTTGCTATTGCTTTAAAGATTGCTCCAATAGCATTGGTATATCAGGAAAAAAATTTATGTATTAAATATTTAAAACATCAAATAGATCGAGATGAACTTATCAAAAGACTAAAAATAGTTAAACAAGCAAATCCATCTGGTATTTGTGACTCTATCCTGAAAAGTTAAAAATGAAGATCAAGTCATTTACCCCCTTAATTGCAGTCTTTGGTACTTCATTTCTGATAACCATTACATTGCTTAAAAGTTTCCAAATTTTTATGGGGATATCAATTTGTCTTTTAGCGATGCTCAAGCTTATGGATATTGAAGCTTTTGGAACAAGTTATAAGAAATATGATTTAATATCTTCTAAATTTGATAGCTGGATATATATTTATCCTTTTTTTGAATTAATAATTGGGATAAGTTTTCTTAATTCTTCTCCACCTTCTCTAATTATTTTTATTGCTCTAGTTTTAGGAATTTCTGGAATGATTTCAGTATTCAAAGCCGTTTATTTGGATAAATTAAAATTAAATTGTGCATGTATTGGTGGATATGCAAAAACTCCTTTGGGAATTGTTAGTTTTATCGAAAATCTTTTAATGGCAATTATGAGTGTCTTAATTTTGATTAAATAGCACTTTTATAAATTTTCATTTATTGTTGATTTAAATACTTAATTTAATCCTCTTAATTTGCATGGCAATTAATAAGGTATTTATTAAAACCAGATTTTTAAATTATCTAATTTCTTCTGGAATTCTTTTTGCAAATACAATTAACGTTCACAGGATTAGTGCAGCAACGCAAGAAAATATAGATATCCCAAAAGTTGTTTCTTACAGATCTGTATCATGTGGTTGTTGCAAAAAATGGATCAATCATTTAAGAGATAATGGATTAGAAGTTGTTGATAATATAGTTGAAGATGTTTCAGTAATCAAAAACCAATATCAAATTCCCAATAATTTGAGATCATGTCACTCTGCTCAAATAGCTAACTATACGATTGAAGGACATGTCCCGATTGAATCAATCAACAAACTCTTTAAAGAAAAACCAAATATTAATGGGATTGCAGTTCCCGGAATGCCGCTTGGCTCTCCAGGGATGGAAATGCATTCTCACGAATCGCACTCTCATGATTATGAGAACTACAAAGTAGTTTCATTTAGTAAAACTGGCAAAACAAAAATATTTGATAAAATCTCTCCTTAATACAAATACTTATTTGAAATAATGAATATTTTTCTTAGAAATTTTAAATTTTTTATTTTTTTATTTTCCTTATCTCTAAATTTCAATAGTTATTCGCATGCACATATGAGGGGTAGATTTCTTTCTGAAAAGGACGCCGAAAATAGATCTTTAGAACTTGGTTGCGAAGGAATACATAAGAATCAAGATAAATGGATGCCATGCAAAAACGAAAAAGAATTACATATCTATTTGAGGAAATAGATGAAAAAATTAAAAACAAATCAAAGAAAAATTCACAGAAAGATAACCGCAATTTCAGCAATCCCCTTACTAATTACAATTTTATCTGGGACTATTTATAGTATTCTTCAACCATTAGGAGTAGATGCTTTTTGGTTAATAAAATGGCATACAGGTAATTTTGGAATTATTAATTTGCAACCTTTTTACTCGATATTTCTTGGTATAGCTTCAATAATCTCTATAGTATCTGGCGTTAAACTATTACAAAAAAAATTTTAGCTATATTCTAGTCCAAGCTACAATCTAACTAATTAATATTATTTGCGCCCCCACTTACTAAGAAAATTATCGCTCCTAGTGCCATTGTTGCTACTCCCATATAAGGGTATTTCTTAATTCTTGATTTAGTAATTGGAAGCCATGAAAAGTATCTATCAGATTTATTTAATTCATTTTTTTGTCTAGGTGGCAATCCTAATTCTTCTCTTCTTTTAGCTTCGCCCATAATCTTAAATTTGTTTATGTATCAATATTAAAAATTATGCTCTGCACCTGCGAGTTAACTTTATTAAAAACAGAGGTCCTTTATATATAAACAAATTATTTAAAATTTATTTAGCCTTCTTTAAATATAAATTCTTTGTATTTGCCTGATCTGATGTAAATAACAAAATTAATATAGTTCCAACTAGAAATGAAAAAATCATTGTCAAACCAACAACTTCAACCATCTCACTAGGCAGATAATTTAGAAACATAATCAATAGATCTCTTATTTTTAACTTAGCAATTGTATTTTTTATGTAAAGTAAGTATTCCTCCTAAATTTCAAAAAGAATTTTCTGAAACTTTAAAATCTGTACTTATTTTTATTTGCGGGATAAATCTAGTTCTAGCCGATCACAATTTTCTTACTTCGCTAATCCTATTTTCCTAAGCAATTTCAAGTAAGGCAAGGCCCAATTACCAAAAGTAAAAGAGATTGTCGTATTTTTTTTTGTTGGTAATAATGTTTTAGAACGTGTAGAGGCTAATTTAGAGAATATCTTAATAGTCTCTGCTTCTAGATTATCCATATACAATTTTTTTGTAACACCCCGATCTTTCTTTTGGGGCAAATAATTTTCTATAAACCATAAAACTTGATCTAAATTTGATTTATTGGTTGAGGTTTTAATTTGTTTATTTTTCTTTGTAAACATATTTATTTACCTCTTAATTACTTAATTAAATTTGCCATTTATAAAATTTAAATCAACAGTAAGAACATAAAAATTATGTTCTTTTTAATAATCGATAATCGAAAAATAAATTAATAATTGCGTTATTTAATAAAAATAAAAAAAGAGAGGGATAAAACCCTCTCCTAATTGATCAGTTTCAAAAAAGAATTTAATTTTTTAAGTCTTTCAATTTCATTTCTTTTTGTGTTTTACTGATTCTTTCTTCAAAGACGGATCTTCTGTATGGAGTAACTTCTCCACTTATAGTAGCCAAAATTTGGGCTTCATATAGCCTATTGGCTCTTTTAATTTTTTCTCTTATATGTAAGAGGTTATTCATGGTCTTTTGCAGTTAATGAGAATCCCGTTCCCTACTCCCATTTCATGCGTCCAGATATATAAACTTGGATGAACGTTAGTGAACGATAACATCTGAAAAAAAATTCCGCGAGAGTAATTTTTACTAATTTTTCTCAAAAAAATTAAACATTGAAAAAATAAGCTTTTAATAATCCGTAAATTAAGATAAGAGAATAGTTTGCGACCCATCATTATTATCCTGAATCATTATTTTTTTATTTGGGAAAATATCTGATAATATTCTTTTCAAATTTGAATTATCTGAAGGAATTATATTACTAATATTTTTTGAATTAATTTTCCAATTTTCATCTACAAATAGTTCTTTATCATCACCTTTTTCATTCTCCAGTGATGTCTTATTTATAATTTTAAGTAAGAGTTCTGAATCATAATCTTTAAATTCTTCAGGGACCTCTTTAAAATTTTTAATCATTATTTAGAAATCTAATGTTTCTAAATCTTGCATAAGAAATTTGAAGAATACAAGGTATTAATTACCTAAAAATTTCTCTTAAGAGAAAAAAATCCGGATGCAATTAAAATAATTTTCTTTAGAAAATTTAATTACAAAATAGCTAAAGAATATTATTTAAAAAGATTAATTAAACATTTACACCATTTATTTACTTGTTAGGTTGCAATCAAGGGATTCAGAAAAGATGCCAAGAGTAATTAACAAAAAAATTAGACTTTTAAGATGGTTAAATTCAGGCATGATACTACCATTTATCATTATGGCTGCATCCTCATCAATCATTCTTTATGGTATTTTATTTATCCTAATAAAATAGTTTTTTAATCTAAGCAGCTAAGTTTTCCTCAGATTTAGACATAATTATTGCAGCTTTTTTTAATAAACTAACTACTTCTTTTCTTCCAACTGCATTATCAGCTTGACGCATTATCTCATCATATTTTTTATTAATTTTTTTCATAAATATTTTTAATTTAATCTAAAATTACAACACCATATAATGGTGTCAATTGTAAATAATTCTCATATATTATTTCTTTGATTATTTTCGCACAATAAAAATTGCTTATTTATTATCCTTAGATTTTTTTTAATTTATAGTACCAAAAAACCATAAATATCAAAATTAGTAATCCTTTTAATTAAGCTAGATTGATGGATTTGAAAACATAAAATAAACCTCCGATTAGGATCAATATTGCAGCTCAATAAAAAAGAAAAGGGATAATTTGATATTTATACAAAGTAGACCTTACTTTTTGTTGTATGGCTTTTTTATCAAGTTGAGGTAACTTTATATCTTCAGTTTTTTCTCTAGGCGGAATACCTAAATTTTTTCTTCTCTTTGCCTCTCCCATAATTAATACTAAAGTATTCCCATACATTTTAAATAATTATTATCAGCCAAATCTAAAATTTGATTCCATTCTTCATTAGATGTTTCCAAATTATTTTTAAAATCTTTTTCAAATTTAAGAATACATCTTTTTTCTATATTTTCAGGAGAATTATAATTTCTTAAAAAAGAAACACTCAAATACGATAATGATGAAATAACTACAATTATTTTAGCAATCCTAAAATTATTCATATCCTAGATGATATTACCTTATAAATTAAAAAGGTACTTGTTGGTTTTATAATTAATTTAATCTATTAAAAACAATTATCAAATGATAAATTCGGTGAATTTTAACCATTTGCCTATTCAGGATTTGGTTGTTTCAGGGTTAATAATCTTTATTATGTCGACGATTATTGCCAATATTTATGACCCATTATTAGGAATAACTTATGCATTTGGTAATATACTCACTCTTACTTTTTTGAGTTGGTTATACAAAGAGACTTGGAGTGATCCAAGTAAATAAATCTAATTAAGAAAAAAGATAAATAAAAACTACTTCTGTATTTTTAATTTAGAGGAATACTTTAAATTAACAATGTACGTTGCAAGAAGAGAAAGTATCAAAAAAAATAATAAGCTTTCCAAGGTAGATTGGGGCATAACCATGAGTAGTACCAAAAATGATATATCTTTAAAGAAACGAATTCTGAAAAAAAATCAACCCTTTCATTCTTTTTTATTCTCAAACTTATAAATTTAGTTTGTCTTATAAAATTTCTTAGAATTAGGTTGACTTTAATTTAAAAAATATTTTTCTGCCCTCCTAAATGCTTTTATTGCTCCTTTATAATCGAGAGTTTTTAATTTTTCCTTACTTTTTTGTTCCAGCATTTTTACTATTTCATTTCTCTTTATTTCATCAATTTTCAGCTTATGATCGAATATAAGATCAAATTTTGAGGAATACAATCTAGATAATTCTTCTCTATATTTTTCAATAATTTTTTCATCACAAGATTTGGATTTCAATATTGCATTAGCCTTCATTTTGTCATCTATTGCCCCTTTAAAATTTCCCAATTTAAATTTCTTTTCACTTGATCTAGTTAGGCTAATAATATTTCCTAATATAAATTTATTAGAATCTTTCATTTATTTATCTTACGTTAGTTTAATGCTATCAGAATAAAGAAAAAACAACTTATTTTTTAATACTCAAATAATTAACCAATTACAAGTCCTTTTTCAAGAAGTAAATCGAAAACCTCCACACTTTTCGTTTTCCCAAATCGGGGGGGCTTATGTAAATCTAATATTTGAGCAAGGCACATAATCCAATAAGTATCTTTTTTTAAATTTAGACCTTCACAAATATGGCTGGGTGCCGATTTAAAACAGCCAAATTCTGTTGATATATTAATGTTCATGATTTGGGTTTCAAGTTCCAGACTTAAAAGTTCTATTTCTTGCTCAGAAAGCGATGCCCCAAAAGAATATGATTCAATTAAAAGTTGATAATTCATAAAAGATTTATTTTTTCAAGAAATCCATCGAGTTATTTTTGTACCCGCATAAATATGCCCTGAAGCTTCAACAATAGGTTTTGTTTCAGGATTCATAAAAATATCATTTAGAACATTTTCTGGTCCTTGAAAAATTACAGTTGCCCTTTGAGGATCATCTAATGATTTGCCAATATAAAATGTTTTAACTCCCATTTCTTTAAACATCGACTGCTGTTCCTCAGCATTCATATGAGATTTATATTGTTCAAACGTATTACTTAGTTGAAAATCTAGAATAGTCGTTTCAATAGTCATAGTAGTAATAAGATGTTTTTTGATTTTAAATCTTTTTGCAAAAAAAAATAATTGAATAAAGATTAGTTTTTATTAAGCAATGTATTAACTATTTTTTATTTATGAGTTATAAATCAACTATAAAAAACAGATTTTAATTTTGGACTCAAAAATTTCTCCAAGAGAACAATGGACTAGTAAGTTGGGATTCATTCTTGCAGCTGCTGGTAGCGCGGTAGGTCTAGGCAACCTTTGGGGGTTCGCCTACAGAGCCTCTCAAGGTGGAGGTGCTGCTTTTGTGCTTTTATATATACTAATCGTTTTAATAGTGTGCCTTCCCGTATTTGTTGCTGAAATGGCTTTAGGAAGAAACGCTACTGCCAGCACATTGCTTGCACCAGTAAAGTTAGCAGGAAAAAATTGGTATCCATTAGGAATTCTTTTCTTTATAGCGCCCTTGGGAATAGCGTCATATTATTCAGTCATAATGGGGTGGACCGCAGATACCTTGTTTCATTCATTATTTTTTGGATTACCAAAAAACTTAAGTGAAGCAGAAACTTTCTTTGGCTCAATTAGTAGTGGTAGCAGTGTTTTATTGGGGCACCTATTAAGTCTTGTTCTTACAGCCATAATAGTTTCATCAGGTATAAAAAAAGGAATCGAAAAGGTGACACGATTTTTTATGCCTATACTTTTTATAATTCTTCTATCTCTTGCAATATGGGCAACTTCACTTTCAGGCTCATGGGAAGGATATAAAACATTTTTGTTTAAATTTGACTTTGATGAATTAAGGAACCCTCAAACCATAAGAAATGCTTTTACTCAAGCATTCTTTTCTTTAAGCTTAGGAATTGGAGTTATGGTGACTTACGCTTCCTATCTAAATAAAAAGAGTAATCTTCCAAAACTAAGTGTTGGAGTTGCATCATTGGATACTTTGGTGGGCCTTATGGCAGGACTTATTACTTTTCCGATTGTTTTAACTTTTGGTTTAAGTGATGCTATTTCTGAATCAACAGTTGGTGCATTATTTATATCGATCCCTACGGGCCTTGGTTCATATGGAGCGGTTGGAAGAATTGTAGCTGTTGCATTTTTTGCACTAGCTTACATTGCAGCAATAACTTCCTCTGTTTCATTATTAGAAGTTCCAGTTTCCTCTTTAATGGATAAATTTGGTTTTAAAAGAGAAAAATCTGTTTGGCTGATAACTCTTTTTCTATTCTTAGCAGGCATTCCTTCTGCATTAAACTTAAACATTCTCGGAACTATTGATTCGATTTTTGGTGGGGTATTACTTATCTTTGGTGGATTCTTAGTTACTTTCTTTATGGGATGGGTAGTACCTAAAAAGTTTAATGAAGAACTTAGTGATTCAAAAGTTGGAATCAAAACGACACGTTATTTGAAATTCATGACAAGATGGGTTGCTCCCCCAATTATTGGTTTAGGACTATTTATTAGTGTGTTTGATTTACTCAAAGGCTGGGTAAGTTAAAAATAAATTTAAAAATAATAATGTATAAGATTAAATAAATTTACTGCGATATAGTGCGGAAATAGAGGGAGTGGTACAAGTCAAAAAAGATAAAACATTTTAACTTTTTCGCATTATTTTTGATCAAACTCAAAAAATACTAGTCAATAATTAAGTATTTGCAATGGTTATTAAATAAAAAATTAATTTGAAGGCTAAGTGCTTTGTTTTATTACTAAAGGCTAAATACCTTTCTCAAGAAAATGTTTTACTGCGGAACCTTTTTTTAATGAAGTATTAAAATTTAACTTCAATTTAATCTCTAACGTATCGGGAAAAACCATCCCTAGTAGAAACTTTATAAAATAAATTTAGATTTATAATTTAAAGAGATTAGAACGCCCACAAGAATAGATAGCAAATTTGATGTCAACCAAATCTGATTCATTAAAAGGAAAGCTTACAGAAAATTTTTCTGAATTTTCTCAATTATCTGACTATTCTTTTATGAATTCTCTTAAAGCAGATCCTCAATCAACAAAAGATGGAAATGATCATAAGCCGCGTTCAGTATATTCAGGTCATTACGTACCAGTAATTCCAACTGCTATTCCAGATCCAGAATATATTTCCCATAGCAACAAACTTTTTAAAGAACTAAGGCTAAGCTCAGATCTTACTAAAGACCAGAATTTTTGTCGTTTTTTCTCAGGTGATATTTCTGTTGCTAATTATCCAATGAGTCCTGTTGGTTGGGCAACAGGTTATGCATTATCAATTTACGGGACTGAATATACCCAACAATGTCCCTTTGGAACTGGCAATGGTTATGGCGATGGTAGGGCAATTTCTGTTTTTGAAGGTTTATTCAATGGGAAAAGAATGGAAATGCAACTTAAAGGAGGAGGTCAAACTCCCTATTGTCGTGGAGCAGATGGTAGAGCTGTCTTAAGATCTAGCGTAAGGGAATTTCTCGCACAGGAATTAATGCATGACTTGGGAATCCCTACCTCAAGATCTTTAACACTTTATGTCTCACGTTCAGAAATAGTTAGAAGACCATGGTATTCCAAAGGGTCCAGACATTTTGAACCTGATATCATGATTGATAATCAAGCGGCAATTACTACGAGAGTCGCTCCATCTTTTTTACGTGTAGGCCAGATTGAACTTTTTGCAAGAAGAGTTCGTAATAATGCGCATGATGAGGCCCTAAATGAACTAGAGATGATAGTTCAACATCTAATTGAAAGAAATTATAAAGATGAAATTGAATACGAGATTTCAATTGAAAGTAAAGTAATAAAACTGGCTTATTTATACAGATCAAGACTTATATCACTTATAGCCAACTGGATGAGAGTTGGTTATTGCCAGGGTAATTTCAATAGTGATAATTGTGCTGCTGGAGGTTATACCTTGGATTATGGCCCCTTTGGATTCTGTGAATTATTTGATCCAAGATTTCAACCATGGACAGGTGGAGGTGAACATTTCTCATTTTTTAACCAGCCTTCTGCAGCGGCAATCAACTTTAAAACATTCTGTTCATCTCTTAGTCCGTTACTTTCACAAAGCAAACAAGATCAAGAAAAGTTAGATCAAATCGAAAAAGACTTTTCTGAATTAATGAATAAGAAATTGATGAATATGTGGGCAAACAAGCTTGGTTTAGAACATTACAACGAAACTCTAATAAATGAATTTTTTAATCTCATGGTCATTTCAAAAGCAGACTATACAATGTTGTTCCGTAAACTCTCTGATATACCTGATAACTTAGATTCTTTAAAAAACTGTTTCTATTTACCAATTAGAGACGAGCTCAATAATAGGTGGGAAGTATGGCTTGAAAACTGGCAATCAGTCTTAAAGAAAGAGGGAAATATCAAAGCAAAATCGGCATTAATGAAATCACTTAATCCAGTCTATACTTGGCGCGAATGGATGGTCGTTCCCGCATATGAAGAAGCTGAAAAGGGAAATTACAAAAAAATAAAAGAGTTACAGGATGTCTTTAGCAATCCATATGTAGAACAATCCCCAGAAATAGATCAAAAATATAATCGACTAAAGCCAAGCCAGTATTTTAACTATGGAGGAGTATCTCATTACAGTTGTTCTTCGTAAAAGGTGAATCCTAAAAATGCAGATTGAATAACTTATAGAAAATTTTATTCATTTATGGCCGTAGGCGTTCCAACTACCGATACAACTCCCACATGAAGTATGGCCGGCTTCTTCCCGACATTTTTCACATAGTGGGGTCCCCCATTATTACTCTCTATAAATGCATCACCCGCTTTAAAGAAATTAATTTCTTCACCTCTCACATGTTTTAATCTTCCTCTAGAGACATGAATCAACATTGGGGAAGGATGAGTATGAATTGGAGTTTTCAAGCCAACTGGAATTTTTACTTTTAAGAGTCTTAATTCAGGCTTGCCCTCGAGATAATTAAAATTTTTACCACTAAGTCCTTTTGAACTTTGAATAATAGGTATAACTTCAATCTTTTCTTCAGCGAGAGATGGGTATGGTAAAGCTAAAGTCCCAATAGAAAGGAAACATAATGGAATAAATTTTTTTAATTTCATTAGATATTTAAGTTTCACTAATAATAGGTAGTTCGCAAAAATAATAAACTAATTTATTTTTTATATAACTTTTCTAATTGCTTTATTTCATCTCTTAAATCCTTACCTCTCTTATTTAATTGATTATTCTTAATAACTATTGGGATAATCCACCAAGCTTGAAGACCTAAAAAGATAAATACAAGAATCAACAATTCAAAAGTTCCAGGCTGCATTTGATAAATAACCCTTGTTTATTAGTAAAACTATTCTAAAAGTTGTTAAACATTCCTGAGGTATTCAATATTTCTAGGCTGCCTCTAGTTCAATATTAAGTTCAATTCCCTTTGAAATGATTGCTTCTTTAAATTCAATAAGTTTGGAAATTATTCTTTGCTTCTCAGGATCAGTTTTATGGATATCATCTAAAACTTCCTGCATTGCAAGTGTTACTTTTTGTAGTTTGATTTCTAAATCTTCCCTGTAATTCATAAGCTCAACTAAATTATCTTTTTTATTAAAAAACAAAATTATTATTAGTAAATAAGTACATTATCCTAAATGGATTGACAGCAAAACAAAAAGAATATAATTTATAGTACAAATGTATTGATATTCAAATAGCCCGTTAAGGTGAAAGCATGAAGTCTAAGTACTCATTTGGTTGTAGCACGAGCAAACCCAACGGATGTCTACTAAATCCCGAAGGCAGCAGAATGATCTTTTTCGAAGAATGCAAAAATTCTCCTAAACCTAATTTAAAAATTCATGCTCACCTTTTCTACACAAATCACCTTGGAGAACCAGGAGGGTATAAATCCTCTGAAAAACTCAACATAGATTCAGCCTGGGAAAAGTGGCACGAACTTCACCAAAAAGGGTGGACAGAAGTAGCTCATAATTACGGATAAGTGATCACTCCAATAAAAGCATTTTTGTTTATTTGAAAATTTTTAATCCTATTCACAGCTAACTATAATTTAAATCAGGGTTTGAAAACAATGTAATCGTAGATACCAACAGCTTTTTTATTAATTGGTTATAAATTAAAAACACGAGTTAACCCGTTCCAATTTGTTGACTCTGAGGTTTTAACCGTTGACACCTTATCTACTTCTAGTTGTAATTCGCTAGTTTAAAGATTCAAAAACGGTATTTATATATATTAAATTATGGAAAAAAAAATCGCAAAGAAATACGCCGATCTTATAGTCCAGGCCAATAGTTCAACTGGCAGAAAAGAAGCTTTGTCATTGATTAAACAAGCAACAAAATTAAAAACCAAACTTGATCAATACGAAATGATGTAATCTCTTAATATCTACAAGATATTCAAGGTGAGGTAGAAACTAGTTCCTTTTTTTTTATCTTGCTATAAAAAATACTAAGAGATTATTTAACTTCTCTGCTTTAATAAAATATCGTGGAATTAACTGAGCTAATTAAGGATTACGTTGCTACAGAATTATTATCAAGTATTGAAATTGATTTTCTTGAAGGAGAATTATGGGAAACCACACAACATATTGCAGAAATAAATACAGTTATCAAAGCTCCAAAAAATATATGCAAGAAATTGGGACTAGATGAAAAATCTTGCTGGCAATTATGTTGTGCAGCCGTTCTTGACTCCTCAAGACCATTAAAAAATGGACAAAATAGAGTAGATGATTTTAAAAAATTAATTAATCGATATGAAATTAGCTACATATAAACTAAATACTCAATGATACGTTTACTTATTGCATCAATTCTTTTTTTTACTCCACTAGGAGGTTTTGCTGATGAAAAACAAAGAGAAATTGAGAATGAAGCTATAAATCTTGTTATTAAAAAATATGGAAAAGGCTTAGAAAATAGATTAAAAGGAACGGGAGTAACTCCCAGTTATCGAAGTTGGTATGAAAATGATTGTTTTGTAAGTATTGCAGCAGGTACATATCAAGAAGATACTTGGTCTGCAATGAAGTGGTTTAGCGTTAATGTCTGTTTTGAATCAACTGAAATAATAGAAAGTGAATGAAGGAAATAAAACGCCTATTAGTTTTGCAGCATTTAGAAATAGAGGGGCCTGGTCTTTTTGAACAATTTGCTAAAGAAAGAGATTTAAAAATAGAAATTATTCGTTTATACAATAAAAATGCTCTGCCGCAAACAAAAAAAGGTGACTTGATTTTAATTATGGGTGGACCAATGGGAGTTAAAGATATTGGAAGCGAAAGATATCCATGGCTTAAGTTAGAAAGAGATTTTATAAAAAAAGAATTAGAAAATGAGAGACCTATAGTCGGTGTTTGCTTAGGTGCTCAGTTGCTTGCGAGTGCTGCTGGGGGAGATGTAGAAATTCTTAAATATGGATCACCTCCAAAAGCATTACCAGAAATTGGATGGTCTCAAATTTTTATAGACAAATCGAATAAAGACTTTAAAGCACTTTTTAAAGACCCTTTTCATGTACTACATTGGCATGGAGATAGGATTTTATTACCTAATAAAGCAGTACTCATTGCTAGTAGTGCACGTTGTAAGGAACAATTTTTTAGGATTGGTAATTTTGCTTACGGATTACAATTCCATATAGAGACCACGGGGGGAATGATAAATAACTGGATTGAAGAAGATAAAGAGTTTGTCCTTAAAGGATTAGGCTTAAATGGTCAGGAAATTTTAAAAGAAGAGAATAAAAAATATATTGATAAAACTTTTTTAAAAAGAAAGCTTCTAATAATTAAATTATTTGAATTATTAGAAAATAAAAAAGAAAAAAATACAGTAAAAAGGGGGCTTGATAAAGCTAATACATAAAGAAGCAAATTTAAAAACAAAATTCGATAACTACGAAATGATTTAGTCCTTTGATTAAAGATTTAATTAATCATGATTAAATCAATCTTAAGGATTCATGCAAAATATCTGAAACCGATTAATTTAATATTACGACAGATCTGGTGATTGACTCGACCAAGGTTGACCAACTAGATCTTCACTAATCCATGGTCTTTAAATCCAAGGTAATTTAACTTCTCTAACCTCCGGAAAGAAAGTTAAGTGATCAGAAATTAAACTTTCGGGATTAATTCTGAACTTTCTTAAAAATAAAGTCGTTTGTAAAGCATGAAGAAGTGAGCAATCACTTTTACTTCCAAAACTCATTTCTAAGAACATTCTTAATCTGATTATATAGATCTCCTTTCTGTCGTCACCATTAAAAAAAGACCTGTAACAGGGTCTTTTTTTATGTCTTAAATTTTATTGATTTGTTGTTAATCCACAAATACCTAAATATTTTTATCTCGCGCTCTAGTGATCAGTTAATGCTTTTTAAAAAGTAGAAAAGAAAGTATAAATGTTATTCAATGCAACCAACAAAAGAACTAATGATCTTCCATGTTGATTTGATTGAAGTGTTCTTTGAGTCATACTCTTAATAATCTTCGTTGAAATCGGATGGACTACCAGTTAAAGAACAAACAACTGATTCCTCTTTTTTCATTTCTTTGATTTCCACTATTGGTCTACCCATTTTCTTTAGAACATTTATATCTTCTTTAGTCTGACAACGAGCAATTATGTTTCCTTTTTGATCAAAGCAACTGTAGTAAGTCATTTTATTAAATGCAATTTAGAGTTAATGGTTTATTTCAGTTGTAGCAATGCAACCGATTCATAACAACCTTATTTTTAATCTAGGTCAGCCATATATTTAAATGACTAAAAAAGCATACCTCTTCCCGTACCTTAATGTTCTTCAAACCGCACACATTAGATACGCAGTGTTTTAGTCAAATCAATTAGAACAAAGATGTAGCTAAACAAATATACAAAGGAGAATTTATGAGTGGAGATTTCGAGACCCTTGAAATTAATCAACCCAAAATTAAATATCTAAAACCAGAAGAAAATACAGGTTGGTTAGACAAATTAATCAAGAATATTGAAGATATGAAAAACAAGTTATCAAGAGATTCTTAATCATTTAATAAAAAAAGGGGCTGAAAATTCCCAACCCCCCAAAAAAGTCTTAATAAGCTTTTCCTTAGAAAATACCTGGAACAATTTGTCCAGTAAAATAGTATGCCCCTATAAGAGCGAACATTCCAAGCATTGCTGCTTTACCGTTAAGCTTTTCAGCTTTTTCGGTCATGAATTTTTTAGCGAATTCCATAATTATTCGAAATAGATTTATATCCCTAAATTAATTATCCCTGATAGGTAATTGATGTAGTGTTTCATACCTAAATAACTTTTTTTCTAAGAATTTTATTTTTAATTTAATTTTCATATTTAATATGAGAAATTTAAGAAAGAAACTATTTTTTAGATCTTTAGTTTGAATGAGAAGAAATTCAAAAAAGAAATTAAATTATGTATCTTAGGTAACTGCTTATTTGTGAGTATTATTCAGAATGAGATTCCTACTATTTTTTTTATGCAAAAAGATTTAGATGAAAATTCTTTTGAAAAAAGAATTGAAAATATAGAGAAAGGAAAATCTTATTTAAGAAATAATGGATTCTTTAGATCAAAATCTAACTTATTCTTAGACATTCAAAAATTTATTTATAAAAGGTAGTTTAAAAAAATTTTTAATTTAGATTGAATAAATCTCTGCTTAAGTAAGATCACATATAAAAGAAAGAAAAACTTGTAAAGGTTAGAAGAAATAAAGTATTTAAACTCTACTCCTAAATTAGTCCTAATGAGCCTGCAGTGAAGCCAACAGCCGTAAGGAATATGAACTCAATCAAATCTCTTGGAGCACAGTTCATAAATGAATTGATTTGAGTCATAATTTTATGACTTAAGAGAATCTTCTAAATCAAACTTTGAGGCTTTTTCAGCTTGACACTCAGTATCATTTTCAGCGCATTTGATCTCTGCTTTCTTATTCATATGGCTGCTGCATGCTCCAGCCATAACTGGTAACCCAGTTGTAGTTGTAAAACCAGTTAAACAAGCAAGGACAATATAAGGTATGATTTTTTTCATTTAATTGTTACTTTATGTAAATTCATTATGTTACATTAAAGGCTCGACTGTGAGTAGCTAATAATTTTCTACCCAAGCTTTATCCAAACTTTAAGCAAAATTTTAATGATTTAAGAACCTAAAAGAGCTTTGCACTCAAGCATTTCTTTAGTAGCAGCCGATTTATTTGACCTCAATGAAATAATATCTACTAAAAAGTTTGCATCATCTTTTACTCCACAAAAACGTCCTGAGCCCCATGTATAAAGCCAAGGCAAGCCAAGAAAATACAACCCAGGAGATTGTGTTACACCTCTTTCATGAACTGGTGTACCTGTCCCGTCAAAAACTGATACATCTACCCAACTAAAATCACTTTTATAGCCAGTACACCAAATCACTACTGCTAAGTTTTTGCACTCAAGTTGAGTACCTTTGAAATCTTCAGTTGGTTCCCAACATGGAACATAAATTTTTTCTTTAGGAGCATCTATATTATTTTTTGAAATCCACTCATCAATACTATTTCTTATTCTGCAATAAACAGAATCTGCTTCATCAAGATTTTTTGAAAGATCATTTGAGAATAGAATATTATCAATAGTTAAATCTTTAAGTCGCCCATGAAGACTCATCCCTTCTTTTGCTCTCTTTCTAAGATCTATTTCTCTTCCGTTATCTCTTCCAGTTAAATAATGGTTAGTTTTATTCCTTACACTTTTAGGATCATCGTGTTCACCAATAGGCATTGAATAATAACCCATTCTGTCCAGCCAATCTACAACATCTCTTCCTCTGTACCTTCTGGGAGATCTTGGAGCACTCCCAACACTTAGATGAACTTTTCTTTTTTCAAAAAAAAGATCTTCAGCTATTTGACAACCTGATTGACCACTGCCAACAACTAGTACAGGTCCGTCCGGTAATGAATTTGCATTTTTATAATCTCTCGCATCAATTTGAAGGATATTGGTTGGTAATCTCTCAGAAAGAGGATGTCGGTTCGGAACATGATAAGCTCCAGTTGCTATAACAACTTGTTCGGCTTCAAAATTTCCACGGTTAGTTGAAATAAAAAACTTTTCATTTTTTTTAACTAATTGTTTTACTTCAATACCTTCAAGAATATCAGCCTTTACAAATTCAGAATATTTTTTTAAATACTTAACTATATTTTCTTTATCCATAAACCCATTAGGGTCTCCACCAGAATATTGATAATCAGGAAGTGTGCATTGCCAATTTGGGGTCACAAGGCAGAAAGAATCCCAACGTTGTTCTTTCCAAGAAAACCCAACATAATTTTTTTCTAAGATTAGAGGTTTTATCCCTTTTTTTTGGAGTGAATGAGCAATAGACAATCCTGCTTGTCCCGCACCAATAATAATGACAGAACATTTAGCAGAAAT
This sequence comes from Prochlorococcus sp. AG-347-K19, assembly GCA_003281335.1. Classification (GTDB taxonomy): domain Bacteria; phylum Cyanobacteriota; class Cyanobacteriia; order PCC-6307; family Cyanobiaceae; genus Prochlorococcus_A. The sequence continues at coordinate 2,047 of QCCG01000003.1, read as the reverse complement.
TTGATTTAAGATTTCTTCAGGCATTTTTTTCTTCACTAAAATAATTCTGTCATATTTATGAGATTTAATTTGTTATCAAACTCACTAAAAAATTTTTTAATCTGAAATCTTAAGTTAACTAATTTGGTGATATCGGTTACATTCTTTTTGAAAATCAAGTCAGAAAATATTCTAAGTTTTTAAAAATTTCATGCCATCCGTAACTCGTCCCGCGAATCAGCCTGGAGAATTCTTAGTTGATTATGAAGAAAAAGTATTCCCAGATGTAAAAGCCGAACCAGGTGAGAAAGCCTTACTAACTTTTCATACTGTCGCTTTTGAGGGATCTATTGGACTTGTTAATCTTTTGCAAGCTAGTCGTCTTATAAACAAGGGTTTTGAAACTTCAATATTGCTATATGGTCCTGGAGTGACTTTAGGACTACAAAGAGGTTTTCCAAAGCTTGGAGATGCAGCATTTGATGGTCATTTAAATTTCAATGCTCGCTTAGAAAAATTTATGGGTCAAGGCGGTAAAGTTTATGCTTGTCGATTTGCGTTACAAGCTTTGTACGGACATGGAGAAGGAGCTCTTACTCCGGGAATAAAACCAATAAGTCCTTTAGATGTTCTTGATATCGTTTTAATGCATCGCAAAGAAGGTGCATTTATTTTAGATACTTGGACTCTGTAAGACTAAGTTCCAAAAATATGACTAAAACATTTAAAGTAGCTGCTGCTCAAGTTAGACCTGTACTTTTTGACTTAAATGGTTCCTTGAATAAAGTTCTTTTAAAGATCCAAGAGGCAGCTACAAAAGATGTAAAGTTGATAGTCTTTCCCGAAACTTTTCTTCCTTACTACCCATATTTTTCATTTGTAGAGCCGCCAGTTCTAATGGGCAAATCTCATATGAAGCTATATGAGCAAGCAGTAGAAATCCCGGGTCCAGTTACAGACATAGTTGGGAAATCAGCTAAAAAAAATAACATTCAAGTTCTTTTAGGAGTTAATGAACTTGATGGTGGAAGTTTGTACAATACTCAAATTCTTTTCAACGAAAAAGGTGAAATTGTTTTGAAAAGAAGAAAAATAACTCCTACTTTTCACGAAAGAATGATTTGGGGTCAAGGAGATGGTTCTGGCTTAGAAGTTGTAGATACTCAACTTGGCAAGATAGGGTCTTTGGCTTGTTGGGAGCATTATAACCCTTTAGCTAGATTTGCTCTTATGGCTAAAGGTGAACAAATACATTGTGCTCAATTTCCTGGTTCATTAGTTGGTCCAATATTTACTGAGCAAACTGCAGTCACAATGAGACATCACGCCTTAGAGGCTGGCTGTTTTGTGATTTGCTCAACAGGATGGTTAGATCCAGAAGATTATGAAAAGATAACGTCCGAAACCAATCTTCATAAAGCATTTCAGGGAGGGTGTCACACAGCAATTATCAGTCCAGAAGGTAAATATTTAGCAGGACCACTTGATGATGGAGAAGGATTAGCAATAGCAGAAATTAATTTATCACTCATTACTAAAAGGAAAAGAATGATGGATAGTGTTGGTCACTACAGTCGTCCAGATCTTCTTTCTCTAAAACTAAATACATCCCCTAACAAGGTATTTGAGATGACAAATAAGAAAAATTTCATACCAAAAGATCTAACTGCAAAAGACTATTTAGAGGAAATAAATCATGTCTGACATAGGTAAAATTATTACTGAGTTGCAAGTTAATGGGATAAGTTCTACTCCTAAAAAGGGCAACAGGGGTAGGAAAGGAGGAGCTGGTCCATCGGACCATAGAGCTCTAACAATTGAAGGGAAAACTGTAATGGTACCGGTTTATAATCATGTATCTAAAAATTCTAATTATCAACTTTCAGAGGAGCCTGAGGGACAACTTATTCTCCAGAATAGAGAAGATTCGATCATCAAGGAATTATCCACCACAAAAGAACCAAACTTTTATTCTTTAAAAACAAAAGACGGTATACCTTATAAATCGATTGCTCTTCTTCATAGCAAGGATGTATTAGCCACAACTATTCTTCAAAAATGTATTCGT
>QCCG01000002.1 GCA_003281335.1 Prochlorococcus sp. AG-347-K19 | reverse complement strand
AGTACAACGCCAGTAGCAATAGACCTAAAGGCAGAGGGCAAAGTAACTTTCAATATGGTTGTATACATACTTGCTCCAACACCAAGAGACGCATATCTTAATTCGTTAGGAACTAACTTTAAACCTTCGTCAGTGGTCTTAATCACAGTAGGCAACATCAATATTGAAAGCGCCATCCCTCCAGCTAAACCGCTGTACATACTCCCAAACAGGATCTTTGTAGAAACAATTAAGGCATAAATAAAGACACCCGCAATTATTGAGGGGACTCCCGCCAGAACATTAACTCCGAATCTAATAAATCTTGAAAAAGCTCCGCCTTTAGAGTATTCAGCTAGATATATTCCACCACCAACACCTACTGGAATGGCGATAATTGAAGCAATAGTAGTTATTATTAATGTTCCGATCAATGCAGGATTAATACCACCTGCATCTAAATCATCTCCTGGGGGATTTGGTTCTAAAGTAAATAGTTCGGGTGTAATTTGGGATCCACCTTTGATGAGAATAAAAGTTACCAGAAAAATCAAAGGGAGTATTGCGATCAATGCACAAATTACTGATAAAGAAGTAAAGAATTTATCTCCTATATTTCTTGATAATCTTTTCTGGTAATAGAGTGAATTCATAATTATCTAATATTTGAGACTAAATTTCTTAACTAGCCACTGCGCAAAGATATTTACTACTAAAGAAAGGATCATGAGTACAAAAGCCGCATAAAACAGTGATGAGACCTGACTTCCATCAGCCTCACCAAACTGGTTTGCGAGCATGGAGGAAATGGTGTATCCAGGAGATAATAGAGACCAACTAAATGCATTTGAATTACCAATAATCATTGTCACAGCCATTGTTTCACCCATTGCCCTACCTAAAGCCAATAGAACACCTGCCATAATTCCTGATAATGCTGCCGGCAAAATTACTGAAAATATTGTTTTCCATCTACTTGCTCCAATTCCATAAGCCGCATTTCTTAGCTTTTTAGGAACCTGATTAAGTGAATCCCTTGCAATAGAAGTCACTATTGGCAAAAGCATAACTACTAAAATCAATATTGCTAACAAAGAATTCCTGCCTGTAGGTTCTGTACTGAATAAAGGTATCCAACCAAAGAAATTATGTAAAAAAACAAAAAAGGTCCTAAAAAAAGGTTCCATTACAAATATTGCCCAAAGTCCCAATACAACTGATGGAATAGCTGCTAACAATTCAACAAAAGAACCTATTATTTCTCTAAAAACTTTCGGTACAAAGTCCTCAGTAATAAATATTGCAGTTCCAACGCCCAAAGGGATAGTTATTAATAACGAAAGAAATGAAGTTACTAATGTGCCATATATTGCGGTAAAAGCTCCATATTCATCTTTTACAGGATTCCATTCAGAGGTTACTAAAAACTTCAAGCCATACCTTGAAAAGGATTCAAATGACTGAAAAAAGACTACTAAAATAATTCCTAAAAGTATTATTGCTACGAAACTAGACAAGACTAGAGCAGTATTCTTAAAGATAATATCTATATTTTTTTCGATACCGAATCTTTTACGATTCTTGAAAAGAGTTAATTTCTCTTCCATTAAAAAAAGAATATCTCTATAAATCTACTACCAAATGTCATAAAAGACTTTAAGAGGACTTAAAGGTATATGAAATTCATGATAATTTGACATCTATTAAAAAATTTAACTACCTATTTTTTCAACGGCAGCTCTTGATTTTAAAAGGATATTTCCTTTTAAGGGGATAAATCCAAGGGATGAAGCCTTATCTTGATACTCATCACTTAACAATGTATTAAAGGCTTGTTTGATTGCTTTAGTATTTCTACCATTACCTTTTTCGTAAGCAAGTATCCATGTCAATGAAGTTATAGGGTACGCTCCTTTTGCTGTTGGATTAGGATTTTTACCTGCAAGATTTTCATCTAACGTAATACCATTAAGAGCCTTAGCTCCTGCTTCTGCAGATGGTTTTAGAAACTCCCCTGAAAGATTTTGAAGTGCAGCAGCCTTAACATTACCTTTAATATATGACTGATTTACATACCCAATTGCTCCTGGAGTGTTTTGAATTACACCTGCAACACCAGAATTACCCTTAGCACCAACACCTGCTGGCCACTTAACTGATTTACCAGTACCAAGATTCCAAGTTTTAGAAAAAGTCTCCATAGAATTTGTAAAAGCTTTAGTAGTTCCTGAACCATCAGAACGATGTGTCCAAGTTAACTTTCCTGATTTACAGCCTAATTCTTTCCAGTTTTTAACCATACCCATTGCAACTCGTACTGCTTGCTCTTGAGTAAGTTTCAAATCGCAATCATAGTTATAACCAAAGGCGATAGTTCCTCCAACCATAGGAATCTGTACTAAGCCTCTTGATACCTTTTCTATATCCTTAGCCTTCATAGGATCATCAGAAGCACCAAAATTCACTGTTTCATCTATAAAGGCTTTTCTGCCAGAACCAGAACCTACTGCTTGATAGTTAACTCTTGGTCCACCTGATTTGGCTAAGTCAAAAAACCACCTAGTATAAATTTTCGAGGGAAATGTAGCACCTACTCCGCTCAATCTTTTTGAAGCAATCGCTTCTTGAGAGAGAACTAATGAGATAGCAGAAGAAAAAACAAGGATTTTTTTTAAAATACCCACTTTGTAATGAGAAATGAGTCTGTTTAATATAAATTACAACCATGGGGTAATTAAAAATTTAAAGATATATAAATCAAATTATTTTGATATATAAAATTATTATGTATATATCGGCATTAAGAGCTCAGCTAGCAATTTAAATTTCAATTAAATATCAACTCTTTATTTAGAATTTAATTTTTGTTTTTACTCTGTTTTTATTTTGAGATTTGAATTCAAAAAGTCCTGTATCAGTAAATATTGTCAATTCATCTCCAGATGTTTCTTCAATTGCAATTCCCTCAGACTCTAAATTTTTTACATAAACATTACCTATTAGTTTTAAAGATTTATCATCCTTGTCAAAAGAAAGCTTGTCAGAAAAAGCCTCAAAATTACCACTATTGCTTTTAATAACTACATTTCCAATAGCCTCTAAATCACCTTCCAAAGTATTTACTTGAGAATCAGATGTAATTGTGTAATTAATTAATTCCTTAGCAAAAGATAATTCAGCTAATAAAAATAAAAAAGATGCAAAAAATAAACTTTTCATTTACTCCCAACCCTTCTCTGCATTTTGAATAATCCATTTTGCAAGAACCTTATCCTCTCCATCCTTCAATTTATTTTTATAACCTTTCATAAAACCAATCCCATCATTAGCAATTATTGTTATTGAATTTACATCTGCTATTCCTCTTTTTTCAAGGTCGGAAAGTTTTAATGATTTGGATCCTTTAAGAACGACTGATCCACCTCTTACATGACAGCCTGCACAAACATTTTTAAAAATTGTTTCTCCATCTCTAATATCAGAGGCCATTAGAAATCTATTTTGCAAAGAGGTTTGAAAAATAATTATTAAAGTTATTACAGGAATTACGAATAGGAATTTAAATATTTTCATTAGATTTATTCGATCCAAAATCAATTTAGCAATTAATTCCGAACCTCGATCAATCTATTTTAATAGTTCTACTGCTACGACAAGATTTCCTAATAATCCGTTCAAAATATTTAGTTGTTCTTTACTACCAAAAGCTATTAATACCTGACCTGGTTGAAGTATGAAATTACCTCCAGGATTAGTAAACAACTTTTCATTTTCTTTAATGGCTAATATTTTAGCCCCACTCTTTTTGCCTATTCCAAGTTCAGAAAGTGATCTTTTCTCTGCAGTTTCAAAAAGACTGATATCATTACTTAATTCAAATTCTTCAATTTCACATTCACTTCCTGCAAGCAGATCAAGAAAGTCAATAGCGATAGGTCTTAAAGCCATTGAGGCCATTGCTCTACCTGCTGCAATATAAGGACTTACTACTATACTTGCTCCAGCTAATCTCAACTTACTTGCAGCTTCTTCAGTTCCAGCTCTTGCAATTACTCTTATAGAACTTCTTATCCCTTTAGCACTTAAAACCACATATAAATTTGCAGCATCATTGGGCAAAGTTACAACCAAGCTTTTGCATTTTTCTAATCCTGCCAGTTTTAACGTCTCATCAAGAGTTGCATCAGCACAAAGCACTTCTAAACCATTTTCTTCAGCAATTTTTTTTCTATCTTCATCACTCTCAACAACAATAATTGGAATCTTTTGTGTTTTTATTTGGTTAGATATTTCCTGACCAACCCTCCCATATCCGCACAAAATTACATGATTTTCCATTTTTCTAAGAAGTCTTTTAAAACGTAATTCGTTTACTCTTTGAAAATAGCCGGATTCGAATAATCTTACAGCTTTTTGAAAGGTAAATTGAATAAAGATCAATCCGCCTACGATTACTAAAACAGTTACGATCCTGCCTTCAGGACTTAAAGGTTGAACTTCTCCAAAACCAATAGTGGTTATTGTGATTAGAACCATCCATAAGCAATCACTCCATTCCCATCCCTCTGTTATTCGATAGCCAATTGCGCCCAAAAAAAACAGAAAGAATAAAGAATAAATAAGACCAAACCAAGGCCTTAAATAGTCTTTAATAAAATAGAACTCAAATAATCTAAGCTTCATATCCCTTATTATCGTTAACTATTCAAAAATTTCAAAAAAATTTTCTATTATGTTCCTAAAACTATTTATTTGTTTAAGTGAAATACATATTAAGCAGGATAATAATATTTATTTTCGTAGCTGTATGCATTAAACAAATGATTACTGTCTCAGGTCTTTTTTAATGTTTCATTAAAAATTAATTCAAGGTTTTACTTGTACTGATTCAATAAGAAAATCAGAAGCTGCTTTTAACCAATCAGCGACTGTAAGACGAAGGTCAGGTTGAGAATATACAAGCGCGACAATTATCCCAACTAAGATTATCTTTACCATGGCAATTCAAATATTCTTATGAATTAAAGCACAACTATTTAGTAAAAAGAACCTTAAATTTATAAAAAACAGCTTAATTAAAATTTCTCTAATTGATTAAACAAGTATTCAACTCTTCTTAGATTAACGCCTAAATCTGATTGACCTAATCTTGCGGCAGATCTTATTTGAATGATTCCTTTTGATCTGTCTACATAACTTCTTACATCAAGCTTTAAAATTTCAAGGTCATCAGGAAATCTAAAAATTAAGCTTCTACAGACACCTCGCCAATAATTCCTTCCACTTTCGATGACTTCTGTTCGAGGTAATCCTTCTGCAAGAGAGACAAGTTGTATGAACTTTTGATCAACATTTATTAGTTTCTTTTCTATTAAGACACTATTTAATGGATTAGTTATTGGAGCAAGACCTTGAATGGAGGAAACCATATTTTTAAAAAACGATATAGATGTTCTAACTGATTTCATACACAAAGTGAGAGGAAAAAAGTAAAGAATTTTCCCATAAATTTGATCTCTTTATAAAGATTCCTTATTTTGTGATCAAAATTCTAAAATTTGAGATTTTTAATTGTTTTTTTTGATAGAGATGGCTGCCTACCTTCTTTACTAGTTAGTTTCCTAACCCATAAAAAAACTCCTACAAACAAAAATATTTCAACAATAATTCCAACCGATATTAGACTCATTTTTTATCCTCTTTTTTTCTTGTTGGTGCCCTCAATGTATGGCACAAGAATATTTAATAACCACTTTTTAAATGAATTGAACGATTTCATAATCTATTTACTTACCTTTTCTCCACAAACTCCTCCCTTTAATGAGATCCTCTATATTTGGCCAAGCTGCTATTAATTCTTTAAGTGCCTTTCTATTAGAAGTATAGAAAACACATGACAATGCACTTATTACATAAAGTATGAACCATAACTTACTTTCTGAATAAGCTAAAAACAAAGAGAAAAGAAAACTTCCAATAAAGAAAAAGAAAAATGACCTGTTTAATATTTCTAGTGGAGTTCTTTTGAGTTTGTAGAATTTAATCTTTTTAATATCTTCTTCAGTATCTTTCTGAAATTTACTTTCGTATGAATTAATTATTTCTTCTTCTAGAACTTTTTCATACTCTAAATTATCAATTGGATCACTTTGATCCTTTTTATTTATCATTGGTATCTATACAGTACAAATATGTTAACTAATTTAAGGTATTTTAAAAAGTATCAAATTTTATCTGATAACTGGAGCTATACGAACAGATCATGGTTTTGAAAATACTTCAAGATTGTCTGATTTATAAAAGATAAATTAGTCAAAATATTCTTTTTAATTTTCCCAAATCTTTCGGTCATTTAAAACAATCACTTCTATAAACTTCATAGCATTAATTAAATTGGGAGGCAATATCTAAATCTAGAGTTAAAATAGTTTAGAGATTTTAATAATAATCTATATGCAAAGGTATTTGATTTCCTACGAATTTACTGATGGCGACGATCAAGAAGAAGGAGCAGAAATGCTAATTAATTGGTATGAATCAGGAGGTCCCCAAAATAGACCTGAAAATTATGAGGTTCATTCTTGGATTTTTATGGTTCAAAATGGGATTGGACATTCTGTAGTAAGTGCAGATTCTCTTGAGACAATTTGGAAGCAATGGCATCCTTGGAGAAGGTTAATGGATATAAGTATTCAGCCGTGCATGGATCTTGATGAGACAGTCGGATTATTCAAAAAACAAAAAATGAATACAAGGATAGTCTAAAAGTATTTGAATTCCAAATATAAATATCTTTTTAGTAGCACCTAATACTACATACATATCTCACTGCGTTAAAAAGGATAAGATTAATTTTCCATGATGAATGATTCTTATCACATCTACTTCAAAGGAGAAATTCTTTTCAAGAATTTAAATAAAGATGAATTTGAATTTGTTTGGGGAAAACTTTATACATCTTATATAAATGCCCTAAATAAAGAGCTAACCTACGAATTAATTAGCGAAAACAATATTATGGAGCCGGCCCTTAACCTTGAGCCATCTTACTAAATAAAGAACTAAATCCTAGATTATGAATAAAACAAGAAAAGCTGTCTTTCTTTTATTTTGAGGTACTCTTTTTCTTCTTTAGTTATATCTAAAGCAATTTTATTTGCCTCAATTTCAACATTCGAACTATAAGTTTCAAAGTTTTCCTCTCTTTTAAATAGGGCAACAATGCCAATATCTGTTATGAACCAAATAAAATGATTAGTTTCTCCAATTGGCTCTTCTTTTAAAGAATCAATAATCAAATCACAAGTTGAATCCATTTAATTAATCTGAGAGGGGGTTTAATTGCCCCCATTGCAATACCTTACGGCCTCAGAATTGGTGCCACCATCTTCAATTATTTCTGCAACACATTTATTAAAAAGTTTAGATTCCTTTTTTACTGAACAGAATCCAAAAGCGATTGCAGCTAAAGCTATTGCCGATACGAAACTAGAACCAAGTTGTATAAAACCATAGGCAAACATAATGTTTTTCTTTCCAGAACATTTTTTTGAATCCTTTTTTTCTTCTATCATTTTAAATATTTTACTCATACAAACATATTTGATTAATCTTGCGTTTGAGAATTATTGCCATAGAGAAAACCGAATTAAAAAATTTTTAATCAGCTATGACAAAAATTAAAAATTTCAAGTTTAGATTGATTTTTCTTCACTTTAATTTTCAATTTGATACATCATGAAGAAAAAACTTTTCGAATTTTTTATCAACATGAGCTTCTGGTATAGAAAATTTATCTTTTTTAAAAAGTAATGATCCCATAGTTATAACAAGAGATTATGTTACTTTTTAAACTATATTTTATTTTTTTTGATGAAGTATTAATACTTAAAAATTTTTCCAGAAAAGCTTGTTTTGATAATGCTCCCGAGGAGTTATCCACTTTTTAAGCGTTTTTCAACAGGGTTTTCCACAATATGTTGATTAAATTTGAATTTCTATGTGCAAAATAAAATATTATCTTCTTTTAAGAAAAAACTATCCACAAATTTTTTTTGGGATCACTATGATCACAATTGTCTTTTAAATAATTTTAAGAACAAATCTTATGAATCTAAATGAGACAAAAAAGGATTTAAACCTCGAAACCAAAAAAGATTTGGAAAAATCTAAGCTCAAAGTTCTTACCAATGAAAATGATTTTTTAGTAAAAAACCTCAAAAAGGCTGGATGATTTATTAGAGTTAAAAAATTTTTTAAACAACAAAATTTTCAAAAATCCCTCTCGAACAATAAAAAAACTCTTGAATGATTACCAAAAATATTTTTAATTTGTCAAATATAAAATTTCTATTAAATATACAAGTGAATACTTCAGATACTAAACATATAAAGCAAATTCTAGTTATATTAATCGAATCTCCATAAGAGATCTGATCAGAAATATTAACGGAAAATTCCTAGTTTTTTAATTATATAAACAATTATTTTCCCTGTATTCGAATCCTTATTTCTTTCGAAAGATGAATACCCAAGAACTAAAAGTCAGTTATAAAAAGCTTTTAAATAAAGCTACTCAAGCTAACGGTCGTAAAGAAACTGTTTCTTACTTAAACCGTGCTGCTAAAATCAAGTCAAAGATTTACTCAACTTCTAAAGTAAATTGCTTTAGATGTAATGGAGCAGGTTTTCTAAGAATTTCATTAGATGAAACTAAAACCTGTTTATCTTGTTACGGTAAGGGATTCTTAATAATAGAAAATTAGCAGGTTTAAAAATTTTATTCTTCATGAAAGATCTCATTCAAGCTCACAAAAAATTAATTAACACAGTAAAAGAGCAAATGGGATTTTCTGATTATGGGATGTATTGGTTGGCTTTCCTGGAAGGGGGTCTAACTATATGGCTGCTGGATAGAGTATTTTTCCACTGGTTAAAGTTTTAATTTTTATTTAAGTCAAAAAAATTTCTACATGTACTAAATAAATTAATTTATCGAAACCATTTGAAAAGTTGTAGGATGGGAAAAAACTAATATGCAATTACTCGGATTGATTCTTCTTCTAGCTAGTAGCTGGTATTTATGGAAATTAACATCAAACTTTCTTGATGAACCAACAAAAAAAGAACTGACTAATAGTTTAAATAACCTCAAAAATAAATTCTATGAGGGAAAACAAAATTTCTCTAAAGCGAAAATAAGTGAAGCTTGGGAAAAATACAAAGAAGAAGGTGGTGCCTTATCTAATAAAGAAAAAAGCTAGTGGACTTTTTTATTATTACAAGTCTCACTAAAGATATTTCTAGAATTGATCTAATTGGTATTTTGTTTGGTCATATAATTTTTGGTGTTGCATTGACACAGCTTCTAGATTGGACGTGGTTAAAGAGCCTTATGAGTGAAGAAGATAAAACAAGGATGCTTAAAAGTTATACATGGAAAGACTTATTAGTAGATGGAGCAATTGTTACTGTAGTTTTAGGAATAATCTTTTTAATAATTAGCATTTTTCTATAAATGAACGTAACTTACATCCTTTTAGTTTTTTTAATGATATCAATTGTGATTTTCACTCAAATAATCAGTTCCTCCGATAAATCAAAATAAATGAACGAAGTAACTAGCAACTCCTCAACTGGGTGGTACTTAATCGCTTTGGTAAGCACTTTATCTTTTTTAGCTTTAATTTACTTCGGCCAAAAAAGATAGCCTAAATTTTGAAAGATTATTTAAATTCACAAAAAAAGCTCTGCAAATTCATGAGATGCAGAGCTTTTAATTATTAAGTAACTGATTTATATAAATCTGTTGATTATAAAACCTTTTTTCTTAATCAAAGAAAAAGAGACCGATGAATGTGATGAAAATACTGAATTCACGGCCCCTTTAATAACCGTATTTTTCGGTAGATACGACAATGAATCACCTCCTTTACTAATGTTTTTTTAAAGATAACTAAAAGAATTAAACAAGGAAAGAAATTCGTTAAAAATTTAAAAGTTTTTTAACAAATTAACAATGTAAATCTCTTAAAAATAAAAATATAGATTTTACCAAGGCAAAACTTCTCCGTTGGCATGCCAAAACGTACCCGAGTTATTTTTATTTAAAGAATCTATACGTTTTAAAAGGCCATTTGCTGATTCTTCAGGACTTATTCCATTTCTTGTAAAGCCAGTCATTCTCGTACTCACTAACCCAGGGTGCAAAATAGCTACATAAATATCTTCTCTTGATAAATCTATAGAAAGTGATTTTGCTGCCATGGACAAAGCGACTTTAGACATCCTGTAACCATAAGAACTTCCAGATGTATTATCTTCAATAGATCCCATTCTACTTGTGATAAAAGCAACTTTAGAAGATCTTTTTAAAAAATGTTTAAGTGATTGAGTCATACATATTGGGCTCAATGCATTGACTTCAAATTGCCGCAAAATACTTTTTTTATCTAAGTTTTCGAAAGAATTAAATTCATAAATTCCTGCATTATGAATTAAGCAATCTAAATTAACTCCAGATAGTTTTTTACACAAATTTGTTATCGACTCATTTGAAGAAATTTCTATATTCTCTTCAACTCTCACTCCTAAATCTATAAGTTCTTTTGAAGCTTTCCTACACGTTGCAATTACATTATCTCCCCTCTTATGAATTTGCTTACATAGTTCTAATCCAATACCCCTATTTGATCCTGTAATTAGAAAAGTAGACATCTGTAAACTAAAAATAAAAAATTAATCTAAATCCAAATATAAAAGAAAACGAACTAGAAAAAGAAAAAATTTAAAAAAATTCCTTATTAAATTTTTTAAAGTTATGATAGGTTATGAAATTTAAAAGAATTTATTAAAGAAAGCAAAGATATTTTTATCATCAAAATTTAATGTATGGAAATTTTCAATCAAGAATTTATACAAGAGATTATTAGGTTAACTTGGAGAAATCCTGCTTTCATGGCTATAGCTATTGCTTTAGTTTGGCTTATCCCACAATTATTTATCAGAAAAATAATGGCAAAAAAATATGAAAGAAGAAAATTACAAATTCAGAAAAATAAAATTCAGAAGCTTTACCCAACTAATACTCCTAAATAAGATTTTTATTTATAATATGATCCAATGAATCAAAAAAAAAAAATACTTTTTACATCTAATTAAAATATGACCTACAAAATAATTAGAATCGATGGGAAAGATGACGAATTAACAGCTCAAAGTTTTGATAATTATTCAGATGCGTACGATTTATTAGAGGAACTATATGAAGATTTGTGTTGTTCAGATGCTGATTATGGAGACATAACCTATTACGATATTGTGGAAAGTAGTTTAATAAATATTAATGGAGAATAAAGAATGGGCTCCCTCCCAAGAAGAAAATTTAGGGGTAATAACGAGTGTATATGAATTCATTAAAGAAGAACTATCAGAACTTCAAAAAAAAACTGGATGTCCCGATTCATTTATTTATGATTTTATTGGCAAGATTCAGAATGAATGGCATCCTGAATCTTGCCACTCCATAGTTAGAAATAAAAAAAGTGAAAATTAGAAAATATTAAATCTTCAACGTAAATTTATAAAATTTCTCTAATATAGTTTGAATTTAAAAATATAAAATCATGATTATTAGAATACTAGGAATCGTACTTATCCTTGGTACGATTGCATATTATGGTTTAGTGTTAACTGGGCAAAGCAACCTTTAGTTTTTTAACTTTTAAAAATTTCTCATGAAATGGCCTCCTACTTTGTGTTGGACAGCACCAAAAACAATTAATGGTAACAGGCATTTTCAAGTTAAAGCTTATGGTGGGAAAAATGAAGATAGATGGGTTGATATTTTTCCTACCAAAAATAAAAAAGATATTAAAAGAATCTCATGGGCAAAACTAAAATCAGAATGGACTACTGGATGGTTAAGGCTCCCAAAAGATAAAGATTAACTTGTATATGTAAACAAATATTATTAACCAAAAAAATGTAAAAAATAATACCTAACTCAAAAAAAATAACTTCTAAAATTTTTTAAAATTGCTGTTTGATATGAAGTCAGAACCGAAGAAAAAACTCCCTAATAAAAAAGTTATAAGTTCAGCAAAATTTGAGGCTAAAGAACAATTCACAAAATCTGCATTAGAAAATTTAAAAACAGAAAATGAAAGACTTGTTAATTCACTAAAAAAATCTGGGGAGATAAAAGAATCAAAAAAAAAATAAATCTACATAATTAAAATTTTTTTATTATTATATTATTTTATAGTTTGGGAAATGATTGAAAAAATCTCTTTAGCAAATTCTCATTTACCTCAACTTATTGGGTTCGTTTTGATGTCAATTGGTTACACATTAGGCAATAAATTCTACCTTCCGGATATCAAACAAAAATAATAATTTCTAGTTATTAAAAAATCAATTCAAAAATAATACAAAAATATATTTCTAATAAATCTTCAAAAATCTATGGATCTTGAGAAATAAGACTTTAAAGCTAATTCTGTAATTCAATTAAGATTAGTCTTAGGATATTTTAGTCACATAAATGTAACACTAAAGTACTAAAAAATGTGAAATCCAAAGAAAAAGTAAGAATTCATACTAATTATTTTTTAAATATGTTACATTATTTAATAATTCAAGTTAAGTTTTCCTCTATCAATAAAGCAGAAATGAGGAAATGTTTGATGTATACAAATGTCATTTACTCTTTGACTTAGTAATTGATCACATATGAAATCTAAAAATGGATGCACTTACTAGTTTTATAGTTGTTATCATCGCAATTACAATTCAATTCTCTTTATACGCCATCAAAAGGTTGCAGGAACCTTTAGAACCAAATTATTTGATAAATAAAAATTCGAAAAAGAATAAAAACTACATGGGTAAATTTTGGAAAAATGCTGAAATTACAAATGGGAGATTAGCTATGATTGGTTTTTTAGCTTTGATAATAAACTACGGTTTTTTTGGATGGATAATACCTGGTTTTATTTAAACTATCAATACATTAGGTCTTAAATAAAAAAATAAATCTCTCGTTCAAAACAAACTCTCCTTTTAAAAAAAAAATTTTTATTATAAGTAAAAAAGCAATTGAGTAATTCTGATTTTGATAAAAATGGATTGGACAGCTTTGGAATACATTGGCTTCAATATGCTGCCTTTGCAGTCTCTGGTTTTGCTATATTTACAACCTGGGCATTTTTTTATGATGAAAGATTCCACAACTTTGTAATGAATATTTTCAGGTTTATTAACTGCAGTGGGTTCAACTGTAATGGAGCATTTTAAAATTCTATGGCTAATCCAGATCAAAAAACAATATTAATTGATAATGCTTTTGAGGAAATAAAAAAAATTTGTATAAATCTTCAAAAAGATACTGATGCTTCGAATTCAGAACTTAAAAGTTTACTAAAACTAATAATTAATGAATGGGAAGAAAAAGAAGAACAAAAAAATGGTTTTGGATTCAGGTAAAGTTAGCCACTATCAAAGAATAGACTTAGGACTAAAATCATTTTAATATGAACAGATTTTTTTACTTTTAAAATTCAATACTTATAGTTTATATTTTTTAGCAAGAAATTAAAAAAGAATGAATCTCAAGTAGAAGATTCATTCAAGATTTAGCATTAGTTTTATTTAGATTTAAATTTTATAATTTAACTCCTCTGGTGGACTGTCAATCATTAGATCCCTCCTTTTCAACAATTTAAACCTAAGCCTTACTTATTAAGAAAGTAAATCAGTAAAAATGCTGATTTATTATTTTCTAAAAAGTTTGAATTAAAGATGCCAATTCAGGTGCATCTAATAAAAGTGCAAAAAATGTAAGCACAACTAATAAAAATATGGAAAAGTAGAACTGAATCATGCTTCAAAATTACTTAAAAAGAATTTTTTAAGTTGTATAAAATAATGCTTTGTTTACATAATTAAATATCTCTACCTAGAGAAGTTTAATTAGAGAATAATTAAGATGATTCAGGGGAAAATATCGTCCTATTTTTTTGCCAATACTCACAGCCTTTAAGTAAATGATCACCCTGTGGTATGCGTTTTTCGTATTTTGGACAGATCAAGATAGTAGCAAAAGTTTCTGTAGTGCTGTAGCGAAAGTGATTGCAAGTAATACAAATCTTTGTTCGTTTTCGTTTTAGGATAGAGTCTTTTAGATATTCCCATTTTGACGGATTTACCTTGATCATGATTACTGGAATTTATTAGTAACAATTTGCCAACCTCTTGAAATTAATTCATTCCATGTTTCACAAGCACACTCAATAGAATGAAGTCTTGAATTTTTAATTTGGGCTGGTTCACCTAATTCATTTGCATAGAAAAGATGAGTATATACTTGTAAGTTATTAGATACAGATTTCTTATAACTCTCAAAAAAAATTAATAAACCACTTTTTTTGTTAAACAACCAGCCAGTTGGGGAGTCAATAAGGCTGCCACGATAAAAATAAGTCCGAACATTAGCGACTCCTAAAGTCATGAAGATAATACAGTTGTACTATTAATATAAATGTACTACTCGTAGACGTCAAGTATTCATCCAAAAAAAATATTTAAATACGAAAATTACTTTCCAGAAATAATCAGCTGTAAACTTCTTATTTGGTAATAGTGTATACAAGTAACTCCTTGGAAATGAAAATATCATTTAAAGAGTATCTCCAAAAGAATGCAATGTATCGAAATCCCTTCTATTTAGGATGGAACAAGGGTTGGTCTTTTTTATTTTTTTTAGAGGGTGGCATTGCAAAAATTGAAGCAAAAGGTTTTGGTATTTCTATTACAACAAAAGTTGAGGAAGGAGAATCACCTCTAGAATCTGCGGATAGATTAGTATCTAAAGAGCAAAGGATTAGAAAATCAAGATATTATTCTTGGGTTAAATCTATTAATGAAAAAACAATAAATTAACCAATGCTTAAATTTCTAAAGTAATTTGTTGACAGTCAATTTAAAATAGAAAATAGTCATTTATTTTTCGTGTCCAATAAATTTTATGAATGGTGGAAAAACCATAGAAAACTTATAACCTATGGGGCTTTTATCATCTTGTTTGGTTTTTATTTATCTCCTGTTCTCAAAGAAGCAAAATACAAAAACCAATGTATTAAGTACTCTACTAAAGGAGCTTTAACTAAATTTAATAAGGACGATATAAGAGAAACTTTACTAGAAGAAACAGGTTTGAATATTGAAGAGCTTGCAAAGATTGAGGGTTATAAGAATTGCATTAATTAAATATTTCGTAAACATTACGCTGAGTTTTAAATGATTAAAGGTATGTTTAAAATTTTTTTTTTAATATTATTATTTAGATTTATATCAATAAGTCCAAAAACAAGATATTTGTTTGGCATAACTCTAAAAGAAATTTCTTCATTTCTTTTATGGACTGTTAAATATGAAGATAGAGAAAAATGGATTATAGATAAACCAAGTTGGATAACTGATCAAAAACTTATGCCATCTTATTAAATGAAAACTTATTTAGAAGAACGAATTGAATGGTATGACGATAATTATAGAAATGGTAATGCTTTAATCTCTGATAAGCAGTTCGACCAACTTGAAAAAAATTTATTAAGAACAAACCCAAATTGTGATTACTTTAAAAAGAAAAATAAACTAGTTTTACCTTCATTAGAAAAGGATTCAATCGATGAATTTTTGAAAGGATTATTAGTAAATACTAGATTATTGATTGAACCAAAAATAGATGGTTGTGCTGTTGCTTTGCAATATAGGGATGGAACCTTGGAGAAAGCAATTTCAAGAAAAGGGGCAGACGTTACTAGTAAAGTTGTTAAAGTCCAAGACATTCCCAATAATCTCCCTTTACGAGGAGTTCTTCAAGTTAGAGGTGAATTATATGCACCCAACCAAAGTCCAAATATCTCCCAGAGAATCGCTTCTGGATTTCTAAGAGCTAAAGAGGGATTTTCTGAAAGTCTTAGCTTCTGCGCATTTCAAATACTTAATTCAACACTTAACCAATATGAGTCCAAAAAAAGTCTTTCAAAGCTTGGCTTCACGATCCCTGAGGATATTTCATGCAACTTTACGAGCCAAATTGAAGTATTTAGAAAACAATGGCTAGAAGGGAAGCTTTTTAGTAAATATCCAACAGATGGAATAGTAGTAAAAATAAATTCTAGAAAATTACAATTAATTAGAGAAAAATCAAATTTAGATTATCCTTATTGGCAAGTGGCAATAAAAAGTTAATGGAATTAATACACCAGATTTTTCCTACTTGGCATATTTACTTGGATATGTTTTTGGTTGGCTTTGCAACTTACGGTTTTCTGAGAATTAAGAAAAAAATAAAAACTAAATAAAGTTTTTAAATCATCCGTGCTCCTCAAGCATGGATTTAAGTTGTACGGTATCTAATTGTTCAAGATAATTTCTCATTGCCAACCAAGATCTTCTGCTTTCTAACTTTCCACTTTGTTTAAATAAATTTGCGGAAACTTGATCTATCAATTCTTTATGAGTCATACTTATATTCTTCATCAAGTTCAAGGACAACACCATTAAAAAATTCTGCTAATAATTTTGATGGGTCTTGCATAGATATCTTTCTATCTACTTTTGATAATTTCTTTTTGATTGGATTTAAGTTAGTCATATAGATTCAGGTGATTCAAGTTCTTCAAAAGTCCAACCTTCTAATTGAAGGTCATGCCATTTATCCCAAGCATTATCCAAATACATTTGAGTGGATGATTTAATTGCCATTGGCTCACCAAGATCATTTGCATAATATGTATGAGCAAAAATTCTCATACTATTTCTGGGAGATTTTTTATTCCTTATAAATAAAATTAATCTGCTGCGGTCTGGGCTAAGTAACCAACCACTTGGGGACTCATTACAATAACCGTAAGAAAAATTAGTCCAAACATTAGCTCCTCCTAAAGTCATTTAATTAATACATTTGTACTACTAATATAAATACATTAGAAATGGATCGTCAAGTATTTTGGCAAATAAATTATTTACACTGGTAGAGAATGAACAGCTCAGTTATTCCAAAAAAAATAAAATACCTACCAAAAGCCTGTAATAACACGCAGTTTGATAGGTAATACCGGATCCCCGTCAGTTCTCTGCTGCATCGACCTGGAAATGCCAGAAGAGGATTCAAAGTGGGCTTTCGTTTCCGATTACAAGATCGGTTTACTACCGCATCACGACAGTCTCCTCATGTCGAAAGAGAGTCAGATCAGAGCACATAAAGAAGAACTTAACCAAAGATCCAGTAATCTAACTCTAACTTATTTTTTTATGCATTTGGAGATGGCCAAATGTCTCTTACCATGGTCAATAAAATTTGAGCTTCATCATATCTTTCTGAATGCGTTTTACCATTTAATAAAAATGTGATATGAGCCATTTTTCTTCCCAGAATTTCGCGAGATTTGCCATAACAATGAATATTAGAACCCACAATTTCAGATAACATTTTAATTCTGGTTTCCATTGAGATTGGGAAATTCTTTTTTAACCCCAGTAGATTTATCATAATTGCACCTTCACAGTTCATTTTAATTTCAGGTGGCATTATCCCAGAAGAAATGCAAACATATTGATCAAACTGACTTGAAGTGCAAGCTTCAATAGAGAAATGAGCTGAGTTATGTGTTCTAGGAGCTATTTCATTAATTAAAAGACCATTATCTCCATAGAAGAATTCAATAGCTAAAACTCCAATGTAATTAAGTTCATTGACTATTGAAGAAAAAATATTTATTGCAAATAAGTTCAAATCATATTCATTTGTTCCAGGTGCAAGAACCCAATCACAAACATGGTTTGATTGGAACGTCTCAACTATTGGAAAGAATCTTATCTTGCCGGTCCTATCTCTCGAACCAACAAGAGCCAGTTCTTTTTTATACTCTATCCATTCTTCTATTAACCATTCATTAGAACTATTCTCTGTTAAAAAAGAATCTAAATCTTTTTTTGTCTTTATTTTTCTGTTCCCTTTGCCGTCATATCCACCTTTATTTGATTTTGCCATTAGAGGAAAAGTCCAATTATTGATTTCCTCATCCGAGAGATTTTTAAAATCTTCAATACTTATCCATTTTGGGCAGGGAAAATTCATTCTGTCTATTAATTTTTTTTGAGAAAACCTATCTACTAATGGCTTAATTGCATTAAGGCTTGGAACAAAAATATCCTTATTATCAATTAAATTTAATTTATCAATTTTTATCCATTCATTTTCAAAAATTATTTTTTCACACTCATTAATTAATGATTTATTACCTCTTATCTTTAAAGGATCAGCTTCTATGACATGATCTGCTTTTAAACCAGCAGGATCATCACAAGATTTTGTTTGCACACATACTTCTAGATCTCTTTTTTTTGCTGCCTCGGTTAACATCAAAGCAAGCTGACCACCTCCAATTATTCCTAGGGAATAATTTTTCTTAAAATCGTTTATATTTTTTTTAAAACTCATAGCATGATTTTATTACCATTTCTAATTCTTAACAACTGAATTTTTAAGGATCTAGAGCTTAGATTTTGCTAATATATAAAGTATTTAATACCAAATATTTATAAATTTTAATTAGGTAATCAATTGTGAATAAGAGAAAAATATTAGTCCCATTAGGTAATAAGTCATATGAAGTAACTCTAGAAGCAGGGATTCTGAATAATATCAGCGAAGAACTTTTAAAAATTGGAATAACAAAAAATAGAAAAATACTTGTGATTTCAAATGAAGAAATATCAAATTTGTATGGAGAAAAATTTTTAAATAATTTAAAAGAAAATAAATTTCAGGCCAAAATGTTCCTTATCAAGGCTGGAGAATCATATAAAAACTTAAAAACTTTAAGTGAAATATATGATGTAGCATTTGAATTTGGTTTAGATAGAAATTCAATAATTATTGCCCTTGGAGGAGGAATTGTTGGAGATGTAAGTGGTTTTGCAGCTGCGACTTGGCTAAGAGGTATCGAATATATTCAAATTCCAACAACATTATTATCAATGGTTGATTCATCTGTGGGAGGGAAAACAGGAGTAAATCATCCAAAAGGTAAGAATTTAATTGGAGCTTTCAATCAACCTATAGCAGTTTTTATTGATCCAGAAACTTTAAAAAGTTTGCCCAAAAGAGAATTTAGTGCAGGCATGGCCGAAGTAATAAAATACGGGGTAATTAGAGATAAAGAACTTTTTGAATACTTAGAAATTGAAAAAAACAAAAATGAACTTATAAATCTCAAAAATGAATATCTAATTAAAATAATTAATAGTTCAATTAAAACAAAGTCTCATATTGTTTCTCAAGACGAACATGAAAATGGTGTTAGAGCAATATTGAATTACGGTCATTCTTTTGGTCACGTTATTGAAAATTTATGTGGATACGGCAAATTTCTGCATGGTGAGGCAATATCAATTGGTATGAATATTGCGGGGGAAATAGCAATTGAGAAAGGGTTATGGTCTAAAGAAGGATTAGAGAGACAGAAGAATCTTTTGAAGAGTTACGATCTTCCTACTGAGATCCCCAAAATAAATAAAGAAGAGGTTCTAACAATACTTATGGGCGATAAAAAAGTTCGTGATGGCAAAATGAGATTTATATTACCGAAAGAAATTGGTACTGTTGATATATATGATGACGTAGAAGATTCATTATTTTTAAAGTTTTTTTCTTAACGCAAACAGGTTGAATTTATATTCATTTTCTTCTCATTAAACTTTTTAAAAACAAACCACTTAAAATCACCTAAACAAACAGGATCAACGAGTCTAAGTAATGCCTCTCTTCTTAAAAGGGCATTTGATAAATCCTCTTTAATTTCTTTCTGAATCCCATAAAGTCTCTCTGCCAATCCAAGTGCCAACAAAGCCTCTCCTTGTTTAGTTATTCCAACAGTATCAAATCCAAGAGTCTCAGCATCATTAATTAAAGTTTCTATGCACAGATGAGATGTTAAATCGCAATTTCCAGGAGAATCTAGGACATTATTCGTCATATTTTGGTTTTGATAAGAAACTATCATCCCATCAGAATTCTTAGAGGTATAGTATTTTTTAGCTTCTTTAGCGTAATCAATTGTCAATAAAATACCATTATTAATTTTTTGATAAATAGCTTTTAACCATTTTGAGTTATCTATATGCCACTCTGTCGTCCATCCTTCAAGAGCATCTTCAGGCGGAATAGTAATTTCCAACTCACTTTTAGCAAGTTCAATACTTTTTCTCAATTCACTTGTAATTGGCATCTCATCAAAATATAATTTATGAGATTTTTTGTCTATTGAAACTGCTTGTCGAAGTAATTTTCCTTTTGAGAAGGTTATTCTCTCTAATGGCAAAGCATCCAAAACCTCATTTGCAAGAACTATTCCATTTATATTATTTTCCTCTACTTCTTCCAAACCTTTCCATAAAATATCAATGCCTAAGTTTAAAAATTCTTCCAATTTATTTTTTTGTTTTTCTACCATCCCTTCATTAGGTTCAATAATTACAAAAGAAACTCCTTCCAGAAAATTCTTGTTATTTTCTAAAAAATATTTAATTAATCCCCGCATAAAGCTTCCATCTCCTGCTCCAAATTCAATTACATCTAATTTCTGATAAGATAAAAAACTATTTTTGAACTGAATCAACCAATCTTCTACTTGTTTACCAACCAAAAAAGCAAAATCATCAGATAAAGAGGGTGATGTAACAAAATCCCCTCGAACGCCTAACTCAGCTTTACCGCTGCCGTAATAACCATTAATCGGATCATTTAATGCGAAATTCATAAAGTCATAAAAACTTATAGTCCCGCCCATTTTTATTATTTTTTTTACTAACCAATCTGGATTATTCGCGGGTAAGCTATTCATCGGCGAAAATATAAAAAGACAAAACTTATTTATGCCTTCAAAGATTAACTATTTATTAGGAATATTTCTATCTATATTAGTTTTAATTTCACATAAACCCGTTTTTGCTATAAATAATCCAAATCTCTTACCAGAAGAAAAAACACCAGTAATTGATTTAGCTAAAACATTAAGCCCTAATCAGAAAAAATCTTTAGAGGAAAAACTCAATAATCTAGAAATTGAAAGTGGGTGGAAAATTAAATATTTATCTCAGTTTGAAAGTTCTCCTGGTAGCGCAATAAAGGACTATTGGGATTTAGATGAGACAAGTTTGCTGATAGTTGCTGATCCTAGAGGAGGAAATTTGCTGAACTTTAACGTCGGAGAGGCTTATTTTAATTTTATGCCAAGGTTATTTTGGGTTGAACTTCAAACAAGATTTGGCAACCAATACTATGTTAAAGATCACGGTGAGGATGGTGCAGTATTAGATGCAATTGATTCAGTAAAAATTTGCCTCGAAAGAGGAGGATGTCAAGTTGTCCCAGGCCTACCCAAAGAGCAATATATATGGACTTTATGTACATCTATTCTTGGAGGTTTAGTAGCAGGTTTCGCATCTGCTCCAAGAAAAGAAGGTCAAGTCATATCAATTGGATTTTTAGCTCTACTTTCTCCTTTATGGGGCATGTTATTTGGAATTTTTGGTTTGGCACCGATAATATCCAGAACAAATGATTTATTGCCTTTATTTAAAAATGGTTTAGCTTTTACAGCCGCAGGAATTGCGGGTTATATCTTGTCTCAAACATTATTTTCAAGATATGAAAAGCCCAAAAATACTTAAAATATGAACAAAAATATCTAATCCTAAAAAAATTTTTCTTCTTCACGAATTTCACCAGACTCTGAATACCATCGATGAGAAACATGACTTAATCTATTTTTTTCAAACTCAATCCAAGAAAAGTTAATTAGTAATTTCCCATCTTCATCAGTTTTATATCTTGGCACCACAGCAGTGTTGAAATAAATTGACCCTTTGCTATCAATTTTAAACATCTCTCTTAAACCAAGATTTCTTTTAAGCCGGTTGTGCATATGACCAAAAATTACAAGATCAACTTTTCTTCTTTTTTGTATTTGAGAAATAGCCACAGACAAATCTCTATCTCCCCAATCTAATGAGGGTAATTTCCAGTCTTTTCCACAAATGCTTTTAGGTTCTGAACCTAAACCCGAGGGACCAGCATGAGACATAATTATTAAAGGTATATCTTCTAAAGTCTTTTCCGAACATTTGATAATTTTATTTATTGAATCTTGTTCGGTGATAGGTCCATAAACACCTTTAACTTCTTTCGAAAGATAATAGCCGCCGCCAGAACTACATGGTCTAGCAAACAATAAATTTATTTGATTATTAAAAACCTTCAAATCCCATGCACAATATTTTTCACCAAGAACACGTATCTGTTTTGAGAGAGTTTCCCCTGTAGAATCTTTCCCCCTATCATGATTTCCTAAAATCACAAAAGTAGGGATTTTAATCTCATTTATTTTTTTAATTATTTTGACACTCCCATCAGAAATATCACCAACAAATAAAACAATATTTGGTTTGATAATCGATAAAACTTTCAAGTCTAATTCAGACCATTGACCATGACAGTCACCAACAATAGCAATTTTTAAATTTGTCAGAATTTTTTCTGTTTAAAGGCATATAATTTATTTAGAGATATTCTAAATCCTGACCAGTATAACTTCTACTGCAAAACAGAAATCAGTTCAAAACGAAGAGGATTTGATTTCTGAAATAAAGGAGCGTTGCAAAAAAGCTAATGCAATTATTCTTGCGCACTATTATCAAGCTCCAGAGATTCAGGAAATTGCAGATTTTATTGGCGATTCATTAGATCTATCTAGGAAAGCTGCAAATAATGATGCAGATATAATAATTTTTTGCGGTGTGCACTTTATGGCCGAAACAGCAAAAATACTTAGCCCTAATAAAACAGTCCTATTACCAGATATTGACGCAGGATGCTCCTTAGCAGACGATTGTCCCTCAGATAAATTTCAAAAGTTCAGGGAAGAAAATCCAGATCACTATGTCGTAAGTTATATAAATTGTACTGCAGAAGTAAAAGCTCAAAGTGATCTGATATGTACAAGCAGTAATGCAGTCTCATTAATTAAAAAGATACCTGAAGATAAAAAGATAATATTTGCACCAGATCAGAACCTTGGGAGATGGGTACAGAAAAATTCAGGAAGAGATCTTAAATTATGGCCTGGCAGCTGCATTGTTCATGAATCATTTAGTGAAGAAGCACTTCTAAAATTAAAATATCAAAATCCAGGATCAAAAGTCATTGCTCATCCTGAATGTAGTCAAAATTTACTAATTCTCTCAGACTTTATTGGATCAACAAGTAAGCTGCTTGATTTCGTAAGTAAAGATCCATCTAAAACTTATATGGTACTAACTGAACCTGGAATAATTCATCAAATGAAAAAGAAAGAACCTAACAAAATTTTTATTGAAGTCCCAGATATAGAAGGTTGTAAATGTAACGAGTGTCCATATATGAAATTAAATACTTTAGAAAAAATTCTAGATTGCCTAAAAAACAATTCCCCGTCTATAGAACTAAACCCAGAAATAATAAGAAGAGCTTATGTGCCAATAAAGAGAATGCTGGATATGAGTAATTAATTTAATGAAAATACTTTATCTTCCTTATTAATTTTTAGGAACGCATTAAGGTTTGTAGTGTCAGGCTTAAATTCGCTTATCTGCTTCTTTCTATTAATTATATTTATTAGCTCTTTTTCACCAGCTCTATATTGTTTATCTTTTCTAGTTCCTATCTCTCTTTGGAGTATAGGGTTGATATTCATTTTTACTTCTATATCTGGAATAATTCCAGATTTGTTTATATCAGTGCCGTTCGGAGTTAAATACTTAGCGACTGTAACAGTTAGACCTGAACCATCAACTAATGTTCTCATAGATTGAACTAAACCTTTACCAAACGTTTTCTTCCCAACTAATTTTCCCCTTTTGTTATCCTTTATTGCACCAGAGACTATTTCACTTGCACTAGCAGAACCCTCATTAACTAAGACAACTAAAGGCTTTTTTGTTAGAGCTTGACCGTTTCCTTTTTTTGTTTCTTTTAAACCATCTTTACTCACCGTACTTACTATTACTCCTTTGTTAATGAAGTGCCTTGAGATATCAATGCTTGATTCTAATAAACCTCCAGGATTACTTCTCAAGTCAAGAACATATCCTGCAACTTTTTTTGTTTCTAAATCCTTAATAGCATCTCTAGTCTCTTTTGATGCATTTGCATTAAATTGTTTAATTCTTACATAGCCAATTGATAAGCCGTTTTTGGTTTGATTGACTTTACTAGATACAGATTTTATTTCAATTTTTTCTCTTGATAAAATCTTAAAGAAGGATTTAGAACCTCTAAGAATTTCAAGCTTTACTTTAGTACCTCTTTGCCCTCTTATTAATTTCACGGCCTCCTCAATATTCATACCTTCAGTAGAAATATTATCTATGGATAATATTTTATCTCTAGCTTTGATTCCAGCATCAAATGCGGGGGTGCCCTCTATGGGAGAAATAATTATTAAATCATTAGATTCTTTATCTTTAACTATTTGGATACCAACTCCAGTTAATTCACCAGAGGTATCGATTCTCATTTGATTAAATTCCTTAGGTTCTAAAAATCTTGTATAAGAATCATCTAAGTTAGAAAGCATATCTCTGATCGCATCATATGCTTCATTGCTGTCTGAATATGTTTTTGATAAAACTTCTTTTCTTAGATTAATCCAATTGGACTTTTGAAATTTGCCGCTTGAATCAAGAAAATCTCTATATACAATTTGCCAAACATGATCAATTACTTCTTTATAACTATTATTTAAAACTGTTGCCTCTGCAAAATTATTTAAAAACAGTCCAGAAAAGGATGTCGCAAACAGAAATATATATTTTTTTTTAAGCAATTTTCTTTTCTTCAAATTATTCGATAATTTTTATTATAAAAAGAATTTATTTATAATTCAAAAATTTGATAAATCCTTAAGGATCAATCCACTTCCCATCATCCTTAATAAGTTGGATTAAAGCATTAACCCCCTCATCTTCAGGTACTCTTTTTATCTCTTCTTTCCTTCTATATAAGGCAATAGTTCCTTTACCTTTCCCAACATAACCATAATCAGCATCTGCCATTTCTCCTGGCCCATTAACAATACATCCCATTATTGCTATATCTAAACCCGTTAAATGTGAGGTGGCTTTCCTAACTTTATCTACAACTTCTTCTAGATTGAAAAGTGTTCTACCACAACTAGGGCAACTGATGTATTCAACCATTGTTTTTCTTAATCCTAAAGATTGCAAAATTGAATAGCAAACTGGTATTTCCTTTTCTGGAGCTTCAGTTAAGGAAACCCTGATGGTATCTCCTAATCCCTCTGCTAAAAGCGTTCCAATTCCAGCAGTACTTTTAATCCTTCCATAATCACCATCACCAGCTTCAGTCACTCCTAAATGTAAGGGGTAGTTATATCCTTCAGAGTCAAGCCTATCTGCGATCATTCTATAAGCTGCCATCATGACTGGAGCCCTGGAAGCTTTCATAGAAATAATTATGTTATGAAAATCAAGCTCATCACAAATTTTGACGAACTCCATCGCAGATTCTGTCATTCCCAATGGCGTATCTCCATAAGTAAAAAGCATCCTCTCAGATAGAGACCCATGATTAACTCCAATCCTTAGAGCTTTGTTTTCAGCCTTTAAAACTTCAACTAAAGGGGTAAATCTTTTAAGTATTGTTTGCTTAATAGTTTCAAATTCCTCATCTGTATATTTAGTTCTTGTAGGGTCTGATTTTTCAAAAACAAACAATCCAGGATTAATTCTTACTTTATCAACATGTTTTGCAACTTCCATTGCAATTTTCATACCATTATGATGAACATCCGCCACTAAGGGGGTGTTGATATTATTTTCTAATAATTTTGCTTTTATATCTCCTACTGCTTTGGCATGTGCTAAGGAAGGGACAGTTAACCTTACTATTTCACAACCCACATCATGAAGTCTTTTGATAGCTAAGTAAGCATTTTCGACATCCATTGTATCTTCATTTATCATCGATTGAACTCTTACTGGATAATCACTTCCAATAGCTACATCACCCACCATTACCGTTCTAGTTATCCTTCTCTCAATATGAGTTGAATATCTTTTGGAGAGACTATTAACCTCTTTTGATTGAGTTAATGACATTAAAATTCTTGATATTCAAAAAGGATTTCACTAAATTATACGGCATATAGTTTACCACTTACATTCTCTAGGTCTTTCAAAGTTAGATGATAAGGTTTATTGATTTCTTTTGAAGGAAATCTCAACAAATAAGATGGATGAAAAATTACCATAATTTCTCTCCCATCTTTTTTAATCCATTGACCTCTTAAATTACTTATAGGATCTTTAACTTCCAAAATAGCTCTCATAGCAGTAGAACCAGTAAGTAATATAAATTTTGGATCAACTAACTTTATTTGCTGTAATAACCAAGGTTTATGAATATTAATTTCTCTAGCAGTGGGTTTTCTATTATTTGGTGGACGACATTTAATTACATTACAAAAATAAACATCCTTTTTATAATCAATCCCAGCCTGTATCAATAATTCGTTTAATAACTTACCTGATTTACCTACATATGGTTTACCTTCTAAATCTTCCTGTGCTCCAGGTGCCTCACCAATTATTAACAAATCTGCAAATACACTTCCTCTCCCAATTACTAACCTTTTCACCGAAAATAAAACTATAAATATTTTTATCTTAAGAACTCAAAACATGAAAATAAAATAGATTAAGAAAATGAACTAAATTAAACCATAGTGTGATAGTTTTATTTATTCTTAATTTATGCATTTGTCATTTTTAAAAGTCATATTTGAAAAGTCATAAGTCAATGAGTCAAGTTAATTTATCTGATCGGGCACTTTCAATTGAGCCTTCTCTTACATTGCAGATAAGTGCTAAAGCAAATCAATTATCTGCAGAAGGAGTAGATATTTGCAATTTAAGTGCAGGAGAACCTGATTTTGATGCCCCAAAAGAAGTTATAGAGGCCACAAGTAAAGCTATTTTTGATGGCTTTACAAAGTATGGGCCTGCAGCTGGGAATTTAGATCTCCGAAAAGCAATTGCAAATAAACTTCAAATTCAAAACGATTTAAATTATGAATTTGAAAATATAATGGTCACAAATGGGGCTAAGCAAGCAATATATAATCTTTTCCAAGTCTTGTTAAATACTGGAGACGAAGTTATTATTCCTTCTCCATATTGGTTAAGTTATCCCCAGATGGTTAGATTAGCGGGCGGTAAGCCTGTTTTTACAAATTCTTCTGCAGAAGATGGATTCAAAATAAATATAAAAGATTTGAAGTCTAAAATCTCTTCAAAAACTAAATTTATAATTATCAATTCTCCTAATAACCCTACTGGAAGAGTTATGTCAAAGGAAGAATTATTACAAATTGCCGATTTAGTAAGAGAAAATCCAAATATCAATATTCTTTCTGATGAGATTTACGAACTAATCCTTAAAAAAGAACTTAAACACTACAGTTTATCTTCATTAGCAAATGACTTAAAAGATAGGATTTTCTTAATAAATGGATTTGCGAAAGGATGGGCTATGACTGGCTGGAGGATAGGTTATTTAGTAGGTCCCAAAGATGTAATCAAAGCAACATCAGCATTACAAAGTCAAAGTACAAGTAATGTTTGCTCTTTTGTTCAAAAAGGTGCTTTAGAGGCTTTAAAAATTAGTAATGAATTTTTTTCAATGATAAACAGCCATTATGATCAAAGAAGAAGCCTTCTCTATGAGGGCCTTAAGAATATAAATGGTATTTATATTGAAGAACCTAATGGAGCATTTTACGCATTTCCAAAATTACCTAACTCTTCAATTACTTCTGTTGATTTCTGCAACAAAGCTCTTCAAGATTATGGATTAGTTGTTGTACCTGGAAAAGCTTTTGGGGCTGACGAATGCATAAGAATTTCTTGTGCCTCTTCAGAGATTAAAATAAAAGATGGACTACAAAGGTTTGAAAAAGCAATTTCCAAATATTATTGATTAAAGACAATTATGATTAATTTGAAAAATTTCCTATTAAGTTCATCTATATTTTTTTCTATTTTTTCATCACCTGTATTTTCAAATCCCAAAGTTTTGAAAGTTGGAGCAATACCTGATCAAAACCAAGATGTTTTGGACAAAAGATTTAAATTATTTTCAAAAGAATTATCCAAACAACTTGATGTAGAAGTTAAATACATTCCTGTTATTAATTATGTTGCAGCAGTAACTGGATTTAGAACTAAAGATTTAGATTTAGTTTGGTTTGGCGGTTTATCAGGAGTTCAAGCAAGATTACAAACACCTAAATCAATTGTCATAGCTCAAAGAGATATCGATAAGGAATTTAAAAGTGTTTTTATAGTAAACAAAAATTTAGAACTTAACGCAATTGCAAACATTAAAGGACTTAAAAAACTAAAGAATTTAAGATTTACTTTTGGCTCTGAAAACTCAACTTCTGGAAGATTAATGCCAGAATATTTTTTAAATCAAGCAGGGGTAGAAATTAAACATTTTAAAGGAAAAAAAGCAGGTTTTAGTGGGAGTCATGATGCCACTGTAGCTTTAGTTAATAGTGGTGCATTTGATGCTGGAGCTTTAAATAAACAGGTTTGGGAAAACAATCTTAAAAATAATCCCAAAAGAACAAGTAATTTAGAATTATTCTGGATCACACCAGAATATGTTGACTATCATTGGGTAGCTCAAGGTGATCTTGAAAATAGATTCGGGGAAGGGTTTACAAAAGAAATTAAATCAGTAATTCTAAATTTAGACATAAAGCAAAAATCACATAAACAGATATTAGATATGTTCAATGCAAAAAGATTTATAAATGCAGAAGCAAAACAGTATAAAAATATAGAAGAAATAGGGAGGAAATTAAATAAAATTAGATGAATAATACTGTCTTAGAATTAGAAAATATATCTTATAAATACAAAAATGATCTAATCCTAAATAAAATAAATTTAAAAATAAATTCTGGGGAAAAAATTGCACTTTTAGGTAAAAGCGGTTCAGGAAAAACTACACTTATATCAGTACTTAATGGCACTATAAAGCCAACTCAAGGTGAGGTTAAATTATTCAATGAAAGTTTCAAGGAATTAGATAGAAGGCAGAAAAGTAAAATAACCACTATATGGCAAGATTTAAGATTAATAGAAGATCTCTCTGCAGAACAAAATGTTAATTGTGGACTACTGGCGGAAAACAATTTTTATTTTGCTTTTAAAAATTTACTAAATATAAGTTCTTTTAAGAAGGCGCATAAATATATGAAATTATGTAGACTTCATAACTCTATTTACGACAAAAAAATCAGAAAACTATCTGGGGGGCAAAAACAAAGGGTTGCTATAGCTAGATCATTAATTCAAGAATCAAATATATTACTTGCAGATGAGCCTTTTAATAATCTAGATCCCAAATTGATAACAACAATTAAAAACCTTCTGCTAGAAAATGTAGATAAAAATAATACCAAAAAATCCCCAAAGACGGCATTAGTTGCATTACATAGATTAGATTTGCTGAACGATTTCGATAAAGTTATTGGAATAAGGGATGGTAAGATTTTTTTCAATATCAAAAGAAATAACTTAAAGAAGATCCATTTAGAGAAAATATATTAATTAGTTGAACAAATTAAAATTAAACTATACCTCATTATCTTTTCTTCCAATTTTGGTATGCATACCTCTAGGGTATCAATTAATAAACAATATTCATTTTGGAGGATTTAAATTATTCCAAGAATTCTTAATTTCTGCATTTAATCCCAAGATCGATAATGAAATTATTATTACCGTAATTAAGCGATTAAATGAAACTATTTTAATTGGTTTTTTTAGTTGGTTAGTAAGTATTATTTTTGGAGCAATTTTTGGAATAATTTCCTCAAATATTTTTTATAAAATCTTTAATATTCCAAATTTTTTCTACCGCATAATAAGGTTTTTTCTAACAATAATTAGATCTATACACGAAGTGGTTTGGGGAATAATATTAATGCAAATATATGGAATAAATTTTTCGATAGGAATAATAGCTATATGTATTCCTTATATTGCTGTAAATTCAAAAGTTTTTGCTGAACAATTAGAAACTATTGACTACAAAAGTTTTGAATCTATAAATCAAATAAATGCACCTAAATTTTCTTCTTTACTAACTTTAATATGGAATCCAATAATAAAAACATTTAAAAACTTTGGTTTATATCGATTAGAGTGTTCAATAAGAAGTACTGTGATTTTAGGACTTTTTGGGATTGGAGGAATAGGTTCCAGTATTTTTTTATCTTTCCAAACTTTGAATTTTAGAGAGTTATGGACTTATTTATGGTCCTTAGCAATTTTGATAATTCTTCCTGGATTAATATTAAAAAAAATAAAATTTAATACTACAAATAAAATCCTATCTATTTTTTTTATTGCAGTTTTTTTCATAACAATTTTATTTTCTTTTTCATATTTTCTTTATTTTATTTTTAATAATAATTTTGAAAATTTTAATTCCGTTAGTTCTCTATTTAAATCAAGCTCAGATTTAGGATTATTTGATTTCTTAAAACTTATATTAGAAACAATAATTTTAAGTCTTTTATCAACAGGAATCGCAATTAGTTTACCTCCATTAGTAATAGGAATTTTTAACAACAATAGTTCTAAAATTTTTATAAAAATTTTTGCATTTTTATTACGTTTAATACCTACACCTGTAATACTTCTAACTCTATTAACTTTTAATAATCCTTCTTTATCTTTAGCAGCTTTAACATTAGGTCTCCACAACGCTGGTATTACTAGCAAATTACTTTTTACAAATATAGATAGCCAAGACAAGAGAAATTATATTGCAATGAAATCTCTAGGAATCTCAAAAAAGACAAGTTGGCTTTTAGGTTTATTTTCTCAACAAGCAAAAAGTTACTTAGCATATTGCGCTTATAGATCTGACATCATTATTAGAGAAACTGCAATTGTTGGGATTATTGGAAGTATTGGTCTAGGTTGGCAATTGAGAGAATCACTAAGTTCCTTCGCATGGCAAGAAGTCACCATAGTTTTGATAGCTTATAGCTCCATCGCAATAGTTGGCGAATTAATAAATGGTAAAATCAAAAACAGTTTAACTTGATTTGTAAGAATAATTTGTTAAATCAAGTAATTATTTTTTTCCGGTTATAGTGATTAGTTTACCAAAACAGCTTGTTGTAATTGGAGATAGCTCAGTTTATGGATGGGGAGATAATGATGGTGGTGGATGGTGTGAGAGGCTTAGAAAAGATTGGGTTAATAACCAAAATGGGCCAGTTATTTATCAACTTGGCGTTAGGGGAGATGGGATAGAAAAAGTTTCATCTAGATGGGAAAAAGAATGGTCATCAAGAGGAGAAACGAGAAGAAATAAACCTAAAGCAATCCTACTAAATGTAGGTCTTAACGACACTGCAGCAATTGGTCAGATAAATGGAAGACATCAATTAGATATAGATGGATTTGAATATGGATTAGAGAGGCTAATTAATGAAATGAACTCTCAAACAAATGTATTTGTTATTGGTTTGACACCAGTTGACGAAAGCAAAATGCCGTTCGCAGGGTGTCTATGGTACTCAAATGATTTTTGTAATTCTTATGAAAGGAGAATGGAGGAAGTATGCCTCAATCAGAATGTCCCATTTCTTCCTACTTTTAGAGAAATGTACTCTGATAAAAGGAGTAAAAATTGGATTACGCATGATGGAATTCATCTAAATTCCGAAGGTCATTTCTGGCTTTTCCAAAGACTTAAAAGCTGGAAGACTCTTACAAAATGGAAGGAATCTTAGGTCTTTCCAAATAATCTTAATTCAAAAAAGAACTAATCTCAAACCTAAAAGATATTTTTCCCAAAGCACTGAATTTATTTGATTAAATCTTCTTTTTTAAGTAAGATCAAACAAATTTTAATCACCTTAAAGTTAATATGACAAATAAAATGGAGATTGTATATGACTACATATATAAGGACAGATATAATTGTGCAGAAAATGAAATTGAAGATGCAAAAAAATTAATTACAAAAAATATTGAAGAATTTGATTGTAAAGTAAAAGATTTAAAAAATTGGGTTATTTTAAATGTAGGAACTGGTAGAGAGGCTATTACTTTTTCGTTATTAGGAGCCCAAAAATGCTATATCGTTGATGTCTCACCAAATACTGAGAAATCAATAAAAAAACACAAAAAAAATGGCAAGTTTAAAAATGTAATCCCGATTACAATGGATATTTGTAGTAAAGAATTTACACTGCCAGAGAAAATTGATTTTGTATATCTCAACGGGGTTTATCATCACCTACATTCACCGATAAAAGCATTGCGAAATATTAATAATTATCTAAAAGTTGGAAGTAGGATTTTTTATAGACTTTATAAAACTGGAAGTCTTCAATACTTCATTTCAGACTATGTTAGGAGATTTATGTTATTTGAAGACAAAGAATATTTTAATAATGCTTTTACCCGCAGATTTGGAGAAATTCCTATGAATAAGGGATTATCTCATGAAGATCCCAGAGTCCATCTTTTCGAGATGTGCTTTGATAATATTTATGTTCCAGTATTAAATCTATTTGATCCGAACAAACTCTATAAATATTATGAAATGTGTGGTTTCTCATGCATTAACAAATTAGAAAATACAAACTATCATCATGAGGTGTTAGACAAGGCAGGTACTGGCTTTTCAACTTACTTCAAGAAAGAAAAAGAAAATGAGATCTATGATGATCAAGAAAATCTCTTAAAAAGTGTCGATCAATTATTAATCCCCTACAAAGAAACTATTATTAAAAAAACTGTTGAAATTATGAAACTTAGTATAAATAAAGTAAAGAAGTTAAGTTCAATTGAAAAAAATCTTTTAGCTATAGAGTTATTTTACATAAGCCAGATATATCGAATAAAGCAATATAGTAATAGCTCATTCTCGGGAATAGATATAAATGATGTAAACCAATTATCAAATTCTGAATTTATACATTTTAGAATTCAAAAAGAATTATCAAAATATACTTAAAGTTAGTTTTTGTTTTTATTACCTATTTAAAATCTTATTATGAAAATTGATTCTTCTAAATTAAAATCTTTTGAAGAGCAGGGTATTACTTTTTTAAAAAATTTTTTGTCTTTAAATGATATTGAAAAAATACTTAAATCTTTTTTTTATATAACTTCTAAATACATAAAAATTTCTAAAAATATCAGATCAAATTTAGATATTGAGAATCAAGATTTGCATAATCAATTAATTAATCTAAGAACTAATGAGCCTGATAAATTTTCTGATCTTTATGATGAATTTAAATTAAACGCATCTATAAGATCATTATTTTATAGTGAAAAATTTTTATCTTTTTATGCATCATTATTAAAGGCAAATAAAGAGGATCTTTTTATAAATGGATTCATGTTGAGACTTGATGCACCAATGGATAAAAAGAACTCTTTAGGTTGGCATCAAGATAGTCCATATTATATGCAGACATATCCCGATTTAAATGGGGCGGTTTGCTGGTTACCTCTTACGTATAATTCTGAGAATAACGGTACGTTAATATATATTCCATCAACACATGGGAACGTAATAAAACCAAAAACACTTTTTGCTGATTCTGATAAGCTTTCTACACAACATTCTATAAATCCCTCCTCAAAACAATTTTCCAATATAAAAAATATGAACGGCGAGTTAGGAGATATGACTGCTTTACATTTAAATATCATTCATAAAAGTGGCATAAATACCTCACCAAAAATTAGAATTACTTTAGCTTGTAGATATCACGATACTTCTAAAAATTTTAATTTAGGTCAAGATACTTATCTTTATAAAAGTAATGGGAAAAGAATTTTAAAAATAACTTAATTTTAAAAATATGAATATAAAATAAGAGTAAAGATAGCAAAAAAAGAAGCAATACTTGTCTGAATAGCATTTACCAATTCATTACTTAATTTATATTTATTTTGAAATCTAGCACCAATAATACTTTCGGAAAGTGTTGCCAAAAATCCTGATAAAGCAACAATTATAAAGTGGGATTTAGTAGAAATAATTGATAGACGAAGCATTATAAAAGCCATAAATATTGATCCCATTACACTAGCTAATGTTCCTTCTATACTTATTCCTCCTTCAGTGCCTCTCTCCACCTTTTTAAATGAAGTAATTAAGTATGTGTCTTTCCCAAACCTTTTTCCAATTTCGCTGCCAAAAGTATCTGCCAACTTTGCAGCAAAACTTGCCGCAAAACCTACTTTAAACATCACTAAGTTGGTAGCATTAAATTTGGTCATAATGGCAAGGAATAATCCTGTAGCTGCAGAGCCCCATACATTCTCTGGACCTCTTCTCCCACCTCTTTTTTCAGCTATTCCTTTTTCTTTTTTAAATTTAAAACCTATTTTGGTAACGAGAGATCCAAATAATAAATAAATTACAACTGACATCCATCCCTGCCAAGACAAACACCCCCACAAAATTGTGCCTAAAATGCCTGCACTTATCCAACCACTTTTTGTCATTAAAGGAATCTTGCAAAATATATAAATCAAAATAAAATTAATGCAAAAACCTATAAAAAATTGATTTCTAATTAAATCCATATTTATCTAATTCCTTAATTTCAAATCAATTCTCCACTGATTTAGAATTGATGTTGCATTAATACTAGCCGTCGAAGTTCTTAAGATAGTCTCGGAAAGTTTAACAAAGGTAATATTATTTTTATTAAAAAAATCAATTTCTTTAGAGGACCAACCTCCTTCAGGGCCAATTACATTCCAAAAAATATCTCCTTTTTTATTTACAAATTCTTGTTGTTTTCTTAACCATTGATTTAAGTCATATAGTGTTTCTTCTCTAGTTATAGAAATTGAAACTCTTTCTTTATTATCTCTACTTTTTAGCCATTCAATAATATCCATCCCATTTAAAATAGATGGTTTCCATAATCTCTCACTTTGCTCAACTGCTTCTTTGATAATTGAATTCCATCTCAAAAGTTTTCTAGAAAAATTTAAATTTTTGTTTACCTGTCTTTCTGAAAATAGTGGCTGTATAAAATCAATTCCTATTTCAGTACACATTTTTAAAATATCCTCAAACCCACTTTTTGGTATAACAACAGCTATGCCTAAAAAGAAAATTTCTTGTTCTTGAAATAAGTAAGGTTTTTTTAATTGAATTATTTCTAAACAATCATTTTTAACTTTTATTGCTTTCCATAATGAACCCTTTCCGTTAGCTATAAATATTTCTTTACCATTTTTTATCCTCATTACTTTATTTATGTAATGAGCCTCTTCTTTAGAAAGTTCAAGATTATTATTCTTAATATTTTCAATTCTTTCAGGGGAAATAATTAATCTTGTTAAGTCTTCCATCTAAAACACTTAATCTTTGAAAACTAAATCTTCATGTTCTTCAATTGCCCAATCATTATTTTCACCCCCAATAATTAACTCTTCAATTTTTACATAATTATTTGATATCTCATTTAAAGAATTAATTAATATATCTATTGAAATGGAGTCTGAAGTTCCAAAATCAACCCAACATCTTCCCCAAAGATTTTGATATTCCATAATTCCTAAATTATGCATTAAGGCTGGAAGAGATGCGTTTTTTTGTTCATTATCGTAGGACATCCAACTAAGATCAGAACCTTCTTCATGAGTCTGCAAATTTTCAGAATTAAATCCACCTAACCTTCCTAAAACGTACCAACTATCAAAAACTCCATCTAAATAATTTTTTTCATCTTGAGTAGGTAATTCTGAAAACCTGATCCATATCCAACAATTAAAAGGATCAACTTCCCTAAAAATAATATTCATATTGACTAATATCTTTTTAAATCTACAGTTATTATAAGAAAGTTATTACTAGATTCAAATTAATACCTATAACTTAATTAATAATGCTTGAATTAAAAGAAATATCTTATCAACCCCAAACTGGTGAAAGAAAAATAATAGACAATTTAAATTTAAATGTTCATGAAAATGAAATTATTTTAATTTGCGGCAATAGTGGTTCTGGGAAAACAACACTACTCGAAATAATAAGCGGATTAACAAATCCACAAAAAGGGAAAATTACTTGGAAGAATAAAATTTTATCTTCTAGACAAAGAAGATGGTTTTGTGGAGTAGTATTCCAATTTCCTGAAAGATATTTTATAGGTACAACCATTGGGAAAGAATTAAAAATAGGCCATAAATCTTTAAGAGAAGAAAATATTGAAATAGTTTTAAATAAAGTTGGTTTGAAAAAAATTAATCTGACTCAACCACCAGAACAGCTAAGTGGCGGACAACAAAGGCGTTTAGCTGTAGCAGTTCAACTACTTAGAAACCCCTCAATCCTTTTACTTGATGAACCAACTGCTGGATTAGACTATTCAATGAGAAATGATGTGAAGAATTTAATTCTTGATTTAAAAAATAAAAATACAATTATTATTGTTACTCATGAACCTGCCTTATTTGAGGGAATTCCTTCTAGGATATTATTCTTGGAAAAAGGGAAAATCAAAAATTTTATGAAAGAAAATCATGCAGGATAGGATAGTTCGGGCTACTGCAGCTAATGGAGGAATAAGATTAGTTGCGGTCTTAACAACAGAATCTTGTTTAGAAGCAAAAAAAAGACACGGCCTTTCTTATTTAACCACCTGTATCTTAGGTAGAGCATTTAGTGCTTCACTGCTTTTAGCAAGCTCGATGAAGATAATGCATGGGAGAGTTACTTTAAGAGTTAGATCTGACGGACCTTTAAAGGGATTACTAGTTGATGCAGGTAGAGACGGAAAAGTTAGAGGTTATGTGGGGAATCCTAATTTAGAATTGGACTTAGTCAAAATAGACAGCAATAAATATTCTTTTGACTTCACAAAAGCATTAGGTACAGGATATTTAAATGTTATTAGAGATAGTGGAATTGGAGAACCCTTTACAAGCACAGTTGAATTAGTAAATGGTAATATTGCAGCAGACTTAGCTTCATATTTATACCATTCAGAGCAAACTCCCTCTGCTGTATTTATTGGAGAAAAAATTCAAAAAAAAAGTGTTATTTGTAGTGGTGGCTTATTAGCTCAAGTTCTACCTAAAAAAGATACCGACCCTCTACTTGTCTCACTACTTGAAGAAAGATGTAAAGAAATTAATTCTTTCAGCGAAGACCTATTTAAATCAAAAGATAATCTTCTTTCGATAATTAGAAATATATTTCCCGATATTGACGATAAATCAATCTCTGAAAAAGCTCGTTCCCAAGAAGTTAGTTTTAAATGCAAGTGTTCCAAACAAAGAAGTTTGAATGCGATGAAAATGCTTGACAAGAGCGAGTTGGAGGACATCCTCAAGAAAGATGGCAAAGCAGAGTTGATTTGTGAATTTTGTAAGAATAAATATCTTATAAATTATGAAGAAATTAAATCAATGATAGAAAATCAATCATAAAAAAATTACGCCTAGCCATAAAATAACCATGGCTGGAATACTTTGAATTTTTTGTATAGATAAAGAGTTGTTTGATACTTCCTGAATGAAAGAATTATTTTCAAGCAATCCACCAAATATTAATCCTATCGAAAGAAAGGTAACACTCCAACCAAGAGAACTTATAAATCTTTTCCCCGATTTAATTTGAGTATAAGTAAGTATTAATGTTGAGATAGAGAGTAAAAGTCTATTATTAGAGTCTGGGCTGACAAATAACAAGATTAAAAATAATAGCCCAACAGATATTTTTATTGAAAGATTATCAAATGAAGGAGTTGTTATTTTTGGCAAACTATACTGACTTGAGTTCTTAGAGTTATTATTTAAATTTTTTATCTTAGAAAGCAGTGGGAAATTATTATTGGTAAATTGATTAATTTGTTTTTCTTTTTTTGAGGCACTCACAGCTTCATAGCTTACATTTCCTGATTGCCTAGCTTTCAAACTCCCCATGAGTAATTGATCAAAGGAAGACTCTATTTTTGCTTTTAAAATTAAATCTTCACCAGCCTCTTTAACTTTAATATCTCTAGCCTTTTGAATATCCTCAAAAGCGGACCCTTCTTCTACACCTAAAATTTCATAAGGTGATTTTTCGTTATTGTTTTTACTACTGTTTGAATCCAAAATTTTTTACCAATACTAACAGATTAACTAATTTTATAATTCATTAAGACTTTATAAAACAATTGGTTCGACTCCACTAACAACGGGAGCAACTTTGTTTAAATTTAATTGATTATTGTCTTCAACAAATTGATTTAGATTCCACTCATTTTTGAAAAGAATAACTGGCCTATTCCAGCAATCTTTAACTATTTTACAATTGAATATTCTGCCTAGTTTTTCGATGGCTGGCCATCCATCAGAAATCCATCTAGCCAATTGATATGGCATTGCTTCAAGATTTGCATCTACACCATATTCACTTTTTAATCTGTGAGTTACTACCTCCAACTGCAATTGACCAACAGCTGCGAGTATTGGATCTCTTTTGCTCTCATCAAAGTCATAAAGAATCTGAACAGCGCCTTCTTCTCGAAGTTCATTAACACCCTTTCTAAAGTTTTTAAATGCTGAGGGATTTGGATTTCTTAGCCAACTGAATATTTCAGGACTAAAGGATGGTATGCCCTCATATTCCAGATGCGCACCAGTATAAAGAGTATCTCCAATAGAAAACATACCTGGATTATTTAAACCAATAACATCTCCAGGATAGGCATCATCAACTACTTCTCTATCTTGCCCAAATATTTTTTGTGGTCTTGATAATCTGATTGTTTTCCCAGTTCTGGAATGTTTGACTGACATATCTTTTTCAAATTTGCCACTACAAACTCTTATAAAAGCAACCCTATCTCTGTGCTTTGGATCCATATTTGCCTGAAGCTTAAAAACAAACCCACTAAATTCATCGATTGCAGGTTCAATATCCCCTTTATTACTATTTCTTGAAGTTGGTTTTTGTGCCATTTTTAAAAAACTATCTAAAAATGGTCTTACACCAAAATTAGTCATGGCAGATCCAAAGAAAACTGGGGTTAAAGAACCATTGAAAACTTTTTCTTTTTCAAATTTCGATCCTGCCTCATCAAGAACCTCTAATTCTTCAAGTGAATTTTCAAGTAAATCACTCTCTACATATTTTGATAGATCTTTATCTTCAAGACTTAATCTTTTCTCATTCGATTGTTTCCCTCTCAAGGCTTTATCAAATAAAATCACCTCTCTCGAAAATCTATCAATAACCCCCCTAAATTCCTCGCCACTCCCAATTGGCCAGTTAATAGGTAAAGTATTTAATCCAAGTTCTGATTCAATTTCATCAAGTAAAGAAAATGGCTCTCTTCCTGGTCTATCCATTTTATTTATGAAAGTAAATATTGGTATTTTTCGCATCTTGCAAACTTCAAACAATTTTCTAGTTTGAGGTTCAAGTCCTTTGGCAGCATCTTCCAACATAACTGCATTATCAGCAGCAGCTAATGTTCTATAAGTATCTTCAGAGAAATCTTGGTGTCCTGGTGTATCCAATAGATTGATTACTGATCTTTCATATTCAAATTGCAATACAGTTGATGTAATAGAAATACCTCTTTGTTTCTCAAGTTCCATCCAGTCTGAGGTAGCTTTTCTCTGATTACCCCTAGCTTTTACTGCTCCTGCCTGTTGAATGGCACCTCCATACAAAAGGAGCTTCTCAGTAAGAGTCGTTTTCCCAGCATCTGGATGTGAAATAATAGCAAAATTTCTTCTTTTATTTACCGCATCCAGTATTTCTTTATTATTTAGAATTTTAGTACCTAAGCTCATTTATATAATATAAGCTTCTTTCACTTAGTTCTTAAACATTACCATAGACTATTAAATAATTATCACCTTCTTCAAACACATCTAGAGAGGATAGATCATTCTCTAAAGTGAAATTTTTTAACTCTTTAAAAGTATAAGAAGCTCTTAAAGATGCGTAATAATCATTTGTTAAAATCTCGTTATATTTTTTTGAACATTGTGCTTTAAGTTCTAAAGCAGACTTTTCATCTAATGGCCTTTTTAAATCCTTATGAAAATTTATAGTCATATTACTAGACAAACTTCTTATGGTGTTGAAGAAATCTTCAAGATTGGTAATGTGATGAATCAAACTGTTGCTTACAAGCAAACTAATTCTTTTTTTAAGTAAGAAATTATTTGATTTAATATCTTTGATGTCAGAACAAATGTAGCGTAAGTTTTTTAATTTTTTTTTATTGGTAGAAATACTTCTATTATTTTCTGCTCTCAAAATCATCTCTTTAGAACCATCTATTCCAACTACTTCAGTATTAGGCCATTTTATTGCTAACTTCTCCGAAATATTTCCTGGACCGCATCCTAAATCAACTATTAAATCTTTTTCACCTAAAGAAATATTTTTGCTCAAAAGATAATAACTTATTTGATTAATTAGATTAACTTCCCCTTCTGAAAAATCAGCTTCGTCATAAGAAATGACCTGTTTTTTTTCTACCATTAATTCAGGTTCAGGGATTCTTTCCATATCCTTTTTTGAAACAAAAATTTCATATTAAACATAATTCTACACAAACCGTTAAATAGTGGTAAGAATAGTTGCAGACGCCACAGGTAGAGTTATTCTTCCAGTACGGGTTATTTACATACGTTTTTTTTATCGTGACTGTTGCACCAAATAAAGCTTCTTCAGAGAGCAATTCCAATAATCTTAAAAAAGATGATTTTCCAAAGACTGCGCCAGCTGCTTATCCAGTTTTTTTCAGATCTTACAGTAGAAAAACTTCATCTGGCAAAAGGGAGAATTGGAGCGAAGTAGGCGAAAGGAATTTATCGGGATTAAAAGAATTAGGAAAACTTTCTGATGAAGAATTGATCCTAATGAGAGAGATGCAAAGTAACCAAAAAGCCCAACCTTCAGGAAGATGGTTATGGATAGGGGGAACCCCTTGGATTAATAAGTCCCAAAATTTCTCAGGAGCATACAATTGTACCTCAACAAACTTAATTGATTGGGAAGCCTTCGCATTAATGATGGACTTAGCAATGATGGGATGTGGAACAGGTGCAATAATTG
This sequence comes from Prochlorococcus sp. AG-347-K19, assembly GCA_003281335.1. Classification (GTDB taxonomy): domain Bacteria; phylum Cyanobacteriota; class Cyanobacteriia; order PCC-6307; family Cyanobiaceae; genus Prochlorococcus_A. The sequence goes on along the minus strand of QCCG01000002.1, from coordinate 182,598 downwards.
AGCCTCATTTTATAAATAATCTACCTACGGTAATTAACAAAATAAATATTAAATCAGTCAGTGAAGTTGGAATAACTCCTAAAGATCAAAGAGAAGAAAAGTCATCATTAGAAATCAAAGGAAAAGATCTTCACATCAAAGTTGGAGATAGCAGAAGAGGCTGGGTAGATAGCTATAAATATCTTCTTGAGGCATCAAGTAATGAAAATCTTGAAAGTGAAATTGATGTTTATATAAATTTGGAAGATATTAGACCTGCTGGAGAATCATTAAAAGGTTTTGGTGGGATGGCAAATCCTATTAAATTGAAAGATCTCTACTCCAGAGTCGCATCACTTCTTGGAAAGGCAATAGGCAGGAAATTAAGTACAGTAGAGTGTTGTTTATTAATTGATGAAGCTGCAGTAACTATAGTTGCTGGGAATATAAGAAGAAGTGCTGGAATGAGACAATTTGCTTCAGATGATAAGGAGGCGGCATCTGCAAAAGAAAATCTATGGAGTCAAGATGCAAATGGTAATTGGAGAATAGATCCTGAAAAAGATGCCCTCAGGATGGCTAATCATACCAGGGTTTACCATACAAAACCTACATACCAAACTGTTTTGGATGCCGTAACAAAACAATTCCATTCAGGTGAGGGAGCTATTCAATTTGCTCCAGAAGCAATCGCAAGGTCAAATGCAGATATTCTCAAAGATGATGAATTGAGAAAGGAATTTATTGAAATCTACTCAGAGCAAGGTAAGGATGAAGCGAGAAATTGGATAAATAGTAGTTATGGCCCATTTTCTGAAGAAGAACTTGATCACAGGATGAGCAGATACGGCCTTAACCCCTGTGGCGAGATCTTGGGAAATGATTTTCACTGCAATTTAGCTGAAGTTCATTTGAATCAGATTGATCCAGATGATTTTGAAGAGCAAAAGAAAGCTTTTAAAGCAGCAGCTCTTTCTGTAGCATGCTTACTTAATCATGAATTTGAAGTTGAGCGTTACAGAAAAAGTAGAGAATATGATCCTATTGTCGGTGTTAGTTTCACTGGATTATTTGATTTTTGTGTTCATGCTTTTGGGACCCCATGGTTGAAGTGGTGGGAAGCAGGAAGGCCAAATAGCGAAGAAGGAAAGGCTTTCAAGGAAAAGGAAGCTAAATTTCTAGATTCCTGGAGAAAAATAGTAAAAGAAACTGTCTGGGAATATTGTGATAAACATAATCTAAGAAGACCAAATCGATGTACAACTGTTCAGCCAGCTGGGACTAAAAGTCTTTTAACAGGAGCAGCTCCAGGATGGCATCCTCCAAAAGCTCAAAGATTCATTAGGAGAATAACTTTCAGAAAAAATGATCCAATTGCTTTAGCTTGCATGGATTATGGTTACTCAGTTGTTCCATCTCAATCTGATAAAGATGAAAATGGTTGCTTACTCGATAATCCATTTGATCCAAGATGTACAGAATGGTTAGTTGAAATCCCTACAGAAGTTAGTTGGGCAAATATAGAAGGCGCAGATCAAATAGATATCAATAATTTCTCAGCATTAGCTCAATTTGATTTTTATATGCAAGTGCAGAAATTTTACACAGAGCATAATACCTCTGCAACCGTAGAATTTAGAGAAAATGAAATCGAGGATTTAGCTAAGGCTATTCATAATGCAATAGAAAATAATGAGGGATACATTTCAGCAGCATTGCTGGCTAGATTTAGTGCTAACGCTACTTTCCCTAGATTACCCTTTGAACCAATAAGTAAACAGGAATATATAACATTACAAGATAAAGTAATAGAAAGGAAAGTTAATAACGATTTCTTTGATGCTCTTAATAAATATGATGTTGGAGAACTATCTGAAGCAGGTCCAGCAGGTTGTGATTCAGATAAGTGTTTACTTCCTCTTGCTAAACCAAAAGATTAATTTTTGAGTTATTTGTAAATAAAAAATATAAATTAGTTTTTAAAAATTTAATTTATGGCTACCTCTTAAATAGGGACATAAATTATTTATGACATTAAGCTTAAATATTGGGAACTTATTTAATGATTCCTCTAGCCATGTATTAGTTGATGAGCTTAGAAAAAGAACATCAGAAGAGGAAATCTTAGATTTTGAGGAAAAATTTAACTCTAAAAACGAAAAAAATCTACACGTTTATATATGTAGATTTCTAAAAAATAGATCAATATCAAGAGTGCTAGCCTCTAGATGGTTAATAACAATAATTAAAAACAAAGAATCAAAAATTGATGCCTTGCAAAAATTAAATAACTAGGTAAGCCCTGATAGTTTCCATAGAGCAATTCCGAAAATTGAGAATCCCATAATAAAAGTAAAAGCCAAAGCATTTACCAATTGAACCTTATCATTCATTCTGTTTGCGAATGGTAATAATTGAGCAAATAATGGAGTCTCTTCAACTATTGCAGATTTTTTTACTGTAGGTTTTTTGCTTCTAGAAAACATAAAACAAAATTTATAATCTTAAGAATTTTACATTTAAAAGTTCATTAAATAAAAAATACTTCTTAAAAACGAACAAAATGTAACCTGTAAGCAATTAAGCCGGAATTATGATAAATATTTTTATCTGAAACCTAATTCATAATTAATATATTAAATTTATTTATTAAAAACCTAGACAAATAATTTTAATGGATGTTATTGTAAATTTGTAGCAACCGCTACCAAAACGTTCAACTTGCGTCTAGCAAGCCGCAAATCGACTTAAGCCATGGAACGGGGACTTAAGCGAAACCGGAGCTTTAAAAAATGACTCTAATCTATAGAGGACAAAAGTACGTCCAGAACAAAGAAGCAGCTAAGAAGCAGCATAATGAACTAACTTACCGAGGCAAAACTTACACAAGCTAGTTTATTTAACCAATAAAGTATCAAAGCCACTTTTAGTGGCTTTTTTTATCCAATCTTAGATTAAAAAAATAACTTAATACTTCTCACAAGCATTAAAATAATATGATTCAATTGCATTTATAGATCTGATAACCATGGCAGAACAGAAACCTTTATTTAAAGCTCCCTATGACATAAAAGATGTTAGTGCTCTTTTCGCTATAGTTGCCTTCATTTTAATAATCTCTGCCATAGTTGGTAACAACTTATTTGGTTTATTTCAAGAAAATGTGAATTTCGGATAATTGAATTCTTAGTAGTTTAAAAAAAATTAGAATTAAACCTTGAATATTCTTTTATAAATCAAATAGTTATGGAATCGAATAAGCCCAAGCAGAAGATAATTATCAAAAATCAATAAAGAGCTTTATCATCTTTTATTAATATAATTTCAGGCCAAACTATTCAGGCTAATTTAATTGTTAGAAGTAAAAGAATTATTACCCTCTTAACAGATGTTATTGCAAAAGTTTTTGATCCACTAAAATCAATAAAGAGTAATTAAATACAATTATCAATTCTATGGACAAAAAAAATACAGAGAATAGTGATTTCCTTTCTGTGGAAAATAAAAAATATGATATAAATACTCTTCCTGAAGAAATAAAAAAGTTAATCGAAGGGATGAAAATAGCTGATACCCAGATCAGAATGCAAGAAGACAATTTAAAATTATTAACTATTGCACGTCAATCAATGGGAATAAAAATAAAAGAAGCTTTAAAAAATATTGAACCATTAAATTGAACTAGATAAATTATCTATCTAATTCGAGTTTGACAAAATGTGAATATATTTTATCAAAATTAAATTTATTAATTTTTAATTTAGAAACACCATCAATAATTTTTTATAACTCTTTGATTCAATATATGGAAAATTATTTGGATTAATAAATTCAATTTTTAAAATTTTCTCATTATTTTTATAAAACACTTCTGTTCTGAGAATCTATCCTTTATTTTTTGCAGTCTTTTGAATACTGCCCTTAAATTTATAGACTGTGACTAATTTCTTGTGTTATAGTTTTTAAGTTCAACAACACTGAATAACCCTTGGAGGGGTGGTCGAGTGGTTTAAGGCTCTAGTCTTGAAAACTAGCGTGTCTGCAAGGGCACCGTGGGTTCGAATCCCACCCCCTCCGTACCAAGACACATTCTCAGAAGTTCCCATAACTTCTCATACGTTCTCAAAATTATTTTAAAGCTTCCAAAAAAGAGATATATCAATAATTAAACTTAACTTAGCCTTCTCATAATTTCTCATTCATACTCATATCTTCTCATAGCTTATCTTTTTAGATAAAAGCTGATCTCACCCCCTCCGTCCAAAACTTGTCTCTTTAAGTCCCACAAATTCCCATATAGTTCTTGAAATAAAGGTTTTTTACATTTTAACGAAAACAATAAATTTATTATTTCTGAACTAAATGATGGGGAAACAATTATGATTTTGATAAAAAGTTGTTGCTATTAGTACCATGTTGTCCCTTATAAAATAAGTTTCTATTAACACCCTCTCCGTTCTAATAAATCAGATAAGATCATTCATTGTCTATTGAACGTATACAACCATAAAGTGGCATATATTTTATTTGATGATGATTTTTAGCAAAATTGATCCTTATATCATTTAAAATTCAAACACAATTTTTTAGATGAGTTTAAGATATCTCCAAAATATGTTTGTAAAATAATATTTTTTTACTTAATTATGTTTTAAATTAAATTTGTAATAACTATTCAATTTTTCACTTGTCTTTATTATTAATTAAATTATTCAATAATGTTTAAAATAAATTTTAAATACCCTAAAATATCATCAAAAGGTAGAAAAAGATTATTTTTATTTTTCGGAATTACAAATTTTTTAATAACAAATTTAGTTCTCCATTTATCACTCTTAGTAATACCGATATTTTTAGCCACCATAGTTAGTCAAATTACTAATTTAATAATAGGTTTTTACTTATATGGGAAAAAAGTTTTCAAGATGAAGAATCTAACCTATAAAGAATTTAACAAGTATATTTTATTAGCATCATTTAATTGGACTCTGAATTATGTATCAATTAGATTTATGTATGAAAATGGAATCAACAAAAATTTAGCTGCAATATTTACTATCCCTTTTCTTGTATTAATTTCTTATTCTTTTCAAAGAAAATATATATTTATAGAACCTATTTAAAAACTATTTTTAACATTAATTTTTTAAGTAGAGTATCTAGGGTTTTGGATAATTATGACTTTTTTCTAAATTACTCATTCAAATCAATTCAAGTCTATTTATTCTATAAGTACTCTTAACTCACATGCTCCGTTTTAATAATAAGCAACTGAAATTCCACTGAATAATTTAGGCTCCATTTTTGTATATCTTTGTTAAAATTGATTTCTTTGGACTATGAGTAAAGGATTTTCCACTGATAATTTAATATCCAAAAAATCGAAAAAAAAGGTTATTTCAAATGAACCTCAAGGAAGATTAATCTCTTGGTCTCCTTGGCCACCAGCTAATTTTCAGACAAGATATCCCGCTTTCCCATTTGTTCTTACAATATTGATTATAGTAATTGGGCAATGGTATATTTCTCTAATAAAATAAGCTTGAACAGGGTTTTGTATTTAAATTTTAGATAATTTTAGTTTGAGATTTTATTTTGTTTTTTTCAATTTTATTATTAGCCCATTTTCAAGCGGCAATTATCCCAATATTATTAGGTATTAGATCAATCAATAAATTTAAACACCTAAGCAAAAACAAATTTTTACCTTCAGGTTTTATTTTTTTAGGATTAGCTTCAATTTCTGAGATGATAGATCATACTCAAACATCTTGGGTTTATGTAGATCATTCCTCCTTTTTTAATTGGTTATTTTATTCTTTCCTATCTTTAGGCCTAACATGTTTATCAATATCAGTTGTAAAAAATAAATTTATTCAAACAACTAACTTTTGCATTTCTTTATGTTCAATAATCTCATATTTTTTATTTGATAAATCTATTGCTCTTCTTTTTCAAGTAATAATTAGTATATTTCTAATAATAAATTGGCAAAGAGTATTCAAAGATTGGGTTTTTATCCTTTACCCAATATTTGGTATTTTTTTTACGACTTTCTTTGGAACAAGGCTATCAATTAGCGGTGATCAATTTTGGCATATTTTAATAGGCCCCTCGGGAACAATTAGCGTTATTACCTTTTATTTAGTGTTAAAGAGATCGAACAAAAAATTTAGTTAAGATTCTTATGAAAATATTTGTATTAACAAGTTTTTTGGTGTGCTTGGTCACAATAATCTCTCCTATAGAAATTTTTGCTGATACAGCACTTAATGTTTATATGAATGACTTTTATTCTAAAACTTATGAAGCTAGCAAGATTCTTAAAGAAATCGAAAATACACTAAAAGAGGGATCTAGAAAAAAAGTGTGCTCTAAGCAAAGAGAGGCAGCAAGATTAGGCCTATTAGCTAATAAATCATTAATTAAAGCCTTTGAAATAGAGGGAGCTAATCCACCAATGCAAGCAATAAAGGCAAGTCAACAAAGATGGGAATCTATTCTGAATGAGTGTTGATGAAAATCAGTAAATCTATAAATCTTTTTAAATTTGCATTCTTACTGATTTACTAATTAAGGGTATTTCAGGCTCAACTCCATAAATGCATTTAGAAATCGAATAAATGAAAATACATAATGTAAATATAAAAATAATTGAGCCTAATTCAACTATGGGAAATATTCTCAAAAGATATGAAATTATTATCAAAGCAATATCAATAAGCAAAGCTTGGCATGCGTTATATCTAACGAAATAAGGAACTTTTGGATTTCTTGCTAATCCAGCAAACAAAATTATAAATAATAAAAAACTGCCAAAAGGCAAAGATTTTTCAATTATTGCTATTGGAAAAGTAAGGAATAATAATATTTTTAAAAAAGAATATTTATAGAACAAATAATATCCAAAAGGTATTGATGCCTTTAATGGCAAAGTATACAACAATACTGATGAGAGTCTCTGGAATATCTGATTCAATATATTGTTAAATCAAGTATCAATATCATAGCCTAATTTTTCAGAACTCAACAAAAGACCTACCCTCGAAAAATATTAATTTTGGCATATGGTTATAAAATATTAGATAATTAATTAAGGTTCATAATTCAAATGCGTATCCTACATACAATGCTGAGAGTTGGAGATTTAAATAAATCCATTGATTTCTACGTCAATAGATTAGGGATGAATCTATTAAGAAAAAAGGATTACCCACATGGAAAATTCACTTTGGCATTTGTTGGTTATGGCTCAGAGAAAGAAAATACAGTAATTGAATTAACTTATAATTGGAACAAAAAGTCTGAAGACTATGAACTTGGAAATAAATATGGTCATATAGCTATTGGAGTAAAAGATATTCATCTAATTTGCCAAGGATTAGAAAATAATGGTTGTAAAATAACAACCAAACCTAAAACGATGAAAAACAGTACTACTGTCTTGGCTTTTGTTGAGGATCCTGATGGTTATAAAATTGAACTTATTGAAAGAGATTAAAAGCTCAGTAGTCTTTAAATAAATAAAAAATAACTAGAATTTAGAAAGATTGAATTATCTAATATTTCGATATCAATTAACGAAAAAATATCTCTAAGATCATAATGGATAGATTCTTCAGTTTCAATTGTTTTAAAAGATTATTTCTAAGATAAGAAATTATTAAAATTTGAGTTTAAACTTTATACAATCAATATTAAGTCTCTAAAGATTCAGTAGACAATCTATTCAGATTTATATATCATAGAATTATCGCATAAAGCTTATGCCTAGTAATTGGTCAAAAATAAGAGATGAATGGCTGAATAAAACCGCTATTGCGAAAGATGATGCTAAATGGGCATTAGAAGCTTTAATTAATTCTGAAGAAGAGTTTTTTGAAATAGAGCAAAAAATAAAGAATAAAGAGGACGCTATAAGCCAAGTAAAATTTTTGAAAAAAAAGGTTAAAGAAACTATTTCCTCTAAAGAAATTAGTCTCGATGATATTGCATTAAATACTTCAAATTCAAACAAAGTACAGATCTCAGTACCATCAAATCTTACTTATCTTTTGAAAGTTTGGGCCGCAGCAGAAGGAAGAGATCTTTCAAGTGTTGCTTTTCAATGTTTAGAAACTGGTATAAGGGAAATGAAAAGCAAAGGTTCAATACCTTCAGTAGCAGTAAATAGATATGACTCGGCCTGTCAAAAGAGGATTGCTCTAGCAGAAGTAAACAATCTATTGGAGAAATACGAAATAGCCCAGAATGAAATCAAATAATTATGAATAACAGAAAAATTATTAAAGGATATAAAACATTAATATCACCAAGGTTTAATGTAGATTCTTCTATAGATAAATTCAAAGATGGAATAATTTATACTCTTTATTCTGATCGATTTAATTCACTTAAAATTGGTTTTGCTGAAAATGAAAAGGTTCTAGAAAAAAAATTATCAAGTGAAGAATTGATATTATTGGATATAAAAAAAGGCTACAAGAAAGATCTATATTTATTAATAACTACTTTAAAAGAACTTGGTATCAAATATTCAGATAATTTTTATTTTAAATACTCAAGATCTTTAATGAGACATTTATCTACTTTAGGTTGGCCTGTTGGAAGCTCACTTTATAAACAAAGAAAGATTAAAAAAGAACTTATATGTGCATAAATTCAAATGTAATCGCACTCTAAAGTTTCTCTGGTTTCTCTATTTGTGATTGGATTTGTTCCAGTGGCACTTTCACAAAATTTCCTAATAATATCTTTTGGCAAAAAAACATTTGTGAAATCTGCGCCTTGTATTTTTACATTTTCAAACTGGGTACTATAAGCAAAAGAATCCTCCAAATTAGTATTTGATAAGTCCGTTCCATCTAAAACAGCTGAGTCTAAAGTTACTTCTCTTAAGTTGGAGTTACTTAAATTAGTATCTTTCAATTTTGCTCCATAAAGAGTCGCATTTTGGAGCTCACAACCTGATAAATTTGCATCTTGTAAATCAGTCAAATAGAAAGTTGCTCCTTTTAAATCAGATCCAGAAAAATCAGCCCCTACCAGGGATTGTTTACCATAATCCAAAGCAGCGAAGCTTCTAGAAGGGAGGGTTAAAACAATTATTAAAAAAGTAAAAATTATAAATCTCATTTGTTTTAGTAGTATTTCAATGAATTCTAACTTCTTAAGCTGAAATCTAAAAATTAATTATTTACTGAATGCTATATTTATTGAAATAGCAAATCACAAACTAGGTTTTGGATATAAATCCTTATGATGCAATTGTTGTTGGTTCTGGAGCTACAGGAGGAATAGCAGCACTTACATTGGCAGAAAAAGGGATCAAAGTTTTAGTTATAGAAGCAGGGCCTCAAATTAAAAGGTATGAAGCTAGTAATCATGAGCCAAAAAGTACATTAAAAAGATTATCAGGAGTTTTAACAAAAAAACATGCCAATCAATGCCAACATCCTGGTTATTGGAAAAATAATCCTGACTTATATTCAAATGAACTGAAGCATCCTTATGACTTCCCAAAAAATAAGCCATTTCTTTGGACCCAAGGTAAACAATATGGGGGGAGATCATTAACGTGGGGAGGTATAACATTAAGACTTTCCCCAGAAGATTTTAATCCCGCTAAAAAAGACGGATTCGGACCAAACTGGCCTATTTCATACGATGAACTTTCCCCTCACTATGATTTCATTGAAAATTTCTGCGGCATATATGGACGAAAAGATGACATTAAAGAAGTCCCAAACGGTAAATATATTGGTGAAATAACTCTTACAGAAAACGAACATGTTTTTGGCAGCAAAGTTAAATCAAAATTAAATTATCCATTTATACAATCAAGAGGATTTGACCGAAATTCATCAGTAAAAGATAAAAAGTGGCCCAAATCATCTAGTTTAGGTAGTACTTTAAGAAAAGCTTTAGATACTGGGAATGTACAAATAATTTCAAATCACCTAGTGGAGTCTTTTGAGATTAACAAGATAACAGAGCTTGCATCAAAATTAACGATCGTAAACTTAGAAAATGGATGCAAAAAAGAATTAAATTGTGATTTAATCCTTCTTTGCGCATCAACAATTTCAACACTCAGAATACTACTTAACTCAGAATATAAATCAAATCCCTCAGGTTTTAAAGATAATTCTGGGAAATTAGGAAAATACCTTATGGACCATATATCTATGTGTAGATTTTTTTCAGTCCCAAAAACAAAAAACTCAGGAAAACCATTAGATAATCCTCCCGAACTTTCTGGAGCAGGCAGCTTCTTTATTCCATTCGGTTCAAATTTACCAAAAATTGACGACATAAATTTCCATAGAGGTTATGGAATCTGGGGGGCAATTGATCGATTAGGGATACCTAAATTTTTGCAAAAAGACACAAGCACATCTATTGGCTTTCTTATCGCCCATGGCGAAGTCCTTCCTAGAGAGAAAAACTCAGTTTCTCTCTCAAGAAAAACAGATGAATGGGGTATCCCAATTCCTTACATTGAATTTGAATGGAGCGAGAATGAGTTAAATATGTCAAAACATATGGAAAACACAATACGTAAATCAATCACAGCTGCAAATGGAGAAATAAAAAATATTAATGAACTAATGAATATCCCATTGGGGAGTCTATTTACAAAAAATTTGATCGCACTTTCAGATAGTCCTCCACCCCCTGGATATTACATTCATGAAGTAGGGGGAGCACCAATGGGGATAAATGAAGAGGATAGCGTAGTTGATAAATTTAATAGATTATGGAGATGCAAGAATGTACTTGTACTAGATGGAGCATGCTGGCCCACATCATCTTGGCAAAGCCCCACACTTACAATGATGGCCTTGAGTAGAAGAGCCTGTTTAAATATTAAAAAGACTTAGAAGGTGTAAATAATTGATTTAAATAAATTTCTGAGACAGAATTATCTGTACATCCGTTTTGAACGAGAAAAGTAGCTAATGCTGAATTTATAAGTTTATATTGATCCCAAGTAGGATTACTTAATACAAAATCTTTCATAGTATTGTAAAGAGTTTCTGAAAGCTCTGTTTCTAAAGAGACTTTATTTGAAGAGCACTCGACAAGTTTCTTATCAGTTGAGTTTGATTGACTGATTTGGTCCATAAATCTATATTTTTTTCATAACCATAATGATATTTTTTTCAAAAAAAATCAAAAAATATCTCCTAGAAAACTTTCCTAATTATCAAATGAGACTCATGTTATAAGTATGTTTTTAAAAAACTTCCTTTTTTAATAAAGAAATTGAATAGACCTTAAAGAAAAGTCAACAATAATGTTGATGTCCTGTTTTTTTTGAAAAATACTGGCATTTCTAATCCAATGTGGATTTGGACGTGGAAAACAACCTGTAAATTGTGGAAAATCTAGCTTAAAATACTTTCAAGATTTTATATTAAGAATACTTATATATACTGAGTCTATTAAGACTAAGTCGAGAAAGAGACAGGTGATTCATTGATTTTCAACGGATTTTCTTAAGATTTAGTCTTCATTAGGCAAGCGAAGCGTGACAGGTCCTAAAGGATGTTTTGAATTCGGATAAATACTATTATGGTGATGGTGATGGTGATGGTGATTATGTTCATGTTGATGAGCCTCAACATGTTCATGTTCTAAGTAACTATCTCCTCCTGAGTTTGATTTTTCTTGGTTATTAGTTGAGATTTGATTTTGTATTTCACAAGCACCATTACATTCAGGATCACATAAATCACAGCTGATCCCCAAGCCCTCTACATGGCCATGATTACTTTCTTGTGCCATTCCAACTTCTTTTTCAAAGCCAAATAAATTTGATCTATATTTACAAGTTGAGCAATTCATAAAATTCTTACCTTCGTTATTAAGAATCTCTTCAATCCTTTCTACAAAAGTGTCGACTACATAAGACTGTGACGAAAGATATTTTGCATGTATAAATGAAATATTTGGATTTTTAATCGCAACTAAATCACTTTGCCTTTTTATTCTTGTAACAAGTACACCTGAAAAAAGAAAATAAGGGAAAATAATTATATTTTTATAACCTAGTCTCACAACATTTTTTAAGCCAGGTTCAACAAGAGGGAAAGTGACTCCAGAAAAAACTGTTTCCCCCCACCCTAAACCAATACCCTCTACGATCATTCTCGTTATTTTTGAAACATTGGAATTCGCATCTGGGTCGGAAGAGCCTCTACCTACAACAACTAATAATGATTCTTCAGGTTTGAGAGTAATATTTTGCTTAAACACATCTTTTACTCTTTCACAAGCTGCACTAATCATTAAATTATTAATACCTAATTCTCTTCCATAAATTATTTCAATACCCGTTTTACTTGAATAATCCATAAGCAAGCTAGGTATATCATTTTTTACATGGCCCGCAGCGAAAAGCATAGCAGGTATTGCAATTATTTTTTTTATAGAAAGATCTTTTAACTTGTCTAGGGCATCAACTATCGAAGGTTTAGCGAATTCCAAGAAACCATATTCAACTAAAAATTTTGGATATCTTTTCTGGATCAACTTAGTTAATTCTTGAAATTCAGTAATAGCTAATTTATTTCTACTCCCGTGTCCGCAGATAAGTATTGCTACTTGATTATTTAACTTCGAATCTAAATTATCCAAATGCGAGATTTTACTTATACCATAATAGTAAAGAACAATATCATGTAGTGGAAAATAATAATAACTTGCTTGAAGTTCCAAATATTAACTCAAAGGATGCAAAATTAAAAAAATTAATTTATGACGTGAATGATTCCTTATTTTGTGAGAATAACTATTCTAAGGAAAAATTCGAACACCTATGCGTATGTAGTGGAGGTACAACCTCTAGTTGTGCAAAAAATGGTTTTACAACTCTTGATCTAAGAAAAAATCACAGCAAAATTCACCTAGATAGAAAAACCAATTTAGTAACAATTGGAGGTGGAGTAGTAATGGGGGATCTATTAAATTATTTACAAAAACATAATCGAAGTTTTCCAATCGGACTTTCTAAACTTCCTGGAGCAGGCTACATACTTACTGGTGGAGTAAGCCCGTTCAGTAGAGCCTACGGATTAGCCATTGATAATATTGAATCAATAAAAGGTTTCTTGGGTAATGGCACATTTATCTCTTTAAAAAATAATCAAATAAATCCAGAAGAACAATTGATTTGGGAAGCAATTAAAGGCGCAGCACCCTTTTTCTCAATTATTACCGAAATAGAACTTAAAACTATCCAATCTAATCCAATTAAGGTTATTGAAGGATTTGTAAGTCCAAATGAACTTTCAGAAATAATAAAACTATCAGAAGAATTTCCAAAAAATATTAGTCTTCAATGGATTTATGCCCAAAAAATTTATATATATATTTTTGCTGAACTTAAAAATAATTTAGAGGATAAAAAAACAGAAAAATACTTAATGCTTCTAGACAAATTTCCTGCTCTAAAAAAACAATTTTATGAGAACTTTAACAAAATAAATTTCTTCCCAAAGGAATTAAATTTATATGAGCTTAATGCAAATAACCATTCTGAAGTAATTAGTCTTCTAGGAGAAGATTTAAAAAATCATATCCCTAGTTTCATACAATGTTTAAATGAAATAATGGACAATAAACCTAATAATTCCTGTTATGTTGCTTCTCAACAACTAGGTTGCAAAACAAAAAAGTTAAATCATGGCTCAAGCTTTTTTGTTCATAGAAAAAGTACTTGGAAACCATGGATATATGCATCATGGAAAAAAAATGATCTTCAAGAAAAAGAATTTGCTTTGGACTGGATTTATAAATCGTGGAACAACCTAAAAAGGTTTTATCCAAATATTCATTTAGCCCAATTGCATAATCATTTAAATTCTCATGAGGAAGAACTTACATTAGCTTTTGGAAATAGAATGAATGAATTAAAAACTTTAAAGAATATTTTTGACCCACAGGGTATTTTACCTCCTTTATGAGGTAACTTTTTAAGTATAAAGAAACTTAAAATGTCAAATTTCTCAAGATATTTATCTAAAAATTGGTTAGATGATCCAAAGTCAAATATTCTCTCTGGCTTAGTTGTTGCTTTTGCAATGATTCCAGAAGCAATTGCTTTCTCAGGTATAGCGGGTGTAGATCCTAAAATTGGACTTTTTGGTGCATTCTGTTTATCTATAACAATTGCGATTGTGGGAGGGAGAAGGGGAATGATCACTTCAGCTACAGGTTCAACCGCTCTTTTGATGACTGGACTTGTTGCTTATGGAGAATCTCAAGCTCCTGGATTAGGAGTCCCATATCTTATTGCAGCTGGAATATTAACTGGAATTTTCCAAATTCTTTGGGGATATTTAAGACTGGCCTACCAAATGCGATTCGTACCAACAGGAGTATTAAGTGGATTTGTAAATGCACTGGCACTTTTAATATTTCAAGCACAATTACCTCAGTTAGGAATAGGTGTTAAAGAATCAAAAGGATTAGTTGAACAAACTTTAAGTCAATATCCAGTTAACTCTCAGATTCCAGTAGTTTGGATTCTTGTAACCCTAGGATTAATAATTATCTATGGGCTTCCAAAAATCACAAAAGTAGTCCCATCTCAACTTATCGCAATAGTAGTAATTACTCTCATAAGCATATTCTTTAATCTAGATGTCCCAACAGTTAGCGATTTGGGTAAATTACCTGATGGATTACCAAGTATTTCACTTCCTTTTGGATCAATAGAAAATGGAAAAGTACCCTTTAGTCTTGAAACATTAGGGATAATTTTACCGACCTCACTTGCAATATCACTCGTGGGTTTAATGGAAACCTTTTTAACTCAAGACATTTTAGACGATGTAACTGATACAAGTTCTAATAAAAATAAAGAAGCAAGAGGACAGGGAATTGCAAATATTGTGGCATCATTATTTGGTGGAATGGCAGGATGTGCCTTAGTTGGGCAATCTGTAATGAATACTGAAAATGGTGGCAAATCTAGATTGTCAACCCTGTCCTCAGGTATATCTCTCCTAATTATGATAATCCTCTTGAAATCTTGGATTGGAGCAATTCCAATGGCTGCTTTAGTAGCAATCATGATAACGATCGCAATAAGTACAGCAGATATAAGTGGATTAAAAAATATTAGAAAGATACCTAAAAGCGATACTGCAGTGATGCTTATGACTTTTGCAGTTACTATGCTTACAAAACCTCATAATCTTGCACTTGGAGTTATTGCAGGAGTTGCATTAGCTGCAATTCTTTTCAGCAGAAAAGTGGCAAAAGTTATAACTGTCTCAAGAGCGAAAGAAAATAATTTGACTACCTACAAAGTAAAAGGACAATTATTTTTTGTAAGTAAAATTTATTTTTTACAAGGATTTGATATACATGAACATCCAGAAAATATTGTAATTGATATGTCATTAGCACATATTTGGGATCAAAGTGGCGTTGTTGCTCTTGAGCAAATTATTAGAAAATTCCAGAATGGTGGTTCTAAAGTTGAAATTGTAGGATTAAATAAAGAAAGTCTTAACTTATTTGAGAGACTAGGCGGTATTGAAAGTACTCATTAAAAAAGTTAATTAAGACTAACTTGTTGATAACAAAACCAAAGCCATTGCTGAAAAAGCAAATTCCTATGAGATCTCCAAGCAGTTTTTGAACTATTTATATCAAAATTTTTAGGTGGAGGAACATCTCCCTTTTCTTTGTCTCTTTCAATTTCGCTAATAATTCTATGCACCGTATATTCAGGATGACCTAAATGCATAAGTTGTTTTTGATCATTAGATTCAAATATTGTATATCCTACGTTTTCTCCATAAGCCAGCAAATTTAATTTCCCTTCTTTTTGGGCGTTCTCCATCTCCAAATCTGGTAATCCTGCAAATCTACTTTGAGGACAAATAAATTCATCATCTTGTGTACCCATCAAAGGATGGCCAGGGACAAGACTTTTTAAAGGGAATACCCCAAATAATTTCCTATCAAAAACCTCCTTATCGACCCCTGCCAAATAAGCCAACGCAAAGCCAGCCCAACATAATCCAAGAGTACTCGCACAAGAAATTCTAGCTTCATTTACAATTTTCACAAATTCATCCCAATACTTAACATCCTCAAAGGCTAAGTGCTCAATAGGTGCTCCAGTAATAATGATTCCATCTAACGGTTCTGGATTATTTGCTTCTTCCCAAGTTATATATAGATTATTCAGATGATTAAGATCCCATGTTTTATAAGAGTGAGTTTTAAGTTTTATCCAAACTGGTTCTATTTGAAGAGGAGATAAACCAAGTGGATGTAGTAAGTTAAATTCATACTGCTTACCAAGAGGCATAATATTCAAAATACCAATCCTAAGAGGACGTATATCCTGTCTTTTTGCCAATTCTGGTTCGATCCAAGATATATGATTTTTCTCAACATCACTAATCTTGTGATAGTTACTAGGAATTATTAAAGCCAATAAATCTTCTTTCCTATGTGATTTGTGAAAGTGCTTGTTCGAAATCTGCTTTTATATCATCAATATGCTCAATTCCTACAGAAACTCTTACCATAGTGGGAGTAACACCTGCAGATAATTGTTCTTCTTCAGATAATTGCTGATGAGTTGTTGAAGCAGGATGAATTACTAATGTTTTTGAATCACCAACGTTAGCAAGGTGGCTCGCTAATTTTAAGGAATCAATAAATTTTACTGCATTTTCATAACCTCCATTGAGAGAGAACATAAGCATGCAACCCATTCCCCTTCCAGTAGTATATTTTTTGGCACTAGAGTAATACGGATCAGATTCTAGGCCAGGATAATTAACACTACTTACATTGGAATTAGAATCTAACCATTTTGCAAGTTCAAGCGCATTAAAAGTTTGTCTCTCTATTCTTAAACTTAGAGTTTCCAAACCCTGCAATAGCAAGAAAGAATTAAAGGGACTTTGAGCTGATCCCCAGTCTCTAAGGCATTCAAGTCTTGCTCTTAACGCAAAAGCTATATTTCTGTTATCTGGTACTCCCAAAGATTTGCAGATATCACTACCGAAACCAAAAGCGTCCCAATGAACGAGCCCATGATAAGCAGCGCTTGGCTTACTCATTAGTGGGAATTTACCATTTCCCCAATCAAAGGTTCCGGCATCAACAATAACCCCACCTATGCTTGTTCCATGTCCACCGATCCATTTCGTTGCACTTTCTACAACAACATCGGCTCCAAAATCAATTGGTCTTATTAAAGCACCACCAGCACCAAGGGTATTATCCACTATTAGAGGAATTCCATTTTCCTTCGCCAAAGCAGAGAGTCCCTCAAAATCTGGAATGTTGAACCTAGGATTTCCCATTGATTCGACATATATTGCTTTTGTTTTATTATCAATTTTATTTCTAAAACTATCGATACTATCACCATCTGCAAATTTAACTTCTATTCCTAATCTTGGAAATTGTACTTTGAATTGATTATAGGTCCCACCATATAGAAAAGATGTAGAGACAAAATTATCCCCTGCTGTCATGCAGTTCACAATTGCCAAGAATTGAGCAGCTTGCCCTGAGGATGTTGCAAGTGCTGCCATCCCTCCCTCCAAAGCTGACATCCTTTTTTCAAAGACATCTGTGGTGGGATTCATAAGTCGAGTATAAATATTTCCAAATTCTTTTAATCCAAAAAGATTCGCGCCATGCTCGGCATTGTCAAAAACATAGGAACTAGTCTGATAAATGGGAACTGCTCTAGAATTTGTAGTTGGATCAGGCACTTGGCCTGCATGTAACTGAAGAGTCTCGAACTTTTGGTTGCTCAAAATTTTTAAATAATCCTATTATCTATTTAACTTAAAAAAGTTCAAAAAAAAAACAAAAAAAAGATAAATATTTATAAATCCTTTTTTAATGAGGGGTAATTGTCTTTCATATATAAACTCAAATCCTCTTTTATCGCAGATCTGAGTTTATCAATATTTGCAGAATCAATTATTGGAAAAGTTTTATTAGCATCAGGATCTTTTTCAGTAATTGATTTCCAATTCTTACCTACATCTTTTTCAGAGTTGTTAAGAACCTCATCAAAATTGAAAGACTTATCATTATTCTTAGCATCAAATTCGCTAAAAGCTTTATTTATAATCTCTTTTCTATTTTCGAATAGATTCTTAGCTTTTAAAGTATCTGGAAGACCCATAACTGGTTGTAATTCCTTAAGAAGTTTTATTTCCTCTTCAATTAAAAGTGTCCAAACACCATATTTATTTTTTGGAAGATTCGAATTACTAAAAATATTTATTTCATCGAGGTAAAAATTTAACCATAGATAATAAGATTTTTCTTCAATAGTTTTTTTAACGGATATCTTTTTATTTTGAATCTTTGGGAGTAGCTTTTCTGCCTTCTTTAAAAAATGTCTGTCTTCTCTTTCTAAATTTATTAATCCCCATCTTTGACTGTAATCCCATAAATCTTCGTATCTTGTTAAGTCTTCTTGATTCCAACCTAGAGCTTTAAGTTCATGAGAACGATGAGTTAATTCCTTTTTCAAAAAAAACCTTTTAAACCACAATAATTCTAACCCTGCAATCAAGATTAGTAAATAAATTAAGAACTTTTCTTTCTAGAAAATTAGAAAAGTAATTAATTATTAAAATATTTATTAATAATTTTTAATACATTGATATAACTAGGATTTTTTTTAGAAATTTGATTACTATATTTATTTGTTTTAAAAGCGTTTTGCTCTTTGTCAATAAATAATTTCTTATAAAAGTTTTCAATATCATCAAAAAGATAATCTCCTTTTAATTTTTCATTTAGTTCGAAAGATAATTCAGATTTCACAGATTCTTGGCAAAAATTAGTGATTTCTTCTGAACTAATTAAAACCTTATAA
Organism: Prochlorococcus sp. AG-347-K19; assembly: GCA_003281335.1. Taxonomy (GTDB): domain Bacteria; phylum Cyanobacteriota; class Cyanobacteriia; order PCC-6307; family Cyanobiaceae; genus Prochlorococcus_A. The sequence goes on along the minus strand of QCCG01000002.1, from coordinate 163,736 downwards.
ATTTCTTTTTTTTCTTCTGAATTAGCATTAAAGCATAAATAAATCAGATTAATCATTGAACAATTGTTATTTTTAATTTTGAATTCTTTATAAATTTCTGGCCAAAATTTTAAAGATTTTAGACCTTCTAAACCTCCTTGACTGAGAGAGTATTTATTACACCAATTTACAAATTCTGAGACATCTTTTGGACATCTGTTGAATTGCAAAAGCATATCTGATAAAACTTGTCCTGCTTGAAAATTCCGTGTTGGTTTACCTTCAGTTGGGAGAGTCATACTCCCTAAGACATCAGCCTTAACAGCATTTAATTGGGAAAAAGTATAATCTCCTTTTTCACAAAATTTATTATTAATTATTTCCCTTGCACTAATTATTTCTTCACCATAACCAAGTCCTTTTAATGAAAGATATTTATTCTCTAATTTATTTTCTTTTCTTACTTTGATTGATACTGATGCGGCCTGATCTAAACATTGAGTTAACAAAATCGTATTAATGGTAGGAAGCATTCCTGGCTTATCGGAATGAAAGTTATTTACAAAACCTGCAAATATTGATGAGATATTTTTTATAGATTTTATATATTGACATTCAATATTGTGAACTCCAGGAGAAACTTGAATTTTCGGCGATAATTGATTCAAAATGCGTGCTCCTATTAATGCTGTTAGCGCATCAGGATGGCAGAAATTTGCAGTAAAACTATCATTAGGATTTCGTAAAGCTCCGTGACGATGAAATCCTGTAAAAAAAGCTAAATTTGGATATTTATTACAAAGAATAAAAGGGTTTTTATTTTTATTATCAATACAAAAAGAGCCGACTAGACAGCCAAGAACCACATTTTCTCTTTTTAAATTTTTTCTGAGTTCTAAAGCATTTTTAACATCATCTTGTATGTGATTACTATTTGAAGCAAGAATAACTATCTCACATTTCAACAGAAGATCTTTTAGATCAAAAGACTTTATTTTTCCCTCTAAAGAATAATTTCCCATTCTCTTAATCTTTTCAATAATCTCATTATCCATATCAGAAATAACATCATTTGAGAAAGCACCTAACAAATCTCTATCTTCCCTAGGAGCCAAGAGAATATTATTTGATTTTCCATGCATAGCACAATTGTATGCTAGTGATGCAGGATATAAACCAACACTGTAAAATCCAACTTTGCTATTCTCTATATCTTCAATCAATGAATAAAAATATTTTTCATCTTTGATGTTTTCTACGAAATTATTCTTCATTTTTGGAAACTCTTGATAATTTTTGTAATTTCTTACCCATACCAACATTTTTCTACATTAAAGCAATTTTTGACCATAGCAAATTATTTATTGAAAATTTTGGGTTTTTTAATTTATAATTTCTGAGAAAGTGGAAATTAAAAGAAAAATAATTATAAATATGGAATATATGGCAAGTAATTTAAATGAACAAAAACAATTAATTTCTTCTAAAAATATCTTATTTATTCAAGACATTGACGGAGTTTGTATCCCTTTGGTTAAAGATCCAATGACTAGAGAATTAGAATCAAAATATATCTATGCAGTTAAAGAATTTGCCGAGGAATTTTTTGTATTAACTTGCGGGGAACATGACGGCCCAAGAGGAGTTAATAGAATAATAGAAAGAAGTTTAAGGAGCACTACTGAGCCGAAAAACAAAGAACTATATTTAAGAGGTTTAGCTGCCTGTGGAGTAGAGTATCAAGACAGTAATGGTGAAATAAGTTTTGAAGGAATCTCAGAAAAAGAACTAAGTTTTTTTTCTAAAGTACCTAGTTTAATAAGACCAAAATTTAATTATATAGTTAAGAATATTTTTCCTGAACTTAGCCAAGAGGATATCAATTTTCACGCAGTAAAATCAATATGTGAAACACGCTTCTCGCCAACGATTAATTTCAATAGTCTATTTGATTTAGTTCATGAAGATATTAATAAAAGAAAGCTTATTCAAATTAGTTTTGAAAAAATGATGAATGAAATCATTTTAAAAGCTGAATCCGAAGGCCTCAAAAACTCATTTTTCCTACATATTTCCCCAAATTTAGGTAATAAAAATGGTAGGGAAACAATTAAACTTTCTTCTCAAGATGATATCGGATCAACAGACATACAATTACTTATTAAAGGAGCAGTTAAAGATTCTGGAGTTTTATTTCTTTTAAATAAATTTATTTCGGATAAAACTGGTAAAGCTCCTTTTGGAACAAATTTTAATTTTAGAAACTCTCCAAATTCTGTTACGGAAAAAATTGATTTATGCAAAAGAACTATTCGAAAAGAAGATATGCCTTTGATTGTAGGAGTTGGTGACACAGTTACATCAAAAAAAAATAATGATGAAAAGAGTTATTCAAGAGGAGGAAGTGACAGGTCTTTTCTAGAATTAATACAAATATTAGGTAATGAATTTGGGATTAAGAATAAAATAATTTTTGTAGATAGTAGTTCTGGTGAAGTTGAAAGACCCTCTACAAAAAAAACTGGTTTAATAGGGATCAGTGATGTTCATGACAACTTAAAATTTGACATAGTTTTTAAAAATGGTCCCAAAGAATACATAAGTTGGTTTATTGAACTTGCTAATGAGAGATCAAACTTTAAAAAAAATAGTTGACTTTTTTATTTTCGAATGACAGTTTATAAATAATAGATTCATGAAAGAAAAATTCCCTTCAATATATAAAGAACCTATAGAGACATTGCAAATTAACATAGGTTATAAATGCAACCAGGCTTGTAAGCATTGTCATGTCAATTCGAGTCCCCTAAGAACTGAAAAGATGTCCAATGAAATGATATCTCTTATTCCAAAGATAATTGAAAAATATAAAATCAAGACTTTAGATATTACAGGTGGTGCGCCAGAACTTCACCCAGAATTTAAAAACCTAATAACCAGCTTAAGCACAAAACAAGTTGATATTATTGATAGGTGCAATTTGACAATTTTTTTTGAAGAGGGTTATGAAGATCTTCCTCAATTTCTTGCAAAAAATAAAGTGATAATTACTGCTTCGCTGCCGTGTTATGAAAAAAATAATGTTGATTTTCAAAGGGGTTTTGGCGTTTTTGAAAAAAGTATTAATGCCATTAAAATTCTTAATAATTTAGGCTATGGTAAAAAAGAAAATGGATTACAATTAAATCTTGTTTACAATCCTGTAAGCCCAATTCTTCCTCCTTCTCAGGAAACATTGGAGAAGGATTATAAAAAAATTCTATTCGAAAAATTCAATATCGTTTTTAATAATTTATACACAATAACTAATATGCCAATAAATAGATATGAAGAATCTCTTAGAAGAGAAGGGAAACTAAATACTTATTACAAATTACTAAAAGAAAATTTTAATGAAAAAAATTTAGAAAATCTTATGTGTAAAAAGACAATTAGCGTAAATTGGCTAGGAGAAATTTATGACTGTGACTTTAACCAACAGATAAATTTCCGAGAGAATAAAGGACCAAAGACACTTTTTGATCTATTGGATGAATCATTTACTTTTGACTACGGGGTGGCTGTAAAAGAACATTGTTTTGCTTGCACTGCAGGTGCAGGGTCAAGTTGTGGAGGGACTTTAAGTTAATACTTGCTAAACGCAATTAGGACAAATAGCTCTTACATTTAAAGAGGATTCAATTAGTTTAAAACCATTAACTTTTGCTGCAAATTTGCCTGCCTCTAAAACCTCGTCATTTTCGAATTCTTCTGTTCTTCCACACCTAATGCAAATCAAATGATGATGATCAGGTGTGTCGTTACTAAGCAATTCATATCTGTGTCCACCCTCACTGAGTTCTAATTCATGAAGCAACCCCATTTGTACTAAAAGTCTTAAAGTTCTATAAATTGTTGCTAGTGAAACTTTGGAGCTTGACTTAACTAACTTTTCATGAACCTCTTCAGCACTAAGATGCTTTCCAGAACCAATATTTTCAAATAGATTAAGAACTTTTAGCCTCTGAGGAGTTAATCTCTTCCCATCTTTATGTAATCCATCACCGAGAGGAGATGTAATGACTTTGTATTGAGAGGATAATGACAAAATTAACCCATGACTATTCTCAATAGTAACTCTAGATGAGAGTAAAACAACTTTTTGATTTAAAATGTTTACTAAAGTTCTTGAAAATATTATGTTAAATGTATCTTTATATATAAATGATGAATGATCAAGAAATCTGTTCTGATAAATTATCGTCGAAAGTAAACGCCTTGATAATTATTGATATTCAGGAAAAAATAATAAGACCAATTTTTAATAAGGATTCAATAATCAAAAACATTAAAAAGCTATTAAATGCTTACCAAATTTTAGAAGAAAACATATTTATATCTGAACAGAACCCACTCAAATTGGGAGTAACGATACCTGAATTATCACCCATAGCAGAATTTAGAAAATTTGAAAAAATGGAATTCAACCTAGCTAAATTAGAAGATTTTTTAAAAGAACTTAAAGATAAGAAAATTACTAATTTGATAGTTTGTGGGATCGAAACGCATATTTGTATTCAACAAACAGTCTTGGATTGCTTACAAAAAGGATTTGAAGTTTTTCTCATATCAGATGCTATGGGAAGTCGAAATATAGTAGATCATGAAATAGCATTACAAAGAATGACTCAGAGTGGGGCGCTCTTAACAACAACTGAATCAATGATTTTTGAATTATGCAAAACTGCGGATAGAAAAGAATTCAAAGAAATTAGAAACATAATAATTAGTTAAAGAAAAATAAAGACTGGTTTGTTCTTTTGAGATAATTTAAAATTTTATTAGAGATAAATTTTAAGGGTTTATTTGAATATGAAATTAATTACTGAAAACTTCCTTCTGGCAATATCTATTTTTTTTATTGGAATTTTATTGTCGATAATAATTTCAAAAGTTTCAAAAATATTTTTTAAAAAGATTTCCAAAAGAACAAAAACAAATTTCGATGATTTTATTTTTGAGGTGATCTCGGGAATTATAAAACCTATAGGTTTCCTCCTATCATTTTATTTTTCAATTGACTATTTTTTTGCTGATGAAATAACTTTCATCTCTGTCATATTGAATATTTTGAAATTATTTATATTAATAATCATCATAAAAGCTCTCAACAAAGTTTTAATAAGATCTTTAACAGAAACGACCTCGAAAATTAATGATTCCTCAATTAGTTCGATGGTATCTTCACTAACTCCATTGATAAAAGCATTAACATGGACTATTGGCTCAATTTTTTTCTTACAAAATATAGGTGTTCAAATGACTGCTATTTGGGCTTTACTAAGTGCAGGAGGTATTGGAGCAGGATTAGCTTTGAAAGATCCAGTTCAGGAGTTCTTTGAATATATAACAATTTTGCTTGATAAACCTTTTCAAAAAGGTGAGTTTATAAAATCTGATGGAGTCCTCGGGATGGTTGAGAGAGTGGGAGTACGATCATCAAGGATAAGAAGTATTAATGGAGAAGTAATAGTAATGAGCAATAGCGCCCTAACAAATGGAATAATTTCAAATTACGCACAAATGGAAAAAAGAAGATTAGTGCATAAATTGGGAGTAGTTTATGAAACCTCTCCAAAACTTATGAAATTGATTCCAATAATAATTAAAAAAATAGTTGAAGAGACAAAAGATGCGTCTTTTGATAGATGTCATTTCACAGATTTCGGCGACTTCAGTCTTAATTTCGAACTTGTTTATTACATCCCAACAAATAATTATCTCGCCGCAATGGAAGCTCAACAATCTATAAATTTAAGAATTATTGAGGAATTTGCTGTTAATAATATAGAGTTTGCATTCCCAACACAAACCTTAAATATTGAAAGTAACAAAGCCAAATGATCTACAAATCTCTTCACTTATAATCCAGAGTTTTGAAGCCAACTCAGAATTATTTGCCTCATCACTAACCTTACTTTCAACTAATTTATGTTTTTTAAAAGATATAAGTTTATTACTTAAATGAACGTAACCAATATTATTTAAATTTGAATCAAAAACAATTTCAGAAAGTATCCTACCAGCATTTTCTATACTTTCAGAAATTCCTAAAATATTTTTTGCAGCTTTAGAAAAAATTAAATATCCAAAGAGATTAAAACGCTTACTGTATCTAAAAAAACCAAGATCATCATTCGGTATTACTAGACCAGGAGCCCAAGTAATTACAGAAATTTTACTAGAGGAAATTTTTAATTTTTTTTCAAGTTCTTTAGCAAACAAAATATTACATAACTTACTATTTTTATAAGCTTCATCAGCATTAAAATTTAAAAATTGCCCAGTTACTTTTTTTCTTAAATTAACTAGGTTATTAAGTCCCGCTTTCTTTCCTATATTGCCACCTGAACTTTTGGGGTCATGTACATCTGATGATGTAATAATGATTCTAGAATCTTCTTTATCTCTAATAAAATCTTTTAGGACATTTACCAAGTAAAAATGTGCAAGATGATTTACTGCAAAAGTTAGTTCAATGCCTTGTTTTGATACTTTAGGGTAAAAAGAGCCTGTATATTGCAATCCTGCATTTAAAACAAGAACATCTAAAAAAATCTTTTTACTAATAAAGTAATCTTTAATTTTTTTTATATTCTCTAGATCTGAAAGATCACAATTTTCAATAATATTTAAAAATTTACTAAGGTAATTTTTATCAAAATGTTTCTCGATTTTTCTGAGAAATTCATTCTTTCTATATTCGTTTTTTATTACAACATATAAAATATTTTTCGTCTTCAGTAAATTAATAATGGCAAAAAACCCTATTCCTGAATTACCTCCAGTAATTAAAATATTTTTATTTTTAATCATTTAAATTCCTATATTTTTTTTTATGATAAAAAAATAAATAAAGTTTTTTTTATTTTGTAATCTTATAAATTATTGTTAAAACACTGAAAACTTAGTCACTAGTATTTGAGTAATTTGATTATTATTAATCTACTTTCATTATAAGTATTGGATGAAAAATATAATTCCAAGCTCAGAAGTAATAATTTGTTCCATAAATTTCTTTAATCATAAGATTTATATTTAATGTCAAAAGAAAATATGCCAGATGTTCTTGTTTTGGGTGCAGGGCCTGCAGGTATGGCTATTGCCTCAGCTTTAGGGAAGGAAAAATTAGATGTTGAAGTGCTTTCTCCAAATGGACCAGATGAACCTTGGCCAAATACATATGGCATTTGGGGGAAAGAAGTTGATCAACTCGGACTTCAGGATTTACTTGAATATAGATGGAAGAATACTGTAAGTTTTTTTGGGCATGGTGCTTTAGAAGAGCAGGACGACGAGAATAAAGCCACGGAACATTCACTAGATTATGGACTATTTGATAAGAAGAAACTCCACAATTATTGGTTTAACGAATGCAATAAATCTTTTATTAAATGGCATCAAGGCTTTGCAAACAAAATACATTTTGAAAAATACAAAAGTACAGTAACTACAAAAGATGGCAAAACTTACTCTGCAAGATTAGTAGTAGATGCAACAGGGTATGATCCTGTTTTTCTTAAATTAAAATCCTGTGGTCCCTTGGCAGTCCAAACTTGTTATGGGATAGTAGGTAATTTTAGTAAACCTCCACTAGAGAAAGGGCAGTTTGTATTAATGGACTATAGAAATGATCATCTTAACGATGAGCAAAAAAAAGAACCGCCAACTTTTCTTTATGCCATGGATATGGGGGATGGGAAATATTTTCTTGAAGAGACATCTCTTGGTTTGGTAAATCCTCTAACAATGGAAAATTTAAAAGAGAGACTAGAGAAGAGGCTTTCTTATAGAAAGATATCAATCACAAGCATGCAGCACGAAGAGCTTGGCTTATTTCTTCCTATGAATATGCCAATACCAGATTTCAAACAACAAATACTTGGATATGGTGGTGCTGCTTCAATGGTACACCCTGCTTCTGGATATTTAATTGGTAATGTTTTAAGAAGAGCTCCACTTGTCGCTAAGGCAGTAGCAGAAGCAATTAAAAACAAAAATCTAAGTACCTATCATATTGCTAGAAAAGGTTGGGAAACTTTATGGTCAAAAGAATTAATTAGGAAGAAATCACTTTACCAATTTGGATTAGAAAAACTCATGAGGTTTGATGAGAAACTATTAAGAGAATTTTTTGGCAGTTTTTTCCAACTACCTAAAAATCAATGGTATGGGTTTCTAACTGATACACTTTCTTTAAAAGAGATTGTATATGCTATGTGCGTAATGTTTATAAGGGCTCCATGGAGTGTAAAGAAAGGTCTTATGATTATGCATGGAAGAGAATTTAAAATGTTACTTAGGATAATATTTCCAAACATATAGTTAAAAAATGAGAACCATATTAATAAGTGGAGCCAGTAGAGGTATTGGACTAAATATTGCACATAAAGAATTAAAAGAAGGCAATAGAATTAGTGTTGGCATAAGAGATTTAGAATCATTAAAAGGAAGCGCTATTGATCCAAAAAAATGGCCAGAAGGGAAAATTATAATCAACCACTATGATGCTTTAAAAAAAATTACAGCCGAAAATTGGATAAAGAATACCGTAGATGAATTTGGAGGATTTGATTCAGTAATAAATTGTTCTGGAGTATTATCGAAAGTTCCTTTCTTATACAAAGATGGTGATGAAGAAGATATTTTAAACACATTAAATATCAATTTTTTGGCAATATGGCATTTATGTAGGCTTTCTTGGGATCATTTATGTACCTCTGGGAGAGGAAGAATTATTGTTTTAGTTTCGATGAGTGGTAAAAGATCCAAAGGTGATTTAGCAGCTTATTCTTCTTCAAAGTTTGCTTTGATGGGATTATGCCAAACTATGAAAAATAAAGGTTGGGATAAAAATATAAGAATTACTGCAATTTGCCCAAGCTGGGTTAATACAAAAATGGCCCAAAGTATCTCTTCTTTAGACAAATCAAGCATGACACAACCTGAAGATATTGCTGAAATATGCTCAACTATTCTTAAGTTACCTACCCAATCAGTTCCATTTGAAATCGCCTTAAATTGTAATTATGAAATTTAACCTAATTTGAAAATTAAGTAAGCCATTGAGAGCATTGCAATTGCAATAAATAAACCTTTTATTCGATTAGTTAACAATGAAAAAAGAGATAAATCTTCAGAAAAGTATCCCCCAAAACTACCTGTAATAAATAATACAACCATTGGAAGAGAGGCCATTCCAAAAGAATAGGATATAGCTTTTACAAGTCCAAAATTTAAATAATTAAAAATAAAGGAACTTAATGAAAACAATAAAAAAGATGCAAATAGAGTAATGGAAACTTCAGCATCTAAAGTGTGAGGTAAGCTTCCCTTTAATTCAAATTGCTTTTTGCATTCTTTAATTTGTCTTTTAGAAAGCTTTAAATAACCTGTTTCAGGAATTCTTTCGGACTTATATTTTCTTAGTAATCTTGCTTCAAGAGTTTCTGGCTCCTTTGTCATAATTGATGTTAATAATTCATCTGGTTTTAATTTCTTAATTTTCTTTTCAAGATTATCCGTTTTCCCAATTCTATATAGGTCTCCTACTCTAATAAGGTAAACATATCCCGACATTTGCGTTGTAAAATTGATACTGTTCCTATTTAGATAATACTAAAAGAATCAGATAAATTAAAAGTTTTTACAAAATGACAAACGATATTTTATATTCATTTCGAAGATGTCCATATGCAATTCGTACTCGATGGGCTCTATTAATTTGTGAAATAAAAGTAGAGATAAGAGAAATTGATTTAAAAAATAAACCTCTTGATTTTCTTAATAAATCAAAGACAAAAACCGTTCCAATACTTATCAAAAAAGATAGTGAAGTTATTGAAGAAAGTCTTGAAATAATCCTATGGGCACTCTCAGAATCAAAAAGGAGAAATATTAAATTAATTTATTTACCTGATAATAAAAAGAAAGATATTTTTGAAATAATTAATGAAAACGATAACGAATTCAAATATCACTTAGATCGATTTAAATATTCAACAAGATATCACGATATTAATGAAGAATTTCATTTCACAAATGCGATTAAATTCATCAAGAGGTGTAACGAACTACTTGCAGAAAACAAATACTTTTTTGGAGATAGCCCCACAATCGCTGATTGGTCTATTTGGCCTTTTATAAGACAATTTAGAATCGCTTGTGAAAGTCAAAAAAGGACAGATTATTTCGAACCCTCAATAAAAAACTGGCTGGATTCTTTTGAAAATGATGAAAAATTTAAATCCTTAATGTATAAGTACGAATTATGGGAACCAAATTCTAGAAAGAATTATTTTCCTTCAAATTAGCTTTCTAATAACTTCCTTTTCTCAATTATCCGTGCTAACTCCAAAAAATATCCTGCAGTTCTAAATTTACCAATATTCTTTTCTTTAAAATCAAGGTCGCTTCTTATTTCAGCAGTCTCAGCCATAAGCAAATCCAAATCATTTGAACCAAGACTATATAATTCACCGAGTTCAATTTCCCTCCCAAGTAAATGACTCCTAAACCACTTCCCTTTATTTTCTTGAGGCGGAATATCGTAGGAAGCAAATGACATTTAAAAATAAAAAATAACTATAAGAATATTCTAGAGTTATTAAAGAGATTTTTTCAATTCTCCTTTATTAAAAATATATGCAATAAGAAGAATTACAAATGTAATTACAGCACAAATTTCTGTCCAATAATCTATCCCAATTTTTGCAATCATCAAAGGTGCCAAAACTGTGAAAAATCCCCCTGATAGAACTAATTGTGCGAATAGCTGTTTTGATGTAAAAATTGGGAGAGTTCTAGAAATATTTTTGGGATCTGCAAGCCTTAAGAGAAGTAATCCTGAAGCCACTACACCTGTAGAGTTTCCAAACTCTATCAAACTTTTTTCAAACCAATAATCATCAAATATAAAGTATGCAAAATAAGCAATACAAATTAAATTCCAAAATAACCCAAAAATAGTAAAAACTAAGATTATTTTCCAATTTTCAAAAACAATAGAAATATCTAAGCTTGCCATAGCCGAAAAAATCAATAGATCAGTAGATAAAATCCCAATCTCTCTTTGCAAAATATTTGAAATAAATTCTGTATTTTTGGTTTTCTCTAAAATATATCTAATAAGGAGCGAACCTATTAGAATAAAGGGGAATACTGGAAGAGAAAAAATAATTTCTCTAGAAAAGTCACCAAAAGGATTTGAGATATATTTTAAAAATTTAAGTAATAAAACACCAAAAGAAATTGCCAAACCAGAGAATCCAAGATTTATTATCAAAATTCTTAAATCCGCAAAAATTCCTATCTTTGTATTTTCTTTTTGATTATCTTTTTTTTCGGAAATTTCCTCTGTATCTGAAATACCAAAAGTCCTTCCAAGGAAAATAAAAATGCTGCCCAATAATGAAGATGATAAAAGACCCATTGTTGCCATAGCCAGACCGAGATCTAAACCATTTGGGAAACCTAATCTATTAAAACTCTCTCCGATGATTGATGCCGCTCCATGCCCCCCCTCAAAACCAACCTCGATCAAACATCCCATTAGAGGATTAGTATCCATAGTTGGGGGCAAAAAATATTTAACAACTAAACCACCAACAAAAAATTGTCCGAAACCTAGGGAAAGAGCAAGTAAAAATTGATTAAAAATAGGTTTAACTAAACCACTTATATTTGGGATAGGTCTTCCCATCATTAAAGTTGCGAAGACTAATGATAAAAGAGGAGTAGGAAAATTACTCCAAACATTAACTGTTTCTTTGGGCAAGAAGTGTATCGCTCCAAATGGACCTATAGATATGCCTAAAATTCCTGATATTACTGCTATTGGCAGTCCAAATCTCTCGAGCTGAACAGCCAGTTTTAATCTCCTCCCAAAAATCAAGAAAAAAATTATAATTAAAAATCCCAAAAAACTTATATATATAGAATTTGAAAAAATATTTTTATCCTGTAGAGAAATAATATTCAATGACTTCAATAACATATACTAATAAATCTAAATTAATAAACAAAATTTTTCAAATAAAAAAAGGCTCCTGTTAGAGGAGCCTTTTGATATTAATAAAGAAATTTAGGAATTAATCCTTAAGTGTAACTGTTGCGCTATCAATATTACTAATAGCATTTGTAACTCTCTTAAAGTCAAAGCCTAAAGCTCTTAAAGCGTGCCATAAATGACCTTGAATAAAGAAAAATCCAAAGTAGTAGTGAACATTAGCCAACCAAGCTCTTGAGGTATAAGTACCATCAGGGAGGTCAACAGTATCAACCCAATAAGGAGAAATACTAAACTTTAATTCGAGTGGTTCACCAAAAAACTCAACTGGATAAACAGTTGTATTAGATGCACTCCAGAAAGCAGCAATAATTGCCATCCAACCTATACCTGCCAAGGACCATGAAAGTACCGCTTCTGCAGATAAAAGACCCTTACCTTTGAATTTGGTAAATTCACCAACTTGCTTGGTTGCAATATGCCAGGAGCCACCTGTTATTAAAACAAATGCTAAGAAAGCATGGCCTCCCATCACATCCTCTAAATCATCAATCAGAAGGAAATCTGTCTGGTGATTCCAAATCTCGGCCAGATTTAAATCATACTCAACTTGCCTTACTGCTCCAATTGCTGGGTCATAAACCCCGTGAACTCGAGCCCATTCAACAAGAAGAATAACTGCAAATCCAAGAATAATTAAATGGTGACCAAGAATAAATGTCAATTTATCAGGATTATCCCATTCGATATTGAATTTTCTTGCTCTTGCGACTTCAGAATCTTCTAAATTTCCGGGAAGAAGAAGAGAATGTAAAAGTCCTCCAGCTGCTAAGACCATAGAGGAAACTAAGTGAACAATTGCTATCGCGAGGACAGGCTTTGTATCTCCCATCATTACTCCATCAGCATCAAACCCAATTCCTAGGGTCGCCAAATGAGGAAGTGCGATAAGAGGTTGGTGTCCCATTGGAACACTTGGGTCAAATCGTGAAAGTTCGAAAAGGGTGAAAGCACCGGCCCAGAAAACAATTAATCCTGCATGAGCTACATGAGCAGCAATGAATTTTCCTGAGCGATTTGCTACACCTGAATTACCAGCCCACCATCCATAGGTGGTATCTGGATTACCATAGGTTTGCATTTAGGAATTGATTAGCTTAAACGTTTTGAGAATACTTTATATTTCACCAAACAGTTGAATTCATAACAAAATTGTAAAGGTTAGTAATCCTAGCTATCACTAAACAAAAAATCTTCATAAGGAAATCCAAGAGCAAAGAAGGTAGGTTTAATATAGAAAAACTTTTCTCAGAGATAAAAGTTTTATAAAACAAATCAGTATTTTAAATTCAAATAAGTTTAAAAAATTTCATTTTGCTGACATTAAACGATGTTTTGTTTCATTAAACCATCCTGTTTATTGCCTCATTCTCAAACAATTATTAAATATGGGATAAGACATCTAATATTATGACTACTTCTCAAGAGTCTTCTAGAAAATTTTCACTAGAAATGAAATCTGAAGTTCATTACAAAAAGGCTGCGAAATCTTACAGAAAATCGAAACAATATATAAATATGATTAACTTATATCCAACTTTGCAAAACACTCTTATTGAGTGTAAGGATGAGAATCTAATCGAATAAATATTTTATATATTTTCCCAATTTAATCAGGATATTATCATTTTTTAGGCTGCGATATTAAAGTTTTCTTCACTATGAAATTTATTAATTATTTGTCTGCACATTTTTATATTGTATAGAGCTTTGGGTTTCCAAGGTTTTTTCTGACCAAGTGGAGAGCTTTTCCAATGAATCCCAGGCTTGAGTATTCCATTTTCACGTAAAAAAGAAAGTTTAATTTCAGTTATTCCCAATTTTTCAGAGGTCAACTCAGATGAGCTCCACATATCCCTATCCCCTAACATTGAATTAAGTAAATATTATTAATCCTTGATAACGTTAATTTTATTTTTTTGAAAGGGGTAAAACTTTTAAATAATTATTAAGTCTCAAAAAACCTAGTATTTACAAAGAAAAGAGATTTGAAAGATTTATATCAAATTAAGAAATATTAAATAAAGAATCTTCATTAATGAATATTTCATAGATACCCTTTCCTTTATTGATGGATTTATAGTTAACGTATTCTTCTGTAATTGATTGATGCTTTGAAAGATTAATCCAACCCTTGTGCCAATTTCCACTATTTATTAATTCTTCATAAGTAGTTTTTAAGTTAATTTCAGAATCAAGGACAGAAACCATTAAAAAACTAATATTTCCTTTTTCTTTAGTCTCATTTACTAAAACAAAATGTCTTAATCCTTTTATTGTTTTATTAGAAGTCCAGTAATTTTCCATAATTATTTTTTCTTAATGTTCCCCTCAGAATTTTTTCTAGATATTTTCTTATATTCATTTCTAATTTCGTCTAATAAAAGTTTTCTTTTATCCATGTAGTTAAGAGAATCTTGTTTTGTTAAGTTATATCTTTCTTTTTTAGTTAAATTCATCCAATTATTAAGATTCTTTTTATTGAAAGTGGTTATTTTTTTAGAATTAAAACCTTTTTGTTTTCTATTTAATTTAAGAAAATTCCTTAAATTAAAAAAAATAAATATAAAAAGAAAAATTATCACTATCTTCAAGAACATCACTTTACAAGTAAGTTATTATTTATCCAATTTTCTAATTTAATATCATTCTCAAAAGATATAACTTCCTCTTGATTCCCATTACCTGATTGATCAAAGAGTCTTATAGTAAATTTCCCATTAACTGCCTCATCATCACCAATAACAATAATACTTTTAGTTTTAAGTTTATTTGCCTTTTTAAATTGCTTAGAGAATGAGGCTCCGCTTAAATCTAACTCAACTAACAAATCGTAATTTCTTAATTTTCTAGATAAATCCATTGCTAATGATTCAGCAATTAAGCCTTGATTAATGATATAAATATCAGTATTTCTTGGAATTTCAAGCTCTTTTCCTGCGAGTAAAATTAATCTTTCTAAACCAATAGCGAAACCAATTGCGGGGGTGTTTGGCCCTCCCATTTGTTTTATTAAATCGTCATATCTCCCTCCTCCGCAAACTGTAGCTTGGGAGCCCAGAGCCCCACTAGTAATTTCAAAAGCTGTATGAGTGTAGTAATCTAAACCCCTTACAAGATTAAAATTTTCTACATAAGGTATTTTCAAAACCTCTAGTTGTCTTTTTAAGTCTAAATATCTGTTATGACTTTTTTCAGATAAAAAATTAAATAATCTTGGTGCATTTTCAAGAACTTTTTTAGTTTGAATATTCTTTGAATCCAAAATCCTCAAGGGGTTTTTAGAAATTCTATTCTGAGAATCTAAATCTAGAGAATCTTTATTTGTTTCTAACCATTTTAAAAAAGATTTTTGAAAATTTGATCTGTCATTATTATCACCTAACGTATTTATTTCAAGATTGAGTTTTTTTATTCCTAATTTACCTAAGATATCCCAAGCTAAAGCAATAATTTCAACATCACTTCTAACTGAATCATATCCTATAAACTCAACTCCTAATTGATGAAACTGCCTTTGCCTACCTGCTTGAGGCCTTTCGTATCGAAACATAGGACCCATGTACCAAAGTTTTTGCAGAGGATTAGACGATATTCCATTTTGTATTAAAGCTCGTGCGACTGAGGCTGTTCCTTCAGGTCTTAGAGTGCAAGATCTCTCCCCTCTATCAAGAAATGTATACATTTCCTTACTGACAACATCTGTTCCTTCACCAATTCCTCTTATAAATAATTCGGTCATTTCCAATATTGGAGTTCTTATTTCTTTGATGGATGCTCTAGAAAGCTGTTCTAATAAAATTTTTTCAACGTTTTGCCACTTTATTAATTGATCAGGAAATAGATCTACTGTTCCTCTTAGGTTTTTTAAGTTATTCAAAGTTCTAAAAAATAATTCAAAATTTTTAATTCATCTAGAAATTAATCTTTGATTGGTTATTTTGTGAGACAATTTTAATTTAACATTTAGAAAAACTATTGGGAATTAATAAAAGTAAAGAGAATCAACATTGCGGTACAAAACCAAAAAAAATTGCTTTTGGAATAGCACCTCTTGGTATAGTTTCAGTAGGAATAGTGCCAATGGGAGTAATAAGTATAGGGGTAGTCCCAATGGGTGTATTTTCTTTTGGCGCAGTCGCAATGGGAATTGTCAATTTATCAGTAGTCGGAATGGGAATTATCTCTGCCGGTGTTACTACTATGGGGATTTGGGAGTATTCACCTAATTCGCATAATCATTCCAAACAAATTTCAAATTCAAATAAGGAAAATATGATTTCAGATCTATTTAACACTAAAGAAGAGGCTGAAAAGGCTGCTTCAAAATACGGATGTATTGGAGCACATAAAATGGGTGATAAATGGATGCCTTGTAAGATGCACTAAATATTTTCTTAGTCAAAAATTAAATAAATATTAATTCAAAATCTCAACTCTAAAATCAAGATTTTTTGCCTCATCAGTAGTTAATTTTCTTGACCAAGCTCCTTGTACAGGACTATTCCATCTGAACCCAGCATTTTTAGCTAAAGACCTATCTTCGTAGCTAATCAGTGCCTTGTATAAAAACCTCGGTTCAGTAGCTTTAAGTAAAAGTTCCTCTAAATTATCACATTTTTTGAAGACCTCAGATATGTAAAAGCAATCAGATAAAGCTCTATGCAAATTCCAAACTGGTATTGAAAAAGATAAAGCTAGATCAGTTACTGAGGGTCTATTTTTTAGTGATTTTTGAAAAGACCAGTTTATATCTTCTAAACTGCATATCCATTTTTTATTAAGTTTTGGTAATCTTCCTTTTCCAAACCATTTCTTATCAAACTCAACATTATGAGCGACAATGAAATCAGAACAATCAACAAGTTTTAAAAAGAAATTCAATCCATCTTCCCATGGTTGAGAGATATTAGTTACTTCTGCAGATATACCATTAACATATTCTGCTTCATTATTATTTACCGGGAATAAAAATGATACCTGCGAAAGTACACATTTAAAAGATACATCAAACAAAATACAACCTATCTCTATCACTTCATCTTTATTTTCATCTAAACCTGTTGTTTCAGTATCAAGAATTAAAACTTTTTCAATTTTTTTATTCTGATTAGTAATACTATCTTCAGAGGGATAACTGATAACTTGATCCTGAAGAATATCCAATTGATTTAATTCTTTTTTGTTAGATAATTCCAATTAGCTGTAAACACTTTCATTTATCTTGACGCATTTAAAATAAATTTCTCTTAAATTAATATAAATTAAGAAATCTGATTAGAAAATAATCTTTGAAACATTCTTAGTTTATGAAAGATGACTTTTACAAAATATCAATTTAATAATTTTTGTTATTGGCCTTCAAATCCCAAAAAAATCGTGGAATTTATTGGTGGAAGTTATCTAGCTTCTAAACCAGATTTAACTTATAAAAGATTCATAGAGAGTTTAATAAATAAAAACTATGCAGTACATGCATATAAATACACTCCACAATTTGATCACCAACAACTTGCTATTAGAGCATGGAAGGATTTCAAAAATTGCCGAATATCCTTATCAAAGAGAATAGGAACATCAATTCCTTCAATAAGAATTGGTCATAGCCTAGGCTGCAAACTTCATTTAATTTCTCCTGATGGTGGAAGGAATTGCGAAAAATTCATATCAATAAGTTTTAATAACTTCAGTGCTAACAAATCTATTCCATTATTGAAACAACTTTCTCAAAAATTAGAATTCAACAGTGAATTCAGCCCAAGCCCTGAAAGAACTTTACGATTGATTGAAAAAACATATAATCAAAAAAATAACTTTCTAATAAAATTTAACTCAGATGAATTAGATCAAACAGATAAATTATTTTCTTGTCTGAAAGCAAGAAAAGAAGACAACTCCAAGGGGGTAATGTTAAAAGGTACTCACACTATAATTGCAAGCGCAGGGCTAAGAGAAAATTTTTTGGGAGACTGGGCCGATGATGAATTCAAAAGAAATACTATAAAAAATATTTCCAATTTGATTGATGAATCTGATTAGGATAATTCTTTCAGCTTTTCCAAAACAGAACTATCTTCTAGAGTGCTTATATCACCACTAATTTTTTCTCCAGCAGCTAAAGATCTTAAAATTCGCCTCATAATTTTTCCACTACGTGTTTTAGGAAGAGAGTCAGAAATTATAATCTTTTCTGGCTTTGCGATAATTCCAATTTCATTCACAACATGTTTCTTTAGATTCTCAACTAATTCTGAAGAACCGTTCACGTCTTTCTCTAGAGATACAAAAGCAACTATAACTTCACCTTTTAAATCATCTTTTTTGCCAACGACTGCAGACTCTGCAACTGATTTATGACTTACCAACGCAGATTCTATCTCCATTGTTCCTAAACGATGACCTGAAACACTTATGACATCATCAACTCTTCCCATAATCCATATATATCCATCTTCATCAATGCGTGCTCCATCTCCAGCAAAATAAACATTTTTTTCTCCTTTAAAGGAAATATATTCCCAATAACTCTCCAAATATCTCTCTGAGTTTCCGTGAATTGTTCTCATCATTCCTGGCCAAGGTTTCTTAATAATTAAATAGCCACCATCATTCTCCTTAACCTTATCTCCATTCTTATCGACAATTTCAACTTCGATTCCTGGCAAAGGGAAAGTAGCTGAACCTGGCTTTGTTGGAACGACTCCAGGCAAGGGACTTATCATCACACCACCAGTCTCAGTTTGCCACCAAGTATCAACAATAGGGCATTTATCTTTACCAATAACATCCTTGTACCACATCCATGCTTCAGGATTAATTGGTTCACCAACTGTGCCCAAAAGTCTAAGACTCTCCAAATTATACTTATCAGGAATTTCACGTCCAGACTTCATAAATGCTCTTATTGCTGTTGGTGCAGTATAAAAAATAGAAACCTTATATTTTTGAACAATTTCCCAAAAAGCCCCTAAATTTGATGGTCTTGGCACTCCCTCATACATTAAGGTTGTAGCGCCATTAGATAAAGGCCCATAAACTATGTAACTATGACCTGTAATCCAACCAACATCGGCAGTACACCAGTAAATATCGTCATCTTTTAAGTCAAAAATCCATTTAAATGTTAAATGGGACCAAAGATTGTAACCACCTGTAGTGTGAACTACACCTTTGGGCTTTCCAGTAGAGCCCGAAGTATAGAGAATAAAAAGTCTATCTTCGCTATTCATTATTTCTGGTTCACAATGATCTATTTGATCTTTTAATAATTCGTGCCACCAAAAATCTCTATCATCAACCATCGAAATATTTTTCTGGGATCGTCGAACAACAACTACTTTTTCAACAACTTTATCTGCCCCGTTTTCAATTGCCGCATCAACTGCTTTCTTAAGTTCAATCACCTTATCTTTTCTAAAGCCACCATCAGCAGTAACAACAAATCTGGCGTTACCATCAATTAACCTATCTTTTAAAGCTTCTGAAGAAAATCCTCCAAAGACAACTGAATGAGGCGCGCCAATTCTTGCACAAGCTAACATCGCAAACATCGCTTCTGGAATCATCGGCATATAAATACATACCAAATCTCCCTTTTTTACACCAATTTCTTTAAATGCATTAGCTGCTTTACATACCTCTTTTAGAAGTTCTTCGTAAGTATATTTTTTGCTATCTCCTGGTTCGCCTTCCCATATAAGTGCAATCTTTCCTCCAAGCCCTCTCTTAATATGTCTATCTAAGCAGTTATATGTAATATTGAGTTTCCCTTCTTTGAACCATTTAAAAAAGGGCGCATTTTCGTTATCTAATACAGTTTGAAATGGCTCAAACCAATCTAATTCAGATTTTGCAAAAGATTCCCAAAATTGAATAGGATTATCTGATGCTTGTTTTTTTAGACTTAGTAATTCTTCTTGAGTACTAATATTTGAGTTTTCTGCAAATTTTTTTGATGGAGGGAAAATTCTCTTTTCTTCAAGTATGTTATTGATTGATTTTTTTTTATCTAATGACATTAAATAAATCTATGCTTAATAAATTTAGTCGAAAAAATTAGGGTTTTCAAAAATTTTAATATTAATTTAGCTCAAAGATTTATTTTTAATAAATCTAATAAATACGACTTAGAACAAATTCTGGAAGAGCCATTAAAGCTCTTTTATATTCTGAATCAGGAAGCCAGACTACAGCTTCTTTAGAGAGCATTGCAAAATCCTCAGCTAGTTTCCTTGAACTTTTAATAGCTTTAGAGTTCATGATGATATTAAGAGCATCATCTAAATCATCTTTTTCAGCAAGTTCTCTGTTTATAAGAACTGACAATTGTTTATTTTCTTCTAAGGCATATAAAACTGGGGCTGTAAGATAACCACTAGCAAGATCACTTACAGCAGGTTTTCCAAGTTGTTTATCGTTTCCAGTAAAGTCAAGAATGTCATCTACAACTTGGAATGCCAAACCAATATTTTTGCCAAAATCGTACAAAGAGGTTAAGTTTTCGTCATTAATCCCACTCAAAACTCCAGCTGCTTTACAACTATTAGCTATTAATGATGCTGTTTTACAATAGCTTTTATTGATGTATTTGGAAAAAGATTGAGCCGAATCAAATCTATTTAAATTTTGTTTAATTTCACCCTCTGCTAAATCCATTATTACTCTACTAAGTAATTTAACTACATTTACGTTATCAAGATTTGCTAGGTGCCAACTTGCTTGAGCGAATAAAAAGTCACCCGCCAAAACGGCTACTCTAGTATTAAATCTACTATGAACTGTATCAACTCCTCTTCTTGTAGACGCCTCATCAACAACATCATCATGGACTAATGAGGCTGTATGAATCATCTCAGTTATTTCAGCAAGCCTTTTATGTTTGGTTGTCAAGCAAAATTCAGGAGATATAGCTTTTGAAATCAATAAAACTATACCAGGTCTCAACCTTTTCCCACCAGCACTAAAAAGATGTTCTGCTGCGGCTTGAAGAATTGGGTGACCAGCTCCTATTAGATTTTTCAGTTCTAGAATAAGATCATCAAGATCATTTTCAACTGGTTGTAGTAGCTCTGTTACTGTATTCATGATTGACCTCTTCTATATCTTAAGGAATCAAACATTACTTCGGAGGTTAACCAACCTAATTTCTTTATTAATTCCAAGCCAAAATTTTACTTTATTGGAAAACTCATCTCTTTCTGAAGTAACAAAAAATTTTACATTTTCGAAATAAATACTTTCATAGCGGTCAGTTTCTGGAATGGCAAAAGATTCATTAAATTTTTTTATTAATGCTACCGATGGATCAATAATTTTTATATTTGAATCTAATTTTTTTCTTAAAAAGTCATAAATCAAAGGATAGTGACTGCATCCAAGTATTAATTCTTCAATATTTTTGTTCATTAGTTTTCTTAAGTATAAGTCTGAAAGACTATTTAACTTATCAAGATTTAATTTTTCTTTTTCAATTTCTGATACAAATTTTGGACATTCTTGCTGAAATATTATCGTATTCTCTTTTTTAGCATTTATAGCTTTCTTGTAATACGATGATCGAACAGTTGTTTGTGTTGCCAGGACACCAATAATTTGTTTATCAACTATTTCCGATACTGAGTTTATAAGGTCAAAACAAGGGACCTTAAGGTTATCTTTTAGAATATCAAGCGCACAAGCATTTGTAGTGTTACAAGCAACTAAAAGTGCATCCAAATTCTTATCAACAAAAAAAGTACAAATCTCCTTTGCAATTAATCTTATCTCTTTAGAATTTTTGTTCCCAAAAGGTATTCTTTTTGTATCCGCCAAATAAAAAACCTCTACATCTTTACGTGTTTTTAGTAAAGAATTAAGGATAGTAAAACCGCCTATTCCGCTATCAAATATACCTATTTTAAGTTTCACCCTACTTTATCTAGATATTGAAGGATGCCTTTTGCAATTGCATAGGCTAATCTTTTTCGATGAGTTATTTTTTCTAATCTTCTTGCATCTAATCTTCCCGTTAAAAATCCAATTTCTACAAGGACTGCGGGCATCCTAGTATTTTTAATTACATAAAATCGACCTTGTTTAACTCCTCGATCAGGACTCCCAGGGGAAACTATTAATATTTGTTTTTGAATTCTTTTCGCTAGTAATCTACCTCTCCACCCTCTGTAATAAAAGGTTTCCAATCCATTTATGTCTCTTCTTTTACCTCTTGAGGCGTTTGCATGAATACTTACAAAGATATCTGCATCAGTATTATTAGCAATGGAAACTCTTGGAGGTAAATCCAAATCAACGTCATTTGTTCTAGTCAACCTTACTTTGACACCTTTCTCTGAAAGTAAATTTTTAACTATTTTTGAAACCTCTAGAACAACATCTGTTTCTCTAACACCCCCAATACCTATTGCTCCTGGGTCAGGTCCTCCATGCCCTGGATCGATTACAACCTCAAATTTGTTTCGTATTACCTCTGGTAGTTTCAGGTAACTATAATTGTTTTTCCTTTTACGAATTAGTTCTTGATTTGCTTTGATATTTCCTCTTTTCTTTTCAACTAATCCCTCACCAATCTTTTTAAATGAATATTTTGGATTAAATAGTTTAATTTTCCATCTATTTTGATCTAAGCCAACCATTTGCCAAGTCAAAGGGTTCAAATAAGTCTCTTCCTTAAATTCAATTACTAGTCTTGTTTTACCCTTATCTGGTTTACCTAATCTAATTTCTTTTATTTGACCATTACCTTTTATTGTTCTGGGATTTTTTAATTCTCCCGGGAAATCTACCCAGAATCTATCTCCCGATATTTGGTTAGCCTTCTGAAAAAAAGCTTTTAAATTTGTATTTGATTTAGTTCTTAATTCTAAAACCCCCCTAGTATTTATAGCCCATGCCGCAAGAGCACTTGAAGAATTAACTGGAAGGATTGAAGAATTTAAAAATAAAAAAAAGTATAAATAAAGAAAAAGTTTATTATCTAAAAACTTTATCATTAGTTTGAAAACAATTTGTTTTTTCTATGTTTAAGGCTTGGCATCTGCTCCCTAATTTTCTTTACTCTTTCTTTATCAGCAGGTGCTATTGCAGCTCCCTGAGTTTTTCCAGCATCAGATAAAACTGTACCCCAAGGGTCAATTACCATTGCATGGCCATGACTTTGCCGTCTTCCATAATGAATACCAGTTTGAGCTGGAGCGACTACATATGCTGTATTCTCAATTGCTCTTGCTTGTAATAGAATTTGCCAATGATCTTTTCCAGTAAATGCTGTAAAAGCTGCGGGAATCATAATTAGCTCAGCACCATTGGAAGACAAATATCTATAGAGTTCAGGAAATCTTACGTCATAACAGATCGACAATCCTATTTTGCATAAACCTGGGATATCTACAACAGGTGGATACTCTTCTCCTGATAAAATAGTGGATGACTCCTTGTATAAATTTCCATCTGGCAAATCAACATCAAACAAATGAATCTTGTCGTATTTTGCCAAAATCTGTCCATCTTTCCCAAATAATGCTGACCTATTAAAAGTATGACTATCATCACCAGCAGGGACGGGATAACCTCCTCCCAAAAGAAATACTTGATATCTTTGTGACATAGTTTTCAGAAAATTAGCACACTTCTCTGACAATTCAGAAGATAACTTAAGTTTTTCATCATCTCCTCCTAAAAAAGCAAAATTCTCAGGCAATCCTATTAACTCAGCACCTCTTCTAGCAGCTAATTCAATTTGTTCTTCTGCTTCAGTAAAATTTGCTTCAACATTTGAAGTACTTGTAATTTGCAATGCAGCTACCAAAAAATCAGTCAAGACTTTACTCCTAATGAACCAATTCGTAAATCATGAGGCACGAATCACACCTCTTTCAACTTGAGCTGGAACAATATCTAAGCAATCAAGTTCAGAGCAACATTTAAAATCATCATCATAATCTCCAAGGCTTGTCAATCTTTTGCCATGGGTTGCTGTTTTTAAACATTTCAAAATATCATTTTTCCAGACATCCCAAAGTGCCAAAGCAGCTTGTAATTCGTCATTCAGAATATTAATTTCGAAATCACAGTTCTGTTTTAGGTATGAGGCCAAAGCACCCGCAGCTAAAGAATCCTCAAGTGAATAAGAGCCTTCCCAACCACTACCAAGTATTAAAACATTTTCACTTTTTAATGAAATGATTTTTTCGGCAACTGCTTTCCTATTTGGGAGACCCATAGCAAATAAATGCTTAGCATTTTGAACTTTTTGCAACGCTTTAGTCCCATTAGTCGTGCTCATAAATAGTCTTTTACCATTAACAACTTTTTTTGTAACTAATAAAGGAGAATTTCCTAAATCAAAGCCCTCAATCCTCTTTCCGCCTCTCTCTCCAAGCATTAGTCTATTTTCAGCTTGCCACTTATTTGCAGATTCTTTTAATAAACCTAAATCTGCAAAAACTTGTATTGAATCAGCTCCATTTTTTAGGGCCCAAGAGATTGTTGTTGTAGCTCTTAAGACATCAATGACCACTGCGATTTCTGGACAATTTTCAGGAACATCCTTTGCAACGTGATAATAAGTAAGATTGATAATCAAATCCCTTTTCTGGATTTATTATAGAAAACAGTTACTTAATTTGATTATTTTTTTTTAAAAAACAAACTTATTGATAATATAAAACTAATTTGTTTTTACAGAAATCTTATCAAGTAATTAATTTGAAAATGAATAATATCCGCACAATTAAAGGTGGAGTTAATTTAAAAGGAAAAGTAAAAGTACCTGGAGATAAATCTATTTCTCATAGAGCTCTAATAATTGGAAGTATTGCTAAGGGTGAGACAACTATTGAGGGGTTCTTACATTCTGAAGATCCACTTTCAACTGCTGATTGTCTAAGAAAGTTAGGTGTAAATATTCCAGAAATAAAAAAAAATGAGCCTTTTACGATTTCAGGATTGGGTCTTGATGGATTAAAAGAGCCAAAAGAAATTCTCAATTGTGGAAATTCAGGAACCACTATGAGGTTATTAATGGGATTATTAGCCGCACAAGAAGGTAAGAATTTTATCTTAACCGGGGACGCTTCTCTTAACGAAAGGCCAATGAGGAGAGTTGGCAAACCGTTATCTTTGATGGGTGGCAAAATTTATGGAAGGGAAGGCGGAAACAAAGCTCCAATTTCAATTGATGGGAAAAAACTTAAGGGATGTGTTATTGGAACTCCAGTGGCAAGTGCTCAAGTGAAATCGGCAATATTATTGGCAGGCCTAAATGCTTCTGGAACTACTTCTGTAATTGAACCAGCATCTTCAAGAGATCATACTGAAAGAATGCTAAAAGCATTTGGAGCAGACATCAGTATCAGAGGAGAATTAGGAAGGAATGTGGTTATCAAGTCAGGAAGCAACTTAATTGGTCAAAGAATTTTGATTCCTGGAGACATAAGCTCTGCTTCTTTTTGGATGATTGCTGCATCTATTGTTCCAAATTCAGAGGTTTTTATTCAGAATGTCGGATTAAATCCCACTAGGATAGGTATTCTGGATGTAATGGATTCAATGGGGTGCAATTTTGAGATTTTAGATAAATCGACTATAGCAGGTGAACCTATTGGATCTATTAAAGTAAAGACTTCAAATAATTTAAGATCATTCACTATTGAAGGAGATATTCTCCCAAAACTTATAGATGAAATTCCTATCCTTACTGTGGCTGCATGTTTTTGTAATGGAGTTTCTGAAATTAAGGATGCGCAAGAATTAAGAGTTAAGGAGACAGATCGATTAAAAGTCATGGCTCGACAGTTACAAAAATTCGGCGCTGAAATAACAGAAAAAGAGGATGGGTTAATTATTAATGGGCAATCAAAATTTCATTCTGCGGAGGTAGATAGTGAGACAGATCATCGAGTAGCAATGAGTCTTGCTATTGCTTCACTTCTTGCTAAAGGTACCTCAAAAATTATGAGATCTGATGCTGCTAGCGTCTCGTATCCCACTTTTTGGGAAGAGCTGGCTAAACTGACTAAGTAGCTTAAAAGTTTTTGTCTGAATTAATAGAAGTTTTAACTAAAGATGGTAGTTACTCTTTAAGAAGTGTTTTTTTTCAAGAGAACTTCCATAGTTTATTGGGCGCATTGGAGGAAACAAAATCAAAGTTTACAGCTACTTCTAATTTGCAAAGATTTAAGGGCAAATCTCTTAATGTTTTGGATATATGTTTTGGCTTAGGATACAATTCCGCTTCTTTATTAGATGAATTAATTAAACAAAAATCATATTTAAATTTGTATGCATTGGAGATTGATAAAAAGCCTCTTGAATTTTCGCTTAGGAACGAATCTTTCCTTAAATTATGGAATCCAAAAATCAAAAAAATATTTGAATCACTTTATCGAAAAGATTATTTTGAGGATAAATTTTTTAAATGCAGTATTTTGTGGGGTGATGCTAGAGAAAAAATCAACAAAATTCCTTCCTCTATTAAATTCGATCTGATTTATTTAGATGGTTTTTCTCCTCAAAAATGCCCACAAGTATGGACAATTGAATTTTTATCCAAAGTCACAGAACATCTTAATCATCAGGGTTGTTTAATAACTTATTCTTCATCAGCGGCAGTAAGAAAAACCTTAATAAATCTTGGATTAGAAATTTTTACTATAAAGCCAAGTTTTAAAAACAGACCTTTTTGGAGTCAGGGAACTGTCGCAATATCAAAATTTGATAAGAATAAATTGAATCCTAATTCCAATTTTGAAAAGTTATCTTTAATGGAAGAAGAACATCTCTTAACTAAAGCTAGTATTCCATATAGAGATCAAGATTTAAATTCAAGTAAAGAAGAAATAATCAAGATAAGATCAGATGAACAATTATTTTCGAATCTATTATCTACAAATAAATGGAGAGAGAAGTGGGGAATGACGAAGTTATCCTTTAAGAGTTAGATTTAAATAAGTATTTCAAATAAACATGTTAAGTGTTGCAATATTAGCGGCAGGCAAGGGCACTAGAATGAAAAGCTCTTTGCCAAAAGTTTTACATAAAATTTCTGGCAAAAGTCTTCTACAAAGAGTACTTGATTCATGTATCGAATTAAAACCTGATCAAATTTTTGTAATTACTGGGCACAAATCAAAAGAAGTACAAAAGTCAATTCCAAACGATAAAAAAATCCATGTTGTTATTCAAGAACCTCAATCAGGAACCGGTCATGCTATCCAGATACTTTGTAGAGAAGTAAAAAAAAATGAAGGAAAACTTTTGGTACTTAATGGCGATGTGCCACTCATTAGGCCTTGTACTTTAAAAAAACTTTTAAATTTACACGATAAAAAAAATGCTGATGTTTCTTTAATTACTACAAAGAAAACAAATCCTCAAGGATATGGCAGAGTTTTTTTGAAGGGGGACTCTATAGAGAGAATTGTTGAAGAAAAAGATTGTAATGATCTAGAAAGAGAAAACCCATTAATAAATGCAGGCGTTTACTGTTTTAACTGGGGTAACTTATCAGAAATAATTAATAACTTGCAAAGCAATAATAATCAAAAAGAGATTTACTTAACAGATACAATATCTTTGCTAAAAAATTCCTTAAGTTTAGAGGTAGAGGATAACGGAGAACTTCAAGGAATTAATAACAGAATTCAACTATCAGAGTGCGAAGAAAGTATTCAGAATTCAATTAAAGAAAAGCATATGCTGAATGGTGTAACTTTTATAAATAAATCAAGTTGTTCAATTAGTGAAGAAGCTGAAATTGGTAAGGACGTAATTATAGAGGCTAATACACATATTAGAGGAAATACCAAAATAAGTAGTCATTGCATTATCGGACCAAATACCTTTATTGAAAATTCTAATGTGGGATTAAATTGTGTAATTTCAAACTCTGCAGTTTATGCTTCTCAGATAATTGACTATATAAAAATTGGCCCTTATAGTCATATAAGACCTAATTCCAAAATATCTTCCTTTAGCAAAATAGGTAATTTTGTTGAAATCAAAAATAGTCAATTAGAGGAAGAATCTAAAGTAAACCATTTAAGTTATATTGGTGATTCTATTATCGGAAGATCTACAAATATTGGAGCGGGTACTATTACTGCAAATTTTGATGGCCAGAAAAAACATCAAACAAAAATTGGTAAAAATTCCAGTATTGGTGCAAACACAGTTTTTGTGGCGCCAATAAATCTCGGGGAATCAGTTACAACAGGAGCTGGTTCAGTGATCACAAAAGACTCCAAAGATAATTCATTAGCAATCTCAAGAACTAAGCAAGTAAATATAGAAAATTGGGAAAGGAAGAAATCATGATCTAATTGATTAATCCAATAATTTTTTCAAGTTGCCAACATCTGCTCCCTTTTATAAGAATAGAATCCCCTTTTTTTGTAGATTTGTTTATCTCTTTAGGTACATCTTTAATATTATTTAAAACTAAAAATTTTTTCTTACCTTTAAAATAATTAGTGTAAATTTTTTCATTTTTTTTATCGCAAATAAATAAACACTTTTCTATGTCTGAATTATTTATTAAGTTGAATATTTCTTTATGAAATTTTTCAGAATGTTCTCCTAATTCTTGCATACTTCCAAATATGAAAAATTTATTCCTCGGTTTTTCAAGGAGGTTTTTAATACAAGCTTTTACTGACTCTGGCGAAGCATTATATGATTCATCGTATATTGTTGTTTTTACAGATCTAACAATTTTATTCCTTCCAGGAAAAATTGCAAAATCAAATTTATTAAATCTTGTAAAAACAATACCTAGCTCTTTAGCAACTGCATATGCAAATAAGAAATTCGAAGCATTGTGAAATCCCTCAAATGAAATTTCAAAAATATTTCCTTCAATTAAAATTGTTTTATTCAAAGGATTATAAAATCCTCGTAAATCATCATCTTTCTTCAAACTCTCCTCTTGATTTTCTATATTTAATAATCTTACTTTTATAACTCTCCCTTTCCAAAATTCTTTTAAAGTTTTTTCTAGGAATGGATCATTTGCTGGAATTATTACAACTCCTTCGGGATTTAAGAACTTACTAATTTCACACTTTGCATAAGTTATATTTTTTTTTGAACCTAACAATCCTATATGAGCTGTGCCAATGTTAGTAATAACTGCAATATCGGGTTCACTATATTTAGATAAATTCTCGATCTGTCCAAGGCCTCTCATCCCCATTTCAAGAACTAAAGCTTTATGATTTTTTTCTGTAGCAATAATAGTAAGACTAACTCCAATCTCATTATTGAAATTTGCATGAGATAATTTAATTCTTCCAAGTTTATTTAAAACTCCACCAATCATTTCTTTTGTTGTTGTTTTACCCACTGAACCAGTTATTGCGACAATAGGGATATTTAATTTTTTTCTTTTTAGCAATGCTAATTTTTGAAATGCCTCTAATGTGTCATTTACAACCCAATAAGGAAAATTACCAGGAAGTAATTTCTGCATGCCTTTTTTTATAACTACTGATTTAACTCCTTTATCTAAAACATCTGGAAGGAAACTATGTCCGTCAAAATTTTTACCTTTTATAGCTATAAAAAGATCATTTTTTAATAAAGTTCTACTATCAATACTTATATTTTTAAAATTTAAAAAATCTCTTTTCTCCTCGTTCAGATTTTTAATATCCCCTAAAACATTATTTAATTCTGATAAAGAGAATTCCATTAAAAAATTAAGTCATCATTTTTTTAAAGATGGATCAGCCGATTGTCCGTAAGAGAATTTTTCAACTTCGGCAAAATCTGGAGATGGTTCTTTTATTCCACAAACATCTTTATACATAATTTCGTATTCGAGTGCAGATCTTTGCCAACTAAACTCTTGGCTCATTGCTCTTTTTTGCAATAATTCCCAACTATCTTTATGCCTAAAGGCCTCCCAAGACCTTACTAAAGATGTATAGAAATCTATAGGTTCAAAGCGATCGAAGCAAAAACCAGTGCCGCTATTATTTTCTGGATCATGAGGTAAAACTGTGTCTACTAAACCTCCTACTCGCCTTACTATTGGAATAGAACCATATCTCATAGCAAGTAGTTGACTAATGCCACAAGGTTCGAACCTACTTGGCATTAAAAATGCATCAGAGCCACCATATATAAGTCTTGATAAAGAATCATCATAGGTAAGAAATACAGAAAATCTTCCTGGGTAATCTAATGCAAGTTGCCATAATCCTGACTCTAAAGTTCTATCTCCAGTCCCTAAAACAACTATTTGCGAATCTGTATATGCTAAAAGTCTTCTTGAAACTTGTAGAAGTAAGTCAACCCCTTTTTGATCAACTAACCTACTGACCATACCTAAGAGATATTTATTAGAGTTGACTTCGAGACCCATTTCTCTCTGCAGAATTTTTTTATTTTCTAGCCTATTTTCTAAATTCTTAATACTAAATTTTGCAGGTAAAACTGGATCTTTAGCTGGATTCCATTCATCAAGATCTATGCCATTAAGAATTCCCCTTAATTTACCTGAAATATAATTAAGTAATTCTTCAAGGCTTTCCCCATATTCATGGGTTTTAATTTCATCTGCATAAGTCGGAGAAACAGCATTGACCCTATCTGCGTACAACATTGCAGCAGCCATTGTGTGGTCTCCATGCATATACCAAGGACACCAAGTCATTTTTTCAAGCTTCCATCTCCAAGGGCCTTGGTATTTTAAATTATGAATTGTGAATACTGTACTAATTTCGGGGTCCTGATGCATCCACACCGGAATCATTCCAGTGTGCCAATCATGGCAATGAAGGACCTGAGGTTTCCAACAATTCCAGGCAAATTCTGCTGTAGCACTAGCAAAAAATGTAAAGCGCCAGTCCTCATTTTCGCCTCCATATATTTGGTCAGAGTCAAATGTTGGATGACCCACCAGGTAAATCACATAATTATGAATGGGATGTTTTGCTTTATATACGGCGAAATCAGTGCCCATTGTATTTGCTCTAAAGACTGGTTCATTCGATACCTCTAAAAGACTCCACAATTTTCCATATCCTGGAATTATTACCCTTACATCGTGGCCAAGTTTTATCAAAGATGGAGGTAACGAACCAACCACATCTCCCATACCTCCAACTTTGATCATTGGAGCACATTCAGCAGCGGCAAGAAGAATTCTCATTGATAATTATTTAAAAATTTCTTTTGAAAAATAAACTATGGTGTCCACTTATAGTCAGAAAAGTCTGGTGGACGTTTTTCAAGAAAGGCATCTCTACCTTCTTGAGCTTCTTTAGTCGAATAGAATAATTGAGTTGTGTATCCAGATAATTCCTGAATACCCGAAATCCCATCATTCTCCGCATTGAATTAAGCTTTAAGAATACGAATAGCAGTTGGACTATTTCGTAAAATCTCTCTTGCCCAGATTACACCCTCAGCTTCTAATTCTTCAATCTTTGTAATTGCATTTATCAAGCCCATCATAAGAGCTTCCTTAGAATTATATTTTCTACATAAAAACCAAATTTCTTTTGCTTTTCTTTGACCAACAAGTCTTGCCAAATAACTAGAGCCAAAACCCGCATCAAAACTACCAACTCTAGGACCTGTTTGTCCAAATATTGCATTTTCAGAGGCGATACTGAGATCACAAATTAAATGAAGTACCTGGCCTCCTCCAATGGCAAAACCTGGAACTAAGGCAATAACCACTTTAGGCAAACTTCTTATTAATCTTTGAAGTTCAAGTACATTTAATCTTTGCTTCCCTTCATCATTTTCATATCCATTTTCACCTCTTACACTTTGGTCACCTCCAGAGCAAAAAGAATAAATACCTTTCTTGTCAGGTCCCGCACCTGTAAAGAGAACTACTCCAATAGTTTCATCATTTCTTACGATATTAAATGCGTTAATTAGTTCATCTACAGTTTGTGGCCTAAATGCATTTCTTTTTTCAGGCCGATTAATTGCAATTCTCGCAATTCCCTCATCTGATTTGTGAAACAATATATCTTGATAAGATTTGCATTCTGACCAATTTAGTGTTGTTTTACCAGGTAATACTTTCATGAAACCTAATTATTCAAATAGAGAAAATGATAAATTTAACTGCCAATAATTTTTTCTAGCAGGGCATTTTTTTCACAAATTTCATTTTCCGGATCAATATCAACTTTAATTATTACAGATTTCTGGATAGAAATGCTCCAATCGAATGCCTCTCGTAATTTTTTAAAATTTACCACACTTTTAAAGTTTACTTGGTAAGCCTCTGCAAGTTTTGGCCAGTTTATTTCTTTTGGCATAAGAAAAAGTTTTTTTAATTCATCTTCTTTTAAATTTTTTTTATAAATACGATTAAATATATTTCCGCCATTATTATTTATTAGAAGAATTGTTAGGTTAATATCTATTGAATTTTCAATCAGCCAACCGTTTATATCATGAATAAAAGCTAAATCTCCAGTCACAAGAAGTAGGGGATTTTTAATTCTAGAAATACCTAATGCAAGAGATAAAGTACCGTCTATGCCGGAAGCCCCTCTAAAGCTGAAACAATTTCTTGTTAAAGTACCATTCTCAGAAAATGTAAGCCAATCTCTAATAGGGCTACTCGCGGAAAGCATTATAGGATTTTCAGCTGGCCAAAGTTTTGGGACAAGATTTGCAAGCATATACTCAGTAATTTGACTATCTTGAGTAATTTTCTCTTTTAAAACCCTTTTAATCTGCTCACCTTCCTCTATTAGATCTAAAGCCATAGGAGTAAGAGACTTTTTGTTTTTTTCGTTAATTGGTAATTCTTCTAGCAATAGAGTAGTAAAATTTGAAAGCCCAAAATCATATTCAAATGATTTTTTTATAGGGTCCAATTTTCTATAGTTTTTTTCTTTTATAAGAATTTGTATGCCTTCGAAAGTTGTTAAAAATTTCTCCAAATCAATTGAAGATGACATGGGGCCAAGCCTCAAAAGTTGATGACAAATTATTGAATTTTTATTTTTTCTTAAGACTAATTCCCAATTCACAACTAATCCTCTCAAATCAGAATAAACTCCTGAAACAGGATCTGCAAATACTGGCCAACCAGTAATTTCTTGCAATCGTTCTAAAGATTTATTGAAAGAAGTTAAATCATTTATGGAACCTTGATAGGGACCTACCAAAATAATGCCGGATTCATCTAAATTTAGACTTTTTGAAATTTCTAAGAATTTGTTTTTATCAGACTTTATTTCAACTTCCTGAAATATATATTTTTTCTTTAAATAAATTCTCTCAAAAACCTCTAAAACTTTTTTTTTATTTAAAAGTGAAATATCTAAAGGCTTATCAATAGGAATATTTAAATGAATAGGACCAGGGAAAGTTGATATTTGGCTCTCAGTAATTTGAACTAAATCCAAGATTTCATTTTCTTGTGTTTCATGAAGTCCATTTTGATTTGTACTTATAACCCTTCTGCAGACTGAACTCAAAAAATTTTCTTGATTTACTGTTTGATTAGCGCCACAATCTTTTAATCTTAAGGGTCTATCGGCAGTAAGGAATATAATACCTTTACAAGATCGGTCAGCCTCAACTGCTGCTGGCAATAAGTTACTTACGGCAGTCCCAGAAGTGGTAATAACTAAAGAAAGATTGCCTGATGCAGCAGAAATCCCAAGAGAGTGGAATCCCGCAGATCTCTCATCTATTGAATTAAAAATATTTACCAGTCCTAATTTATTTAATTCTCCAGCAGCTATCGCCAGAGGCGCTGATCTACTACCTGGACATAGTATTAAATTTTGAACTCCTATTTTTATAAGGAGATTTAAAAGTTGTAAACTTCTAAGAAAATTTTTGCATTCAATAGATAATGTCATAATTTATATAAATGCTTTGGGATTTTCCTTATAACTGAATTAAATAAAACATGTCTACAACTCAAGAAAAAAGAAATTTAATACTAAAGGATTTAAAAAACCTTTTAATCTGGATAGCTATAGCTTTAATTATACGATGGCAGGTTATAGAGCCAAGATGGATCCCATCCGGTTCAATGCTTCCAACTCTTCAGATACAAGATAAAATTCTTGTTGAAAAGGTAACCCCAAAAATCACTTCCAGATCAAATCTTTCAAAATTAAAAAATAAAATAGTTGTTTTTAACGTTCCGGAACAATTAATTAATGCTGGTTATGAAGCAGATACTGCACTAATAAAAAGAGTAATTGGAATACCTGGAGACAAAGTAGAAGTGAGAGACGGTAACCTTTACTTAAATGATATCGCTCAAAAAAATTACGTATTTGACAAAAATATTAATTATTCTATAGGGCCTTTTATTGTCCCAGAAGAGTCATTATGGGTGATGGGAGATAATAGAAATAACAGTATGGACTCACATATTTGGGGATTTTTACCCTATGAAAAGGTTATTGGTAAAGCTATTTTTAGATATTGGCCGTTTAATAAAATTGGACCTATTCGGTTCCCTGCCCTTAATAATTTAAATTAATGGGTACGTGATGTTGTAGGGTTTTTATATCTTGAAGTTGTAGAAATGTTTAATCCAGAATTTCTTGCTACTGAAAATAATGATCCAAACGATGAGAATGATTTAATCCAGTATTTACAAAAACAATCTCCAGAAGTTTTGCAAAGAGTAGCAAAATCTGCTAGTGAAGATATTCAAGAAATTATTAGACACAATGTTCAAGGTCTTCTTGGAATGCTTCCTTCAGATCAATTTGATATAAAAATAACATCTTCAAAAGACAATATTGCTAATTTATTATCTTCTGCAATGATGACAGGATATTTCTTAAGACAAATGGAGCAAAGAAAAGAGCTGGAACAAACTCTTAAAAATGATGAGAACATGTCTATTGAAGAATAATAGTATTTAAAGATTTACTTCTTCAGGAATTATTCCTAGTTCAAATAACTTTTTATATAGACCCATCAAAAATTTATTATCCTCTGGAAGTTTTTCCCACTTTTGGGAATTAATTTCATTAATTAATATTTGACAATCTTCTATTGTAAATTTTATAGGGGCCTTAAAATGAGCTGGAATTAAATATTCCATATCTTCAAAAGACTTGATATTTTCTAACCATCTAAGTAAAACTTCTTTTGAACGCGGAAAAATTAATTTCTGTAAAACTGGTGCAATTTGAATCTTAGGAGTATCTTTACCCATTATTTCAACAAGAGAGGATTCCCAATCTTCGTCCCATAAAAAGGGATAAATACCGAAATGAGATCTCCAATTTCTAAGATCTTTTTTGAATGAATACTTAAATATTTTTTTTAAAGGCGGAATATTTAATTTACCTGGTTTCAAAAAAGATGAAAATAAGACTAACCTTTTCCATCCTTTTTTTCTACGTTCGATGGAATCAATCAAAGGTTCATCTCCTCTATCTCTAGAATGAAAAAGAAGTGGAGTTGGATCAAAATTAAATATCTCAGGTGGAGTGGAGTCTATTCCAACTATTGCGTCTGTCACATGAAGAGTTTTCGTAGGGTAATGGAAACAGCTTATCTCCTGATATCTTCCAAGTCCTAAATTCAGAGGGCCTAATGAAGACCATTTAAAGTAGTTTGTATGTGGAGTACCTTCCTCAAACAGTATTCTTGATCTTTTTGATGGAATTCCTAAGAAATCAAGTGGTAGATTTATGGGGAAACTCCATTGTCCAGGACAAAGCCAAATTTCTGCATCTTTAAAAATTCTTGAAAGAGCTGGCAGTCCGATTTTATGTTCTAGTCCAGAGGCACTCGGTAGAATTATTGTTTTTACTTTGCCATGAATCGCAATTAATTTTTCTAACTCATTTATTAATTCTTTTGTCGGAGGCAGTGGATTTATTAGCATCAATCCATTATCAACCTTTATTACCGTCATTCTTATTGGAACCGCAACATAATAAAGTCCCTGTATTTGTTCCAGGGACCATATTTGATCAGGAATTAATTCTTTTAAAATTGTTTTCTTTTTTCCATAGGGATATAAGGGAAATAATGGCCACCAATTCCACTTTTTATTTAAAGTTTCATCCACCACTATCATTTATACCCAGCAAATAATTTTTTTAACTTAAATATTCCGTATCTTGGAGCGAATAAAAAAGCAAATAAAAATATAAAAGTTTGAGCCAAGACAATTGATCCACCTGTTTCAAGATCAAACCAAAAACTAACATAGATTCCTATAAGGCTTGAGATAATTGCACTTAGTACTGAAATTACTGTCATATTATCAAACTTATCCGTAAGTAAATATGCTGTAGCCCCTGGTGTAATCAACATTGCAACTACCAAAATAATTCCAACAGACTGCAAGCCCACAACAGCTGCCAAAGATAAGCATGTGAGGAGTAAATAATGAAGAAAAAAAACATTAATACCAACTGTTTTTGCATGCCTAGGATCAAAACAATAAAGCATTAAATCTTTTCTAAAAATTGATAAAAGGATTACTACCAATAAAGAAATGAATATAGTTTGTTTTACATCTGAAAGTGATATTCCTAATGGGCTACCAAAAAGAATAGAGTGCAGATCAATATTACTTTTAATCTTGGAAACCAATACGATTCCAAGAGCGAAAAATCCAGTAAATACCAACCCAATAACAGTATCTTCTTTTACTCTAGATTTCTGCTTAATAAACCCTATCAATGCGACAGAACCAACTCCGAAAATAAATGCCCCTAATGAGAAAGGAAGACCTAATGCATAAGCAACCACAACACCAGGCATTACCGAATGTGACACTGCATCACCCATTAAAGCCCATCCTTTAAGAGTCAAATAACTTGATAGAAAACCACAAACAGCGGCAACTAATGAACTCATAAGAAGTGCTTTTCTCATAAAGTCATGAGTTAAAGGATCTGTGATAAACGAATCTAAAGTTAAAAAAGAACAGAGTTCCATATAAATTAAAATTTAGGATTCAGGTCCAAACAAGAAATCAGGTGAGATCCCTCCAAAAGTGGTTGTAATATTTTCAGGGGTAAACACTTCAGAGGTTTCGCCATAAGCAACAACAGTTTTATTTATTAAAAGGACCAAATCACAAAATTCACGGACATGAATCATATCGTGCGTTGATAATAATATGGTTTTCCCCTCATTTTTAAATTGAATAAATAATTCCGAGATAAGTTTCTCAGTTCTTATATCAACACCTGCAAAAGGCTCATCAAGAAGTAATATTGATGCTCTTTGCGCAATTGCTCTTGCTAAAAAAGTTCGCTTTCTCTGGCCTCCAGATAAGTTTCCAATAGGTGTAGATAAATGATCAGTAAGATCAACTCTCTCAATAGCATCTTTAACAGCCTGAACATCAGACTCTCTAGGACACCTAAAAATATTCATAGAACCATATCTTCCCATCATCACCACATCCCAAACGCTTATTGGAAATTGACTATCAATTCCCTCATTTTGAGGAACATAGGCAATTGTCTGATCTTTTTGAGCAGCTCTTACTGACTCCCCATTTATTCTAATTTTTCCCTTTGAAATATTTACAAAGCCAGTTAAAGCATTAAAAAAAGTTGTTTTACCAGCCCCGTTCATCCCTACTAACCCACAAATCTGGCCAGGTTTCAATCTTAAATTGGCATCATACAAAGCCACCCTACCGTTGTAATCTACGCAAATATTCTCTGCCTCAATCCTAAAGTTTTGATAATTGATTGTTTCCATAATTCAAAAAAGCCCCTTTTTTATCAAATCCAAATTATGCGCAAGCATTTTTAAATAGGAACTAGCAGGCCCACTATCATCAGATAATGAATCAACAAAAAGATTTCCTCCAAAATTAGCCCCCGTTTCATTTGCAACAACCATTTGAGATTCTTTACTTACAGTACTTTCACAAAATACAGACGGAACATTTTTTTCTTTAACTAGTGAGATTGTTCTGGCCATTCTTTTAGGAGTAATTTGACTCTCAGCATTTACTGGCCACAAATAAACTTCCTCTAATCCATAATCATTTGTTAAATATGAAAAAGCACCTTCACAACTTACTAGATACCTCCTGTCTTTATTTAAGTTATTAATAAAAAGTGAGAATTCTTTATCTATTTTAGATAGTTTATCTTTATAAATTTTTCCATTTTCTTCAAATAATTTCCTTTTGGATGGCCTCAATTCTGATAAAGAATCCACGAGAATATCTACGTACAGGATCCCTCTTTTTGGAGAAATCCAGGCATGAGGATTGGGTTTCCCTTTATAAAAATCTTCACTGATAAAAATAGGATCTAAATCTTCCGCAACAGTAATTCTTTTAACTTTTAAATTAGAAACAAATTTTTCAGCCCATAATTCAAATCCAAATCCATTATCAATAAAAACAAAAGCATGAGAAGCATTTACCAAATCGCTTGGAGTTGGTTGATAGCCATGAACTTCAACTCCAGGTTTCGTTATTGATCTAACAATAAAATCATCTTTAGCGACATTGCTAATTATGTCCGCCAAAACAGTGAAACTTGCGAGTATTACTTCTTTATTTTCATTTTTATTTGATATTCTCTTACATGATCCTGAAGCAAGAGAAAGAAGAAGTATCAAACTTAAAAAAAGAATATTTTTTTTCATAATTAACATTCATCCTTAGATTATGAACTAAAAGATAGTTTCATAAGTGGTTTTCTAAGATCAGAAATAAATCCTTTCCAATTTATTTTTTCTTTTTCAAAAGCTTTTTCAACAATTTTCTCAGAATTATTCTTTATAAAATCCAAATCAAGTTCTTCTACTCCTTTTGTTATTGCCATAAAATCAGCCAAAGAACTTGATACTACTCTTGTTAAATAAGCAGCACTCACAGCCTGAAATGTTCCAGAGAGAAGCCAATTTGGACCATGTAATTTTGTTATGCCAATCAGAGTCTGTCCACTCCATTCAATAACTCCCTGAGCAATTGCAGTCTTTAAAATCTCTTTGGATACTTTATCTAAAATTTCAGGAGACCAATTACATCCCCATATAGACTTAATTTCTTTAATCATTAAAGAATTTAGTACTGTCATTGCCATAACATCAATTGATGGGATAGGAGATAAGAAAACAGTTGTTGCTACAAGAATTTGATTTTTTCTTTGTATACTTTTTAACTGCATTCTTCTTATCCCTTCAATTTCAGATTGCCAGCCAGCATGAAGTTCTTTCAATAGCCTTTTTTTTGTATTTTCAATATTTATTGATGAACTTATAAAAAATTTCCTTAAAGAAAAAGGTATATTTGTTATTTCATGCTTATTCACATCAAAAGAAATAATTTTGTTTATAAAGTCACTTGAAATTTGAGACTTTAGGTCTTCTATTTGATTTTTGGCTTCTATTTGGTTAGAAGTTAAAGCCACCAACCAGATTGGCATATTTTTAGGAAACTTTTCCAGCCACAAAAAATCATTTGCCGACAAAGGCAAGTTTATGAAATATAAGATTGCATCACTCTTCAAAGCTTCCTCTGAAATAATTCCAGAAGAATTGTATTTAGGCAGTTTTTCATATAAATCAAAGTCAAACTTATCTGCTTTAAAATGACTTCTTAAAACAGGTTGAAATTTTTGATAATCTTTTTGACCAATGCAACCTATTTTTTCTTTTTCACATCTATTAAGAATCGATTCAAGTATTTTTTGTCTTTTTGAATTCTGTTTTTCTAATTCATTTGTTGCTTCAAGTTCTTCAAAAAAATTTAAATCTTCATTACATAAATTTATCCAACCATCTAAATTATTAGGCTCATTAAATTTAGGCTTATCATTCTTCAAGTAAAAATATCCCCCCAAACACAACGCAAAAAATCCTATTGAGCCTCCTGCAAAATGAATTAAGTCACTAACAAACCATTCCCCAAAACCTAACAATAATAAAATAATGAGAAGATTTTTTTTTGGAAACTTTATGAAATCCTTTAAAAGGTTGTCTTTACTAATATCAAACACAATATTTTATTTTTCTAATCTTATTTTAATGCAAGTTGTGAATGAGAAAAGCAAAATTTCATAAGTCGTTAATCAAAAGATAAAAATTTAAGCCTTTTAAAAAGACTTATTGCATAACAAGATGCTAAGTTAATAGACTATTTAAATAACTTAAGAAACATCAAGATGTCTAATTCAAATTTCAGCAATAATCCTGGACAAGAAAATTACAGAGGTCGTTCTAACAATGAAAGATCTAATTTCAGAGATAGATCGGGCGGCAGAAGAGATGGAGGAGGTTTCCGCATAAAATTGAGTGATAACGAAATGAAAGCCGTTAAATCAATACAAGATACCTTTCAATTAAGATCTACCGTTGCAGTTCTGGGTTTCTCTGTTAGAACACTTAGCGAAATGATCAAAGACGAAAAATTGATTGAATCAATAACAGAATATGCAAAAAATAATAAAAACTCTTCTCCGAGTAAACAATCACAAAACCCTTATGAAGAAAAGACAAAAACAGCACCTGACCCTTTTGCAAGACCTGTAAAAAATACATCAAATGAAGAGATCCAATCTAGCGAAGAAGAAGAGGATGGCAAATAAAAAAAGAATTCTTTCGGGAGTTCAACCAACTGGTGATTTACATATTGGGAATTGGCTTGGGGCCATAAATAATTGGGTTACGCTGCAAGAGAAATATGAAACATTTTTATGTGTAGTTGATTTGCACGCAATAACAGCCTCATATAATCCCAAAGAATTATCTAAAAACACTATCTCTACTGCCGCTTTGTACGTAGCTTGTGGGATAGATCCCAATATATGCTCAATTTTTGTCCAAAGTCAGATTTCAGCGCATTCAGAACTTTGTTGGATATTAAATTGCATGACCCCAATAAATTGGATGGAAAGAATGATTCAATTCAAAGAAAAATCCATACAACAAGGTAATAATGTATCTATTGGATTATTTGACTATCCAATACTTATGGCTGCAGACATCCTTCTTTATGATGCTGACTTCGTACCAGTAGGTGAGGATCAAAAACAACATCTTGAACTTGCAAGAGATATTGCACAACAGAGAATTAATGCCAGATTTAGTAAGAATAAAAGTATTTTAAAGATACCTCAACCAATCATCATGGAGAATGGTTCAAAAATAATGAGTTTAATTGATGGTTCAAAAAAGATGAGCAAAAGTGATCCTAATGAGGGCAGTCGCATTAACTTATTAGATCCTCCTGAAATAATCGCAAAAAAAATTAAAAAAGCAAAAAGTGACAGTTCTATTGGAATTCAATTTAACAACCCTGAGAGACCAGAATCTAAAAATCTTTTGATGATTTATTCAATATTATCTGGTAAAGAAATTTCTCAATGTGAAAATGAATTCTTAGAGACTGGATGGGGGACATTTAAAAAATTAATTACTGAACAACTTATTGAATCACTAGAACCTATTCAGAAAAAATATAAATTATTAATTAATGATCCTTATCAACTAAATAAAATCCTCGATGAAGGGAAGGAAAAAGCTGAAGATTTAGCAAACCAGACTTTAAAAAGAGTTAAATCAAAATTGGGATTTTTTGAAATGGAGAAATAAATTATGCCAATAATCACCTTGCCTGATGGTTCAAAAAAAGTTTTCGAAAAATCTGTAACTATTTTAGAAATTGCCCAGAGTATTGGCGCTGGATTAGCTAAAGCAACAATTGCTGGGAAAGTAAATGATATTCTTCTTGATGCAACAATTCCTATACATAAGGATTCCAAAGTTGTAATCATCACATCAAAAGATAAAGAAGGAATTGAAATTATAAGACATTCCTTCGCTCACCTTATTGGTCATGCAGTAAAACAAATTTACTCTGATATTAAAATGGCAATTGGGCCTGTAATTGAAGATGGTTTTTATTACGATATTTTCTCTGAATACAGATTTACTCCTGAAGATTTAATAAAAATCGAAAATAGAATTAATAAATTAATAAAAACAAACTATGACGTTGAAATTTTACAAGTTTCTAAAGAAGAGGCAATTAATACTTTTAAAGAAAGAGATGAGACTTTTAAATTAAGAATAATTGAAGAAATTCCTGAAGAAGGTCTTATCAATTTATACAAGCACGAAGAATACATCGACATGTGTAGAGGGCCTCACGTCCCTAACACTAGGCATTTGAGACACTTTAAATTACTTAAATTATCAGGTTCATATTGGAGAGGTAATAGTGAGAATGAATCATTACAGAGAATATATGGAACTGCATGGGCAAAAGAAAAAGAGCTCAATGACTACTTAAAAAGAATTGAGGAAGCGGAAAAAAGAGATCATAGAAAACTTGGCAAAAAACATTCACTATTTCATATACAGGAAGAATCTCCAGGAATGATTTTTTGGCATCCAAATGGATGGACAATCTACCAAGTACTAGAAAAGTACATAAGAGAAATACTCAAAAAAAATGATTATTTAGAAATTAAAACCCCACAAGCTGTTGATAAATCTCTTTGGGAAAAATCCGGTCATTGGGAAAAATTTAGAGACGATATGTTCACTACTGCATCAGAAAATCGAACATATGCAATTAAACCAATGAATTGTCCATGCCATATTCAAGTATTTAATCAAGGTTTAAAAAGTTATAAGGATTTACCTATTCGTCTTGCGGAATTTGGTTCTTGTCACAGAAATGAGCCCTCTGGAGCACTACATGGCTTAATGAGAGTAAGAAACTTTACTCAAGATGATGCGCACATATTTTGCACTGAAGAGCAAATTCAAGAAGAAGTATCTATTTTTATAGATCTTGTTTTCGAGGTTTATAAAACTTTTGGTTTTGATGAAATCATTATCAAATTATCAACTCGTCCTGAAAAAAGGGTAGGTAGTGAAGAAATTTGGGATAAATCAGAAGAGGCTCTTACCAAAGCTTTAGATAATAAGAATCTAAAATGGGAACTCCAACCAGGGGAGGGGGCTTTTTACGGTCCAAAAATAGAATTCTCGTTAAAAGATTGTCTTAATAGAGTTTGGCAATGCGGAACTATTCAGGTTGATTTCTCAATGCCTATTAGATTGAATGCAACTTATGTAGATATTGACAACGAAAAAAGAAATCCAGTTATGTTGCATAGAGCAATTTTAGGATCCTTTGAAAGATTTATAGGAATATTAATTGAACAATATGAGGCAAAATTCCCAATTTGGCTTGCGCCTTATCAAATAATTTTATTGAGCATTACTGATAGAAATATTGAAAAGTGTTTAGAGTTTAATGAATTAATAAATAATACTGGTTACCGATCAAAAGTTGATATTAGGAACGAAAAAATAGGATATAAAATACGAGAGGCAACTCTCGGCAGAATTCCGTTAATTGCAGTTATTGGGGATAAAGAAGAGGAAATTGATTCAGTCGCCTTAAGAGCTTTGAATGGAAAAAATTTAGGAATTTTCAACTTACCTAATCTTTTCAAATTAATGAATGAACAAATAGAAAAAAAAGGGAGAACAGAATAATTTCTAATCTATGAATTTTCTTGCTTGTGATTTAGGAGGTACAAAGGTTCTATTAGGAATTTTCGAAAGAGAAATAAATAATAATTCACCCAAGTTAATATTTAAAAAGAAATATATATCTTCTGATTGGGGTTCTTTTGAACTAATCCTAGAAGATTTTCTCAATAAAGAATGCAAAAATATTGATCATCCTTCTTCTGCATGTTTTGCAGTAGCTGGTCCATTAGCTAACAACAACGCAAAAATCATAAACTTGCCATGGAATATTTCTGGAAATGCTTTACAGAGTAAATTTAATTTTAAAAGCTGTGAGCTAATAAATGATTTTGCTGTACAGATTTATGGAATACCTTTTTTAAAAAAAAATCAATACTCTACTATCCAAATTGGATCCCATGCCGAAGGAGCTAATAATGATTTGCATGCCATTGTTGGAGCTGGAACTGGCTTGGGCATTGCAAGAGGAATAATATCAGGGGAAAAGGTAAAAATTTTAGCTAGTGAAGGTGGTCATGTTGAGTACGCCCCAAAGTCAAGATTAGAATG
Source organism: Prochlorococcus sp. AG-347-K19 (assembly GCA_003281335.1). GTDB lineage: Bacteria > Cyanobacteriota > Cyanobacteriia > PCC-6307 > Cyanobiaceae > Prochlorococcus_A. The sequence continues at coordinate 119,650 of QCCG01000002.1, read as the reverse complement.
GGAATTAAAAATTTGGCTTAAGAATTACCTAAAAGTTGAAAGGATATCTTCTGAAAGAATTATTAGTGGCACTGGCTTATCAAGAATTGCCGAATGGAGACTAAGCAAACCTGATGCCCAAAACCATCCTCTACAACAATATTTAAAAAAAATAAAAATTTTTGATGCTGCGAGAAAAGAACTACCTGAAAAAATTTGTAACCTTTCTAAAGAAGGGGATCAGCTAATGATAGAAGTTGAGAGGATTTGGTTAGGCGCTTATGCCTCTTTATTGGGAGATGTTGCTCTTCAAGAATTGTGCTTTGGCGGGTTATGGATTTCTGGAGGAACAGCATCAAAACATTTCAAAAACTTTAAATCAGATTTATTTTTAAAACAATTTTTCGACAAGGGAAGATTAAAAGATATTCTTAAAACAATACCTATGAAAGTAATTTTAGATGAAGAGTTTGGACTTTTTAGTGCAGCCTGTAGAGCAAAAATGCTTTTAAAAACTTAAAAAACAAAAAAATGTCAATTCCTGAAGTAGGTAAAAAATTAAGGGTAACAGTGCCTTCCACAACTGCCAATTTAGGGCCTGGATTCGATTGTCTTGGAGCAGCATTAGATTTATATAATGAGTTTATTTTTACAAGAATAGAAGGTGGTGGAGATAGATTTGATTTAATAATGGAAAGTACAGATGGTAATCATTTAAGAGGAGGACCTGAAAATTTAGTTTTTAGAGCAGCTCAGAAAGTATGGGAGAGCGCAAATATGGATTCTTTTGCACTTGAAGCAAGAGTTAAGTTGGCAGTGCCGCCAGCACGCGGGCTTGGAAGTAGTGCTACAGCAATAGTTGCTGGATTAATCGGAGCAAATGCAATAATGAACTCTCCATTGTCCAAAGAAAAACTCCTTGAACTTGCCATTGATATAGAAGGTCATCCTGATAATGTAGTTCCCTCTCTTCTGGGTGGGCTTTGTTTGACAGCCAGGTCTTCTTCTCAAAGATGGAGAATCATTAGATGTGATTGGCACGATTCAATTAAAGCTGTTGTAGCAATACCTGCAATTCGTCTAAGCACTAGTGAAGCAAGAAAGGTTATGCCCAAGAATGTACCCATATCTGATGCAGTTACAAATATGGGGGCACTTACTTTGTTACTAAACGGCTTGAAAGCAGGTAATGCGGAACTTATAAAAGAGGGAATGTTTGATAAATTACATGAACCCTACAGATGGAAACTTATTAAGGGTGGATTAGAAGTTAAAGATGCCGCACTAAATGCAGGTGCTTTAGGATGCGCAATTAGTGGGGCTGGACCAAGCATCTTAGCTTTGTGTAAAAAAGAAAATGGTAAAAAAGTCAGTCAAGCCATGGTGAAAGCGTGGGAGAAGTCAGGTGTAGCTAGCAGAGCACCGTTCTTAGACGTTCAAACAACCGGCAGCCAATTTAGCACTATCTCTGGTAAGTAGTTTTACTTAGACATTTTTAATGTTATAGTCTCAAGCTAGTACAACTTCAACTAGAATAAAAAAATTATTCATTACATAAATGAATCTAGAATCTTTTCCTTGGCTATCGTCTATTGTTTTACTGCCTTTAATTGGGGCATTAATAATGCCTTTCTTGAGTTCAAAAGAAGGAGAAGATAATTCACTCCCTAGAAATATCTCATTAAGTTTTTTGTTTATAGATTTTTTAATTATAATCGGCGTCCTTTTTCAAAAATTCAATACTTCAGATAGTTCTTTACAACTGGTAGAAAGAGCTTCTTGGTTACCATCTATAGGCTTAGAGTGGTCTCTTGGCGTAGATGGGTTATCTGCTCCTTTAGTAGCTTTAAGCGGTTTAATTACATTTTTATCGGCTGCGGCTAGTTGGAAAATTAAGAAAAAATCTAATCTATATTTTGCTCTTTTATTAGTGCAAGCCTCAGCACAAGCATTAGTTTTCCTTTCTCAAGATTTCCTATTGTTTTTCTTGGCATGGGAACTTGAATTGGTTCCGGTATATCTTCTTATTGCTATTTGGGGAGGGAAGAAGAAATTATATGCGGCCACAAAATTTATTCTTTATACAGCTTTAGCTTCTCTGTTAATACTCATAAGTGGTCTTGCACTTGCTTTGAGTGGCGATACTTTTACTTTAAATATTACCGATTTAACCAATAAACATGTAACAGGAAGCCTGGCTTTATTATCTTATTTAGGATTTTTAATTGGTTTTGGAGTAAAACTTCCTATTTTTCCATTGCATACTTGGTTACCCGATGCACATGGAGAGGCTAATGCTCCAGTTTCAATGTTACTTGCTGGAATACTCTTAAAAATGGGAGGTTATGCCCTCTTAAGATTCAATGTTCAAATATTACCTGAAGTACATCTTCAAATTGCACCTGCGTTAATTATTCTTGGAATTATTAATATAATTTACGGAGCTCTAAATGCATTTGCCCAAGATAATGTTAAAAGGAGAATTGCATGTAGCTCTGTGAGTCATATGGGTTTTGTTCTATTAGGGATTGGAGCAGTAGATGCTTTAGGTATAAGTGGGGCGATGCTCCAAATGATTAGTCACGGACTTATAGCTGCAGCTATGTTTTTTGTTACGGGTTCGTTCTATGAAAGAACAAATACTCTTTCAATACCAAATATGGGTGGTTTGGCAAAGGTCTTGCCAATAACTTTTGCTTTTTTCTTGACAAGTTCCTTGGCCTCTCTAGCCCTGCCCGGGATGAGCGGATTTATAAGTGAAATAACTGTATTTTTAGGAATCACTAGCCAAGAAGGGTTCAGCTCTATCTTTAGATCGATCACTATTCTTATTGCAGCTATAGGTTTAGTTCTAACACCAATATATCTACTATCAATGTGTAGAAGAGTATTCTTTGGCCCTAGAATTCCTGCACTAGCCACAGTTAAAGAGATGAATGGTAGAGAATTGACGATTGGGTTCAGCTTATTGTTGCCTACTTTGGTGATAGGTTTTTGGCCAAAAATCGCAATTAATTTATATGAATCTTCAACAAATGCTCTCAGTCAACAGCTCACTCTAGCTAAGTTAGTTGGGTTAATACCCACCTTAGTTAATTAGATTATTTTAATAGATGGATACCTCAATTTTTAAATATGGAGAATTACCTGAATTTAAAAAATTTACTCCCGAAAGCATAAGTAAACAATTTCCGGTTGTACTAGAAAATATAACTGAAGAATTTAAAAAAATAGAAAAAAATTTATCTAATTATTTAATTCAAAATGATTTAAATTGGGATAAGGTAATAAATCCTTTAAATGAAGTCAATGAAATTCTTAGATGGAGTTGGGGAGTAATAAGTCACCTTAATGCTGTAAATAATTCCGAAAGTTTAAGAGGTATATATTCAAAATTTCTTCCAGAGATTATTAGCTTGAGTAATAAATTCGGGCAAAGCAAAATAATTTACAACTCTTTAGTCAAGCTTAAAGAGACAAATAACTTTGATCAAATTAAAAACAGAATATTAGATAAAGAAATTCTTGAGATGCAACATAGAGGTATTTCCTTACAAAAAAATGATCAAGAAGAATTTAACAAAATTTCAGAAAAACTTGGGAAGCTGTCAACCGAATTCAGTAACAATGTTCTTGATGCCACTAACGAATGGTTTTTAATATTAAATAAAAAATCTGAAGTTAATGGTCTTCCTGAAAGAGTGCTTGAATTGATGGCAATTTCTGCTCACAATCACTTAAAAAAAGATGAAGAAGTTGATATTAAAAATGGTCCTTGGAAATTAAGTCTAGATATTCCAACTTATACTTCATTTATGACATTTGCTACTGACCGTAACCTTAGAGAAAAACTATATAAGGCATTTGTTGGTAGAGCATCTCAAGGAGAAAGAAATAATTCTCAAATTATTGAAAAGATATTATCTCTTAGAACTAAACAGGCAAATCTTCTTGGTTACAAAAGTTGGGCAGCACTAAGTTTGTCAACAAAAATGGCGAAAGAAATTAAAAATGTTGAAAACCTTTTAGAAGAATTGAGAGAACCCGCATTCAAAACCGCAAAAATTGAATTAGAAACGCTCGAAAAGTTTTCTAAAGATAATGGTTTTCCTAAATCCCAGAATATTGAGCCATGGGATATTAGTTATTGGTCGGAACTCCTTAGAAAGGAAAAGCTCAATTTGGATCAAGAGTCTTTAAGACCATGGTTTCCACTAAATGATGTTTTGAAAGGTTTATTTAAACTAAGTGAAAAGCTTTTTGAAATTAAAGTTGTCGAAGCAACCGATGAGGTACCTCTTTGGAATGATGACGTTTTATTTTTTAATATCCTCAATAAAGAAGATAACAAAATAGCTTCCTTTTACCTCGATCCATATTCGAGGCCTGAATCAAAGAGAGGAGGGGCTTGGATGGATGAATGTTTGAATAAAAACAATGTTGGCAAAAAGACCCTCCCGGTAGCTTATCTCGTTTGTAATCAGACCCCACCATCAAAAGATAAACCGAGTTTGATGAGTTTTGAAGAAGTTCAGACACTCTTCCATGAATTTGGTCATGGTCTTCAACATATGCTTACTACTGTAAATCTTCCTCAAGCAGCTGGAATCAACAACGTTGAATGGGATGCAGTCGAACTTCCAAGTCAATTTATGGAAAACTGGTGTTTTCATAAAAATACTCTTATGAATATTGCTAAGCATTATAAAACTGGAGAAAAACTATCCCACGAGAATTTTGAGAAGCTCCTAAAGAATAGAACTTTTAATTGTGGAATGGCGACTCTAAGACAACTACATTTTGCAATTACAGACCTCAGATTGCACAGTAGTATTGATAAAAACAAAGGGAAAACAGCAGATGAGATAAGAAGAGAGATTGCAAAACAAACTACCGTTATTGAACCAATTCAAGAAGATCAATTTCTTTGTTGTTTTAGTCATATATTCGCAGGCGGATATTCTGCAGGATATTACTCATATAAATGGGCTGAAGTTCTAAGTGCTGACGCATTCTCAATGTTCGAAGAAGCTGATCTAGAAAACTCTGAAGACTTAAAGTTAATAGGGAAAAAATTCAAAGATACAATACTTAGCTTGGGTGGGAGCTTGCCTCCCTTAGACATATTCAAACTATTTAGGGGAAGAGAGCCACAAACAGATTCCTTAATAAGACACTTAGGCTTATCTGGTGCTACATAACAATTTCATTGATTATTTTATCAACCACAGATTTATTTCTTACAAGATTTCTATGTTTATATACTTTTACTGATATTTTTTTTCCAAAATTTAAATTTGTCCACCAGCCAGGAAAAACCATCAAATCCCAATAAGTAAAGAAATTGATACACTCAATTTCATTAAGAAAAAAATCATTATTCGCGAGTCCTCTCAAAAACTTACTTCTTATTTTCATTTCTGATATTCCTTTAAAAGGGTATTTGGGTATTAATTGAGCCGTCAAAGTTCCTTTATGAGGGGAACCTATAGATATTAATCTTCTTGTTCTTTTATATCCATTATATTTTTGAAGCCAGTGCCTACCAATTATTCCTCCCATAGAAAATCCCAAAATATCTATTTCTTTTTCTAAACCGTATTTCTCTAAAATTAATTCGTTTAATTTATTAGTCAAATCAATAATTGAAGTCATTCCATATGAATGCTCAAGAGTTGGGGCAAAATATTCAATGCCAATATCATCAAGTTTTGGGGTAATAGAAGAAAAAATACTTGAAGTATTCCAAAGACCATGAATCAATATGATAGGATTTATTTTCTCCAATACCTTAATTATTTTCAATAATTCTTACTATTGAAACCCTTCCATCGAAACCTATGATTGGAGGATTGCATTTTGTCAAAATAATTTTAATTTTAGAAAGCTTAAATTCCTGATCAATGATTTCTAATATTGCCTTAGAATATTTTTCGATTGTATAACAATATATTTTCTTTGATTGATCTTTTAAAATTTGAACTAATTTTGAATAGTCAACTGTTTTTTTAATATCATCTTTTACTGTACATTTTTCAAAATCAGTCCACAAAAATATATCTAAAATAAACAGTTGTCCTGATTCCCTTTCTTCATCAAGCACGCCAACCCTAGCCCAAAGTTTAATATTTTCAATTTTTAAAAAAGTTTCCATCTTTAAAAGTTTTAAAGATCTTTATGTGTATAGATAGCCTTTCCTGATGAAAAATCATCAACTATATTCCCATCACCTTTAAGGAAATATTTATAAGTGACCAAACCTTCTAGACCTACAGGTCCCCTTGGTGGAAGAGTTTGAGTAGAGATACCAACTTCAGCTCCGAATCCATATCTAAACCCATCTGCAAACCTAGTAGAGCAATTATGAAAAACACCTGCACTATCAACTACATTCATAAATTTATTGGCAGTATTTGAATTTTCAGTAATTATTCCATCTGTATGTTTTGAACTATATTTTTGAATATGTGTGATTGCTTCCTCGAGATCATCAACAATTTTTATCGATAAAATTAAATCTAAATATTCAGTTTTCCAATCTTCTAGACTAGCCTCATACTTTAACCCTAATTCAATTGATCTCTTATCTCCAATTAATTTAACATCATTAGAATTAAATAAAGGAATGGCTTTTTCTAAAAAAGCTGGTGCGATATCTTTATGGACTAACAAAGTTTCAATAGCATTACATGCTGCAGGATATTGAATTTTACTGTCCAAAGCGACTGATAAAGCCATCTCTAGATTTGCCTCAGTATCTATAAACAAATGACAAATTCCATCAGCATGTCCTAGCACAGGAATTCTTGTATTCTCCTGAATAAATTTAACTAATTCATTACTTCCTCTTGGAATTATTAAATTAATATACTTCTCAAGATTTAACATCGCCATACTATCTTTTCTACTTGTAAGTAAACATATTGCATTTTTATCAAGACCTAATTCATTTAAACCTTCTTGCAATGCTTTCACTATTGATGTATTTGTTAAATTGGCTTCACTACCACCTTTTAGCATTACTCCATTACCTGATCTTATTGCTAATGAACTAATCTGCATCACGGCATCTGGCCTTGATTCAAAAATAACACCTAAGACTCCAATAGGCACAGTTTTTCTTTCTAATATCAATCCCTTTGAAAGCTCTCTCTTTATTTGAACTTGATTTACAGGATCAGCCAATTCTCCAACTTTTCTTACTCCCTCGATTCCTACATTTAATTTTGCTTGCGATAACTTTAATCTAGAAAGTAAAGCCCTGGAAATACCTTTTTTTTCTGCACTTGAATAATCAGCATTATTAGCCTCTAATATTTCTTTAGAATTTTTTTCTAGATAATCAGCCATAATATTTAAGGCTTTTATTCGATTTTGATTTTCAGTCTGACTTATTTTTATTGATGCCGATCGAACTTTATCAGCTTTTTCTAGAAGATCATTACCTGGTTGAGGAACTTCAAAGATATTAGCCATAATATTTTTTAATTAATTTAATAATAATTCAAATAAACGTTTCTTTAAAGTAATTTTTTTTCTGAGTTAATATCTAAAAAATAATTGGACTTGACTTTTCCAATCCCCATTGGAATCATAAGAACCTAATAATTCTAAGTTTGGATTTGCCTGAAAAGTCAAAATTCCTAAAGATGAAATATCATCTCTACCTGGAACGGTTTGAAAGGCAAAATTTATAGCATCAGTAATATCAAGCCCTATTTCGGCTACCCAAGCCTGAGAAGAAAATTCCTCATTAGAAGATGATTGACCATCATTTTCTATATCTAAATTTTCATTGGAAAAGATATTATTTAATGAATCATTATTTTCTATTAATGCTGGATATAAAGATAACTGAAATCTTTCACTAAATGCATCAGCATTATTAAGTTGAGAAATAAATGCTCTATTTATTAAATTTGCAGAGTTACCACCAATCAAACCAATTATTTGTGATCTGTTATAACTTGGCGTGCTCCTTAATTGGATTCTTTTATTTTCATCAGCGAAAGATAATTGATCTAAAAATCCTTCATAAGATGCTTCAATTTTGATAAGCCTTGAATTACCAATTCCAAATGATCCCAAACCACTAGAAGTTGCATTTACATCAAGATCACCTGAGATATTTGAATCCTGATTATTTTGACTTATAGGGATTATAGAATCCGGAACTTTACTAATCAGAGAAAAATTAATGTATGGAACTACGCCACTTCTTGATGCAAATAAAATATAATTGTCTTTATTTTTATCTAGTTTAAATGGAGTAGTATATAGATTAGCTCTACCTTTTTTAAGATAAATTAGACCTCTAGCATTTAAATCATTGCCCACCTTTCCGTTTATATCAAGGTCTAATTTGGTATCTAAATAAGCTTGAACTAATTCAGAATATTGAAGTTTAAAATCTGGACCAAGTTTTAATTTAAGATTAATAAAACTCAAATTATCCAAATAATCAGGCAAAGTTTCTCCTAAAAGAACTGAATTCAAAATTGTTTCATTTGAGAGTATTTCAATATTTTCATTATTATTCCAATAGAGCTCTGGCCAGTCTTTTTTATCCTCTTTTCTTATGAGATTATTTTCTTTTTTGTTATTTTGATTGGTGCTATTAAAATTAATAAATCCATTATTAAAAGATAGAGAACCCCCCAAAACAGGACTTTCAAATGATCCACTTAAATCGATATCTGAATCTATTAAAAAATTAAAATTATCTTTTTCTAAAGTAAATCTTTTTGTTTTCAAATTAATTTTTGCCTTATCGGAATTATTCTTACTATAAAAAGGCAAAGACCCTTTAATAAAAATTTCCCCAGAATTTTCAGCCTTTGCTTTTAGATTATTGATCTCTAAAGAATCAAAATCAAAAATCATTATGCTATTAATATCTTTTATTTTATTGTTGAAAAAATCAATTTCAGAATCGTTAATTACGATAAATCCATTTAATAGAGGTTTATTTAAGGTACCTTTTAGAATGATCCTAAGATTCACATCACCTTCTTTAAAGGTAAAGTATTCATCAGCAAAAATATCTATTAACTCAATAAATTTTCCATTCCCAATCAATCTTAGATCTAAGTTATCTGATTTATTTATAGGTATTGAGCCTTCAAAATTAATTGGAATTTCAGAATCATTTATTAGGATGGAAAAATCAATATTAAAAATAGAATTATCAAATTCAACAATTCCTCTATCAAATATTATTGGGTTATTTTTAATTGATGAATTATTGGAAGAAATTTGACTAGAGAAAGATTTTGTATCAAGATCATAGAATAAATTCATATCTAACCCTCCAAGAAAATCTCTTGGTTTATTCAAAAAGATATTTGCAGTACTTAATGGTAATTTATTAATTTTTAAAGAACCTTTCCCCGTTAATAATCCGCCTTCCAAATCAATAGAAAATTCCTCTTTGTTATTCTTGTAGTCATCTTTAGGGATATCAAGATAGCCATTTAATTTTGCATTCAATTTATAATTGACTGGTTTATCACCCTGAATAGTAATTTTTCCATTGTATCTACTTCTAAATTTATTTAAATATTTTTGCAAATTAAATTTTTCCTCTAGCACATTGCTATTTTCAATAAAGTTATTTATAAAATCGATCCTCTCTTTAAATGATTTATTTTGATTGTTTATTTCCAAATCATCCAAAATATTGGATTTACTTGTGGGAATAACTTTTTTATTATCAAAGTTAAAAATATCAACTGCTGTAAGTATAGTCCAACTAGTACTTACATTCTTGAATTCTGAATTAATAAAATTATTTTTATTTGAATCATATTCGACTTCAATTACTCCTCCATCAATTGGATACAATGAAGAATTTATATAAGCATAATTATTTTTAACACTGAAATTAAACAATGAATTGGCTAGATTAATATTTCTATATTTACCTAAACTCCAAGCAATTCGCCCATCAAGAGACGACTGGTCCGAAGAAATTGATCCCTCCCCATTAATAATTCCATCAACTCTATCGAATTGATTTTTGTTTAAAGATAATTCAAGTTCATCAAGAGGAAAATTATCCGCTCGCCAGCTATAACTATCTTCCTCTTTGAAAATACTTACAGTACCTTTATTTGAGTTAAAAACTCTTATAAAATTTGCATTATCTAATTTAAAATCAGAATCAAACTTAATTGAAAGAAATGAAGGGATTGGAGAATATCTATTTTTCATATTTAGCAGAAATTCATTATTTTCATTTTTAATATCTCCCTCCCATGTTTCTCTAATTCGAATACCTTTAAAGTGGGGGTAATCAACATTAAAGTTTATAAAAATATCAGGATCAGTAATTTTTCCTCTTAATAATCCTTTAGCAGTAATGAAACCCCTTATTTCATTTTTACGGAAAATATTTAAATTAGATAATTGAGTTCTATTTATTTTGAAACTAGTATCTATATCTCCAAAATTAATACCTCTTCTATCAAACCAATAAGGCATATTACCCGATAATTTGATATCGGGATTCAGGCTATTAATATATCCAATACTTCCGATTAGATCAATATTATTAGAGCTTTTATTAAATGGGACATTGAGATTAAAATTCGAAGTCAAAGTTCCATAATTTAATTTTTCTGAATTAACCATTAAATTATTATTTTTACAAGAAAACCTAGTTGAATCTGAATTTATATTCTCTGCAAAATCTTCTGGTTTTATTTTTAAATTAGCAAAAGAAAATCTTCCTTCACAAAATGTACGCTTTGATGATTTATTAAATTTAAAGTTAGATTTAAAGGTACCCTTTTTAAAGCTAATTTTTCTATTCCCAATAATATATTCAGAATTTTCAAGATCTACACCATTAGAAAATAAATCCAGTTTTAAAAAGTCTTGATTTAACTTTGTATTAAATTTAAATTTTAAAAAACCCTTTTCATCAAAATTTGATTTTAAATTTGCAATGATTTGTCTATTTCTTGATTTGTAAATAACATTTCCCTTTACTTTTGTTTTTAATAGTGATTTATTAAACTTCAGATCTGAATATTTATTTAAATTAAAGTTCAATTCATAATTTGATTGCGATTTTTTTGTACTGCGTGCATTTTTATAAGATTCGTCCCTTTTAAAAAAATCTCTATCTATATTTATGGAAGCTTCCTTAGGACTTATTTTTACAATCCATTTTTGTTTTAAAAAAGATCTAAAAGGCATAATGCCTATATATACATTTTTAGCTTTAATTTCAGAATCTATATTTTTTTTATCATTAATTTTTGAATTACCTAAAGAAATACCTAGAAATCTAATCCCGACATAATCACCTAAATCAACATTTTTATCTAAAATATTCTCAATGCTTTTTTCTATTTCTAATTTCCTAGTACTATAAGCTTCTTTTAGAAAATTATTTAATAAAAAAGAGCCTAAAAAACCTGAAGGTAAAAGCATCCCTACTAAAAGTAACTTAGTATTAAAATTTAGAGATCTAATTTTTTTCAAGTTAGAGCCCAAAAATAGAGTAGGCTTACAAAATATAAGGAATTAATCAGGTCAAAGCCACTAAATGTCTTTTTTTGAACTATTAGAGAACACACCCAAAATTTTTGGATTCTTTGGAATATTTCTTTTCATTTCTACCATAGCAGCATTTATATTTAATTTTGGTTTTAAATTTCGGATAATTGGAGCAACTATCTTTTCATTATTGCTTTCTTTGAGTAGTTGGGCATTTATACAAAGTTACTCCGAAAAGGTTGTAATAGAAGGCTCAAAATATGTTCCAATTGTTTATGACAATGGGTTCGATTTGATTATTGCGAAAGCAGATGATGACTTTCCAGAAGAATCTATCGAACCAACTTTAGAACAATTATCTGAAAACTTAAGGAAAGGTAGTAGATCTGGTGCGAATGTAAAAATAAAGATAAGAAAACTTGAAAAAATTTCAGATGATGTAAGTAAACCAGTTGTTATAGGAGAAGTTCAGAAAAATGTCAAAATGAATTAGTCTTTCAAAAAATGGAAAGTAAAACCTTTTTAGATTTTTTGCCAACTAATTTTAGACACGAGAAATCTTTTTTTATTCAAAATAATCTAACTGACTTTGAAAAATTAAGTAATCTTTCGGACTTAGATATAAATGAAATTCAAAGAAAATCTTCACTTTGTACATTGAATAATCTAAAAAAAATTAGAGCAATAGCTATTTTTAAAAAAGAAATTGGTATTTCTCCACCGCAAGCTTATCTACTTTTACATTGCGGTATATCTTCTCTTAAATCATTATCACTAACAACCCCTTACGAATTAGAACGCAAAATTTGTAGATTAGAAAGAATTCTTAGAGTAAAAACTGAGACAGATACAACTTTTGCTCTCTTAAAAGAATGGATTAAAAAAGCTAGTCAAATCGACAAATCTATTGAAAATCTTGGATAAAAAAATTTTTTAATGTAGAATTTGGAAAATAGTTAGTGATAATGAAACCTTTTTTATTTTTTTTATTTTTATTTTCCAACTCTTTATACCCTGTTTTTAGTCAATCTAACTTATTAGAAAGTGTAAAAAAAAATCCTAACGAAGCTATGAATTTATGTAATAAGTTTAGGGAGTTTAATTCAAAAGGCATTTCAGCTAGTTCAGATAAAGTTATAGAGTATGTATCAAACAAAAAAAAGTTAACTCCCGTTAATGCAGAGATCTTTTCTATTTACGTCATTGGGTTGCACTGCCCAGAAATTATCTAAAGCCTAAATGTCAAGTTCAAGATGGTTTGACAAGTCTCTAGTTCTTAGAGATGGTGTAAGACTTATATCTAGGATTTGGTTACCTAATAGTAATGGGCCATGGCCTGTATTATTGATGAGACAACCATATGGCAGGGAAATAGCTTCAACTATTACCTATTCTCATCCAGAATGGTGGGCTTCCAAAGGGTATATGGTGATAATTCAAGATGTAAGAGGTATGGGTTCTTCTGAAGGAGTTTTTAATGGTTTTTCTCAAGAAGCTGCCGATACTTCAGAAACACATGAATGGGTAAGGTCTCTTAAGGAATGTAATGGGAAACTTGGCTTATATGGTTTTTCATATCAGGGATTTACTCAACTAACTGGTGAATTAAATTCAAGGCCGCCCGATTGTTTATCTCCAGCAATGACTGGGTTAAATATTAAGGATCATTGGTGCTCAGATGGAGGAGCATATTGGTGGCATAACAATATTGCATGGGGACTTCAAATCGCAGCACTAAAAAAGAAAAGAGCAAATAAATTGCTTGAGTGGGAAAAGATAAGATTAGCCTTAGAAAATAAAAGTTATTTAAGGGAAGGAATTGATACTTTAAAAAAATATGACCCTAATAGCTTTGTTTTGGAATGGCTTAAAAATTTAAATAATGCTCGACCATTTGAAGAATTTAATCCAATTTCAACATGGATTAAACAACCTATGTTAATTATTGGAGGACTTTGGGATCCACATTTAAAAGGTGCCTTTGATCTTTATAAAAAATCTAAGGAAGCTGGAGGAAGCCCAGAGATAATTATTGGGAATGCCACACATTTAAATTGGTGGGAGGGGTCACAAGAATCTTTATTAAAATTTTTTGATAAGCATTTAAAATCAGATGAAAAATTTAATTCTAAAAACTTTAAAGACGAGAAAAAAATATGGAATATTTCATTAAATAAATGGGAAGAATTAGATAATAAATTTCACCCTGAATTTATTTTTGGGTTCAAAAGCGATGGCACCGCAAATGTAGAGGTTGAAGATGGAAGTCTTACCATAAATTCAAAAGGCTCAGGATGGTTCACAATTGTAAATGACCCATGGAGACCTACTCCATCTGACGGTGGTCATTTAGGTCCAAATCCAGGAAAGTTTAATAGAAGTATTATTGATAAACGCCTGGATGTAGGTGTTTTTCAAACCAATTCTTTTGAAGAAGATCAATATTTAAGAGGAGTTCCCACATTAGAAATTCAAGTAAAAAGTGATCAGCCAAATTTCGATATCTGCCTTGCTTTATCTCTAGTTGAAGAGGGTAATGAAAAGGTGAATCAATTTTCAACAGGATTCTTAAGGATTAAAAATTCCAAAATACGTGAAGAATGCATTTATCAAATAACAATGCATCCAACAAATATTTGTTTGATTAAAGATAGCAAGCTTCGCTTATCAATATCTGCTGCAGCTTATCCCGCTATTGGAGTTAATCCTGGATTTGGGGAGGGAAATGTTGGAGCCCCTTCAGCAAATCATAGAGTTACCACTCTAAGTTTTAGCCTTAATAAAACATTTATGAAAATGACCCCTTTTTTTTAAAATAATTATTTTTTTGGTTAATCATTTGATATTATAAATCCTTAATATCTACCAGTCATGATCGAGACAATTCAAGCAGACTGGATTAAATCAGAAGCTATCAACCTAGAAAATTGTTGCAATGATAATCCATTAAAAATATTAGGTCCTCATTTTTACGAAGAACAATGGGTTATAAGGGTTTGGATGCCTGAAGCCGACGAAGTTAAAATCAATTTTAAAAACAATACCTATAAGGCGGAATGTATAAACCATAAGTGGCTTTTCGAAGCTATCCTGCCTGAAAATCCAAATTATAATTATGAAATAAATAGTTCACGAGGAGGGATCACACATACACAACATGACCCTTGGTCATATAGAGAAGAGTGGATGGGAGAAGTTGATAGACATCTTTTTGCAGAAGGTAATCATCATCATATTTGGGAAAAAATGGGAGCACATCTCATTGAAGAAAAGAATCAAAAAGGAGTCATGTTTTGCATTTGGGCTCCAAATGCAAAATCAATCTCGATAATTGGAGATATAAATTCTTGGGATGGAAGACATCATCCAATGCAAAAAAGATTAGGGGGAATTTGGGAACTATTCATGCCAACAATGCAAGAGGGCGACACATATAAATACGAAATAAGAACACAACAAGGTCATATTTATGAGAAAGCTGATCCATATGGTTTCCTTCATGAAATCAGACCTCAAAATGGTTCAATAGTTGCAAAATTGAAAAACTTTAATTGGAATGATAGTTCTTGGATTTCAAATAGAGATTCTTCTAGTCAAATTAACAAGCCAATTTCAGTTTATGAAATGCATTTAGGAAGTTGGCTCCATGAATCATCAGATAATAAATTTCTGGAGGACAATGGTGATCCAAGAGACCCAGTGCCTGCAGCCGATTTAAAACCTGGAACAAGATTATTAACTTATCCAGAATTAACCGAGAAACTCATCCCTTACGTAAAAGAGAGAGGATTCACTCATATTGAACTAATGCCAATATCTGAACATCCTTTCGATGGTTCATGGGGATACCAAGTTACAGGCTGGTATGCCCCTACTAGTAGATTTGGCACCCCAAATGAATTTAGAGAGTTTGTAAATAAATGTCATGAAGAGGGCATAGGCGTGATTCTTGATTGGGTACCTGGTCATTTTCCAAAAGATAAGCATGGTTTAGCATTTTTTGATGGTTGCCATCTTTATGAACATGGAGATTCACGCATAGGTGAACACAAAGAATGGGGAACCCTAATATTTAATTACAGCAGAAACGAAGTAAGAAATTTCTTAGTAGCCAACCTCGTTTATTGGTTTGAAGAGTTTCATATTGATGGCATAAGAGTAGATGCTGTAGCTTCAATGCTTTACAGAGATTATCTACGTCCAGATGGAGAATGGATACCCAATGAAAATGGTGGGAATGAAAATATAGAAGCTGTTAAATTTCTTCAACAGGCTAATCATGTACTCTTCCAACATTTCCCAGGTGCACTTTCTATCGCTGAAGAATCAACAACTTGGCCAATGGTAACCAAACCAACTGACATGGGAGGGTTAGGGTTTAACTTGAAATGGAATATGGGATGGATGCACGATATGCTCGATTATTTTGAAATAGATCCTTGGTTTAGGCAATTCCATCAAAATAGTGTAACTTTCTCAATAACATATAACTATACAGAGAACTTTATGCTTGCTCTTAGTCATGATGAGGTTGTCCATGGGAAAAGTCATCTTTTGCATAAAATGCCTGGCGATGACTGGAAGAAATATGCAAATACTCGAGCTTTACTTACTTATATGTGGACCCACCCTGGTAAAAAAACGATATTTATGGGAATGGAGTTTGGGCAAAGACAAGAATGGAATGTTTGGGATGATCTGCAATGGGAGTTACTAGAATTTGGGCCTCATAAAGGTATCAGAAACTTGATTGATGACCTAAACATACTTTATAAAAATGAACCTGCACTATGGAAAAATGACTTTGATCCTTATGGATTCCAATGGATTGATTGTAATGACAAATCTAATTCGGTTATAAGTTTCATGAGAAGAGAAAACGACACTAATGAGTGGCTTGTTATTGTTGCTAACTTTACACCTAATACTCATGGGTCATACAAAGTAGGTGTTCCTATGGAAGGATTCTATAAAGAAATATTTAATTCAGATGGCTCTAGATACGGGGGCAGTAACAAGGGAAATATGGGAGGTAAAGAAACTATTAATTACAATATTCATGATTATCAAAATGCTCTTGAGCTTGCTTTGCCCCCATTAAGCGTGAGTATCTTCAAACATCAATCAAAAAAATAACAAGGTTCATTTAACTTAGTGCTTCATATAAATGTTCACATAACACTTTTGCTCTGCTTTGCATTGTAAGATTTTTAAGTTGGATTTTAATTTTTTTTAAAATATCGAATTGAAAAATGGGTCAAGAATTACCGCTACTACTTTCTGCCGCATTAGGTAAAAAAGTAAATAGGCCTCCAGTATGGATGATGAGGCAAGCAGGAAGATATATGAAAATCTATAGAGATTTAAGAGAGCGTTACCCAAGCTTTAGAGAGAGGTCTGAAAATCCAGAACTATCATATGAGATTTCAATGCAGCCTTATCATGCTTTCAAACCTGACGGTGTGATCCTTTTTTCAGATATTCTTACGCCCCTGCCAGGGATGGGCATAAATTTTGAAATAATAGAAAGTAAAGGTCCAATTATTGAGGACCCAATAAGAGCTATTAACCAGGTAGAAAATTTAAAAGAATTAAATCCAAGTGAGAGTTTAAGTTTTGTTGGCCAAGTTCTTTCTTCACTAAAAAAAGATGTAAATAATGAGGCAACAGTTTTAGGTTTTGTTGGCGCACCTTGGACTCTGGCTGCATATGTAGTTGAAGGTAAAAGCAGTAAAAATTATGCCTTAATAAAATCAATGGCTTTTAATGAACCAGATTTACTTCATAAACTTCTTGATCATTTTGCAAAATCTATTGGTGAATATCTTAAATATCAAATAAAATCTGGAGCGCAAGTAGTACAAATTTTTGATTCATGGGCAGGCCAACTAAGCCCACAAGATTACGATATCTTTGCTGGGCCGTATCAAAAAAAAGTTGTTGAAATTGTAAAAGCGAAATACCCTGAAACACCAGTAATTCTCTACATTTCAGGAAGTGCTGGTGTCATAGAAAGAATGGCAAAAACTGGAGTAGATATAATCTCATTAGATTGGACAGTAGATATTGAAGAGGCTTGTAAAAGAATCCCCAGTGGGATAGGAATTCAAGGTAATGTTGACCCTGGCATTTTGTTCGGAAACAAAGAATCAATCAAAGAAAGGATAGATAATACTTTCAATAAAATTAAAGACAGAAAATATATTCTTAACTTGGGTCATGGGATTTTACCAGGGACTCCAGAAGAAAATGCTCAAACATTTTTTGAACATGGGAAAAAACTCACTTACTAGTAAAGGTCTTGGGATATAAAAACTTATTAATAACAGGCGCTAATGGATGTGTTGGCCAATATTTAGTTGATTGGTTTTTGAAAAACACAAAATTCAGGCTTTATCTCATGGTAAGAGACAAAAGTAAGTTACCAATTTCTGTTCAAGAGAATAAAAAAGTCAAGTTAATGGTGTGCGATATCAGGGAATCAAATAGATATAAAAAGGAAATTAGTCAAATTAATTACCTAATACATACTGCTACAGCTTGGGGAGATCCCAAAAGAGCTTATGAAGTTAATATTAAAGCTTTTGAAGAATTACTAGAAATGCTTGATATTGAAAAGTTAGAAAAGATTATTTATTTTTCAACAGCTAGTATTCTTGATACCCAAACAGAATTAATGAGGGAATCATTGATTTATGGAACAGAGTACATTCAAACAAAATATGAATGTTTCCAGAGACTTAGAGAAAGCTCATTTTCAGAAAAAACATTCGCTGTTTTCCCTACCTTGGTTTTTGGAGGGAATCTTGGAAAAAAAAGTAAATATCCTGTGAGTTATTTAACTAGTGGATTAAGAGAAATTGGGAAATGGCTTTGGTTAGCAAGATTTTTAAAACTCGATTCTAAATTTCACTTTATACACGCAAATGACATCGCCCAGATTTGCGGGTTTCTAATTGAAAATCATAAAGAAGAGCAATACAAAGGCTTTAGAAAATTTGTGCTAGGTCAAAAATTCATTTCAATTGATGATGCCATAATTACACTTTTAAAAAAACATAATATGAGGAGATTTTTTGCGATACCGCTTACAAAAAATATTCTAAAAATATTATTAAGAATTCTCCCCATCCAAACTACTCCTTGGGATAGCTTCAGTATCAAAAAATATGACTTTAATCATGTCCCCATCACTAATCCTGAGACTTTCAAACTTAAAAGTTATGCCAAGTCACTGAATGATATTTTAAGGTTATCAAAGTTACCAAGCTGTAATAACAATTAAAATTCTCGCAGTTAGGTTACCAAAGCCTTGTAATATATTTATATAAGAAAATTTTTATTATGTTACGTTCAATCTTTGCAGGGTTATTTGCAATAGTTTTAACTCTAGGTCTAGGTATTTCATCAGTTTCAGCTAAGACTGTTGAAGTAAAACTTGGAACAGACGCTGGTATGCTTGCATTTGAACCAAGTACAGTAACCATTAGTGCTGGTGATACAGTTAAATTCGTCAATAATAAACTTGCCCCTCACAATGCTGTTTTTGATGGGCATGAGGAATTAAGTCATGCTGACCTAGCTTTTGCTCCAGGAGAATCTTGGGAAGAAACATTTGATACCGCTGGAACTTATGATTATTATTGTGAGCCACACAGAGGTGCTGGAATGGTAGGTAAAGTTATTGTTGAATAAATCTACTAAATAGTTAAACACTTTTTTGACTTAGTATTTATTACGGGTCAATACCAAATTTTGATTGATGAAAACAGTTCCAAGCGAATTCTCAAATTCTGCTTGGAACTGTTTTATTATTGCTAAAAAAATTGCTTATAAAAATTATCAACAAAATGTAGACTCTGATAATTTATTATTAGCTCTTATAAAAGATGACAATATTACAAAAAAGATATTAAAAAACAATAATGTAAATCTAAAAGATCTTGAGAGGGAAATAATTTCTTCATTAAATGCGAAGGCAAAAATGAAAAATAAACAAGATAATTTATATATTGGTGATACTCTTCATAAAATATTTTTGAAGGCGAATGATATTAAAAATACTTTAAATGATGTAGTGATATCAACAGATCACTTAGTTTACGGTTTCACTTATGATGATAAATATGGTTTTCAAATTTTAAATCAAAAAAGTATTCCAGAATTTCTTGAAATTATAAAGAAAATGAAGTCAGATCCGGTAGTAAAAAATGAATTTAATAGTTCTAATGAGTCTTTGGAAAAATATGGCATTGATCTAACTCAATCTGCACGAGATGGGATTTTAGACCCTGTTATTGGTAGGGATGAAGAGATTAGAAGAACAATTCAAATATTGAGTAGAAGAACAAAAAATAATCCAGTTCTTATTGGAGAACCTGGGGTTGGGAAAACAGCCATTGTAGAAGGGTTAGCTCAAAGAATTATTAATGGCGATGTACCTTCTGCACTACAAGATAGGAAACTAATTTCATTAGATATGGGTTCACTTTTAGCTGGAGCAAAATATCGTGGAGAATTTGAAGAAAGAATAAAAAATATTCTAAAGAAAGTGAAAGAATCAGATGGTAAGATTATTCTTTTTATTGATGAAATTCATACGGTAGTTGGGGCAGGCGCTAGTGGAGGTTCTTTAGATGCAAGCAACTTATTAAAACCAATGCTCGCGAGAGGAGAACTTAGATGTATTGGTGCTACAACTATTAATGAACATAAACAAAATATAGAAAAAGATCCTGCTTTAGAACGAAGATTTCAAAAGATAAAGGTTGATGCCCCTTCAATAGATGATACTGTATCAATTTTAAGAGGATTGAGAGAAAGATACGAAGTTCATCATAGTGTGAGAATTTCAGATAATGCTTTAGTTGCTGCTGCAACCCTTAGCGAAAGATATATTAACGATAGATTTCTTCCTGACAAGGCAATAGATCTAATCGATGAAGCAGCCTCAAGATTAAATATGGTCATAACTTCCAAACCTGAAGAAATTGATGAAATTGATCGAAAAGTTCTACAGTTTGAAATGGAAAAATTATCTTTAAAAAGAGAAACGGATGATTTTTCTATAGAAAGATTAAAAAAAATCAATAATGAACTTATATCCCTTAAAGATAAACAGGCAGAATTAGGCACTCAATGGAAAAAAGAAAAAGATGAAATTGATGAAATTAGCACCATAAAAGAAGAAATTGAATCTGTTCAATTGCAAATAGACCAAGCCAAAAGGAGTTTTGACCTCAACAAAGCAGCAGAATTAGAATTTGGAAATTTAAATTCTTTGCAAAAAAAATTGAAAGAAAAAAGTGAGTCCCTAGTAAATTCTCAAAAAAATGGAGATACAAGTCTTTTAAGGCAAGAGGTAACTTTTGATGATATTGCAGAAGTTGTCTCAAAGTGGACCTCTATTCCAGTTCAGAACTTAAACCAGTCAGAAAAAGATAAACTCTTGAGCCTCGAGTCAATCCTTAAAGAAAAAATTATTGGTCAAGATAATGCAATTAAGGCAGTTGCAGATTCCATTAAGAGATCAAGGACTGGTCTAAATGATCCAAGCAAGCCATTAGCCAGTTTTCTCTTTTTAGGTCCAACTGGTGTTGGGAAAACTGAGCTAAGTAAAGTAACAGCCAAAATAATATTCGATTCAAATTCTTCAATTACAAGACTGGATATGTCTGAATATATGGAAAAGCATTCAGTGAGCAAAATTATAGGTGCGCCTCCTGGATATTTAGGTTTCGAATCAGGCGGTCAACTAACTGAAGCTGTACGCAAAAATCCTTATTCATTAATACTCCTAGATGAAATAGAGAAAGCTCACAAAGATATTTTAGATATTCTCTTACAGGTTCTTGATGATGGAATCATTACTGATGGTCAAGGTCGTACAATCAATTTCAGAAATTCAATCATTGTTCTCACAAGTAATTTAGGAAGTCAATCAATAAATGATTTATCAGTTAGAAAAGAAGATACAAATGAAATTAAAAAAGTTGTAGATAATGAAATTAAAAAATTTTTCAAGCCTGAGTTTTTAAATCGACTTGATGAAATAGTTATTTTTAATAATTTAGAATTAAATGACATAAAAGAAATTGCAAAGATCCAACTTCAACATTTAGAAAAAAGACTTAACAAAAAAAACTTTAAATTCAAAATTACGGATGAAGCAATTAACCAACTTGTCGAAAATAGTTTCGATCATGCCTATGGTGCAAGGCCTTTAAAAAGAATTATTCAAAAACAAATTGAGACAAAAATTTCAAATAATATATTGAATAATCATTACCTTAATAAAGACGAGATTAATATTTATCTGATTAATGGAGAGATAAATGTTGATTAAATATCTAATTAAAGAATCTTACATGACTTTAAAATTTACCATTTTAATCTAAGATTTGAACCAATCAGGAATTTCCTCATAACTTGCTTTATTCGATTTGTTTTCTTTTGATTCTGTTTTCCAACAACATGTTCTGCCCTTATCCTTATCCTGTAAGTATTCATTAGCCCATCTCCAAATTAATTCAGAGGTGAACTCCATTCCCACATTATCCATAATTCTCAGATCTAAAGCATCTAAGTTATGTAATTTTTCCCAGTAATTCAGCAAAGGGTCATCTTTATTTATTAGAAAAGTATGGTCAAATTGCTCCTTTAGTCTATTTTCTAGGGGCTTTAGACTTGAAAAATCGACAACAAAACCATTTAGGTCTAATTTTTTTGCAGTGAACCAAAAGGTGAATGATCTTGAATATCCATGCACAAATCTGCAGTGGCCTTCATGGCGCCATTGCCTATGTGAACAGGGAAAATCCTCATAACTTTTGCTGCATGAAAATTTCAGAGAATGAATATACATCAATTAACTGTTAGGATAATTTTTAATAAAACACATTGAGTAGGATTTAACATAACGAGCATAATGACTTATTCAACTAATTTTTCGATAGAGGATCTACGCTTTGATAATTATGGATTAATCCCTGCAATAGCACAAGATTGGCTTGACGGATCAATTCTTATGCTTGCTTGGATGAACAAAGAATCTTTGACAATGACACTTGAAACCAAAAACGTTCATTATTGGAGTAGATCAAGATCCGAAATTTGGAGAAAAGGAGCTACAAGTGGAAGTACCCAAATACTAAAGGAGATAAGATTCGACTGCGATAATGATGCACTAATCCTTTTGATTGAACAAAATGGTTCAGGAGCATGTCACACTGGAGAAAAAAGTTGTTTTTTCAACGAAATCAAAATTAATCAAAGTGATAAAAAAGAGAAAAAAACAACTCCCTTCTCAAATATTTGCTCTGAATTATTCAGTAAAATTAACGAAAGATCAATAAATCCATCAGAAAAAAGTTACACAAATCATTTATTAACAAAAGGTAGTAATACTATTTTGAAAAAAATAGGAGAGGAATCTGCAGAATTTATAATGGCTTGCAAAGATAATGATAAAAATTCAATCTCAAATGAAGCTGCTGATTTAATTTATCACTTGCAAGTAGCCCTTATGCATAAAGGGGTTGAGTGGAGAGATGTACTTGCTGTTCTTGAATCAAGAAGAAAAAATTAAATAACTAAAGCTTATAATTTTTAATACTTTTTTACCTAAAAATTTTTAAAAATAATGTTAATTAACTAATTAATAATTATTAATTGATTATTAATTAATTATTAATTAATTATTACATGTATGGCTAATTACTAATTTGACTATAAGTTAAATATATCAACAATGAGGTAAATCGTGAGTTCATTAAGCGATTTTCTTGGTGAAATAGGTCGTCATCAACTTTTGACTCCCGAAAGAGAACTCACAATGGGCAGAAAAGTCCAAGAAATGGTAGTACTTGTTAGTAGATGTCAAGAGGCAGGCGGTAAAGGGCCCGCTTGTGAATACTCCGAAGCTGAGAGAAAAAAGATAAAAATTGGTGAAAAAGCTAAAAACGAGATGATAACAGCCAACCTAAGACTAGTTGTCAACCTCGCCAAGAGATACCAAGGGAAAGGATTAGAATTACTTGACCTAATACAGGAGGGTACATTAGGTCTTACAAGGGCCGTAGAAAAATATGATCCGTCTAGAGGACATAGATTTTCCACCTATGCTTATTGGTGGATTAGGCAAGGTTTAAATAGAGCATTGTCAACTCAAAGTAGAACGATAAGGATCCCTGTTAACATTAATGAAAAACTTACAAAACTAAGATCAGCAAAATCAAAGCTTATGCAACTTAAGGGTATTCCACCTACTAGTGATGAGCTAGCTGAAGAAATGAAAATAACCAAAGAGGAAATTGACGAACTCCTTTCTTGTGAATTGAGAAGCATCACAGTTAGTCTCCAAGGTACTGTTAAATCAAAATCAGATCCTTCCGAGTTAGTTGATATTCTTCCAAGTGATCAAACTCCCCCAATGGAATTAGCCGAATTAGCCGAAAGGACAGCCTCGGCTTGGAAGTTATTAGATAAAGCAAATTTAACTGAGAAAGAAAGAAAGATAGTAAGCTTAAGATTTGGTTTAGACGGCTCAAATGAATGGAGAACTTTAGCTGAAGTTGCAAGACATATGAGTTGTAGCAGGGAATATTGCCGTCAAGTTGTTCAACGTGCTCTAAGAAAACTTAGAAAAGCAGGAATACAGAATGGATTAGTTGATAGTATTAGTTAAAAATTCCATTAAAAATATTTAAATTTCATTTATAAAGATGAAAGAGAATTACAAAACTCAAGAAAAAATTTATGATGCTGAAGTTTTAGAAAGTTCAACATTTGATGAAAATATCATTATCAAGATTCTTATTAAAGCGGGAAGAACAATTGCCAAGCCTGCCTTAGAAGTTTTGGAGATGGCATTAGATCCTTATACTCCTGCACAAGTAAGAGTTTCATTAATGGCTGCTCTAGCATATTTGATTATGCCATTTGATCTTTTCCCTGACTTTATGCCTTTAGTTGGTTTTAGTGATGATTTTGTTGCCCTCACAGCAGTACTCAGTATATGGAGCAAATACATGACTCCTTCAATAAGAGCAAGAGCAGAGAATAAGCTTAATAAGTTATTTCCTTTTTATTGAATGAGTAAATTATCTATACAGGATGAAAAAGAACTCGTCTCCTTCATTAAAGATTGGTTAAAAACGCATGGATTTACCCAAAAAGACTTAGCAAATGAATTAAATATTAAATCGAGTAGAACCTCCGAGATTATTCTCAAAATGAAAGAATTATATAAAAAAGGGGGCATGTTCAATATTGCAAAAAATCTTATAAAGATTGAGCAAAAATGGTTAAACAATATCAAGAACGATTATCTAGAAACAAAACAAACACCACCATATAATCAATTAGATATCGACTCATTAGTAAACCAGATAAATCAAGATACTAGTAAATAAATATTATTTAAAAAAATATTATTTAATTAAAAATGATATAAACTCTTAAAACTAACGTTTAAAAAAAAATCGTTTTAACTCCTAAATAAGATAAATAATTGAATTATTAAAGCAAAAATAATATGTATTTTTAGTTAAATTAATTCTTTAAATAAATAGTTAATAATTACTAAATTTTTTCGAAAATCATATTTAAAATGCTTGAATCCAGGGATAAATATCATAATTAATCCATATACCTTTTTCCCAATATATGTCCTCCTCAATAAGATCTTTCAACTCGTTTACATCATTAGCATTAAAAATTCCAAACAAATATTTGGTACATTTTGTTGGCCCTAATGTAACTAAAATGTCGCTATCTTTTAAATTTTTAAGTCTCTTAAGATGTTGTTCTCGAAATGGTTCCCTTTTAGTAATTGCATCTTCACAGTACCGTCCAAAAACTACAAACTTTTCCATTTTTAAATATAAATAATAGAATAAATAGATACTTAATAATTGCATATATTACATGCAGATTGCTATGTTATTTAATACAACTTCCTTTTAATTAATTATGCTAACTGGTAGCGATCTCCTTGCAAAAGTTAAAGAACTTGGTGATGTTAGCAAATCTGACCTAGTTCGCGCCTGTGGATATGTTTCCACTAAAAAAAATGGAAGTGAACGCTTAAACTTTACCGCATTTTATGAAGCACTTTTAGAAGCAAAAGGGATTAATCTTGGTGATTCTGGAGTTGCAGGTATTGGAAAAGGTGGAAGAAAGCTTAGTTATATTGCTACAGTTCAAGGCAATGGAAATCTTCTGATTGGGAAAGCATATACTGCACTCCTTGATTTAAAAGCAGGTGATGAATTCGAAATTAAGCTCGGAAGAAAACAAATCAGATTATTACCTACAGAAGAATCTTGAAGACAACAACAATAAATTGGTAATAACATTTTTAATTAATTTTCTATAAATAATTCTTTTAATTAATAAATTATCTTTTTATTTATTTTTTTTGATCAGCAGCTAAACGCATTTCTTTACAAAACTCACCAATATGATCGACAACATCTTTTTCACTTGAGCTCGAGATTCGTTTTACAAAAGCACTCCCAATAATTACTCCATCTGCTCCCCACTCACGAACTTTATTAACATGTTCTGGAGTTGATATTCCAAAACCAACAGCAATTGGATTGCTATTTACATCTTTTAATTTAGCAATAAGATTTTCTACTCTATTTTCCATTTTGTTTCTCTCACCAGTGACACCTGTAACACTTACTAAATATGTAAAGCCTTTTGTATGATTTGATATTTGTTTCATTCTTTCAAAAGGAGTAGTTGGCGCTACCAATAAAATTAAGTCCATAGAATGGTTACTAACTATTTTAGAAAATTTATAAGCTTCCTCCAAAGGGAGGTCAGGAACTATTAGTCCAGAAACTCCAGCATCAGATGCCATCTCACAAAACCTTTCAAAGCCTAAACATAGTAATGGATTCAAGTAAGAAAAAAGTATGATGGGGATATTTAATTTACCTTTTAAAGACTCTAAAAGTTTAATTACTTCTCTTAAGCTAGTACCTGACTTTAAAGCGCGAGAGGCCGCCACTTGAATAACAGGTCCATCTGCAAGTGGGTCACTATACGGGATACCTAATTCAATAAGGTCAGCTCCATTTTCTTGTAACTTTAATAAAATCTCAGACGTTATTTCAATATTGGGGTCCCCGGCCATTATGAAAGGCATTAAAGCAAATTTTTTTTTATTTTTTAACTCACAAAACATCTCATCTACCTTAGATAAAGTTTCATTTTTAGTAATTTGCATTTTGTTATCTTTCATAATTTTAAGATATTTTTCTATGAAAAATTTATGGATTTTTCTCTAAATCTTCCATAAGTTTTTGCTGCTCTTCCTTTGACAATGAGTTGAATTTGGTTTCTAGTTTATCATTAACAACTTTTTCATACTCTTTTCTATAACGCTTCCTTTGTTCCATAAAAGTCATTTTTCCATTTACAACTCTATAAACATAAGATGTTACCCAAGTAATAACAATCAAAATCAAGATACAACTTGATAGAGTAGTAGCTGTAAAATTATCCATATCAATTTGCGGTGCAAATTTATAACTAATTAATCCTATTAATGAAATAAATAAACCTATTTGTATAACTTTTCCTTTAGTCAATTATTTACCCTTTACCACTTCCTTTTAGTCTGAGATTTAAAAATGGAGAAAATAAAATTAAACCTGGAAAGAAAAGAAATACAAGGCCATAAATTCCTAATCTCTCAAATTTGCCCATAATATTCCATCTATTATTCATCCAGTAAAATAGTAACAACGGGATAACCAATAAATAGGTAGAAATAATTCCGATATAAGCAATTAAAGTAGCGAATGAATTATTGAAAAAACTTTCCATTTTAATTTATGGTTGCTTAGTTAAAACATAACAACTATTGGAAGTTATCGTCAGAACTAAAAATAAATAATGGGAGTGGGGGGACTTGAACCCCCACGAGCTAAATCGCTCGACGGATTTTAAGTCCGGCGCGTCTACCAATTCCGCCACACTCCCAAAGGAATTTGCGCTTTCTAATCGTAGCTGAAAGTAACCCATTTAACCAAGAAAAATTGGAATAGTTACACTTTTAATTGTCAGATTAAATCTAATTTTTTAATTTACAATTCCTTCTACTTGCCATTGTAAAGTTTCACCTGCATGAAATGGTTTTATTTGTCCGACAATATTTTTTTCTTCAACAACATCAATATATTCTTTAATTTTATTAGGTCTAGAAACTAATTTTAATTTTTCTTTATTTGGCGGGACGTTATAAAAATTAGGGCCATTCAAACTTGCAAACTTTTCAAAATTATCTAGAGCATCCTCCTCTTCGAAAACAGTTAAGTAGCTTTCTATTGCTACTGGCGAATTAAAAATGCCTGCACATCCACAAAAAGCCTTCCACTTCCTAAGGTGTGGAGCAGAGTCAGTTCCCAAGAAAAAACATTTTTCCCCACTTGTTGCCGCTCTCCTTAAAGCGAGCCTATTATTTTCCCTCTTAGCAACTGGTAAGCAGTAAAAATCACTATTTAAACCTCCAAAAAACATTGCATTTCTATTTATATGCAAATGATGCGGAGTAATAGTAGCCCCAATATTATTTTCTTGCACAAAATCCACTGCGTAAGAGGTGGTTATATGTTCTAGAACAATTTTTAATTTTGGAAATCTTTTGGTTATTTGAGAAAGTTCTTTATCTATAAAAACTTCTTCTCTATCGAATACATCTACTTCAGAATCAGTCACTTCCCCATGAATTAAAAGAGGCATCCCAGAATCTTGCATTAATTCAAAGATCTTATATAGATTTTCTATTTTCCTAACTCCATGACTGGAATTTGTTGTGGCATTAGCAGGATATAATTTTGCTGCAAAGAAAACATTATTTTTAAAACCATTAATTAGTTCCTCTTTATCAGTGTCATCTGTAAGATAAATTGTCATTAATGGTTCAAACTTAGAACTTTCTGGTAGCGCTTCAAAAATAGATTTCCTATAAGAAATAGCGCTATTGATTGATGTTATGGGACTTTTAGTATTTGGCATAACAATGGCTCTTCCAAAATATTCCGAAGTAAACTGAATGATATTTTTTAATACAAGACCTTCTCTTAAATGTAAATGCCAATCATCAGGTTTTATTATGTTTAAAGTCTTCAAAATTTTTTCTATTTAATCAATTTTAACAGCAAATTAAAATTGACAATAAATTATAGATATTCGAGGATAGTTATTAACCAATTATGAATTTTTTATTATCTAAATTAAATCCTAAATATGAGTGATTTTTTATTTCCAATAATAGAAATATTTTTAGGCGTAGTTCTACTTTTTGCTGGAGGAGAGTTATTTATTCAAGGAGCCATATTTTTATCTTTAATTTTAGGAATTCCTCAAATAATAATTGGTTTGACAGTTGTTTCTCTTGGAACAAGCTCTCCTGAGTTGTTGGTAAGTTTGAGTTCAATTTTAAAAAACAGTGATTCGCTTGCGGCAAGCAATGTAATTGGAAGCAATATTTTTAATGTTCTCGTTGTTTTGGGTATAAGCTCATTGATAACACCTCTTAAAGTGAAAAGCAGAATAGTCAGAAGAGATGTGCCTCTTTTAATGGCAATTTCTTGTGCAGTTTGGGCTATGTCATCAACAGGCTTATTAACATTTCAAGCAGGGGTATTTCTAATATTTTGTTTAATCTTAAATACAATATGGGAAATCAATACCATCAATGAAAAAGGAGAGGAGACAAAAGATGCTGAACCAGAGATAGAAGAATTAAAAGATAACTATAAAGGGAAAATGAATATTTTACTAAAGTTAATATTGGGAATATTTCTTTTAAGCTTTGGTTCAAATATTTTAGTAAATGGTTCTCAAACGCTCGCTACTCTTTTGGGTGTAAATGAAATTGTTATTGGTTTAACTATCGTCGCAACTGGTACATCTTTACCAGAATTAGTAACTTCAATAATTGCTGCATTTAAAGGCAAAACAGATCTTGCGATTGGGAATGTAATAGGAAGTAATTTACTCAATCAACTTTTAATCCTTGGAAGTTGCAGTATTTTTACAGGATTTAAAGGTTTAGTAATTGAAGAGAGTCTAATAAAAGTTGACTTACCGTTTATGGTTTTAACTACCTTTGCATGCTTACCAATTTTCTGGAGCAAAGGGAAAATCACAAGAATTGAAGGATTTATTTTGCTTAATCTTTATATTTTCTACATTCTCGATAAGATACTTTTCCTGAATGAATTTAACTTCCTTTCTGAATTAAGGATAGGTTTATTTATTTACTTTGCATTACTTATAGTATTTCTGTTTGTTCAAGAAAAATTAAATTTTTCCAATTCATAATTTTATCCATACATAGTCACAAATTCTTCTGAGATAGTTGGGTGCAAAGCCATAGTAATATCAAAGTCTTTTTTTGTTATCCCTGCATTTAATGAAATTGATACCATTTGAATAATCTCAGATGATGTTTCTCCAAACATATGACATCCTAGGACTTTATCAGTAAGCTTATGAACTACTATTTTCAACATACATTTTGATTTATTCTTTTTAAAGGTATTAGACATAGGGGTAAATTTGCATTTGAAAATTTTTATATTTTTTTCAGAGTAAATCTCTTTAGCTCTTTTCTCACTTAAGCCAACTGTTGAAATTTCTGGAATAGTAAAAACAGCCTTTGGAATATATTCATAATTTACTTTTCTTTTTTGGTCATTAAAAAAATTATCCGAAAAAACTCTCCCTTGTTCTATTGCTACTGGAGTTAAGTTTGGCTTATTTATGATATCGCCAACTGCAAAAATATTTGCGTTGCTTGTTTGATTAAGTTCATCGACATCTAAATATTGGCCATCCATCTTTAGATTTAAAAAATCCAAATTTAAAGGCAAAAGATTTGGTTCTCTTCCTGTAGCAATGAGGATATTACTAGTTAGGAGTTTATCTCCCGAGTCTAGGGTAGATTCAAGATTCCCATTTACTTTTTTGATAGAATTTAATTGTGTATTGGGGATTATATTGATTTCAGTAAAAGTAGGTGATTCCTCTAGGCATGATGAAAGATCCTTATCAAAACCATTAAGTAAATGTTGACCTCTAATTAATTGAGTTACTTCAGTACCTAAATTTCTGAAAATAGAAGCAAATTCACATGCAATATAACCACCTCCTACTATTAGTATTGATTTAGGAAACTTTTCTAATTCAAAAATATCATCACTACTCCATGCCAAATCTACCCCAGGAATATTTAATTTCTTTGGTTTACCTCCAACTGAAATAAGAATTTTTTTTGAACTTATTTTGTTTTTAATTTTCTTTGTGTTTGAACAAATAATTTCTAATTCATTTTGAGTACTAAATCTTCCTAAGCCTTCAAAAATAGTTATATTCAACTTTTTTAAAGAATTTCTATGTAAATTACTTAATCTAGAAACCTCCTCTCTTACATTCTTCAACAAAATATTTGATTCAAAATTAATACCTTCATTTTTTAATCCATATCCTTCAGAAGAATCCATATTTTTTTTACTTTTAGCTGCATAAACCATTAATTTCTTAGGCACACATCCCCTTATCACACAAGTTCCTCCTATTTGATTTGCTTCTATGATTGCGACTTTTGCTCCATAACTAGCCGCACGTTTAGCCGCTGCGAGTCCTCCAGAACCAGCGCCAACAACAATTAAATCAAATTCAAATTCCAAGACTTTTTTTAATCAATTATTATAACGATAGTTTATAGCTTTAATTCAAATAATGAATGGGATTTTGACATGGGATGATTTAAATAAATTTGAAGTTGAAGATCTTGATAGAGTCCATGGTATAAATAATTCCTACGCAAATTTAAGATTATTTGGACATAGTGAAAATGATGTAATAGTTACCCTCTATAGGGATAGGCATTCTTGGTGTCCTTACTGTCAAAAGATATGGTTATGGCTTGAATTTAAAAAAATTCCATATAGAGTCAAGAAAATAAATATGTTTTGCTACGGCCAAAAAGAAAGTTGGTTCCTTGAAAAAGTCAGATCGGGGAAATTACCTGCAATTGAATTTAAAGGGCAAGTTATAACTGAAAGCGACGATATCATAGCTTTTTTAGAAAATGAATTTGGAGCACTTGGATCCTTTATTACATCTATTCACCTTATCAAAATTCGAGAGTTAGAAAGAGAAATTTTCAGATCCTGGTGTAATTGGCTCTGCCGAGAAAACTTTAATTTTATAGATAACTCTTTTAGAAAAAAAAGATTTAAAGAATCCATTTCTAAACTCGATGAAATCTTAGGTAGATCAAAATCAGGGTTTGTTGATGCATCAGTTTCTAACACGGGTGATATAGAGCCTGGTGTTGGAGATATAATTTTTATTCCCTATATGGAGAGAATGAATGCATCACTTATTTATTATAAAGGGTTTAATTTAAGATCTAATTATCGTCATGTAGATAACTGGCTTACCCTTTTTGAGGGGACAAGTGCTTATAGAGGCACTCAAGGAGATTTTCATACTCACTCTCATGATTTACCCCCACAAATGGGAGGATGCTATAAAGAAAGCAATGAACAACAGATTACTTTCTCAAGGCTAATAGATACTGGGGAGGGTTTAGGTAATTATGAATTAAACCAAAATTATGATTCAAAATATTATGCAAAAATTGCTCTTAAAAGAGTGATAAAGCATAAAGACAATTTACTAAAGGTAAACCCATACAATAAAGAATCCTTTGACGAATCATTGAGATCAGCTTTATGCCATATGATCACAGGTGAAGTATTAATCCCTAAAAAAATTTCAGGAATCTCTTTAAGATACTTAAAAAATAGAATCTCAGTTCCAAGAGATATGCCAATCATTTCAGCGAGGTTATTAAGGCAATCATTAAATAGAATTGAATTGCTCAGTGATATCAATGAAATAGATAAGTTACCTTCAAGGAATAGATTTGATCAAGATCCTATAAATTTCATTTCTAGTTAATAGTAAAACTATAAATTTTTTCTTGAATCTATTTGAAGTAAATCTCTTATTTTTTGAACTTGACTTGCAATATTTGGATCAATAGATAATTTTTTTTCAACTTGTTCAATAGCATACATTACTGTTGTATGGTCCTTGCCCCCAAACTCATCTCCAATTCTTGGCAGGCTTAGATCTGTACCATGCCTCATAAGATACATACCTATTTGTCTAGCTTGACTTACTGGTTTTCTCCTACTTGAACTGATCAATTCATCAGTAGAAACTTTAAAGAAATCTGACACTTTATTAATAACTTGTTTTGGAGTAACAACTACTCCAACACTATTAGGATCAAGCATTGGAGCAATTGATTGGACTGTCATTGGCAAGCCTGTTATTGATGCAAATGCAACAGCTCTAGTAAATGCTCCTTCCAATTCTCGAATATTCGATGTGAATCTTCCTGCTATAAATTGAATTAAATCTCTTGGAAGACTCATACTCTCTTGTTCTGCCTTTTTTTGAAGGATGGCTGTCCTCGTCTCAAGATCAGGTGGTTGAATATCTGCCGTCATGCCCATTGAGAACCTAGAAATTAATCTCTCTTGAATTCCCGACAATTGATTTGGTGGCCTATCACTTGCAATAACTATTTGACTTCCTGATTCGTGAAGAGCATTAAAAGTATGAAAAAATTCTTCCTGTGTATACTCTTTGCCTTCTAAGAACTGTATATCGTCTATTAAAATCAAATCTACATTTCTATATTTATCTCGAATAGCTGTCATTCCATCTCTTCGGATACCACTAATAACATCATTAGTAAAAGTTTCTGTAGATACATATTTAACTTTTGCTCCTGGATCTATTTCTACTCGATAATGGCCTATTGCTTGCATTAAATGAGTTTTACCGAGACCTACTCCACCACAAATAAATAATGGATTAAATTCTCTCCCGGGTGATTCTGCAACTGCTAAAGCCGCTGCATGAGCCAACCTACTATTTGGACCTACAACAAATCTTTTAAAGACGTAGCGTAAATTTAGACCGTTGGGATTTTTGGATCGATTTTTTGAAGAAATATCTTGACTATTCTTAGGAAATGATTTTGTTTTACGATTCACAATCTGTTCATCTAAGTTCTCTTTATTTATTGAATCTCTGCTTATATTTGTTTCAGATTTAAAAACAACTTTTACATCATGACCGCATATTTCTTTTGCAGCCTTCTCGATAGTTTGACAATAATTCTTTCTTAACCAATCACTGGAAAATGAATTTGGAGCAATTAAAGTTAATAAGCCATTTTCAAAACAATTAAATTTAGCAGGCCTTATCCAAGTCTCAAATGAAGGCTTACTTAAAGTTTTTTGAAGTGATTGTTGAACTTCCGCCCAAATAGGATTAATTGCTTGCAAAATTTTATTCAATAGATTATTAATCTAGTTGGAATTTAATAATTGGCCATTAGGAAATCACAAGATCACGACAAATTTAAAATTACTTAACAAACCATCATAGAAATTTATAAGAAAAATTTTATTTTTTATAGGCATATAATTATTTTAAATAGCAACAAATTTTTGGATAAAGCATTACTAATTATCATGGCAAAATGGCA
The DNA here is from genome assembly GCA_003281335.1 of Prochlorococcus sp. AG-347-K19. Taxonomy (GTDB): domain Bacteria; phylum Cyanobacteriota; class Cyanobacteriia; order PCC-6307; family Cyanobiaceae; genus Prochlorococcus_A. Next base: position 85,569 of record QCCG01000002.1, on the reverse strand, counting down.
TGCTTTTGGAAGATGCAAAACAAGATTATCTAAAGATATAGGTAAAAGTAATTCTGCAAAGGTTCAAAGTGTAATGACCAAACACACTATTTCAGTCGCAAAATTTCTCCAAGAAAATAAACTAATTGATATTTCTATTGCTATATCTGGTTTAGGGATAGGTAACTGTAAAAGATGGACTAGAGAATTAGGCATCAAAAAATTTAATTTACAGGGTAAAGGCTGCTTGGGAGAAAAAATGAAGAGGCAAATAATTATCAACAAAAAATTTTGTGCAAGACATAAGATCAAAAATATTATTTTTATTGGTACTGACCTTCCAGATTTATGCCATCAAGATTTATTGATTACTCTAAAAGAGCTTCAACAAAATGATCTTATTTTAGGACCATCTAATGATGGAGGATATTGGCTTATTGGTTTATCAGAAAAAATAATGTCATCGCATATATATTTACCTTTTATCAACATAAAGTGGGGGACAGAAAATGTTCTTCAAAATACAATTGATAATTTTGCTACAACAAAATTTAAATATAAGTTTTTAGACAAAAAAATTGATATTGATACAATTATTGATATTGAAAATAGAAAGTAATCGACTTGTCAAAAATCTCAATTATTATTCCAACTATTAATGAAGCTAATAATTTGCCATTATTGCTTTCAGACTTGTCAAGTATTCAGAAAGAGGGCGAAATCATAATTGTTGATTGTGGAAGTGAAGATAAAACTATTGATATAGCAAATATTTATGGAGCGAAAGTATTTATATCCAAAGAAAGGAATCGAGGTCTACAATTAGATATTGGAGCTAAAAATTCAAAAGGAGAGTGGCTCATATTTTTACATGCAGACACAAGATTAACTCATAATTGGTTTAAAAAAATAAACTCATTTTTAAAGGGGAAAAAGAATATTATTTACTATTTTGAATTCAAAATTAATCACAAAAAGATAATTTATAGAGTCCTCGAAATTCTCGTAAATATTAGAAGTAAATTTTTTAAACAACCGTATGGTGATCAAGGTTTAATAATTCATAGAACAATCTATTTTAAGAATAATGGATTTAGAAATATACCTTTAATGGAAGATGTAGATTTTTTAATGAGATTAAACCAAAAAAAAGATTTAAAACAATTAAATTTTCCTATTTTTATAAGTTCAAGGAAATGGGAAAGAACTAATATTTTTCTTCAAGCATTTAAGAACTGGCACTTTAGAAGAAGATGGTTAAAAGGCGAATCGTTAAAATCTATATATTCTGACTATTACAAAAAATGATTAATTTGCATACCAAAAAGCACATTTCGACCCTCTAGGTTCTAAAGTCCAACCTTGTCTTTTGTAAAATGAAACCACTTCAGCATCAGCAAAAAGGGTTACTTTAGAGATACCAATATTTTTCAATTCTTTTAGGACATATCTCATTATCTCTTTCCCCAATCCAAGTCCTTGATAGACAGGGTTAATAGCTACATCCCAAACTGTTGCTTCTAGAATTCCATCGCCAGTGCATCTTGCAAATCCAACTAGTCTGGGAAATTTATCATCATGACGCCATAACCCAACAACCAAAATACTGAAATCTAAAGCTCTTTTTACCCTCCTGATAGGTCTTCTGCTCCAACCAACAGTTTGCAAAAGTTGATCTAGTTCTATTAGATCTAAATCTTTATTTTTACTACATACAAATATTTCTTCTTTAGTTGTTTGAGTGAACTCGTAAGAATTTAAACCATAGAGATCTATCAGCTCATCCTTTGATATACTGTTTGATTTTTTTATTAACAATCCTTGGTTTCTAAAAATCATTAAAAATTCACGAATCCTTTTTGTTGAAGCTCAGAGAGCTGAAAATATAAACCCTTTTTCAGTCTTAATTCACAATGTGTTCCCTCCTCAACTAATGATCCCCCTTTCAAGACTAAAATCTTATCAGAACTTTCAATAGTTGCTAATCTGTGAGCTATTACTAATGCTGTTCTTTTTGACAGAATTCTCTCAAGATCCTTCTGCAAAGTAGCCTCTGTTGAGGGATCCATAAACGCTGTTGCTTCGTCCATTATTAAAACAACAGGATTTCTAATCGCTACTCGCGCTACGGAAAGAAGTTGTCTCTCTCCAGAAGAGAGATTTCCCCCTCTTTCTCTTAGTGAGGTGTTCAAACCTTCTGGTAATTTTTTTAACAAATTATCTAATCCTAGTTCGTAACAAATATTTTCTAATTCAAGATTGTCCAGATTCGAATTCAGTTTTAAATTATCTGCGACATTTCCACTAAAGATAAAGGTATCTTGCAAAACTACTCCCAACATATTTCTAAGAGTTGCAATAGGAATATCTCTGATATCTATATCATCGATTAAAATTTGACCTGATTGAGGTTCATACAATCTACACAATAGTCTTATTATGGTTGTCTTACCTGAACCAGTTGGACCTACAAAAGCCACATGCTCTCCTGGATTAATTTTGAAAGATAAATTTTTTATAATATGTTCTCCTGCGTTGTAGAAAAAATTGACATTCTTAAACTCAATTTTGCCCTTGAATTTTTTATTTACATTTTTAGCATTTTCTAAAAAATGTTTTGCGGAAGTAGAGTCCTTAATCTGTATTTCTTCATCCAATAATTCGTTTATTCTTTCTACAGCTGTTAAACCTCCTTGTATTTGAGTAAATCGTTCTGCAAGCTGCCTTAAAGGTTCAAAAAGTCTTTGAGAATATAAAATAAAAGTTGTTAATGTTCCTAAACCAATATTTCCAGAAGTAACAAGATATCCTCCAACCGCCAAAACCAAGGAGACTGCAGCAAGAGAAATCCATTCTATAAACGCCGAAATACTACTGTCATAAAATATTGTTCCATTAACTGCTTTCTTATATGCAACCCCAGTTTTGGAAAATTTCTTACTGTTGAAAGCCTCTCTTCTGAACATCTGAACGACTTCTAAACCTTGAAGATTCTCTTGAAAATCAGAGTTTAGTTGAGACAATTCTTCCCTTACTTGATAATTGGCTCTTCTGTAACGTTTTTGAAGCCAGATAATAAAATATGAAACTGGGATTTGAGTCAAAAGTAATAAAATGGCAAGCCCCCGATCAATTGACAGCATTGTCAAAGAAATTACTATCAGACTAACGAAGTCAGCAATGACTCCCACTGCCCCACTACCAAAAACCTCGGCTAAAGCATCAACATCATTTGTTAATCTTGTTAATAATTTCCCCACAGGCATTTTATCGTGATACTTAAGAGATAAAGATATTGAATGATCAAAAAGTTCTCTTCTTATTCTTGCCGTCAAACGTTGTCCCACTGCTTGGATATTGTAAGTTTGATATCCCTGCAGAACTAATCTGAATAAAACAGTTATAAATAAAGTTACGATAATGGCATTTATCGACTGCCCAAAGAAAGTTTTACTTAGCCAAACATCTGTAGTTTCGTTCTTTAGAATAGTAATGGCTTGACCAACTAATAATGGTTGAATTGCTCCAGAGAAAGAAACAGGTAACAAAACTATCAAGATTAGATAGATTGTTTTTTTATCTTTAGTTAAATATTTACCTAACTTTTTAATCCTTCTAAAATCTTTAAAAAACATTTAGCTATTCTTCTATAAAGCATTAGTTGATTCTATTGATAAAATAGTATCTCTGAGATGATTATCATCTAACCTCATAGATAAAGGATTTCCAATTAGTCTTGCAGTCGAGTAATAAAGATCATCTATTTTAATTAAACCATTATCTTTAAGAGTCTTTCCGGTTGCTACCAAATCAACTATTGCCTCTGCCATACCTGTAATAGGACCAAGCTCGACTGATCCTGTCAAATGAACTATTTCTACAGGAATATTTAATTCTTCAAAATAAGATCTTGCAGTTTTAATAAATTTACTTGCTACTTTACAATTCGCTGGAAGATCAGTTGGTTTTGAATAGTTGCTATTTTTCTTAACAGCCAACGACATATGACAACCACCAAATCCTAAATCTAATAACTTTGCGACTTTTAATTCAGATTCTCGTAAAACGTCATACCCAACAATACCCAAATCAGCCTGACCATAACTTACATAAACAGGAACATCTCCATTTCTTACTAATAAAGCTTTTGCCCGTTTACAATTTGATTTAAAGGTTAATGATCTATTATTTTCGTCCAACGCATCTGAGAAATCTAACCCAGCTCTTTTAAAAGTTGAAATTGAATCTTTTAACAGAGCTCCTTTTGGTAAAGCTATAGTAAACATAGATCAATTTCTTCCAAGGATTCTTCATTCTAAATTAACAATGGAATTTAATAAAGCTCGAAATATAATCGGACTTAAAGTTTTAAGTGATAACGTCATTTGGTTGTTGGTAAAAGATAAATCCGTTGTGGTTGTAGATCCATCTGTTCACGAACCAGTTATTAAATATATAAATGAAAACAATTTTCACTTAGAAGCTATTTTGCAAACTCATCATCATTCAGACCATATTGGAGGGACGAAGTCTCTTATTGAAAGATGGCCAAATGTAAAAGTAATTGCTTCCTCCAAAGAAAAAAAGCGAATACCTTTTCAAAATATATCTGTTGAGGATGGAGAAACTTTGAATATTTTAGGTGAAAAAGTAAAAATAATTGAAGTTTTAGGGCATACAAGCTCACATATTGCCTTCTTTTTGAATGGGAAAAATCCTGTTCTTTTTATTGGTGATACATTATTTTCTGGAGGCTGTGGAAGAATTTTTGAAGGGACTTATCAACAAATGTATTCTTCACTAGAAAGAATCAAATCTTTACCAAAAAATACTCTCATTTATTGTGCACATGAATATACTAAAACAAATATATTGTGGGCATTGAATCTCAAGCCTAAAGATCAAGATATAAAAAATAAACTTTCGGAAGTTGAAAAAAAACTTTCTCTTAATGAATTGACAATTCCATTTTTACTTGATGAAGAGATGAAAATAAACCTTTTCTTAAGAGCAAAAAATTTAGAAGAATTTACTTTTTTAAGAGCAAATAAAGATTTATGGGTTTAAATAGATAGGTATCTTTTTAAACAAATGTCCCCCAAACAAGTAATCAAAACATCAAATGCTCCAGATCCAGTCGGACCTTATAATCAAGCAATAAAAGCTGGAGATTTTATCTATTGTTCTGGACAAATTGCTATAGACCCAGTTCTTAATGAAATAACATGTTTAGGTGATATAGAAAAGGAAACTATTCAAGTTTTAAAAAATCTCGCAGCAGTTCTCAAAGCTGGTGGAGCAAAAATAGAGGATGTAATTAAAACAACTATTTACTTAACCGACTTAAGTAATTTTCAAATTGTCAACAAAATATATAGTGATTTTTTTAATATAGAGAATCCTCCAGCCAGGGCCTGTGTAGAAGTTTCATCTCTACCAAAAGGAGTTTTAGTTGAGATAGATTGCGTCGCATTTCTAGATTAATTTCTAATTATTGAGAAATTTGAAATATGCACCTATTGTGCACCATAGTTGTATAGATTATTAGTTGATAATTCATCTTTGATCTATGTCAGCAGCAAAGCTTAATATAGATGAACTAGAAGCAGGTTATCCTTTATTTTGCAAAGCTCTAAGACTATTAATTTTAAAAGGTAATTCAGTTAAAGATATAGAAAAGACAGTTTGTTGGAGTCATCTTGAAACTTTAAATAGATGTCTACCTGGTAGATATAAAGCCCCCACATATTTAATGGCTTTAATCAAAAGAGATATTGCAAAGCCAAATAATTATTAAAAAGAACTAATCTTCTAAATAAAATTTATCAATATCCTTTGAAAAGTTTTTTTCCTTTTCTGATATTTCTTTATTATCTAAAAAAATTGAAAGACTTACAAAATTTTTACCGAAGCTGATATTTGGATAGACATCCCTTTCTTTACATAATTTCTCAATTTTCATCATGAATTTACTAATTTTTGAGTATTGCTCAAATTCAAATCTTTTTTCAATCCTTAAAGGTGATTCTCTTTCATTCCACATTAAATTTTTTAATCAAAACTTATTACACTATACCTTCAACAAAGTTACTCAATAAATTTTTGAAGTTAAAATTTTTAGTCACTCTCCCAATAATCAATAATACCTCCAATAGTTAAATCGGTTTGAATTTCTGGATTAGGGCAAGCAAATCTTGCGGCAGAGCCACTAGAAGTAAAAACCCAGTTACCTTCACTGGCACCAACAGGATCAACAGCAACTAATTTCTTTCCTTTATTATTTTCTAAAATTCGTAAATTCATATAACCTAAGCCAGCGACTCTTTGAGTACAAACCATCCTTCCTAATACCTTCATAATTTCCACAATTTCTATCCTCCTTTTTTATGACTTATCAGGATCCCAATGATCAATTATTCCAACAATCGTCAAATCACTTGGATAAGATTTGCTTCCCGCAGCTTCCCTAGCAGCAGAACTTCCAACACAAATAACCCAATCTCCTGGCTTACAACCAACAGCATCTACCGCAACCTTACTTGAAGAACCATCCAAAACAACCTGTAGATGTTTATGTTCAAAACCAGGAATCCTATTGGTAGAAACAAGTGGTTTTACAACCTTGCAAATTAACATAATTAGTGAGCCTCCTCTGTTTTTTTATCTAAAGACATTCCAATAATTTGGGCGGAATGAATGTTGTCTCTATCTCTAATAGTAGAGCAAGTATGTAACAAACCTTGATCAACTAAATTTTTATACCTAATTGATATCGCATTATTAACCCTTTCACAATCTTTTATTGCCCTCTCTTTTGCGCCGGGTACTTTGCCAGAGTAATCAAATCTTATTACTACTGGAATAGGTAGATCTTGAGACACATTTAGTCCAGTAAAAATCTTCACTCCTACATCTAAATCTGGAGCCCCTTCTTCGACTGTATCTAAATGAGCAAAATAAGTTAAGTTTCTTAGATGTACTTCTTTAAAACCTATACCTACTCCAATAAACCTCTCTGCATGTCCAATATCTTCATAAGAACCATTATGAAAACTCTTTACATAATCAATTTGAGAAATATTATTGACAATTAATTTATACATAAATTTTTCCAGTCCACTGAGTTTATCTTTTGAAAATTGCTTAGAAATTGTCTGACAAATTTCTCTTTCCGCATCCTCTTTTGAAAAGTTTATTGTTGAATTGTAAATTTCTAAAGTAGAAATAGTTTTTTCTAAATCAATCCCTCCATCACTAGTTGGTATATGTATTTTTAATGAATCAGTATCCGTATCAAGTCCAATTAACATTAAATCCACAGAAGCACCACAGCAAAAGCTATTCTCTACAGCCTCTTTAAAAGCGTATAGTTTACTTCTCCCTTCTTCCGCAGCTAACTCGTCATTACTCCCATGAGCTGCGCATCCCTGATGCAAAGGATCTACAGAACTAAAATGATAAGTTACAACCTTTAAGTACCTAGTATCTTTATGGGCTTCATTAGGGATATTCTCTCTATATCTTTTATGTTCAGTTTTTACCCATCTATTTACTGTATTTTCAATATCAAAAAGTGCACCAGCATGAGATCTTCTTCTTACTGAACTAAAAGGTATTCTCATTACATACGCTACTGAATGAGCTAATCGACCATCCGAACAAGGAGTTATATCAAGTAAATGTATTCCACAATCTAAAAGAAATTTTTCAAAATCTTCCGCACCTCTACTTCCTGAAGCCCCTTCAAGAGGATCATTTTTAAAAAAATTGTCACTAAGTTTCTCATGTTGTTTAAAAGCACACCATGCATATAGAGCTCTCATATCGAGAGGTTTAACCCAAGATTTATCTAATACATGAAGAGGTAGATCTATTCCCAAATTTTTTCTTGATATGACCTGAGCTTTACTTATAAAATCTTCATGATGTTGTATTCTAGCAATTTCCTTTAAAGTAGGAACAATTTCATCAAAATCACTTTTTATTTTGCTTTCATAACTATATAAATTTTCATTCTGAATACTGTTAGTTAATTTATGAGATTTTCCAGAATTACCTAAATCGCTTGATTTTTTAGTTTGTGTATGAATATTTTCCGTAAAAGTTTTCATTGGAGCTGTAGGTCCCAATGTGAAGTTCTTGGCTTTTGCCAGTCCTCTTAAAGGCATTATTTAATTACCCTCGTGCACCACCTGAAAAGGTAACAAGTTGTCCTTCACGAGTATTACCACTTGATCCAGTTATCAAGAAATCTGGCTCTTTCATTTCATCATTCCTTTTTATATCCATCACTGGCATTGCACTCGTCATGCCTGGTCTTGTAGGATTTCTTTTTCTTGCTGAAGCTCCTTCAGTACCTGTTACCCTGTTTCCTCTTGCCCAATCATCCCCTGTTATCTTCAACCCAGCAGATTGACCCTCGCCAGTAATTCTGGATTGTGCTCTCTCTTTTGAAGAATCAAATTCCTTTAAATCTTTTTTTGGGGTAAGTAGGGAATTTTTGTTTTTATCAAACCTAAATTGTTCTGTCCCTGTTACTGTGTCCTTAGCCATATCGAATGGGCCTGTAATCTTTGAGCCATTTTCATACTCATTGCCTGTTACACCATCTCTTTTTTTATCAGAGTATTTATCTCTTGAGGGAGAATTTACAGAAAATTCTTCCCATGAGCTTGAATTTTTTCTTTCACTATTGGCATAATTTTTTTCGGATGAATGATTGGAACAATTATTACCTAACTGATCTCCGCCAACATATGGGGTGCCTGTTGGATTTAGACAAGCCCCTTTACCTGCTCCAGTCATACTTCCTCCGATACCCGGTTGTATACCTGTAAGGCGAGCATTTGAGCTACCTCCTAAATAAATTTTTCCTTTATCTTTTAATTCAGTTATTAAGTCAGAATTACAATTTTCTTCAACTTGATCTAATCCAGCATATGGTGTCCCAGTTACATTTTTGCAAGTTCCAGGTTCATCGCCAGTAACTTTCTCAGATCTTCCAGTTAAGGTGCCACTAATCTCATTAGCGTTATTTGAGAGACTAACTCCAACCTTCATTGCTTCAGGTTTTGGTTTGGATTTACAGAATGACTCGTATTGTTGGGAACCAATATATTCATCGCCAGTTACATTTTTACAGCTTCCTGGTTCATTACCAGTAACGAATTCAGACCTCCCTACTCCTGTACCAGTTAATGCATTGCCATTTAATGTATTGTATTTCCCGACTTTTTCATGAGATCTCCCTTTAGGATTAGTTTCTGAACCAAGATATTGATCGCCCGTTAATTGATGACCAGATCCTGACTCATCTCCAGTTACAAGTGCAGATCTCCCAGGTAAAGAACCAGATACTTTTAATCCGTCAGCTGTATTACTATGTTTAACCTTTGAGGGATTTTTGGGAACTTCCCCACAATATTCCTTTGACTGATTTGCAGAACTATATTCAGTACCAGTTACATTTTTGCAAGTTCCAGGTTCATCGCCAGTAACTTTCTCAGATCTTCCGACCTCATTACCTGTGACTTTATTTCCAGCTGATGTTGAAGTTACTGAGGATCTAGTTGGCTGTTTATATTCAGGTTGATTTTGGCAAAATTGATTAAGTACTTCGGATCCCAAATATTGTGTACCTGTGACGCTTCTACATGTACTAGCTTCATTACCAGTAGTTTTTAACGATCTATTAGCCTGTGTTCCAGTTACTGTTTGTCCAGAATTAGTTTCACTTTTACCAACTTTCCAACTTGCATCAGCAATATTCATTTTTGATCCATTTTTATTTGGACCACATGGTCTACATTTACCATTTCCTTTTTTTGAGGTTGCTCCAGTTTTACTTCTTAATTCCCTAACTCTTTGAGATATTTCTCTACTTGATAAATCTGGATCTCCTCTTCTAGCTAAAGATGCTGCACTACTATTTTGTTTAGAAGCTGATTTGCCATGTTTAGATTGAGCTTCTCTTCTTGCTAAAACAATATCTCTACTTGTATTGGTGATAGGTTTTCTTTTTTGAGTAACCCTTCTTTTAATTTTAGTATTTAGAACTTTATTCTCTGAATTACCAGAATTTGATAAGTCAGGGCTTTTATCTGAAGTTATTTTTATTTCATTTACTTGGATCTTTTTATTAGCTTCTGTACGAGTTCTATCAGATGAACTTATGGCTGATTTGCCATGAGTTGACATTGCTTTCCTTCTTTCAATTACAAGTTCTTTGCTGGATAAATTTTTAGAAAAGGATTGTTTATTCATTTTTGCTGTTGGAATATGTTTTTTCGAAGTATTTGTCATATTTGTATCAATGGAAGATTTTATCCCAGAAATTTGCATATCATCAGATGTGCGAACCCTGTCTTTAGTAGTAGAAGAATTAGCAACAGCTTTTTTTCCGCTATCACTCATCGCCTTTCTTCTCTCTAATGCAATTTCTCTACTAGTTTTCATTGACATAACCTTCAATTGTGAAACTTTTTAAAAAGACTTTCTCCAAAAAATTAAGTTCTTATGGAGAAAGTTATTTACTACGAAAAGTAGCTTTAACGTCCTTGGAAAACTACAAAAGCTGTTCCTTGACTTTGAGTGTAAGCATCGTATCCGATAATTCTTACATGATGATCAGGATATGCTCTATGGCATGCCTCTAATTCGCTCACGATCAAGTTAAGATCTTTTTCCCCAAAGAATGGGAGTTTCCAATAAGACCAATAAGTTTGCATACATCCACTTGGATGAACATGCTCAATAACTGGACTCCAACCTTGAGCAATTATGTAGGCAATTTGGTCATATATTTCTTCCTGGGTCATCGGTGGTAAGAAACCGAATGTTTCCAGGGTTGCAACTGTTTGATAGTCGCTTACTGTGCTCTGGAAAGGCATAATTAATCAAAATGTGAATGTAATTACTCGTAAAAACGAGATTTTAATAAGTTTGAGGAGAATAAATCTACTCAATTTCGAAACTTGAGTTAACCCTGAACATCAAGCTTGTCGACAGTGTCAAACTCGAACTTAATTTCCTTCCAAGTTTCTAGAGCAATAGCTAATTCAGGACTATGCTTAGCAGCTTCCATAAGAATGTCTCTACTCTCTTTTTCGATTTCGCGACCAGCATTTCGGGCTTTTACACAAGCTTCTAAAGCAACTCTGTTAGCTGCAGCTCCAGCAGCAGAACCCCATGGATGACCATGTGTTCCTCCACCGAACTGAAGGCAGGAATCATCACCAAAGATCGCTAGGAGTGCAGGCATATGCCAAACATGGATACCACCTGATGCGACTGCAAATACTCCAGGCATTGAACCCCAATCTTGATCAAAGAAGTTACCTCTTGATCTATCTTCAGGAACAAATGACTCTCTTAAGTTGTCAATATAACCAAGAGTTGTTTGACGATCACCTTCTAGTTTTCCAACAACGGTTCCAGTATGTAATTGGTCTCCTCCGGAGAGTCTCAAACATTTTGCTAGAACCCTGAAATGGATACCATGCTTTGGATGTCTATCAATAACAGCATGCATAGCTCTATGAATATGCAAAAGCATGCCATTTTTACGACACCAGTTTGCTAATCCAGTATTTGCAGTAAAACCACCAGTTATATAATCATGCATGATGATTGGCATATCTAGCTCTTTTGCAAATTCAGCTCTTTCATAGAGTTCTTCAGGAGTGTTAGCAGTACAGTTTAGATAGTGACCTTTAACTTCTCCAGTTTCTCGCTGAGCAAGCTTAACTGCTTCTGCAACAAACTCAAATCTTTCTCTCCAACGTTGGAATGGTTGAGAATTAATATTCTCATCATCCTTCGTTAAATCAAGACCTCCTCTAAGACATTCATATACAACTCGACCATAGTTTTTACCAGATAATCCTAATTTAGGTTTGATGGTACAACCAAGTAGAGGTCTTCCGTATTTGTTAAGTCGATCTCTTTCAACTACGATTCCATTTGGTGGACCACCGCAAGTTTTAATGAAAGCAATTGGGAATCTAATATCTTCTAGACGTAGATGTCTAAGAGCTTTAAATCCAAAAACGTTTCCTACAAGAGATGTTAATACGTTTGTAATTGAGCCTTCTTCAAAAAGATCTAAAGGATATGCAATAAAAGCATAGAAAGCTTCAGGATCTCCAGGAACGTCTTCGATTCGATAACAACGTCCTTTATAAAATTCTAAGTCTGTAAGTAACTCGGACCAAACTGTTGACCAAGTACCTGTTGAAGATTCAGCGGCAACAGCTGCTGCAACTTCTTCTCTTGGAACACCTTCCTGACCTGTACATTTGAAACAGGCTAGTAAATCGGTGTCTAGGGGGACATATTCTGGAGTCCAGTAGGTATCTCTGTACTCCTTTACCCCTGCGTCATACTTCTTACTCATAAGGATAAATTTAGGTCTGTGTAGGGAAAATAATTATTTTGCAAAATTTATAAATCTTGCTTTACTTAATTAGTCCTTTTGACCAAGAAATTCACCGTTACCTAGAGCAGGTTCAACTTCTCTATGAGGACGAGCAATAATGTGAGCTGCAACTAAACCGTCACCAACTCTTTCACAAGCATCAGCACCAGCTCTTACAGCTGCGTTAACTGCGCCTGTTTCGCCTCTAACTAATACTGTGACATAACCGCCACCAACGAATTCACGACCAATAAGGCGAACTTCTGCTGCCTTTGTCATTGCGTCTGCTGCTTCGATTGCAGGTACAAGTCCGCGTGTCTCGATCATGCCGAGAGCGATACCCATTGTTTCTGTAGCCATTGTCTACTAAATACTAAATGTGGAATGTTCAATTCGAAGAATGCTTCATTAAGTACTTATAAGTCAAGCGTTTTCGACAAAATCTCCATTAATGTTTTTTCTATGATTCATAAGTTAAACTTATCACCCTTGGTACTATTGATATGTCAATACTTATGCAAACAAGTTAGTGCATCAAAACATACTGTTGTGTTAAGAAAAAATTTACATTATGTTATTTCCGTACGAGGCAGGCCCTGTCTACACAGGTGTGGAATGTTCAACCTTTCCTGTCTCCGTATCAAGCTTTGAAGTAAGATAATATTCACAACAATTTTATGTGTTATTTTGAACCTTCCAGTTCTAACTATTGCTAGTGGCAATCAAAGAAAAGTATCTGAAATTTCAGAGATGCTGGATGTTTTGTCTTTAAAGGTTCAGAAGCAACCAGAATATTTGAATGTCGAAGAAACTGGAAACACATATTTTGAGAATGCACTTCTTAAAGCAAAAGCAGCTGCTTTAGAGACCAAAACTTGGGCATTAGCTGATGACTCGGGTCTTGAAGTAGATGTTTTAGATGGTCGGCCAGGAATTTATTCTGCTCGATATGCCAAAACTAATGATGAGAAAATTAAAAAATTAATTAATGAACTTTCTGATAGTCCTTATAGGAGTGCAAGATTTATAAGTTGTATGGTTTTGTGCGATCCCTCAGGAAACTTAGTTAAAGATACAACAGGAATATGCTGGGGAGAAATTCTTAAGAACCCCAAATATCCAAACGGGGAATTCGAATCTATTTTTTGGGTAAAAGAGTCTAACTGTGTTTACGGTGAGCTCTCACAATCACAATTAAATAAATTAGGTAGTAGGGGTAAAGCTGCCAAAATTATGTCACCTTACCTCAAAAAAGAAATTGGTTTAAATTAGAAAATTATCAATAATTTGAAATTACATCAATTGCTCTTATAGCAGCAGCTGCTGCTTCTTCTACATCTCCTTCTTTCCCAGCGAGAGTTAATCTACCGAAAGCACCAACTGCCTTTACATCAACAACAGTTATATTTGATGCTTTTTCTGCTTCATTTGCTGCTTTTAAGACATACCCAGCCGGTTCAGTTTCTAATATAAACATGCTCATTCCAGATTGAATCATTGATCCACTTCTGTTTTGTCTATTTATTAAAACAGCATGATCTGGAGTAATAGCTCGAATAACTTCTGTCCAACTTGTTGAAGGTTTGGTTCTTTTTCTAACTTCACTTCCAATAGCATCTAGAACAACATCCCCAGAATGTAAAACAGTGCTTTGATCTTTGTGATAAAGAGCAAGAGAGCCAAATGCTCGTTCAACAATCATCTGACCAAGTCTTACATTACTTGCTTTTAAGGCAATATCAGTGACTCTATGAACGGCCATCCCTGGTGAAACTTCCATCCAAAGGCATGAATCTCCGGGTATAGGTAAAAAACCTCTACTAACCGTCCCCATATATGCAGCTAATTGAGGTTGGAGAGAATCTAAAAAAACATATGTTCTCAACTCAATTTGCTCAACTTGACTTGCTTGTCTGGATACCAAAGACTTTTCTGAATCAGTTGTAATAAAACAGCTTGCACCACTGGCCTGAGATTGCACCTCAGATCCTGTGACAAGAGAACTGCCTTTTTTTCGTTCCCCTCTGTTTAAACTAGAAGTTGGTTCCATTCACGCGACTATAACGGATAATGGATCATTTTTTCTATTAAATTTACTTGCATGCTTCCCACAAAACGATAACTTCAAGTAAAAGATATACATTTTTATGGGAACTTCTCAAAAAAAAGAACCAAATGTTTCTGCCACTGAAAAAGAATTAACTCCTGATCAAACTCTTGGATTAGTAAGTCTTAGCTTGATGCAAAAACTTTCGCAGAAAGACCCATCTTTTAGTTGGTTAGAAGAAGATAAAATTGAAAAAGTAAATCTTAAGAACCTTAGAGATAGATTGGAGTTAACGCAATTAGCTATAAATACTGGAGCACCTTTAACTACTTCAGAAGTGACAGCTTTAATTGGAGCAAAGCCCGGAAAATCTAAGTTAGAAAGAGCAGGATTATTAGCAACGAAAATAGCTAGAAATGTATGGAAAATCTCAAAAACAAGTCAAGGAAATTCCTTCTACAGAAATTAAAATACGCCCAAAAAGTTTTTTTCATAATTCCCATTTAAGTATTTAAACATTCATATAAGTTTTTTAAATGTGTTCATTTTGTAAGAGAACTTATTAATTACTTTCTTAAATTAAAAAGTTTATGCAAGCTTGGAATATAAGCTCTTGAAAATTTTTAATGAGTAAAGTTGAATTTAATAAGGAAACTGGACCGAGGGAAGTTTTTTGCGGTTTAACTTCAATAGTTTGGCTCCACAGAAGAATGCCTGATGCATTTTTTCTAGTTGTGGGCTCAAGGACATGTGCTCATTTAATTCAAAGCGCTGCTGGAGTTATGATTTTTGCTGAGCCAAGATTCGGGACGGCTATTCTTGAAGAAAAAGATCTAGCTGGTCTTGCTGACGCTCATGAAGAATTAGATCGAGTGGTTAATGATCTTATTGCAAGAAGACCAGAAATAAAAACTCTTTTTCTAGTTGGATCTTGTCCAAGTGAAGTAATTAAACTAGATCTTGCAACTGTCGCAGAGAAATTAAATAAAAGATTTTTAGGTCAAGTAAGATTCGTTAATTACTCTGGCAGTGGGATAGAAACAACTTTTACCCAAGGAGAGGATGGCGCCTTAAAAGCTTTAATTCCATTAATGGAGTCATCAAATGAGGAAAAATTATTATTAGTTGGGACTCTCGCAAATAATGTAGAGGATCGGTTTAAAAAGATTTTTAAGAATTTAGGAATTTCAAATATTGAGAGCTTTCCACCACGGCAATCAACAGAACTACCAAAGATTGGCAAAAATACAAAAGTATTATTAACTCAGCCTTATTTAAGTGATACGGTACGAGACCTCAAACATCGGGGTTGTGAAATAATTTCAGCTCCATTTCCTCTAGGTATCGAAGGCAGTACAAAATGGTTTTTAGCTGCTGCCAAAGCTTTCAAAATTAGTGAACTTAAAGTTCATGAAATTATTTCGCCTTTAATCAATAGAGCAAAACTTGCTCTTGATTCTCACAAAGAAATACTTAAAGGGAAAAGATTATTTCTTCTTCCTGAATCGCAACTAGAGATATCTTTGGCAAGATTCTTGCATAATGAATGCGAAATGGATCTTATAGAGGTAGGCACTCCTTACCTAAATAAGGATTTAATGAAAGAGGAGATTAATTTATTACCTGATAATACAAAAATTGTTGAAGGGCAACATGTAGAAAAACAATTAGATCGAGTGAGAAAATCTAATCCAGACTTAGTAGTTTGTGGCATGGGCTTAGCTAACCCTCTTGAGGCGGAGGGGATTAGTACTAAGTGGTCAATAGAAATGGTATTCAGCCCAATTCATGGAATTGATCAAGCCGCAGATTTGGCTGGTCTCTTCTCCAAACCTTTAAAAAGAAATCAAATACTAACTTCAAAAACTTTAGTAACGCATTAAAAACTATGGAATTAACTCTTTGGACGTATGAAGGACCACCACATGTTGGTGCTATGAGAATTGCCTCGTCAATGAAAGACATTCATTATGTGCTTCATGCCCCCCAAGGAGATACATATGCAGATCTTCTCTTTACCATGATCGAGAGGAGGGGGCAAAGGCCTCCAGTAACTTATACAACTTTTCAGGCTAGAGACCTTGGAGGCGATACAGCAGAATTAGTGAAGAAAAATATTAAGGAAGCGGTTGAACGATTCAAACCCAAAACTCTTTTAGTCGGAGAAAGTTGTACAGCAGAACTTATCCAAGACCAACCTGGAGCACTTGCGAAAGGGATGGGGTTTGATATGCCGATTGTTAATCTTGAATTACCTGCTTATAGCAAGAAAGAAAATTGGGGGGCCTCAGAAACCTTTTATCAACTAACAAGAACCCTTCTAAAAGAAAAAGTAAGTTCTTCAGACAAAATAAATCCCCTTAGGTGGAGGGAATTAGGTAGGAGACCAAAAGTTAATATACTTGGCCCTTCATTACTAGGATTTAGATGCAGAGACGATGTAATCGAAATCCAACGCATACTTTCGGAACAAGGTATAGATACAAACGTAGTTGCTCCATTAGGTGCTAGTCCTGATGATATTGAAAGACTAATTGATGCTGAAATAAATATCTGTCTTTATCAAGAAATTGCTGAAGCTTCATGTGAGTGGCTTAAACGGAACTTTGGAATGGAATATACGAATACTATTCCTATTGGAATAAAAAATACAATTAAATTTATAAATGAAGTTCATGAAAAATTAGATCTTCCTTTAACGAATAAAGAAGAATTAGAAAATAAATCAAAACTTCCTTGGTACTCAAAATCAGTTGATTCTAATTATCTAACTGGTAAAAGAGTTTTTATTTTTGGTGATGGAACACATGCAATTACAGCTGCTAAAATTGCTAAGGAAGAATTGGGTTTTGAAGTAGTGGGTCTTGGAACATATAGTAGGGAGATGGCCAGGCAAGTAAGAGCCACTGCAAAAGATCTTAATGTAGAAGCTCTGATAACTAACAATTATCTAGAAGTGGAAGATGCCATGAAAAAGGTCGCCCCTGAACTAGTTTTAGGGACTCAAATGGAAAGGCATAGTGCAAAAAGACTCGGCATTCCATGCTCAGTAATTAGTACTCCAATGCATGTTCAAGATGTTCCTGCAAGGTATAGCCCTCAAATGGGATGGGAAGGAGCAAATGTGATTTTTGATGACTGGGTACATCCCCTAATGATGGGCTTAGAAGAGCATCTTATTGATATGTTCAAACATGACTTTGAGTTTGTTGATGGTCATCAAAGCCATTTAGGACATACAGCGACAAACACAAATAATATTTTAAATTCTGACGAGAAAAAAGAAAAAAATAGTAAAGAGGGAATTATCTGGACTGAATCTGGTAGAGCTGAATTAATAAAAGTTCCATTTTTTATAAGAGGTAAAGTTAAAACAAATACTGAAAAATATGCAATCTTGAGAGGAATTCCAGAGATAAGCGATGAAACTCTATACGATGCTAAAGCATATTTCAGTTAATTTTTACTAATAAAATATAATTAAGTCATGAGTATTTTCACTCATAATCTAAAAGATTTAATCCTAAAAATTCAGTTATAAGAATATATTTCACACTTTTAATACAATTAAATACATATTTGTTCAGAAACATATTTCATGTGTATTTGCGCTGCAAGAATATAAATAATAATGTGTTTTAAGCTTTAAATGACAAGTACTATAAATAGACCTCTTGATGGAGAAGGAAGTGTTCAAGTAAAGCAAGATCCAAAAATAAATATTGAGGAAGGGGCTTTAGTTATTGCTGTCTATGGGAAGGGTGGCATCGGCAAATCAACTACATCATCAAACCTTTCTGCAGCATTCTCAAAATTAGGTAAAAAGGTTCTACAAATTGGGTGTGACCCGAAACACGATAGCACTTTCACTTTGACGCACAAAATGGTTCCTACAGTTATTGATATTCTCGAAGAGGTAGATTTTCATAGCGAAGAATTGAGGCCAACCGATTTCATGTTTGAAGGTTTTAATGGCGTAATGTGCGTTGAAAGTGGAGGTCCTCCTGCCGGGACAGGGTGTGGGGGATATGTAACCGGTCAGACAGTTAAACTATTAAAAGAACATCATTTATTAGAAGATACTGACGTTGTTATATTTGATGTCCTAGGAGACGTCGTTTGCGGAGGGTTTGCTGCTCCATTGCAACATGCAAATTATTGTCTAATTGTTACTGCTAATGACTTCGATTCAATATTCGCTATGAATAGAATTGTCTCTGCAATTAAAGCAAAAGCAAAAAATTATAAAGTCAGATTAGGTGGGGTAGTCGCAAATAGATCAAAAGACACAGATCAAATTGATAAATTCAATGAAAGAACAGGTTTAAAAACTATGGCCCACTTTAGAGATGTGGACGCCATTAGAAGATCAAGACTAAAAAAATGCACCATTTTTGAAATGGAACCAACTGAAGATGTTATTGAAGTTCAAAATGAATATTTATCTCTTGCCAAAAATATGCTTGAAAACGTAGAACCTTTAGAAGGTAATCCACTTAAAGATAGAGAAATTTTTGATTTATTAGGATTTGATTAATCTAATCCAACCAATTGGCTTGTTAAATCATAAGTTTGTTGAGAGGTCTTCGTATCAATTATTCTTTTTGACAACTTTTGAGAAAAAGCTTTTCTGCCAGTTTTCTGACGATTTCCCCAGCTCCAATGTACTGATGGTTTAGCAAATTCTTTGTAAGTTGCCACTTGAGCGACCCTCTCTCCTGCCAGTCTTTGTGAAACATATCCTTTTGTTATGAATTTTTGAAATATCGGGAAAAGGAATCTAAACAACCAAGGTGTATCTCTAAAAAGTTTTGTATCAGCAACACACCCAGGATATAGAGAATTTACAATAATCTTCTCTACTGGATATCTTTTTGATAATTCCTGAACGGTCACCATATTGCAAAGTTTACTATCCTTATAAGCCTTACCAGGTTTAAATTTCTTTCCATTCGCCATACTAATTGGAGATAAAAAACCATTTTTAAATCCAGATAAATCTCCCAAATCAGCTGGAGCAGGAATGGGGATCCTTCCTCCAAGTTCTGAATAATTAGCCGTAACAGTCCCTAATACTGTAATTCTTGGCTTAAATAGAGTTGATTTGCCATTTAAAACAATTTCTCTTTCAGAAGATAAAATATTTTCCATAAGTAGATTTATCATAAGAAAATGCCCAAAATGATTTACTGCCATAGAGTTTTCAAACCCCTGAGCAGACCTTTCAGGTCTCTTTAGTCTCGGTTTATAAACTGCTGCATTACAAATAAAAGAGTTTATTGGCTTCTTAAATCTTTCTAATATTTCATCGCAACCTTTTCTCACATCATCCAAGTTAGAAAGATCTATTTCTATAAAGTGAACATTTTTAACTTCCTCTTTTGTCAAGAATTCCTCAGCTATTTTTATAGCTCTTTTATTTGATCGATTAACTGCGATAACCTCCCATCCAAATCTTAATAGCGGTTTTAGAGTATTTAATCCAACTCCTGAAGTTGTTCCAGTTAGTAGGACTAAACCCTTAATGTTCTTACTCACTAGCAAAAAAGTTAATTAAAAAATGAAAAGTAGAATGATTCAAAGTCATCCTTATCAACGCCATATTACTCTGATAATGTCCCTAGAAATTATTTGATCCTGATCCTTCATAAATCTTTGCTCACCTTCAAAAGAGAATAAATCATCAAACTTATCTGTTAAAACATTAAATCTATATTTTTCGTATAAAAATGATTCTTCAATTTCCCTTAATCTTATCAACCTCACTTTGGAGCTATAACCAAGTTTAATCAGGCTTATTATTGCTAAAAGGGAAAAACTAATTTTTATAATTAAAAAAATCAATGATACAAAATTATCCTGTTTCTGTTGTCTTTTTATAAAAACAGACCCTAAATAATTTTTGTAGGAAACACTATTTTTATAAAAAGATTTTGACAAATTAAGTACTTGATATTTTTACTGAATAAATTAATCCAGTCTTACTTTATTATTACCTTATAAATTTTAAATTTCCTAATAGACTTTAGTTCCTACCTAAACTAATTCCTAGTCTTAATGCTAAAACTCCTGCATGCATAACAACTATGAGGCTTAATGCAATAAGATTTATTGTTTGAGTTGGCTCCATGTTAAAAAAATTATTTTCTATATTCTCCACCGAAAAGAGAAGATTTAAAACACTATTACAAAATGATGTTACGTAATTAACAAATTGAAAGAAAAAATTTATTGAAAATTATCATAAATAAACCTACAAATTTAATTTTGGAAATTGAAAATCAGGCCTTAATTTTTTCAACAAATAATTTACCTGGATTTGATCAAATGGCTTTAGATTTAAATTCTTTAGATCAGACAATTTCGAATCCTGAAATAATTCTCACATTGAGGTTCTACTATTGGACTGGGGATTGGCTTTCAATTGGCTATCACCAAAAGGAAATTCCTCTTCATTGGAAAAATTTATTATCGAATGGGGAAATTAATATTGTTAGACGTCCCTCTGGAGGGGGCGCTGTTCTGCATTCAGGAGGCATAACATATGCATTAACATTTAAAAAAACTTACTATAAGTTCTTAAGTTATGAAATGGTTAATAATTGGTTAATTAATAGTTTTAGAGAATTAGGTCTAAGCTTGCAATATGGTAATTTACGAAAATCAAGCATTAAAACAAATTGTTTTGGGACTTCATTTATTTCCGATTTAGTTGATCAAGAAGGGTTTAAGAGAATAGGTAGTGCTCAATTTCGTAAAAAAGGCGCATTTCTTCAACATGGAGAAATTCAAACAAATCCTTCAAGAGATTTGTGGTTCAAAATATTCAAAGAAGATGCTCCACCAAAAGTAAATTTAAAACTAACAAATGATGAAATAGTTCAACATTTGAGAAATTCATTCGTGAAAAATAAATCAAATATAAATTTCAAAAATATTGCCATAGATAATAAAAAATTGAAAATTTAAATGACAAGAATTATTAAAGATCGCCTTTCTGCTTCATTGATTTAATTATTCTAGGCAATTCAATTCCTAAGGGATAATGATTTTTAAAGTTTAATTTGTTAACAATATCTGAAGGCAAATTAAAACCTAATTTATTCAATACAAAGTTTCCAATTTTTGACCTATCAATTATCCCCAAAGGGATATCTGCAGCATTAAGAACCAATAAAATACCCTCATTTGTTTCTTCAATTCTTTCTATAGTTTTCCATAATTTATCGTTATGAGATACACTTTCAAAACAATCGATTGGTTTAATAAAATCTCCAACAAAGTTCCGTTCCCATTTTTTTAAGGAAACAGTTTTTAAAATATTCTCATCAACAAAACCGGTCCATCTACCATTATTCGTAACAAAAAAATATTTATCCGATGCATCCTTCTTATTTTTTATTATTTTATTAAATTCTGAGAAATTTGAATCGTATTCAATTTTCCTCAAAGGCTTTAGTTTAATGTCAGAAACTTTACTAAATTTTAGTATGTTTTCAATTTTAAAAAATTGACTTTCAGATTTTGAAGAATTAACTCCAAAAAAGCCCAAAAAAGAAAGAATAAAACCAAAATAAAAGTTAAATCTAAATAAACAAATTATCCCAAAAAATAAAATGGAAAAAGATAATAATAAATTTACTTTATTGAGGAAATTTCTTCCTTTATTTTTACTCCCTGAGAAATGCCAAATAATACTTTTTAATAAATTCCCCCCATCTAAAGAACCAATTGGAATCAAATTTAAGAAGCCTAAGAATAAATTAAATATACCTACTCTTGAAATTACATTAACTACTATTTGTTCTTGAGATGCACTGTTATTACTAATTAAAAGTAGGATAGATGATGTAGCGAAACATAAAAGAGGTCTAACAATTGCAATTTTTATATTACCTAAAGCAGTTTGACAATACTTATCTATTTGTAAAATTGCTCCTAAAAAATAAAAAGTAATTTTTTTTATTTTTACACCCTGATTAAGTGAAACAAACGTATGAAAAACCTCATGAAAAACAATTGAAGATAATAAGAAAAAAGAAGTTAAAAACCCTATTATCCAAGCTTCTTTATTATTGTAGATATCGCCAGAAGATAAACTGACCTGATTACTTATACTCCATGAGAATAAAAAGAGAATAACAAACCAATAGGGATGAACTTTAAAGGGAATTCCCCATATTTTAAAAATTTGCCAACTTCTCAAAAATAATCTCCGCTATATTTAGCAATAATATCAATCTTACATGCAGGATAATAATATGCCCAAGACTAATCCTTTAGTTAAAATTTGTGGACTAACTTCTGAAGAACAAGCTCTTCAAGTCGCTAAATTAGGAGCGAATGCTATTGGCATTATTTCGGTTGAAGAGTCTCCAAGGTATGTATCAGCTGAAATTAAGAAAAAAATATTTAAAACCCTAGAAAATTTTTATCCAAAAATCGAGAGGATTTCAGTTGTGCAAAATTGTCCAATAGACTTAATTATTAAAAATTTCTTAGGATACCCCACTGAAACTATCATCCAATTACATGGAGATGAAGATATTGATTATTGCAAAAAAATAAGGGAAAAAATTCCCAATATTGGCCTATGGAAAGCTTTCAGAATAAAAACAGAAAAGGACATAGATAAAATAAAACCTTTTGAGGATTTTGTAGATGCTATAGTACTTGATTCTTGGAATAAAGAAACTTATGGAGGTTCAGGGAAAAGAATAAATTCTATACATCTAAAGAATTTGAAATTTAGCAAACCATGGTGGTTAGCAGGTGGAATATCAATTGAATGGATTGATGAAATCCTCACTGATTTCAAACCAGATGGATTAGATATTTCAAGTAGTATTGAAATATCTCCAGGTTTAAAAGATATTAAAAAAACAGAAGATCTTTTTAAGTTTTTGAAAAGAAATTAGTAATTATTAGTAGCGGACTGCTGTTTTACAAGCTCAAAGAATTCTTGTTTTAAACTTAAATCGTGTCTAAAATCGCCTCTCACGACAGAATTAATCATACTTGTATTTGGTTCTTTGACTCCCCTCCACTTCATACAATAATGTTGGGCTTTTACAATAATTCCTAAACCTTTAGGTTCGCATAGTTTTTCAATTTCATCTGCAAGAATCATTACAGCTTCTTCCTGAATATGAGGTCTTGAAAAAACCCAATCAGCAACTCTCGCAAATTTTGAAAGCCCTATGACTTTATTTCCAGGTTTAATACCTATCCAACACTCCCCTAGAATTGGAACTAAGTGGTGTGAACATGCAGATCTGACAGAAATTGGGCCAACCGTATAAATTTCATCAAGATTCTTGTCATTAGGGAAACTTGTAACTTTAGGTTGTTCATGATATCTGCCTTTAAAAACTTCATTTAAATACATTTTGGAAACTCTTTCAGCAGTTTCTTGAGTGTTATGATCATTTTCAACATCTATTACCAGAGACTTTAGTAAGTCTTTAACCCTTGAGGCTACTTCTTTTTCTAAAATTTCTAATTCACCAGGATTTATAAAATCAGAAATATTATCGTTGGCACTAAATCTTTTCCCAGAATTCTTAATTCTGTCTCTAATAATTTCAGAAATTAGTTTATTAGTAATCTGGTCGTCAAAGTTTCTAATATTATCGTTGGGTAATGTAGAGGTCATAAAATTTTAAACAGAAAATTGTATGCAACTTAATTTACTGTATCTTCCAAAAGCTTAATTGCTTATATACTATATCACATTCTCTTGTTCAATCGGGTTCAAATAGCACTAAAAAAAATCACTGTTTTAGTATTAATCAGATAATCAGAATGTTTAAAAGGCTCCGCCAGAAGGCATCAAAGTCAAGTCTTCGATCAATTGTGATTCAGGTTTTTGAGCCATGTAGAGAATAGTTTCTGATACTTCTTTTGAGGATAGCATAGAAGTTCTATCAAAATCAGAATTGATTGATTCGGAATCCCAAAGAGGAGTATTTACTGAACCAAGAGTTATTGTGCACGCTCTTATTGAATTAGATCTCTCTTCCTCCCTCAAGCATTTAGTAAACATAGCTAGTGCAGATTTTGAAACACAATAAGCTCCCCATTGGGGGAATGCATTATAAGAAGCATGACTACTAACATTAATAACTAAACCACCATTTTTTCTCATTTGAGGAATTATTGAACTACAAATTTGAAAAACACTTGTGAGGTTTATTTGAATAGTTTGTTCCCATTGACCTAATTCCATTTCAACTAAAGGGCCATTAAATGCACAACCGGCGTTGTTTATCAATACTGAAGGGCACCCATACTTCTCAATTGCCTCTTTAACACAATGCTCTATATCTAGAGGATTAGATAAATCACATTTTACTAGGTTAATTTTTGATTTAGTGGTCAATAGTTCGCTCTTTAGTTTCTCCATTAAATCCATATTCCTGGAGAGTAAAATTAAATCCCAGCCAGCATTTGCAAAAGTAATTGCGGTAGATCTACCAATACCTTTAGTAGCACCCGTTATAAAAGCTAGTTTCAAGTTATTCAGTTATTTGGGGGATTTCACTATAAATTTCTTCAATATTATTTGCTTCGATAAATTTACCTAAAACCCTAAACTTTTTGTATCTTTCCTCAATTAATTCGTCTTCAGGCATTTGCAGTAAAACATTAAGGTGTTTCTCGATAGCCTCTTTTAGTGTATTACCAGCATCTAAAGGAGCCCAATTATTCCCACCAGAAGGTTCTGGTAATACCTCATCTATTATACCTAATTTAAGTAAATCTTTACCTGTAATTTTAAGTGCTGATGCAGCTTCTGGTGCCTTCGCAGCATCTCTCCACAAAATTGATGCACATGCTTCCGGACTAGCAACTGTGTAAACACTGTGTTCAAACATTAGTAACCTATCGGCAACACCTATTCCAAGTGCTCCTCCAGAACCTCCTTCTCCAATGACAGTGGCCACAATTGGAACTTTCAATCCAAACATCTCTCGAAGGTTTCTTGCAATCGCTTCACCTTGACCTTGTTCTTCAGCTTTTAAACCAGCATAAGCTCCAGGAGTATCAATAAATGTAAGAATTGGTAAAGAAAATCTATTTGCATGCTGCATTAATCTAAGAGCTTTTCTGTAACCTCCTGGTTTTGCCATCCCAAAGTTTCTTACTACATTTTCTTTTGTATCCCTTCCTTTTTGATGCCCTAACATCAACACTGGTCTATTATTTATAGAACCTATCCCCCCAATTAATGCCATATCATCGCCACCATTTCTGTCTCCATGTAATTCGATCCAGTCATCACAAAACATTTGGACAAAGTCCAAAGTACTTGGTCTTTGAGGATGTCTAGCTACCTGAATCTTTTGAGCAGGGGTGAGAGATTTAAATATTTCTTCTCTTCTTCTAGCAGCCAAGGTTTCAAGCTGTAGAAGCTGTTGGCTAACATCTACCTCTGAATCTCGAGCTAATTCTTTAATTTGCTCTATCTGCTTCTCAAGTTCAACAAGAGGCTTTTCAAAATCAAGAAGGTAACGTTTAGCCATGATTTAGACAGTTAATACTTTAGGCTGCTTATCAAGTCCAATGGCGGAAAAACCATGCTTTAAAGAAGCTGCTCCAATAAATTCCATCTTTTCAAGGGAAATGTTATTTCTTCCCCAACTAAAGTTTGTATGACACTTTTCAAATTCTAAAATCATAGCTTCTGCAAAGCAAGCAAACATCTCTCGCTGAGGGTTTTGCATTTCCGCAAGTTCCATCATATTCCAACCAATATCATTGAAAAACTCTACTATACCTCCTTTTAAAACATAAATATTTTCACCCTGAAATTTCTCATCAAGATTTTTGGGGTATCCACCATCAATCATTAAACATGGTTTTTTTAAGTTTTCAGTATCAATTTCAATAGTTTTAGGCATACTTGCAACCCACACAACAACGTCCGCCTGAGGCAATGCCTCATCCAAACTTGTTATGGTGCCACCATCTAATTCTTTTTGTAACAACGCTAGAGGTTCTTGTTGTCTTGCTACCATAAGAAGTTCTGAAATCCCAGTTTTATTGATAAGCCACCTACAAACAGCGCTACCAATATCACCTGTAGCACCAATTACAGCAACAGTTGCTTTTTTAAGGTCTATCCCAATGCGAGGAGCATTTATTTCTAATTGCTTACAAATAACCCAGGCGGTATGAGTATTGCCAGTAGTAAACCTTTCCCACTCTAATGAAGTATTTCTAATTTGTTTATGCTGTAGAAGATTAAAATTCTCAAAAATAATAGAAGTAAATCCTCCTAAAGCAGTAATATTAATCCCTTTTTTCTGAGCTAGTTCCATAGCATTTAGTACTTTTCTTCTAGCGGTTTTAAACCTAGAAAGCATTTCAGGAACAAAGCACGAATCTATATAAGAACCTTCAATAGATATTCCAGTTGCACTCTTAACTTCTACGTTTTCAACAAGCTGAGGAGGAGCAGTACACCAAACATCCAAGTCGCCATCAGCAATGTGATCAAAGCCTAGCATCGAAGCTTTTCTTTTTGCATCTTCAAAACTGGTTGAGTGGCCTATTAACCCAAACATTTAAAATTTATAAATGGTTTCTATACGATGTTATGAACAATAGCACAGAGGTAAGTACTTAAATAGGTTTGATTAATTATTAAAAGCCTTAATTAATTTTAAATGTAATTAGACAATAGCTGCCATAGCCATTCTTGCAATTTCTCTATTATCTAGACCTATTTCCATCAATGTATCTTGATAAGCAATCATAAATTCTTCCATTAATTCTTCTCTGTCCATAGCTAAAACTGATGCGTCATCTGCTACTTCATCTAACATTTTTTTAATTAACGGAAGATTAACCTTATTAGCTTCCATTAATTCCTCTTTACAAGTTGATAAATTCTCTTTAAGCCACTCTTGACCGTAATTTAAATGAAGATATTCATCTTTAACCACTCCCTCTGTAATTTTTTTTGCAAAAGGATCCGCAACTCTTATGTAGACGTTATAAGCAGAAATTGCAAATGCTTCAATTAAGATTGCTTGTATTAAAAGACATGTTGTTAAATTTCCTTTTTCAAGAGCAACTTGAAAATTACCATGTAATTTAGAAAAGAATTTTTTAGCAAAATCCATATCAGCTACTACACCTAAATTTCTTCCACATGCTGTAAAGCCTTTTTTATGCTTCATTTCCATTCTCGCCAATTTAGTTAATTCCTCTAACTCATTTGGAATTAAAGTTGCTATTGAAATGTAATTATCATGAGCCTCTTGCTCTCCCTCTATAACAATTGCATTTATTCTACTGTATGCATCCTTATAAGAATCTGTAGTGAAGTCAGGTAAATCTAAAGAAATCGGATTAATCGATTCTTCAATAGTTT
Organism: Prochlorococcus sp. AG-347-K19; assembly: GCA_003281335.1. Taxonomy (GTDB): domain Bacteria; phylum Cyanobacteriota; class Cyanobacteriia; order PCC-6307; family Cyanobiaceae; genus Prochlorococcus_A. Next base: position 57,747 of record QCCG01000002.1, on the reverse strand, counting down.
TTTTATTTGATTCTAGAGTTTGCATGTCGGTAATCTTTAGTTCATTATGCATGAATATTACACGATTATAGAGGGTTTATTTAAATATCATGAAAATAGTTTCAATTATTAAGTCACATTTTTTACTTAAATTTATTTAAGAATTGTTAGGCCAATCTGATTGCATAAGATTCATAATCAATTTGAACCAATGATTAATCAATAATTCCTTTAGATTTTTTCCTAAAGACTCATTTGCTCCTCTACTATCTCCAATAACACCTGATTTACTAAAGTCGTCAGTAAGCCATGCAATAGGCGCGTTCCCCTCTAAACTCCAGCCTTCTGGGATTTGTCCTTTAATACCCTCATTTGGGCGTTCATCACCTACTAATTCTGGTTTTAAAGCGAGCATCAAACTTGTTTCAGCTAAAGAGGCATGAAGCCCCTCCTCGAGCTCAGTTTTTGTTAACAATTCACTTAATCCATTAACACCACTCCATAGAAAACAAGGGAAAACTGCCATCGCTGGTGATAAACTTCTTAGCTCTCTTGCCGCTGTATTTAGTAATGAGATTTGACCTCCATGTCCATTTATTAATATCAATCTTTTAAAACCCATTTCAGATAATTGACCTCCGACTTCCTTAATCATTGAGGTTATTAAATTTGAGGAAAGTGAAATTGTCCCAGCAAAACCTTTATGTTCTGGCGAAAACCCAAAATATTGAGTTGGAAGTTTTTTTAATGGAATATCGGCAGGTAATAATTTAAAAACTTCGCTAATGATGTCATCAACAAAAATACTATCTGTAGCGAGAGGCAAATGAGGTCCATGTTGCTCAACAGCACCAAATGGCCAAATCACTGTTGATCTTTTTTCTTTTGCAATACTCTCAATTTCTTGCCAATTTAAATATTCAAATTTATTAGATATTGGTTTAAAGTTCATTAATTTAAATTTTGAGTACTAACATTTAGAGTATGTTAATAATTAATTATTCTTATTTTACCTACGATGGGAGCAAGTAATAAAAATGCCCAAGATAATATCCAACCAAAGGGCAATAAAAAACCTCTTCAGGTACTTCACATAAGCAAGAAAGATTCTCAAGAAATAAATAATGAGCAAAACAATTCGCAAGAAGATATAAAAAAAGAAAATATTGCAATCAAACCTCAAATCATTAAAGATAATTCAGTAAAAGAAATTGAGGGCAGTAATAAAAAGACTAAGGATTTTGATATTTCTCAACAAGATTTAACTCAACAAGACTTAAATAGACCGCTTAATTTTTCTGAGCAAAATACAAATTTTCAATTAGAAAGAACAGTTGATGAATTCGATTTTGATGAAAGTGCTTTTTTGGAGGCTCTAAATGCAAATGAGCCAATTGGGGCTACTGGAGAAACAATTTCAGGTACGGTTATAGCAATCGAAAGTGATGGATTATATGTTGACATAGGTGGAAAGGCACCTGGTTATATGCCCAAAAAAGAATGTGGTTTGGGTGTCATAACTAACTTTAAAGAAAAGTTTTCCATAGGCCTTGTAATGGAAGTTTTGGTTATCAAAGAACAAAATGCTGATGGGATGGTGACAGTGAGCGCTCGGGCATTAATTCTCAGGCAAAGTTGGGAGAAAGTATCAAGTTCCGCAAAAAATGGAGAATTAATTAATGTTTTAATTAATGGATTTAACAGGGGTGGGCTTACTTGTGATGTAGATGGATTAAGAGGATTTATCCCCAGATCCCAACTTGAAGATGGTCAAGATTATCAATCTTTTGTTGGCAAAAATCTAAAAGTGGCGTTTCTTGAGGTTAATCCAGAATCCAGAAAACTAGTTCTCTCTGAGAAGAAAGCATCATTAGTTTCTAAACTTACAAGTCTAGAGTTAGGTCAATTAATTGAAGGAGAAGTTTTAGCTGTAAAACCATATGGCTTTTTTATTGATTTAGGGGGAGCAAGTGGACTTCTTCATCAATCCTCGCTAACAAATGGATCGATACGTTCTTTACGAGAGGTTTTTCGAGAAGGGGAAATTATAAAGGCTTTGATATCTGAAATTGACCTCCAAAAAGGGCGCATTGGTCTCAATACAGCACTCCTGGAAAATTCTGCGGGAGAATTAATTATTGATAAGCATAAAGTTATGCAAGAAGCCACAGAGAGAGCATTAAAAACTAAAGCACTCTTCGATAAAAAAGAACAAGATAAATGAACATCAACAAAAAAATAGAGTCAAGTCTTAAATTAAAAATTTCAGATTGGGAATTAGACTTTTACTCAAGACCAATTATTGAATCAAACGGAAAAAAAAGGTGGGAGTTAATTATTTGCTCTACAAGAAGTTATAAGACAGAAGATATTTTTCTTTGGAATAAAAAATGCCCTGCCAATGAAGTTAACTCGGTATGGCTTACAAAAGCACTAAATGAAGCAATAAGTGAAGCAAAAAAACAAGGGTGGGAGAAACCTTCAATAGTTCGATTCTGGAGGTCGTCAATGAAATCGATCATTAAAAAATCTCTGGAGTCCCTTAGTATTGAGGCTATTGTAAGTAGGAGAACTTACGATTTATTGGATAGAATCGAATTTCTTGAGAAAGAGATTTATCCAAAGGAAAAAGGTTATGTAAGAGGTGTATTAGCCCCTACTTTTTCTTCAAAAATGGAAAATCCTCCTCAACCTTTGCCAGAAGCAGTGAGGGGCGATGCTTTAACTATCTCTGAAATATCAATTGGAGAATTAAAATCAGCAGAAAATTGGCCTATAGAATTTGGAGATATTTTCCCAATTCAGCAAGATTTAGATGATAATTATTTAGTTCCAGGATTAAGACTTTTTAGCAAAGATAGATCTTTAGCACTTTCTGCATGGTTCAGTTGTCTAGAACCTATTAAATTAGTCATGAATAAGAACCAACTCATACTTGAAGCTTCAGAAGATGATAAGTGGCTAGTAACTGATTTACCAGAAAAAGATGCAAACATTTTGAATATAAAGTTTTTAGAGAATAAAAAAAATTTTGGTTATCAATTTATTTCCATACAGTCAACGCCGTATATCGAAAAATTTGCAGGATTCTGGATCTTAAGAGATATTGAATTAATTACATAAATTTTGTTTAGGAGCAGGAACTATTCCTTACAAAGAAATATATTTCTCAAAAGATGAAATTTATATACAAAACAAAAAATTTGAGTATTATTCATCACCTATTCTTAGTCAAAATAATTTCAAACATGCATACTTCACGAAGTCTTGCTCTGAGAAATTTCTTCAATTATTAGGGAATCACTTTAATGAAAATTCTATAAATTGTGTTTCCAATCAAATTCACAGTAATGTGATAGTGTTTGGATCTCATTCGCAAAAAGGAACTAAGACTGATGCAGATGGTCTTTTTGGCAATAAATGCAGTCAAAACTTATGGGTTTATACAGCTGATTGTATGCCAATATTTTTTGCAGATAAAAGGACAAGAAATGTAGCAACCTTGCATTGTGGAAGAAAAGGTTTAGAAAAAAAAATAATAAAAAATCTGGTAAAAATTTTCGATACTATTGGGACATCTAGAGATGACTTAATTGTTGCAATAGGACCAGCGATTTCCAAGGAAAATTATCTAGTTGATAAAATTACTCTCAAAGAATTTTATAGAAAGGCCGAAAACAAAAACATAACTGTCAAATTGACTAAAACTAAAAAAGATTTTTATTTTAATGATTCAAATCACTTCAGAGAGCAAAACTTAAATCAACTTGATCTAAAAAGATCTGCCTATAGACAACTTTTAAATGAGAACATTCTTCATACAAATATAGACATCTCAAATTTATGCACATACAAATTCAATAATGAATTTTATTCCTGGAGAAGGAGCAAAACTACCTCAAGACAATGGAATCTTATTTGCTCATAAAGATAATTAACTTGGACAAATTTCACTACTTAAGTTATTAGCGACCAATAATTCCGTCATCTCCTTAGTACCTTTAATATTAAAAACTTTGGCTATCAAAACATTTTCTTTGGAACCAAAAGGCTTTATTTTCACTTTGCTCCCCCTTGGAAATTCACTCTTAAGTAAATTAGTTGCTTCAATCTCATCATTTTCATTTACATCTACACAAAATAATCCAATAGTTAAATTTCTATTTTGATCCCCCACCAAAATAGTATTTGAACTTTTAATTTGAAGAATTTCGGCCGAGTTTACTATTACAGGATTAAGAACAATCAAACAGACTATAATTAAAATTTTTAGTAATTTTCTCAATTTAGAAATATGTAAGATTTTAAAATTATCTTAAAGTTAATTTTTTAAAATAAAGAATTTTAAAAAAATTAGTCTTCACAATTAACATATCCAACCATTTGAGCATTACTTTTACCAGGAGGAACCATTGGATAACAATTTTCACCTCTTCTGACAAGGATATTAATCAAGGCAGGGCCGTCATGATCAAGCGCATTTTTTAATTCATTCTCTAATTGTTTTCTATCAGAAATTAAATACCCTTTAACTCCAAAAGACTCAGAAAGTTTTACAAAATCAGGTTCGCCACAACTCATATCAGATGAAGAATATCTTTCATCATAGAAACTTTCCTGCCATTGTCTTACCATCCCTTGCCAGCGATTATTGATAATAATCAATTTCACCTTTAGACCATATTGAGATAAGGTTCCTAATTCTTGAATATTCATTAAGACACTTGCATCTCCTGCAATACAAATTACATCTGAATTAGGTAAGGCTGCTTTTACTCCAATTGCCGCTGGCAATCCAAAACCCATAGTTCCTAAGCCTGCACTACTAATCCACTTTCTTGGAGAATTCCTAAGATATTGAGCAGCCCACATCTGGTGTTGTCCTACATCTGTAGTTATATAAGCTTCTGGTGAAAGTTCCCTCACTTTTAAAAGAACTTCCTGAGGATAAATTTCTCCTTCTTTAGGAGGGTCATATAAGGGGTGTTTATGTTTCCAAAAATCAATTTTTTCTAACCAGTTTTTCGTACGACAAGTGAATTTATTTTTTAGAGATTGTTCATTAATTTTCAGAACAGCTTTTGAAACATCAGCAACAATTGCAACATCTACACGTCTATTTTTATTAACTTCTGCTGGGTCGATATCTATATGAATTACCTTTGCATTAGGTGCAAAAGTATCTAATTTTCCCGTCACCCTATCATCGAATCTAGCCCCAATAGCAATTAAAAGATCGCATTCTGTCACAGCAAAATTTGCATAAGCAGTTCCATGCATTCCTAACATCCCTACTGATAAATTGTCTTTTTCATCAAAAGCACCTTTCCCCATTAAGGTTGTGGTGACTGGTATTTGATAATTCTTTGCCAAAGTTTTTATTTCATCATGAGCTCCTGAAGATATTGCGCCACCTCCTACGTATAGAAGAGGTCTTTCAGAATCTTCTATTAATTTAATTGCTTTGTTGATATCGCAATCATTAACTTCTCCATTCCTTTTAAATCCTTTAGGAATAATCTCACCAGGCAAAACTCTTTGGTAATTAAAGAACTCCTGACCTACATCTTTTGGTATATCAATTAACACAGGGCCAGGCCTTCCAGATGAGGCAATAAAAAAAGCCTCAGATACTACTTTCGCGATATCCGAAGGATCCCTTATCACCCATGAATGTTTCACTATTGGAAGAGTTATGCCAAAAATATCAGTTTCTTGAAAAGCGTCTGTCCCTATAGCAGGTCTTGGGACTTGACCTGTAACTACAACTAGAGGGACTGAATCCATTTGCGCAGTGGCGATTCCAGTTACCAAATTTGTTGCCCCTGGGCCTGAGGTTCCAAAACATACTCCTACTTCACCAGTAGATCTTGCATATCCATCAGCCGCATGTGAACCACCTTGTTCATGCCTAACCATATAGTGCTTTAACCAACCCTCTTGTTCTGCCTTATGAACAGCGTCATATATTGGTAGTATGGCTCCACCAGGATATCCAAATATAACTTTTACTCCATGAACTTTTAAAGAATCCATTAGTGCATCTGCACCAGTTATCCAAACTGGATTTTCATGTTTTGAACTACCCTTTGAAAAGGATCTCGAAGTAAGGGTCACTAAAGAAATTCAATATTTACTATAAATATTAAACTCAATTAAATACTTTTGCCTCATTTAGAAATGTAATGTCAGAAATATATTCAAAAAAATCTTTTAAAAAATTTAAATATTCTCAAATAAATATCGATTTTTCTTTATAAGATGCCTAATTTATGTAAAGGTCCAGAACCTGAAATAAGTTCAATAAAAAGTACAAGAAAAATAATCATTGCAACCCTTCCGTTCCACACCTCTGAACTATTATTCCAACCCCATTGCCACTTCTCTTGAGGATAAAGTTTAACTTTTTCAGGTAACTGAGAAGCCTCCTCTATATTAACGATGGGTCCTTCCAAGCAGGAAATCACAAGATCACTAAGGCCTTCAATAAAAGTAGGATGAGTATTTAAAGCCTTAACTCTCCGAAAATTTTTAATGCCAGCCTTTTCAGCAATTTCTTTGTATTCAATATCAATTTCTTGCAATGTTTCGATATGCTCTCCAACGAAACTTATGGGAACCACAATCAGATCATTAACATTTGACCTCCCAAGATCAGCTAACACTTCTTCTGTATAAGGCTTCAACCATTCAACAGGACCAACTCTACTTTGATAAGAAAGTGTATGAGGGTTACTATGCCCTAAACATTTTTCTAACTCATTTATAATTAACAAAGAACAATCTTCAATTTGTTGTTTATAAGGGTCTCCAGCTTCTTCTACGTAACTCTTAGGAACTCCATGAGCGGTAAAAAATATATGGGCTTTTGAAGGTGATTCACAAAGTGAAATTTGTTCAGAAATTAATTCGACCATAGACTTTAAATAACCTGATTGGCTGAACCAACTCCTTACACATCTCATCGGAACCTTCTTAAATTCATCATCAGAATCTCTCAATTTTTTTAATTCCCTAAAGCTTGAACCACTTGTACTTATCGAAAAATGTGGATACAAGGGTATTACAACAACTTGATCTATGCCATCTGCTTTCATATCAGCAATTGCTGATTCGGTAAAAGGATGCCAATACCTCATGGCGATGTAGGTAGTAGCGTTAAACCCTTTATCCCTTAATTTAGATTGTAATTCTCTTGCTTGTTGTTCAGTTATTCTTCTGATAGGTGAACCTCCGCCTATAGAAAGGTAGGCTTCTTGGGAAGTAGTACTCCTAAGCGTACTAATTAACCAAGCCAGGGGTTTTTGAAAAACAGGAAATGGAGTCCTTATTATTTCTGGATCAGAAAAGAGATTGTATAAGAATGGGCCAACATCAGTAATGCGTTCAGGCCCTCCTAAATTCATTAGTAAGACGCCTATTTTATCCATTTAAAATTTATGGAGATTGAAAATCAACATTTAAAACGTCATTATATGGTCAATTATATAAGTAAATGAACGTAATTCAGGAAATTAATAATGTCAATGATAAATTTGCTACTCAAGGCAGCAAGCTTAAAATTGAGAAAAGAGGAGAGAAATTAAATATCCGTGGTTCATTACCCTCTAAAGAAGATAAAAATAACTTTAAAATTCAAAGAATATCTCTTGGTTTAAAGGCTGATATTTCTGGATTAGAGGAGGCCAAAAAAAAATTACAATTAATCAATTTGCAATTGGAATTGAATCAATTTGATTGGATTAATTGGATAGGCAAACCTTATAAAAAGGAAATTAAAGATGGTTTTGAATTCCCAAATAGATTAAATCAATTTGAGGAATATTTTTTTAAAGAAAATAAAAGTGATTTTCGAACCAGCACTAGAAAAACTACTTGGAGAAGTTCTTACAAACCGTATATGAAGAGAATCCTAAATATTTACAATGATTATGAAAATGAAGCTTTAGAAAAACTATTTCAAAAAACACTTGAAAGTTACAAAGAAGGTAGCAGAAGTAGGAAACAATGCGCTACTTCTTTAAGCGTTTTAGCTAAGTTTTTAGACATTCAACTACCAGAAGATTGGAAATTAAATTCTAGAGGATATGGTCTGAACAAAGCAGGATTTAGGGATCTCCCTAAAGACGAGTTAATAGAAAATCTGTGGGAGACGATACCAAACAAGTCTTGGAAATTTGTTTTTGGTTTGATGGCTACTTATGGATTGAGGAATCATGAAGTATTTTTTTGTGATTTAAGTTCTCTTACTAATTTTGGAGACAAAATTATTAGAGTTCTACCCACCACTAAAACTGGAGAACATCAAGTTTGGCCATTTCATCCTGAATGGGTGGAGAAGTTCGAATTATCAAAACTTGGTGAAAATCCAGAACTTCTACCAAATATCAATAGAGACCTTAAAATTACAACCTTACAAAACATAGGAAAAAAAATTACAGACCAGTTTAATCGTTACTCTTTGCAAATAAAACCTTATGATCTAAGACATGCTTGGGCAGTTAGAACAATTTTTTATGATTTACCTGATACTGTGGCTGCCAGAATGATGGGACATTCTGTTAGTTTGCATACTCAAACTTATCACCACTGGATTACTAAAAGAGATCAACAACAGGCAGTAAATAATGCACTCTTAAAAGTTAAAAGAGTTAAAAATATTTAAAGATTTATAATAATGAAATAAAATTAATGGTCATATGCAAGAAAAACCTTCATTTTCCGAGAAAATATTTAACCTAGATAATCAAGCAAATAAACTTGGAATGGGAGGTAAATTAACACCGGATAGCGATGAGAACTCATATAAAAAAAGAATGCAGCAAAGGAAAGATATTCAAGCCGAAAGACTACAAATTAGAAAAACAAAAAAAGGATTATTGATCGTTTTCACTGGGAATGGAAAGGGCAAGACAACTGCATCATTAGGTATGGCTTTAAGAACGATAGGGCATGGCTATAAAGTAGCAATAATTCAATTTATCAAGGGAGGCTGGACCACTGGAGAAGAAAAAGCACTTAAAAACTTGTCTTCAAACATATCTTGGCATTCATTAGGAGAGGGATTTACTTGGGAAACACAAGACAGAGTAAGAGATGAAAAATTAGTGCAAGAGGCGTGGCAACTAGCCAAAAAATACATCCAAAACGAATCTTATAAACTTATCATTCTTGATGAAATTAACATTGCGACAAAACTTGGTTATCTTGCACCCGAAGAAATAATCTCTTTTTTAAAAAACTTACAAAATAGAAAAAATCATATTGTTTTAACTGGAAGGGGAGCTTCTGATTCAATTATCAATTACGCTGATCTAGTTACAGAAATGAAATTAATAAGACATCCATTTAAAGAACAAGGAATAAAAGCACAAAAGTGTGTTGAATTTTAGTTGAAGTAAATTTTATTTAAATTTTCTTTGAACAGGTTTAGAAATGTTTAAAGACGCAAGCAATATCAGAACAAAAAATAAATTTGGCACATTTACTTGCTAAGGTCTTAAAAGTACAATTATTGAATGACTTACAAAAGAGTTCTCTTAAAACTTAGTGGTGAAGCACTAATGGGTGAAAAACCTTATGGTATTGATCCTGCTATAGTTCAGTCAATTGCAGAGGATGTTTCAAAAGTAGTCGAAAATAATGTACAACTTGCAATAGTTGTTGGTGGTGGAAACATTTTTAGGGGACTTAAAGGATCTGCAGACGGAATGGATCGAGCGACTGCTGATTATGTGGGGATGCTAGCAACAGTAATGAATGCAATTTCACTTCAAGATGGTCTTGAGAGAGTAGGAGTTGCAACCAGAGTGCAAACAGCAATCGAAATGCAGGAAATTGCCGAACCCTACATCAGAAGAAGAGCCATGAGGCACCTAGAAAAGGGTAGAGTTGTTGTTTTTGGAGGTGGATGCGGCAATCCATTTTTTACAACTGATACTACGGCTGCTTTGAGGGCAGCAGAGATAAACGCTGAAGTTGTTATGAAGGCTACTAAAGTTGACGGAGTATACGATCGTGATCCTAATCAATTTAAAGATGCAAAAAAATATTCCTCTCTCAGTTATCAACAAGTTCTTAGTGATGAAATTGCAGTAATGGACAGTACTGCGATTGCACTTTGCAAAGATAATAATATCCCAATTATGGTTTTTGATATATTCAAAAAAGGGAACATTTCTAAAGCTGTTGCTGGTGAGCCAATAGGCTCTTTAATTAGTTAAAGATCATTTATTTTTTAATTATGAAAGAAAAAGAAATTCAAGAAAATATGAATAAAAGTATTGAAGCTACACAAAGAAACTTTAATACAATTAGGACAGGCCGAGCTAATGCTTCCTTATTAGACAGAGTGAGTGTTGAGTACTATGGAGCAGAAACACCAATCAAATCGCTTGCCACTATAAGCACTGTTGATTCGCAAACAATTTCAATACAACCTTTCGATATTTCATGCTTGCAAGCGATAGAGAAATCTATTTCTATGAGTGATTTAGGTATTACTCCAAATAATGATGGGAAAGTAATAAGAATAAACGTTCCCCCTTTAACAGAAGAAAGAAGAAAAGAATTTTGTAAATTAGCCTCTAAATATGCAGAGGAAGGAAAAGTAGCTTTGAGAAATATCAGAAGAGATGCTGTTGATAAAGAAAAAAAAGACGAAAAAGATGGCCTTATTTCTATTGACGAATCGAGAGATAATCAATCTGAAATTCAGAAAATTACTGATAAATATATTGCTTTAATAGAAACTAAATTGTCTGAGAAAGAGAAGGAAATACTAAAAGTTTGATAGAATTTGACGTTGTAATAATTGGTGGAGGTTTATCAGGATCTGCCACCGCTCTTAACCTATCAAAAAAAGGATATTCAGTTTTAATTATTGAAAAAGAAAAATCCCAAGATTACAAACCATGTGCAGGTGGGATGGCATCTTCAATGCAAAGATTTCTACCTTTAAATATAGAAAATTGCATAGAATCAAAAATTAAGAATGTTGAATTCAGATGGAAGGCTGCAGATAATGTAATTGCTGATCTAACAGGTGAATCCCCATTTTGGATTGTTAAAAGAGAAAAACTAGATCAATTATTACTTGATGAATCCTTGAGAAATGGAGCTCAGATAATGAGACCATTACTAATAGAAAAAATTATAACAAAAAATGATAAATGGGAAATTACTTGCAATAACAAAATAAAATTTATTACAGAATTTCTTGTAATTGCTGATGGGTCCCAATCGAAATGGGCTAGTTATTTCAATTTAGGGCCAAGAAAACCGAAATTTGCGAACACAATCTCATTAAGATTGAAAGGGTTAGGTGATATACCGAGAGATGCAGTCAGATTTGAGTTTGGATTTATAAAATATGGGTTTGCATGGGCATTCCCCCTAAAAGAAAGCTTAAATATTGGTTTAGGTACTTTTATAAATAATGGTCTCTTAGAAAATCACGCTATAAATAAACAAGTGATCAGAAGCTTCGGTTTTGATTATTTTCCTCATAAAACAATTACTAAGAAACTGAGAATATGGAATGGCTTTCACTCAATTAATGGGGACAAAGTTCTAGCGGTTGGAGATGCAGCATCTCTATGTGATCCATTTTTAGCTGAAGGAATCAGACCATCTTTAATTAGCAGTTTTTATGCTGCAGAATATATAGATCAGTGCCTATCAGGAAAAGTAGATGATTTAAATCTTTATACGAAAAAAATTAACCACATTTGGGGGGAATCTATGGCTTGGGGGAGGAGAATAGCCCAGATATTTTATAGATTTCCAAGAACTGGATACCAACTAGGTGTCAAAAGAAAAACAGCACCTAAACGTATTGCTCAAATATTATCAGGAGAAATGAGTTATGAAGATATTGCAAAAAGAGTTATCAGAAGACTCCTAACAAAAAGTGATCCTTAATTCTTTAATTCAATTCAAACTTAAATTTAGTTAGCAGAAATTAATTTATGATTTTTAATTTCTGAATATCTCTTAAGTAGCAGATCTTCCAATTCTTCTATAGCCTTACTGAATCCAGTGATACCTTCACTAAGCTTTTCACTGGCCATTTGATCTTCTAACATGCTTAATCTGAAATCTTTTTCTTCAAATTCGTAGTCAATAGAATGATTTATTTGGGTACTTGGATCTAATTTTCTAACTAACTCTCCTTTCTCTTTTTTCAGTTCCTCAAGAAATTTTGGTGCAATTGTTAAAAGATCGCAACCTGCTAATTCTTTTATTTCATCAAGATTTCTAAAACTCGCTCCCATTACTTCTGTCTTAAATCCCTTTTCTTTAAAGTACTTGTATATTTGCGTAACCGAAATAACACCAGGGTCTTCAGCACCAACAAAACTAGTTTTACCAGTTTTTGCTTTATGCCAATCCAATATACGACCAACGAACGGAGAAATTAGAGTTATTTTTGCATTGGCACAAGTTACCGCTTGGCAGAAGTTAAAAAGTAAAGTTAAGTTGCACCTAATACCCTCTTTTTCCAAAATTTCAGCTGCTTTAATTCCCTCCCAAGTTGCAGCAATCTTAATCAAAATTCTTTCCTTTTCAATTCCAAAATTTTTGTAAAGATTGATTAATTTTCTCGCTTTTTCTACCGTAGCTTCGGTATCGAAGCTCAGTCTTGCATCAACTTCTGTAGATACCCGCCCAGAAATAATTTTCAATATTTCTTTTCCAAAAAATACTGAAACTTGGTCAACAGTCTCTTTAATTAATTCAATTTCAGAGAATCCTTGGGGCAATGCATTTTCTGAACTTTCTAAAGCTTTATCAATTAATTTCACATAATCAGGGTTCTTGGCAGCAGCAAGTATTAGCGATGGATTAGTAGTGGCATCTCTTGGTTGAAACTTTTTTATCGAATCTAAATCTCCAGTATCAGCAACAACAACGGTCATTAAGGACAATTGCTCTAAAATTGATTTCATGTCTAGATAATCATATATATATACAAACTAGCTTTAATTCCTGATGAAATCATCAGATAGTGAATTAAATATTTATAAAATTGGAAAATTTTAGGGTTTTTTAACAATCATTCCTTGATCTTTAATCTTAGGAGGTATTTTTTCAATTACTATTAAACTCTCAATAATTTCTTTCGCAACTGGTACTGCAACAGTTGAACCATATGCATATGATTTAGACGGCTCATCAACGACTACAAGAACAGCATATTTTGGATCATTAACTGGTAAGGTCGCGACAAAACTACAAACTTTTTTGCTTGTATATGAACCATTTAAAGCTTTTTGAGAAGTGCCCGTTTTCCCAGCAATCCTATAACCCTCGATTTTTACTCCAGATCCACTACCTTTATCAACTACGCTCTCCATCCATTCAAGAACAGTTTTAGAAACCTCTTGTGAAAAAAATTGCTTTTTTGGATTTTTATCAAATCTTTCTTTGAAAGTTGAGGTTACATGAGGAGTCACTTCAAAACCCCCATTTGCCAGAGCCGCATGAAGTTGAAGTAATTTAAGTGGCGAGATTGAGAACCCTTTACCAAAAGAAGTTACGGCAGGCTCAATTGATTGATTTACAAATAAATCTTTTCTCTTAAGTTGGCCAGCAGTTGATTCAAATAAATCAGTCTCTAAATTTTTATTTATACCTAAATTTTTTAGCCAATCCCAATAAATTGTGGGGTCTAAATTTTGCATTATTTTTACCATCCCAACATTACTTGAAACCTGCAAAACTTTTGGATAGTCAATGAATCCATTGCCTTTTTTATCCCAATTAGAAAGTGTCCATCCTCCAACATTAATTTTTCCAATATCTTCAACTACTCCATCTTTCTTGATTACTTTTTCTTCTAATGCTAAGGCAAGATTAATAGGTTTAAAAGTTGAACCAGGCTCAAATAAATCTTGAGAATACCAACCCCTAAAGAGTTCAGAATCATACTGCCAAAATTTATTTGGATCATACGACGGGACTGTAACCAAGGAGAGAATCCTACCATTATTAACGTCCATAACAATGGCAAATCCCTTCTTTGCTTTCCATCTCCTTACTTGCTTTGATAATGCATTGAATGCCGCTTTCTGTAATTTTGAATCTATAGTTAGGCTTAATTTTTTGTAATCAGAAATAAAATCACCTGGTGCTGAATTATCCGGTAGAGGTGTTCCATCTCCTCCTATTTTTATAAAATTACTTTTATTAATAACTTTAATTTGATTATCTAAATGAAGCTCTAAACCTGCAGAAGCTATATTCTCATCATTAACAAAACCGACAAGATTAGAGTAAATCTCCCCTTGTGGATAATATCTCTTCGAATATTTAAACAAATCAAGTCCGCTTATTTGAAGGTTTTTAATCTTTTCTGCCTTTTCTTCGGAAATTTTATCCAAAAGCTTGATACCACTCATTTTATTATTAAATTTACTAAAGAGTATTTCACCATTTATATCCAAGATGGGTGATAATTTTTCTGTAACTTCTTCAATACTGCGAACTCTGTTAATTGAATCACCAGGAAAATTAAAATATTTTGGATGGGCCCATAATTTATAAAGCGGTTTATCGTAAGCAATTAGTCTATTATTTCTATCAACAATCGCTCTCCTTTTTTTTAATGGGTTAGTTTTAGAAGACTGTAATAATCTAGCTTTCTTTTGCAAATCAGAGGCGTTAAAGACTTGCAATTTAACTAACCTACCAAACAAACAAAATATTAATAGTAAGCTAAAAATATAGAGAAATTTAAATCTTCTTTGATCAAGGGGTACTAGACGAACAATTTTTTTGTATTTTTTCATCAATATCCCCTTTGATATTTGCTATGACTAATACCTTCAATGAAACTACTTAAATTTTTCTTAAATATACTTTCTTTTTTTTCTGGAAGTTTATCTAGATAAATTAAATCTTTAGGTTTAGTTTTTCTATAAGTATTAATAGACTCAAGTTCACTAATATAAAATTCCTCAATTTTGGAAATATAATCGATAAGATTGTTATTGATGGCTGTTGTTTTAGATAAGTTTTTATATGTATTTGACCATTTTCTTTGACTATTAAAAGACAAGAAAAATAAGGTGAAAATTAATATTAAAAGAGAGATATTGATAGTGTCGAAAATTTGATGTATTAATTTGGTGTTAATTATAGATATTTTTTCAGAGTTTTTTTTACTTTCATATGAAACTTTTTTTTTAAAATTAAGTTGATTCCCATAAGGTTTCATCAAAGTTTTATTGTTTAAATAAAAGAAGTGTTATTAATTAAATAAACATCTTTTTGTTTGATTCGCAAGTAAAAAATTAAATTCTTTATGTCCTCAATAAGAACAAATTTAAGAAAGTCAATCCATTCCATAAAGAATGCATAATCACTGAGGAAAACAAACTCCCTGAAGCAATTCTTGTAATTGCTAATCCAATCCCTAGAACAAATAATGGCGGCATTTCTCCCAAACTTAAATGAGCTAATGCAAAGATAAAAGCTGAAACTATGATGCCCGAAATTACTCCAAAATCTCTTGAAAGAGTTGGTAATAAAATACCGCGAAATATAATCTCTTCAAATAGAGGAGCTAATAGAGTTGTTGTTACAAATAATAGAAAAAATGATAAGTAATTATTATTATTTAGAACAATTTCCAGCAAGGGGTTACTACCATTCTGATTATCGATCAGACTATTCATAATTAAAGAGATCAATAAAACAAAAGGAACAATTGTTAACCAACCTTTAATTCCCTGAATAATTGCATATTTTATTGGCAAGAAATTGAACTGTAAATAATCCTTTTTAAAAGTAAATCCACCATTCAATGATTTAATTTGATAAAAAACTATCCATAAAGGCGGAATAGCCATAAAAAGATATCCAAAGAAAATTTTTAAAGATTGAGACAATTCATTAGAGATATTTTTAGAAAAAAGTTCAACCAAACTGATAGAAAATAAAGGTGATACCACTTCACCTAAAACAACAAATCCACCTGCAATTAATAAAACCATATCTATTAATTCTAAATCTAAGGATTTAATTTCTTTCCAACCAAACTTTTTCAAAGATATGGTTTTCCATAATATTTTTAAAGCCAGAATAGAGCCAATAAGTATTGTTAAAAGTGGTATTAGCCTTATAGCTAATATTTTAAAAAACATTTTGCTTGAAAATGATTTTGTTATTAGTGCACTATCGTCAAAATCAAATTTCCGGCTTAAAAGGTGATATAAAAATCTATCACCTTTAAATAAATCAAATTTATCAGAATCTACTTTATATGAATTATTATTAGATTTTTTTTCTATCTCATCCATCAGAAATTTAAAGTTTTTATCTTCAAAATCTTTGGATATATTTTTATTAATTAAAGGATCATTTGATTCTGAAGTAATTATTCGAATTAATTTATTTCTTTCTGTTAGCTCCTCAAATGAGACATCAGAGAGTGATTTATTTATTTGATCAACAGGATCATTAACGATAAAAAATTTTTTAAGATTTACAGGTATTGATTGGACAGATAATTCTGCAATTTCTTGCTCTTTTTGACTAATATCAAATGAAACGGATGGTCTATTTAAACTGTCTCTTAAGCCTTGTTGCCATACAAAAAAAGTTATGACGATAGAAATAAAAGCTAAAGTGAGTTTTGACTTAGAGGTATTTTTAAAGATCATAACTTATTATATTCTTGAAAACTATAGTTAGTTATCATTGAATTTGCTTATATTTATGTATCTATTTTAATCACGCCATGAGATGATTAAATTATCTTAATTTTCAAATTTATATAATGGCTATAAGATTAGTTTTAGTTAGGCATGGGCTAAGCAGTTTCAATGCAAAAGGGTTAATTCAAGGAAGAACAGACGATTCATTATTAACTGATGAAGGATACGAACAAGCCAGGAAAGCAGGAAAAGCATTATCAAAAATTAACTTCGACAAAATCTATTCCTCCCCACTTGTCAGAGCGGCAGAGACTGCAAAAACAATTAAAAATACCTTCAATAAAGATCAAAATATTGTATTCGACGATAAGTTGCTAGAAGTAGATCTTAGTGAATGGTCTGGTCTTAAAATTGATGAAATAAAAAAGAAATTTCCAGAAATTTACCCTGTATGGAAAAACGATCCAGAAAATCTTATCTTAAAAAGAAATGACAATAAAACTTATAAACCAATTCAAGAATTATTTTTTCAAGCAACAGATTTTGTAGAAGATATTTTAAAAATTTATCTAGACAAAGATGATGTAAATATTTTAGTTGTTGGTCATAATGCAATTCTCAGATGTTTAATACTCTTGTTATTGGGAAAGCCTAAGCAAGGTTTTAGAAAAATAAGATTAGAAAATGCTTCTTTCTCGATACTCAATATTACAAAGCAAGATAACTCTTTTAAGACTCAAATTGAATGTTTAAATCAGACTTCCCATCTTAATAAAAATATTCCAAATAAAATTGGAGATTCCAGAATATTTCTTATAAGGCATGGTGAAACTAACTGGAACAAAGAGGGTAGATTTCAAGGCCAAATTGATATCCCTTTAAATGAAAACGGAAAAGATCAAGCTAGAAAGACTTTTGAATATTTGAGAAATATTTCTTTCAATAAGGCATTTTCAAGTTCAATGCATAGGCCTTATGAGACTGCACAAATAATCCTTCAAAATAACAAAGATCTAAAAATTGCGAAAATAGATTCACTCGTAGAAATAAGTCACGGATTATGGGAGGGGAAATTGGAAGCAGAAATCAGAGAAGAGTGGCCTGATTTACTAAAAAATTGGCATGATAAACCTGAAGAAGTAATAATGCCCGAAGGTGAATGTATAAAAGATGTATCAGAAAGGTCAGTAGAAGCTTTTGACAAAATTTGTTTATCCCAAAAGGATAATGATCAAACCCTAATGGTTGCTCATGATGCAGTCAATAAAACTCTAATTTGTAATATCCTTGGGATTAATTATTCAAATATTTGGATGATAAAACAGGGCAATGGCGGCATAACTATAATTGACCTTTTTAATGATCCCAATAAGTCCCCTGTGATTAGTGCTCTTAACATTACAACACACCTTGGGGGAATTCTTGATTCAACTGCTTCAGGAGCACTTTAAATTAAGCCTTTTTAAAAATTTATTTTGATGAAGTCAGAGTCAAAAAAAATCTTCATTTACTGAAAAAGCCAACTTGACTAAGAGGCCAAAATCTGAAATATGCTTTACCAATTATCTCTTTTTTATGAAGAAATTTATTTCCAGGCCAATATCTTCCATCCCAGCTATTTGCCCTATTATCACCTAAAACTAAAAAATGATTTTCTGGCACTTTTATATTTTCAAATTTACCACAATTATTAAATAGGGATAATGAACACTTATAAGAAACATAGGGTTCAGGAATTAATTTATTATTTATTATTAATTCACCATTAGAGTTTACACTTACAATTTCTCCTGGAAGTGCCACCACTCTTTTAATATAAGCATCGCAAGCTTGATCCCTCAAACCAGGAATAAAAGACATAGGAGGAAAACTCATAAAAAAACAATATCTTTTTTTTGGTAAAGGCTTAGATCTTGATGAAATTAATTTTTTGTCAAACGAGTAAGGTGAGTTAAAAACAACAATATCTCCTCTTTTTGGTAAAGATTTTCTTAGCGAAAATTTTTCAATAATTAACCTATCATTTATTTGTAATTCTGGGAGCATTGAACCAGAGGGGATATAACGTGGTTCTGCAAAAAATGATCTACAAGAAGAAACAAAAAAAGTTAATAGAATTAATAGACCCCATTCTTTTAAAAAACTATTTATGGAACTAGACATGGGATTAATAAAGTATTGATTTTCTAAACTTATATAAATTGTTTGGCATATTCAATTTCGTTAAAACCTAATATTACTTTTTTCCCTTCGTAAATCAAAAATGGTCTTTTTATTAATTTGCCATCACTTAAAAGAAGTTGAATAACTTCTTCCTTTGACAAACGATCAATATCAAGGTTAAGAGTTTTAAAGGCTTTACCTCTTGTATTACAAATCCTTTTCTTATCATCAGAGTATTGTTCTAAGGCTAGATTTAAATAATTAACAAGTGGAGGTTCTTTTACAATATCAATTAACTGAAATTCAAAATCTTTGCTTTCAAGCCACCTTGCAGCTTTTCGGCATGTAGAGCATTTTAAATAACTATAAAAAATTATTTTTTTCAATTTAATTTACTAATATTTGATTTCTTAAGTACTTTAAAGTTTTTCTTTTTTGGAGGCATACAACTTTTCAATAAATTTTCGACTACATCAAAATCCCTCCAACCATCAATTTGAACTGTTCTTCCATCGAGTCCTTTACTTGTTCTAAAAAATTCTGCAACATTCTCAAGCTGATTAGGAGCAATTTGATTAATACTAACTATATTAGCCTGCCTAGGATTAGCCATAGGCACACATAAAAGTTTTCCATCATATGCACCACAATCATGCATATCCAAAACTCCAATAGGTCTAGCTTTTATTAGACAACCCGCAAAAGTAGGTTCGTCCATTATCACCATTGCATCAAGGGGAGCTCCATCATCAGCAAGGGTATTTGGGATGAAACCATAATCAAAAGGGTACCTCACTGAAGAATGTAATACTCTGTCTAGGGCCATTATTCCTGCGTCAGAGCAATATTCATATTTATTCCTACTCCCAGCAGGTATTTCAACAACAATATTCACTATTCCCTTCATTGGAGATGGAGGTATTGAACTAAGGTCCATCTTTTTTAAAATCGTGATTATGAATTATCTCGTTTCCTTGAGATAAAGGTCTGCCAATTAAAATGCTCATTGAAGGTAAAAAAATTGTCAAAAATGCAAAAATAATACCTAAAGATGTTATTGATAAACTCCTTATACTTAAGGGGTCATCATCATCTTTTTCAAAATCATTTCGAGCAGAACCATGAGAAGATTCTTCGCTTGATTTACTTTGAATAAACTGCTTTGATTTCGTGTAACTCAAGAACTCTTAATTGGTAAAGATTAAAGAGATAATTAACATCATTATCCTACATTCAAAATGTCAATAAATCAAAACATTGATTGGTGACTTTTTATTACTCTTTTTCTAGCAAAGACCTAATAGTTTTTAGTTCGTCTAATATTTGCGCCAATATATTTTGAGCAGCGGACGAAGGTGTATTAAAGACCTCTACTGTAACTTCCTTAATTCTTAAGATATCTTTTGCAAATCTTGCTACTTCATTAGGATGGAATTTTAAAGGATCTTTCTGATCAGTCCTAAATTCGGGATTTAATTTTCTTGGATTAAAACTAGGGTTTAGATTTCTTAAATCTGTATTTGTATACCTATAGACAGAAGCTCTTGATCTATTTAGGAATTTTTGAACTTCATCAATACCTACTAATTCCTCTTCACTAGAAATATTGGAATCTATATTTTCCATAAACTTAAGAAAATGATTTAGTAGTAATGAACTTTTTAAAAAGTTTAAACTTCATTAATGAAGAAGTTAGCAGAAAGAATATTCTTAGACTATCTGCGTTGAGGGACTCAAGACACTTTAAATTATTTTTTCACCTTAATTGATAAAATTAAATATTATTAAGGATTTTTCTGTATGCGCGTGACAACCTCATTTCCTCTGGGGACACTTCGTGACACACCTTCTGAAGCTGAAATTATTTCACATCAATTACTCTTGAAAGCTGGGTATATTCGCAGAGTTAACAGCGGTATTTATGCATACATGCCACTAATGCTTAGAGTTATTGAAAAAATATCCGCAATTATAGAGAAAGAACTTAATAATATTGGTTGTACAAAATTACTATTACCCCAACTTCATCCTGCAGATTTATGGAAAAAAAGTGAAAGGTGGGAAGGATATACCGCAGGTGAAGGAATAATGTTTAATCTCAAAGATAGACAAGGTAAAGAATTTGGTTTAGCGCCAACTCACGAAGAGGTGATCACGAGTATTGCATCAGAGACTATCAACTCCTATAAGCAATTACCTCAATGTTTTTATCAAATTCAGACAAAATTTAGAGATGAAATAAGGCCAAGGTTTGGATTGATGAGAAGTAGAGAATTCATAATGAAAGATGGTTATTCTTTTCATTCTTCAGAAAACGATCTAGCTTCTTTCTATGAAAAGGTGGGCAATGCTTATGAAAATATTTTTAAATCTTGTGGACTGCAGACAGTAGGGGTTGAAGCTGATAGTGGAGCAATTGGCGGTGCTTCATCTAAAGAATTTATGGTCACTGCTGATGCTGGGGAAGATTCTATTTTGTTCACTCAAAGTGGTTCTTATGCTGCCAATATCGAAAAAGCTGTTTCTTTACCCTCTCAACCAATTCCACTAAAAGATAATACTACAGAGTGGTTGGAAACACCTCATCAAAAAACAATCCTAGAAGTTTGCGATAATAATAATTTGGACCCAAGTCAGATTATTAAAGTAGTAATATTCCTTGCACAGTTCGAAGGTGAATTTTATGTCCCAATTCTTGCATGCATAAGAGGCGATCAACGTATTAATGAAGTAAAGCTTTTTAACTTAATCAATAAACTTCATCACTTCAATCTCCTTAATCTTAAAAAGATTGAAGAAAAAAATACTATCGAAAAAAATCTAGTTGATTTACCCTTAGGTTTTATTGGGCCAGATTTAGATGATAAAACTATTAAAGCTAGCTCTAATTGGGAAAAAAAATGGACAAGAATAATTGACCATTCTGCAAGTGACCTTTCAAAGTTTATTAGTGGTGGTAATAAAGTTAATTTCCATAAAGTTTTTCAAGAATTTTCTTTTGATTCGAAAGACTATCTAATTGGAGATATCAGGAATGCCAAAAAAGGAGATAAAATAAGTATTTACGATGATGAAGAACTTAAAGAAAAAAAAGGTATCGAGGTTGGACATATTTTCCAACTAGGTCAGAAATATAGTGAAAAATTAAATGCAAAGTTCTCTGATAAGGATGGTCAGTTAAAAAATTTATGGATGGGTTGTTATGGAATAGGTGTGACAAGAATAGCTCAAGCTGCTATCGAACAGAATCATGATCAAAAAGGAATTTGTTGGCCTATCCAGATTTCTCCGTTTGAAGTTATCATAATCCCAACAAACCTAAAAGATCCTATTCAAAGTGATCTTACTGAGCAAATCTATAACAACTTTTTAATTAATAAAATTGATGTCCTTCTTGATGATAGAAATGATAGAGCTGGAGTGAAATTTAAAGATGCGGAATTAATTGGTATTCCTTTCCAAATAATTATTGGCAGAGATTCTATTAATAAAGAAGTAGAACTTTTATGCAGAACAAATAATACTAAGCTTAAAATTTGTACTGATAAATTGTTAGAAACATTTATTTCCGAATCTGAAATAATGTACAATAAAAAGTCTTGAGGCTTATTTTTTTTGGGAGCTAAGTTATGTTACTCAAATGGACATCAAAATTATTTTTTAAAAATCTTACTAAAGCTATATCTTTTGCAATATCCTTAATTGTCGTTTTTACACTATTTAGTTCCCCTTCCATAGCTGCAAAAACCGCTATGACAGGTGATTATACAAAGGATACAATTTCAGTTGTCAAAACATTACAAACAGCTGTTGATACTCCAAAAGATTCTCCGAATAAAGATGAAGTAAGAAGTGAGGCTCTTACGCTCATAACTGACTATATTTCCAGATATAGAAATAGAGGTATGGTGAATAAAACGCAATCATTTACCACAATGCAAACTGCATTAAATGCTATGGCAGGTCATTACAAAAACTTTGCAAGTAGACCTTTACCAGATAAACTTAAAGAGCGTTTAACCAAGGAATTTTCTCTTGCTGAAAAAATGGTTCTAAGAGAAAGTTGATACAATTCATTTACTTTTTAAAAGTAAACCAAGATTTTTGAATATATTAAATATTCGAACAAAAATAATGCTCTTCTAAAATTGGCTAATGTTGTTGTAATCGGAGCCCAATGGGGTGACGAAGGAAAAGGTAAAATAACGGATTTACTTAGTCGTTCGGCAGATGTTGTCGTTCGCTATCAAGGTGGAGTAAATGCAGGTCATACTATAGTCGTAGATGATAAAGTCTTAAAATTACATCTAATTCCCTCAGGGATACTTTATAAAAATACTTCTTGTCTAATTGGTTCGGGAACTGTTGTAGATCCAAAAATCTTGCTTAAAGAAATTGAAATGTTAATTGACAATGGAATTGATATCTCAGGATTACAAATTTCATCAACATCACATGTAACAATGCCCTACCACCGAATATTAGATGAAGCGATGGAGGCTGATAGAGGTTCAAACAAAATAGGGACAACAGGTCGTGGGATAGGCCCAACTTATGCGGATAAATCACAAAGAAATGGCATTAGGATAAGAGACTTGCTCAATAAGGAAAGACTAAGTGATGTCATAAAAATTCCATTAAGAGAAAAAAACGGTCTACTAGAAAAAATCTATGGCATTAAACCACTTAAATTAGAAGATATTGTTGAAGAATATCTTGACTATGGAGAAAGATTATCAAAGCATGTTGTTGACTGTACTAGGACTATCCATGCAGCCTCAAAAAACAAGAAGAATATTCTTTTCGAAGGTGCTCAAGGGACTCTTCTTGACTTAGATCATGGGACTTATCCTTTTGTCACCTCATCAAACCCTATATCAGGAGGGGCATGTATCGGGGCTGGAGTAGGTCCAACTTTAATTGATAGAGTCATAGGTGTCGCAAAAGCCTATACCACAAGAGTAGGTGAAGGGCCCTTCCCAACTGAATTACAAGGAAGTATTAATGATCAACTCTGTGATAGAGGCAGTGAATTTGGAACCACTACTGGGAGAAGGAGAAGATGTGGGTGGTTTGATGGAGTTATTGGTAAATATGCCGTATCTGTAAATGGTCTTGATTGTTTAGCCATTACGAAACTAGATGTGTTAGATGAATTAGATGAGATTCAAGTTTGCATTGCATATGATTTCGATGGAGAGGAAATAGACTACTTTCCTACAAATTCAGATGACTTAAAAAAATGTAAGCCAATCTTCAAAAAATTAAAAGGTTGGCAATGTTCAACTGCAGATTGCAGACAACTATCTGATCTCCCAGAAAATGCAATGAATTATTTAAGATTTTTAGCTGAATTAATGGAGGTTCCAATTGCCATTGTCTCATTGGGGGCGAATAGAGATCAAACTATAGTAATTGAAGACCCAATACATGGTCCTAAAAGAGCACTGCTAAGGTAATTTAGTTCCAAATTAATGAAGGAATCCTTTAGACATTTTGAACATAAAAAAGTTGATCTCATTGGTCTGGGAAACGCAATAGTAGATATTATTGTAAATATTGAAGATGAGTTTCTTGAGATAAATAATCTGGATAAAGGATCAATGAATCTAATTAATTCTGATAAATCCCAGAGATTGTTAGAAAATTGCAAAGTGATCAAACAAATTTCAGGTGGGTCCTCAGCAAATACCGTTGTTTCTTTAGCAGAATTAGGCAATCATGTGCAGTTTATTGGAAGAGTGAAGAATGATCAATTTGGGAATTTCTTTTCTGACGATATAAAAAAAAGTAAAACTATATTTAATACTCAACCAACTATTGAAGGTGCTCCAACAGCTCATTCAATCATTTTGATTACACCTGATGCGCAAAGAACTATGTGCACTTACCTTGGAGCATCTGTAGAGTTTGAACCAAAAGACATTGACTTTACTTTAATTAAGGAAAGTAAATACTTATATTTAGAAGGATATTTATGGGACAGCGAATTAGCTAAAAAAGCTTTCATTAAAGCTGCCCAAATTGCGAAACAATCTAATACAAAAATAATCCTTTCTTTGTCTGATTCATTTTGTGTAGACAGACATCGTGAAAGTTTCTTAGAATTAATTTATGAATATGTAGATATTGTTTTTTGTAATGAATCCGAGGTGTTAAGTCTATTTAAAAATGATCAACTAGCAAGCTGCCAAGAAGACCTATATTCCTTATGTGAATTAGTCGTAGTAACTCTTGGAAGCAATGGTTCTCTCATAGTTAACAAAAATAATGTTCAAATAATCGAGTCAATAACGAAAGGCAAGATTATTGATACTACAGGAGCTGGAGATATCTATGCGGGAGGATTTATCCATGGATTAATAAACAATTATCCCCTCAGAAAATGCGGAGAGATAGCTTCAATTTGTGCGGGACAAATAATTACGCAATTAGGATCTAGATCAGATATTCATCTTAAAGAGTTAATAAAATAGATTTAATCAAATAGTCTTATTAAACCAATCATAATATTTCATCTCAGCATGGTATTTTTTGTAAATAATTTGAGGGACATCATACGTGGAATTTTTATTTACGAAATCAATTAAATAATCTTTAAATTCTAGTTTACTTTTTATTGTGATTTCAAACTCTTTAGTTTCTTCAATATCATCTTCCCACTTATAAATTGAAAAAATTTGCTTTATCGAAACACAAGCTGCGAGTTTATTTTGTATTAGTAATCTAGCCATTCGCAAAGCATTTGCGTTACTTGATTCTGTAGTGATTATTACTAATACTTCCATAATGAATCAAACATCAATATTTTTAATTATGTGATTTATCAATTTGTGATATTGATCAAAAGAGTAAGAATAATCATTTTTAACTTTCGGCCTTTTAACCAAAAATAACTTCATTTTACTTCCAGAAACTATACTCTCCCAGTTTTTCTGAGAATAACTTCCAGATTCTCTGCATAAAACATAATCTATCTCCCAAAAATCACAAAGTTTTTTTTCTAAAGTGCTTTTATTATTTTTACTCGGTTCAAGTATCGCTATATTTGAATTTTTAATACATGATCCAAAAGCTTTAGTTATACTCCCATAAGTCGGAAGTACCCTTGTAAATACATTTGCTTTACGATTCATATAAAAATTGGCTGTATCGTTAAGCAATCTTGAGCCTATTGCAAGAAGAATATTCTTATTCTCAATATCAACGTTATTTATATCCTTTAAATCATCAATATAAAAAAAATTATTAGTGTTATTTATTAGAGATTTCCTCTCAAATAGTAAAAGAGGTGTATTAATCTCTTTACATGCATTATTAAGATTTTTAGAAATTATTACAGCAAACGGATGAGTAGCATCGACAACGCATGTGATTTTATTTTTATTTATGAAATTAATTATTTGATCTTTATTATTTAATTTCCCCGTAATGATATGTAACTTTGGATTTTCAATATAAGCTTGCCCTGCTTTATAAGTTAAAACACTTGCAAAGACTGAATAATTAAGTTCAAGAAGCCTGTTAGCTATTACAGGTCCATCCGAAGTTCCTGATAGGATCCAAACATTTTTATAGCAATTTCCTTGATTCTGCATCAGTATATCTTTAATTAAATAGTAAGTAATGAATCATTGTCTAATTCAGGCGGTCATTAATAGCGCTCCTCAAATGAGGTATACCAAAGAAAACCAAACTGCAATTGCAGAAATGATTGTTAATTTTAAAGGATTACGTAGTGAAGATCCAACCAGAGATCTCAAGGTCATAGGTTGGGGAAATATTGCCCAAGAAATGGTAGATGAACTAAAGGAGGGGCAAAATATTGTTATTGAGGGACGTCTAAAGATGAATTCTGTCACTAGAAAAGACGGAACGAAAGAAAAACAACCAGAACTAACAGCTTCAAAAATTCATCAAATATCGCCAGTTGATGTTATTAAGTCTGATCAAAAAGAAAATAATGAGTCATTTGAAAATAAAGAAACCGCCAAAAAATCTAGTTGGGATAGTTCACCTTTAGTACCAGAAGTGGACGAAATACCTTTTTAAAATCAAATATCAACATTATTTTCTTGAACACTTATAATTAGTTTGCTTATTTTTCTTTCAAGCTCGGCAAGTTCGCTTCTGATTTCTGGCCATTTACCCTTATCAAGATTTTCTAGTAACCATGCTCTATCTTGATCAAGTTTAAAAATTAAATCTCCTTGATTTGCAGCATTAGAATCTTGCATAATACTTGTTAGCCATTTAAAACTCATTCTACTAAATCAAAATGAAGAAATACATATCGCCTGGAAACTTAATCGTAACCGCTGGGGGTATATTAGCTTTTGTTGGAATGACTGCTTATTTTACAGACTCAGTAAATTTAAGTGTACCTACTTTTTTTTATGGAGTACCTATTTTCCTAATTGGCTTAGGCTTAAAGACTTCCGAAATACCTCCTGTAGAGTTATTTGACCAGACAAATTTTGCGACAAATAAATTTAATAGACCAAAAGAACTAACAGCATTAGTTAAAGATGTTACAAGATGGAGGTATGGGATAAAAGCTCATCTTGAATCGTCATTAGAATCTTTAAATTTGTGGGACGAAGATAACCCCCCTCAATTAAAAGAAATAGAAGAAATTACAAAGGAAGAAAAAAATGGTCTCAGAATGCGTTTCGAATTTAACGCTGTCCCTCTAGAAAAATGGATTGAAAAACAAGAAAGATTAAATAGGTTTTTCGTCAAAGGTCTTGAATCAGAATTTATTATCGACGATAATAAAAAAGAATTTGATTTTATTCTCTTTTATTGAATATAGGGATATATTTGTAAAAACCTAATTTCTCAATTCAATCAAGTTTTAATGAATTTTAATAATGAATGATTCTCAAAGAGTATCAATATTAAGCGAAGCACTTCCATATATACAAAGTTTCTCAGGTAGAAAAATTGTTATCAAGTATGGTGGTTCTGTTATGGAGAATGATAATTTAAAAAATGCTTTTTTTAGAGACATTGCACTTTTATCAACCGTTGGGGTTTGTCCGATAGTAATTCATGGGGGTGGACCAGAGATTAATAATTGGTTAAAGAAATTAGAAATATCTCCTAAATTCGAAAATGGATTAAGAATTACTGATCAAAAAACAATGGAAATTGTCGAGATGGTTCTAATGGGTAGAGTTAACAAACAAATTGTAAAAGGGATAAATAAAACTGGATCCTTAGCTGTGGGGATATCAGGTCTTGATGGCAACTTAATTCAATCTAGAGAACTAGGAGATGGTAGCCATGGGTTAGTGGGAGAGGTTACAAAAATCAATCCTGAAATATTAGATCCTCTTATTTCTAAAGGATACATCCCAATTATTTCTAGCATTGGATCAACCTTGGAGGGTATTTCCCATAACATTAATGCAGATTTTGTTGCTGGAGAAATTGCTGCTGCAATAAATGCAGAAAAACTTATTCTTCTTACTGATACTCAAGGGATTTTAAAAGAAAAAGATAACAAAAATAGTCTTGTTGAAAAAACTAATCTCAAAGAAGCAAGGGATTTTATTGATAAAAAAATTGTGACTGAAGGTATGATTCCAAAGACAGAATGCTGTATAAGAGCTTTAGCCCAAGGGGTCAAAGCAGCTCACATAATTGATGGAAGAATAGAACATTCATTACTTCTTGAGATTTTTACAAATTCCGGAATAGGTACAATGATAGTCGCCTAACCCATGAAAACTTATGAGCAAGTTTTAGAAACAGTAGAACTTGCTTTAGCTAAAGGTGAGTATCATTATTGCATTGAATTTCTTTTGCCCATAATCGAATCATTTCCTTTATCAAGCAAAGAGGGAGTAAATTTAAGAACAATCTTAATTACTGCTCTATGTGGTATCAATAAAAAGGAGGAGGCTAAAAGGTTTTGTAAAGATCTTCTAAAATCTTACGATAATAAGACGAGAGAAAATGCAAAATATTTGATGGAAGTTATAGACTCTCCTGATATTAAAAAGCCAGAAAATTGGAATGTAAAGTTTGAAAGCGATCCATCACTCAATAAAAAATCTCTTAACTCACTGCGCCAAAAAAGAGAAGTATTGAAGAAAAAAAAATTTATTAATGTAACTGAGACACCAACTGGTGAAACAAAACCCTTTCAAAAAGGCTTTTCACTGATCATTTTTTTAATACTATTATTATTAATTCCACTTTTAAGTGGCTGCGTAAAAATTGAGGATACCCTTGATCTTAGTGAACTTGATTCAATAACTAATAATTTTGTGATAGAGAGTAAATACATAAAGAAATTTCCTTGGCAATTAAAATTTGAAGAGAAGATGAAAGATATTTTTCCTGACGCAGAAATTGAACAAGACGAATCAACCTTTTCTTTGAAACATAAGAATCTCAATTTAGAGGATACAAAGCAAGTTCTTAAAATCACCCAAAATACAGCTGGAGAGTTAGCCGGAGAATCAACAAATATAGAAATTAATACTACTCAAAAAAACTTCATTTTTTTTAAAAAATACTTTTACAAGTTAGATTTGGATCTAAATTCTATTAAAGGCATTGATAATTTAGAACTCATTTTCAAAATTATTCACCCTAATAAAGCTATCCTTACCAATAAAAATAATTCAAATTTAGAAATCACAAAAAATCTTATAATTTGGGATTTAAATCAAGGGCAGAAAAATAGTCTTGAATTTTCTTTCTGGAGCCTCAACAAACTCTTGATTGGGATATCTATTATTTTAATAATTATAATATTGGCTTATTTATTAAGATTCTATAGATTTAAATTAGGTTCTGATTTACCTCAACTTCCATCAAAGTAATTACAACTCTGCTGGATTAACATCAATTGTTAAAAAAACATTTTTTGGAATAAGTTTCCATAATATTGATCTATCAGGTAAAGGTATCTTTGTTCCTTCAGGACCATGTATTAATATCTGCCATCTAAATTTTTTACCGACTTTAGCTATTAAACTAGGGGCAGGACCAATTAATTTCCAGTTCTTTTTCTCACAAAAACTGAGTAGATATTTTGCTAATTTTATTGCAATTGACTCAGTTAATTCATAATTTTCACCTGATAATTTAAGTAGGCAAATTGTGCAAAATGGAAATAAATTAGCATCCTTTCTCAATCTCGAGTTTTCAATTAAGAATCTTTCATAATCTCTTTTTTGAAGATACGAAATCACCGGGTGGTTAGGTTTATATGTTTGAAAAATTACTTTCCCTTTTTTTTCTGCCCTGCCGGCCCTTCCTGCTACTTGCAAAAATAATTGTAATGATTTTTCTTCTGCTGAAATATCTGGGCGATGAAGCAACCCATCTGCTGCAATAACTACTGAAAGAGTAATATTGGGGATGTCAATACCTTTTGCCAACATCTGAGTACCGACAAGAATATCAGCATCACCTCTAGAAAACTTTGAAAGAATCTCTCTATGACCATCCTTTCCTGAAGTTGTATCTCTATCAAAGCGAAGTACTCTTAAGTCAGGAAATTCTTCATTTAAAAACTCTATTACCCTTTGCGTACCAATTCCAAAAGGTTTGAAAGCTGTTGAATGACAATCTGGGCAACGATTTATCAATCTTGATTTATGATCACACCAATGACACCTTAACCATTTTTTCCCTTGTGCTCCGAGATGAACTGATAAAGGAACGTCACAGTTGGGGCAATTTATTAAATATCCGCAATTTCTACAACTTAAAAATCCACTATGCCCCCTCCTAGGGATCAAAATTATTGCTTGCTCTTTTTTTAAGCGTAGTTGAGGAAGCAATTGTAATAATTCATTGGAAAAAATTTTCATATTCCCCTTCTTGAACTCATCCCGCATATCAATAATTTTTATTTCAGGAGTCTCATTACTGGATATCCTTTGAATCATTCTTACCAATTTAAAATTCCTTTCAAAAATACACTTTTTCCAAGTCTTTATTGATGGGGTTGCACTCCCAAAAATTAACTTTGCAGAATTCCTTTTTACTATTTCAATAGCAATCTCTCTAGCGTCATAGCAAGGCATAGGACTATCTTGCTTATAAGAAACATCATGTTCTTCATCCATTATTATTAATCCCAGATTTTTGATTGGAAGAAAAACTGCCGACCTTGTACCTATTACTATTAAAGGTTCATTAGCATTAATAATTTTCTTCCAAACTAAAGTTCTATGATCGGGAGAACAATTACTATGATATTCGTAAACAACATTATTAAATCGCTTACTAAACCTATCAATAAGTTGAGGAATTAATCCAATTTCTGGGGCTAGTATCAAAGAACTTTTTTTCTTAAGAAATTGATCTTCAGTAATTCTCATATACACTTCTGTTTTACCTGAACCTGTTTCGCCCCAAAGAAGTAATGCATCTCCTGGTTTCATTGTTTGAAATTCTTGAAATGCAATTTTTTGCTCATTTGTAAGATTTGGTTTTTTCGTTTCGATATGATCTTTTAAAAAGGAATTTAATTTACTATTTATATTTTTTTTTCTTTTAGATTTAGCAAGATAATTTTTACTGACCATTGAGTTAATTAAAGTGTAATTAATACCAGACTTTATTAATTCACTTTGCCAATTACCTTTTTTAGATAAAGTATCCATTAAAAAAAATTCTTTTTTGGTTAATCCATTTTTCTTAATATCAAATTCTTTTTTAGTTTCAATCCATATTTGATCTTTTAAACCTTTAGAGAAATTTTTATATTTACCAATCCAGCCAGGAGGAAATGCAGTTTTAAACATTTTTAAATTACTAACCATATAAAAAGAAGCTAGGGATTCTATCAATTCTCTCCAAGATTCATCAATTATTTTTTTCTGCAAAATACTTTCAACAAACAAATATCTTATTCTTTTTCCTCCAGTAATATTTGATTCATTATTATTGATTGTCGAAAAGTCTTTTTTGGAGATCACCAACCCATTCAATAATCTCCCTCTTAGTCTCACACTTACAATATCTCCAACTTCTGCTCCAAGATTATTTCCATCTAAATAGTCAAAGCTTTCATTACTACTACCTATATCAAGCAAAATTTCCAATTTATAGGAGATATTTAATAACTGATTACTTGCCGGCTTCAAAACTTTTTCTTAGTATTGGATTGTTGAACATTCCACAAAGTGTTTTTTGCACATTGTAAGTATCCTGCTCTTAAGGGAGACATGAAGCTCTGATCATTGATTGAAAATTCAAAAAGATCTGCCTGTCTGAGAAATCCCAAGACTTTTTACTTTAGGTAATCTATAGCACTATTTAAATTTTTCAACAATTTAGAAAACTTTTCTTATTCTCATTTTGTGAAAAGTTTTTTGAACATTAAGGGGACTTTACTACTAAATGTTCAAATTAGCCCTAAATAAAATTTTATCTAGTTAAATTCACCGTAGAAAGGAGTCAATCATGTGTCCAGTCGCAGCAGAATCAAAGAATTCCAAGCCTAGTTCAAAAAAAAAGATCAATAAAAAAATTAATACAAATCTAGAAACAGTAGTTGAAGAAGATATTAATAAAAATAATCAAACTTTACAGACATCTGCTGAGTTAAACGAAAGTAATATTGAAAATAACAATAATGAATTTAGTGATTCTGAAGAAGATAAAGGGCTCGGGAATATAAAACTTGGGCCAAAAGGTATCTACACTGAAGATTCAATAAGAGTTTATCTCCAAGAAATTGGAAGAATTAGACTTTTAAGACCAGATGAAGAAATTGAACTTGCAAGAAAAATTGCTGATTTACTCCAATTAGAAGAACTAGCAACTCAATATGAGTCAGAAAAAGGACATTTCCCATCAGTTAGAGAATGGGCCGAGTTAATAGATATGCCTCTTTCCAAATTTAGAAGAAGACTTCTTTTAGGAAGGAGAGCTAAAGAAAAAATGGTTCAATCAAATTTAAGATTAGTTGTTTCCATTGCTAAGAAATATATGAATAGAGGTTTATCATTTCAAGATTTAATCCAAGAAGGAAGTTTGGGTCTAATTAGGGCAGCGGAAAAATTTGACCATGAAAAAGGTTATAAGTTCTCTACATATGCAACTTGGTGGATTCGTCAAGCTATCACGAGAGCAATTGCGGATCAAAGTAGAACTATTAGATTGCCAGTTCACTTATATGAGACAATCTCCAGAATCAAAAAAACTACAAAAGTTCTTAGCCAAGAATTTGGTAGGAAACCTAGTGAAGAAGAAATCGCTGAGAGTATGGAAATGACAATTGAAAAATTAAGATTTATAGCTAAAAGTGCGCAACTTCCCATTTCATTAGAAACTCCAATAGGGAAAGAAGAAGACTCAAGACTCGGAGACTTTATAGAGGCTGATATAGAAAATCCAGAGCAAGATGTTTCTAAAACTTTATTAAGAGAAGATTTGGAGGGAGTATTAGCCACTCTAAGTCCAAGAGAAAGAGATGTACTCAGATTGAGATATGGAATTGATGATGGAAGAATGAAAACTCTTGAAGAAATTGGGCAAATTTTTGATGTGACTAGAGAAAGAATTAGACAGATAGAAGCAAAAGCTCTTAGAAAACTTAGACATCCAAATAGAAATGGGGTTTTAAAGGAATATATAAAATAAAAAAAGTTAAGTATAATTTTCAGCTTTAGAAACTTGCAAAAGAATAGCTTAAAATAGATAGGACTTTATTTTAATTCAAACTCAAAATAATATTTAATGACTAATTTTAAGCTGAAAATAGCTAGTAGAAGAAGTAAACTAGCAATGGTTCAAACTTTATGGGTTAAAGATCAACTAGAAAGGAATATTCCCAATTTAGAGGTATCCATAGAAGCGATGGCAACTCAAGGTGACAAAATCCTCGATGTAGCCTTAGCAAAAATAGGCGACAAAGGCTTATTTACAAAAGAACTTGAAGCACAAATGCTCGTAGGCCATGCAGATATAGCAGTACATTCTCTAAAAGATTTACCAACCAATTTGCCTAATGGCCTTAAATTAGGATGCATTACAAAAAGGGAGGATCCTGCAGATGCTTTAGTAGTAAACAAAAAAAATGACTGTTATAAATTAGAAAACTTACCTGAAGGTTCGATTGTTGGAACAAGCTCCCTTAGAAGACTTGCACAATTAAGAAATAAGTACCCACATCTTGTTTTCAAAGATATCAGGGGAAATGTTATTACAAGAATTGAAAAATTAGATGCAGGAGAATTTGATTGTATAATTCTTGCGGCCGCTGGTTTAAAGAGATTAGGCTTTGAATCAAGAATTCACCAGATTATCCCAAGTGAAGTTTCCCTCCATGCCGTTGGCCAAGGAGCTCTGGGCATTGAATGTAAATCTGATGATAAAAAAATTTCAGAAATTATAAATATCTTAGAAGATAAACCCACCAGTCAAAGATGTCTAGCAGAAAGGGCTTTTTTAAGAGAGCTTGAAGGTGGATGCCAAGTCCCAATAGGTGTGAATAGTAAAATTCAGAATGAAGAGCTTTGCCTTACTGGTATGGTTGCATCTCTTGATGGAGAAAGGCTTATTAAAGATCAATATATTGGCAATATTAATGATCCCGAAGAAGTGGGCAAAGAACTAGCTAAAAAATTAAAGCAGCAAGGTGCCGAAGAAATACTAAGCGAAATATTTGAAAAATTTAGAGAAAAATAAAATTAGTTAATTTACTAATTTAGGATCAATTTCTTTTTTGTATCTCTCTTCACAATCTTTAATCACTTTAATAGCTTCTTCTATCCCAAAAAAACCATTGACAGTACATGTTCCTGGTTTTTTTAGATCTTTGTAGTGCTCCCAATAATACTTTGTTTCTTTTAACCAATGGTCTCCAAGGTCTTCATAACTTGAGATATGATCCACTCTTTTATCATCTGCGAGAACCGCTATTACCTTATCATCAACCTCTCCACCATCATCAAATTTCATCACTCCAATAATCCTTGCTTCCACAATAGATCCGGGTATCAATGGCTCAGTTACCCCAACAATTTCTACATCAAGCGGATCTCC
Source organism: Prochlorococcus sp. AG-347-K19 (assembly GCA_003281335.1). Classification (GTDB taxonomy): domain Bacteria; phylum Cyanobacteriota; class Cyanobacteriia; order PCC-6307; family Cyanobiaceae; genus Prochlorococcus_A. Next base: position 22,924 of record QCCG01000002.1, on the reverse strand, counting down.
ATCTTCATCCCAAGTCCTTGGAATACATCCATAAGCAAAAGGATACGCAAGTGATGAATAACCTACCCTATCAAGTTTAAGATGGCCCGTTTCTGTAATTAATTCATATTTATTTATGGTATTAGAGTTCAATTCAACAATAGTGTTTATTATTATATTTGAGCTATCAGTGAAAGCATTTAGTATGTGCAATAAATTTGGGGTAACCCTGCTTGGGGGCTGATTTAGATTTGCCATCAAGAAATTATTTTTGTTTATCTTACATCCTCACACCTAACCATATTCTTTAAAAGTAATGTTTCAGCAAAAATCATTTATTTTGGACCTTAAATGATTAATAAAATAATTTGACGATAGTTCTTCATTAGTTACTGCTCTTACCAACTCCATACAATTAACTGATCTGCCATATTGATGTATATTATTTTTTAACCAAAAGATGATCTTTTGATATTCACCATTTTCAATTAAGTTGTCAATCAAACCTATGTCTCTTTCCATTTGAGAAGATATTTGCGCACTAATAACATGTCCTAATAAATATGAGGGGAAATATCCAAACGCCCCTTCACTCCAATGAACATCTTGAAGACAACCTTCTGAATCATTAGATGGTTTAATTCCTAGGAGTTCATCATATCTTTTATTCCATTCTGTTGGAATATCTTCAGCAGGTAATCCTCTTTCAATTAAATCTATTTCTAGTTCGCTTCTTATTAATATGTGTAAGCCATAAGTCAATTCATCCGCTTCAACCCTATTTAATCCTGCTTCCAAATGATTAATAGATTTCCATAGTTCTAAATAATTATTAAGAGAACATCCAGCCGAAACAAATTTGTTAAAAAATCTTTTTGAAAAAGATTTGGATTTAACTATTCTATTTTCCCAAAATAAGGATTGACTTTCATGAATACCCATAGAGGTTGCTTGACCTAAAGGCCAAGCAAACCATTGATGACTTTGAGATGGCAAACCCTGCTCATAAATAGAATGCCCCCACTCATGCGCAGTTGCTAAAAAACTTGATAATGGTTCACCTTCAACAATTCTTGTCGTAATCCTGTAATCATTAGGACCTAATGTAATCGAAAAAGGATGGGGAGATTTACCAACAACAACTAGATCTTTATTTCTCCCAAACTCATCAAGTAATTGAGAACATAAATTATGTTGAGATTCTGGACTCAAATCCCAGTGATATTTCTTAGATTTATTAATCCCTCTAATCAACTCTGGGAGAGTGTCTTTCAAAGGCTGAAACATTTTATTCAGCCACTTTAAAGTTAATTCAGGCTCAAAGGGTTGTGCTAAAGTTTCCCATGGTGAAAATTGATCTGATATTTGTTTTGCCTCTTCAATCCGCAATTTAACTAATTCTTTAAAGAAAGGAAGAAAAATTTTAAAATCTGATTTTTCCTTAGCTTCTTGCCAGCTTTCATACCCTTTAGATTTTGCCTTTGCTAGAGACTCAACTAATTTAGGATCTAAATTTCTTTCTCTATTAAATTCCTTCAATAAAAGACTAATATTTCTTTCTTTATCTTTAATTAAAAGTTGATTATCGGCATTTCGTTCAATATCTGCTAGCTCATTTTTAGCAGATTGTATTAAATTAGAATATTCCTCGGAAGAATTTCTTTCATGCAATACTTTTGCAATATAAGTAAGTTGTTCAGATCTCCAAGAAGCACCCTTCTTTGGCATTCCAGTATTCTGATCCCAATAAAGTGTATTTTGGATTGAACCTAATATTTGTGTTTCTTTAAGGTAAGCACCAAGCTTATTCCAATGAGTTTCAGCCAAAGATTTAAATGGAAATTAAATTTATCTTAAGATAAAAATTTTAATGTCTGCAGTAAAACATGCATCTTTATCCATAATAGGATATTGATTAATTAAGTTTTAACTTATATGGAACAAATATTTTCAAAATTAAAATTCATAACCTGTGGCGAGGGTTTTATTGATATCACAGATGATTTAAATTTATGTGTTGAAAAAAATAATTTTCATTCCGGAATTTTAAATTTAACTTCACTTCATACAAGTTGCAGTTTAACTATTAATGAGAACGCAGATCCAAATGTACTGAGGGACCTAAAAAAGTATATGCAATCGATAGTTCCCTATGATTCCTATTTAACCTTATCAAAAAATAGAGAAAAAATATCCTATAAACATTATCAAGAAGGGGCTGACGATATGCCAGCACATATTAAAACATCCCTAACAAACACTTGTTTATCTTTAAGTTTTCAAGACGGGAAAATTATGCTTGGCACATGGCAAGCAGTTTATTTATGGGAACATCGATTTGATCAAAAGGAAAGAATCATTAATGTACATATAATTGGTGAGAAAAAGTAAGATATTTATAATGTAATAAGTCAGATTTATTATTTAGTGGAACCCTACATTTTGCAAGATGAAGAATTGAATGAATTAGTTGTCAAAATACCAGGCTGGGAAATTAAATCTAAACAAATCCAAAGAGAATTTAACTTCGCTAATTTTATTGAAGCCTTTGCTTTTATGACTAAGGTTGCTTTAATCTGTGAAAAATATAATCATCATCCTAACTGGGAGAATGTTTATGCAAAAGTAATAATTAAATTAAATACACATGATCTAGGAGGTATTACGAATCTGGATCAAACATTAGCTTCGGAAATCAACAAAATTTTCGATCAATAAAAATATAAACTTGTTTTCAACTATTCAAAATGTCTAAAAATTTATTGCCAGTTACTATTATTAGTGGATTTTTAGGTGCTGGCAAAACTACACTTCTAAATCATATTTTAAAAAATCAAGTTGGTATTAAAACCGCTGTTTTAGTCAACGAATTTGGAGAAATCGGAATAGATAATGACTTAATAATAGAAGGCTCAGAAGATATGATCGAATTAAATAATGGATGTATATGTTGCTCTATCAATGGCGAATTATTAAATACCGTATCCAAAGTTTTAGAAAGAGCTGAAAAATTAGACTATTTGATTGTTGAAACAACTGGATTAGCAGATCCATTACCAGTAGCCATGACTTTTGCGGCTGGTGATCTTAGAGAAAAAGTAAGATTAGATTCGATAATCACTGTAATTGATGGAGAAAATTTTGATTTTGAAATTAATAATACAAGTGTCGCCTTTTCTCAAATTTTATACGGAGATATCCTTCTCCTTAATAAATCTGATTTAGTAAATGAAAAACAACTAAAGAAAATAGAGGAGTTTATAAATAAAATAAAAAAAGAACCAAGGATTTTGAGATCAACGAATAGTGAAGTTGCATTACATACAATAATGAGCGTGGGTCTATTTGAGACGGATACTTTTGAATTCGAAAAAAATAAAACAAATATAAAACAAAATTCAAACGGCCACTCTTCTTATTCCCACGATCACTCTTCTCATTCCCACGATCACTCTTCTCATTCCCACGACCACTCTTCTCATTCCCACGATCACTCTTCTCATTCCCACGATTTGAACAATAATATCGAAGGTTTTACCTCAGTTTCATATGAGACATTTGAACCATTTTCTTTAAGGAAGTTTCAATATTTCTTAGATAATCAAATCTCAGAAAATGTATTTAGAGCAAAAGGAATATTATGGTTTATGGAAAGTGAAAGAAAACACATATTTCACCTATCTGGAAAGCGGTTTTCTCTAGATGATGAGGAATGGACAAAAGAAAAATCTAACAAGATAGTATTAATTGGGAAAAACTTAGATCACCAAACTATTAAAAATCAACTGTCATCATGTAGATTTAATTCAGATTAGAGTTCATATTAGGATTTAATTAATTTTTGAAAATACTTATTAAAGGATTTAAAAAAGCAGTAACCGAATTAAAACTTTTTTATTTTATTTCGTTTATTGTTGCACTCTTAGTTATCATTCCTATTTTCAATTTTATTCTTGAGGGAGTTCAATTTGTTGTAAGTGGAAATTTTTCATTAGGTATTGCTGGAGGAGAAGAGGTATTAGAGACTTTAAAAGTTTTAATACTGACAAGTTTTTTTGGAGGAGGATTAGGCACTTTGAATGGATGGTTACTTTCAAATTGTGATTTTAAGTTCAGAAAAGTTCTCCGAATTTGTCAGCTAGTTCCACTAGCTGCCCCAGCTTATCTAATAACCTCTATTTTGCAGGATTTAGGAAGTATTTTTGGGTATCAAGTAACAGGTTTATGGTGGGGGGTGTTAATACTTTCAATTTCTACTTATCCATATGTATTCATTCTTGCTAACGAAAGTTTTAATAAATTTGGAGTTAATCAAATCAATGCCAGTAGAGGATTAGGAGTTGGGCCATGGATGAGCTTCTTTAAAATCGCTTTTCCAATGGCGTTACCAGCACTAATAACAGGAATAAGTTTAATGTGCATGGAAGTAATGAATGAGTTAGGTACATTTGCATTATTAAATATTCCAAGTATTTCTACAGGTATAGCCGAAAATTGGATAATTGAAGGTAATCCAAAAAGTGCTATTGGATTATCATTGGTAGCCTTATTAATAATTTTCACTTTAATTATTTTTGAAAAATTCTCAAGAAGAAAATCTAAGAGGTGGAGTGAAAATCCTGCATCAAAAGATTCTCAAGGTTGGGAATTAAAAAAAACCAGAGCTCTTTTAGCAATAACCATATCTTTATTGCCTCCAATTTTCTCTTTTGGACTTCCATGTTTTTGGGTTCTGCTCAATATCGATCAAATTCAAAAAGGATTATCTATAGAATTACTTACCCTATCATTCAGGACCATAAGTCTAGGATTTTTTACTGCATTAATAACGATGCTATTCTCACTAATAATTTCCTTATCCAGGCGCCCAAATAAAAGCTTATTGCTAAGGATAATAACAAACCTTGCTGGAATAGGTTACTCAATTCCAGGCACTGTCTTAGCTTTATCTTTAATAAGCATTTCTTCTTCAAGATTTAATTTCATCGCTATTTGCTTACTAATTTGGGGTTATCTTGTCAGATTTCTAACTATTTCTAAGGGCTCTATTGATTCAAGTCTTGAGAGAATCTCTCCTAATCTTGACGAAGCAGCACTTGGACTAGGAGAGGATTGGCTGGGTATAATCAAAAGAATTCATTTACCTCTTCTACAGGGACCAATATTCGTAGGCTCACTTTTAGTTTTTGTAGACACGATAAAGGAATTACCCATAACCTTTATTTTAAGACCATTCGATTTTGATACATTATCTGTGAGAATATATCAATATGCTGGAGATGAAAGAATGGTAGAGGCAATATTACCAGCCATTCTTATTATGGCTTTAGGCCTTATTGCATCAATGACCTTGATACCAAGTTTAGAGAAAAAAAACTAAATTCTTTTAGATAGTTTTCTTATTAAAAAAGGTAAGCTTAACAACAAATCTGCCGAGGTTGATATAACCCTAAAATAAATTAAGCAAATGAGAATTATATTTTGTGGAATACTTTTGCCAACAAAAAGAAGGAAGCAGGCCTCAAAAACACCTACCCCTCCAGGAGCCGTTGGGACTACCAATCCTAAAGACCATGACAAAGAAAAGATTACTAATAAAAATATGCTGTTCAGAGTATTACTTGCATAAAAAGTATTTAAGCAAATATAAAAACCAAAAAATTTAGATAAAACAAACCCAATTTCAAGTATCAAAGCTCTAATAGGTAAAAAAGAAACTATATTTATTCTCTTTTCAAATTGGTTTTTTGAATTTGGAAGTCTCAAAACCTTAAATACTTTTCCTTTAAGAGAACCTATTCTTTTTAATACAAGATAAATTAATTTCCTGTTTAAAAATACTGAAGGAAAAATTAAAAAAAAATAAATTGGTGAAAAAATTAATCCCAGCGATGCCAATAGAAAAGATGCACACAACATAAAATAGGGTTCTATAAGAGTCGAATACAAAGCAATCTGAGTATTACTTATTTTTTTTATAAAATTAAATCTTTCTACAAAATGCCAAACCCCTCCTGGAACGTATTTAAGAATATTGGTTAAAACATAAAAAGAGACTAGATTATTACTTTTAAATTCTATTGCAAACCACTTAACAATATATTTCCAAGCAAAAGCGTTCAGGAAAATACTTAAAACACAAAATAAAAATGATAAAGATAGATTAATTCCATTTCTTTCTAAATTGATATCAAAAGAAATTTGATCAATATTATAAAAAAAATAGACGCAAAAATATAATAAGCTTGAAATAAAGAAAACACTCTTTAAACCACCAAAATTAATTTTTTTAAGGAATATCAAATATGATTGAATATTTTTATTTAATCTCATTTCCAATTTTCAAATGCTTTGAATTTCTTTCCTGACTCTTTTATTATTTTTCTTATTTCGTAAGTTGATATTTTGTGCTTTAGTTGTAATCTCAAAACCTCATCATTTTCTGGTTTAGTAATTATTGATCCATCTGGTTTCAAAGTTTGTTTAACTTTTATATTTCCAAAAGTCGTTGAACATTCTCCTCTGCGTCTAAGTAATATCCACCTAGATTGGGTTCTTTCACGAACTCCAATAGTGTTGGAATAATCAAACCATAATCGCCTGAAAAATTCTTTTTTCTCTATGGGCAAGATTGCTTGAATAGAAAATCCAAGTCTATTTTTTTTCATATTGATAGCTTGAAATGAAACATCGTAAGCTCCCTCAATTCTCAGTTTCTCCACGAAATTAGATATATCTTCGGGTGTTTGATCATCAATCCATGCTTCTTGAATAGTTATCTCTTCACACTTTGGACTAATTTTTTCATTATTATAAATAGGAGAATCTTCAAATGACGTAACTTTATAAACTCTTACCAAATTAGGGAATGAAAATTCTAGGTTACCAATGCCTACTCCATAAGAATTAATAGAATATCTTAAAGGAGGTTCAAGATAGTCGGCTAAATTAGCAAGTAAAGCAATGCCAGTTGGTGTTGAGAGTTCACCATCTATTGAGTTAAGGCTTGATAAAACTTTAATATTTTTTTGTCTTATTAGTTCTATTACAGCAGGAGGTGGTACAGATAATTTTCCATGTTCAGTTTGAACAAAACCTTTCCCCAACATTGGTTCATTACAATAAACCCTCTTTGGATTTAAGTAATTCAATGCAGCACATACTCCAATTATATCCACCAATGAATCTATAGCTCCAATTTCATGAAAATGAACTTCATCAGATTTAATGCCATGAACTTTTCCCTCCGCAATTGCTAAAGATTCAAATACTTCATAAATTATTTTTTTTAATTTATCTTCTAAGTGGCCGTTCAAAATAAGTTCCTTGATACTACTCCAAGTTCTTTTAATAGGAATACTGTCAATATTCTCAACCTTTGCCTTGATGCCTCGTATTGAACAACTTTTTGATTCCTTAAAATCCAGTTGATATAGATCCTTTAATCCAAGATCAATAAGTGGCTGTTCAATAACTTTTTTAGGGACCCCTAAATCATAAAAAGCTCCTAACAACATATCTCCAGAGATACCAGGAGAACATTCAATTAAAACATCATCCATAAATCAAAGATTTCTTAATTGGTAAAATTTCGATAGGAATCAACCTTTCATTCTAGTTATTTTTAGAAAGATTTTTTTCAATCACTTCGTACTTTATTAATTCCAAAGAATTTCCATCTCTATTGATGTCTAAACTTACAAAGCTATGCAAAAGTTCAAGTGAAAGCTCTCCTTTTATGACTAATTTAAAATTTTTATTTTTTAAATTTTTTGACTTTACAGCAGGGCAGATTTTAATAACAATTTCTTTCTTTTGAGTGTTAACAAAAACCAATTCTCCTCTAACAGAAAAATAATTGTCTTTTAGATCTAATTCATCTAATAAATTTGAGAAGTTAGTTTTTGAAGAATCATTAGGGAAATCATTCAGTTGATAGGGATCCCATATGCCTGCAACCTGCAAATGCAAGTTTTGAGTATTTTTATTCTTTGGATAAACAATCCAATAATAACTTTTTTTCAAATCAATATGCTTTTTTAAAAGTGATAATGCTTTACCTAGAACTACTGTTTCAATTTTTTCGTCTTTATTGTCAATTAAAACGCCTCTATTTAATTGTTCATCATTAAGGGGAGTGAATTTACCTTTAATAATACCGATTGCTCTGTGCTGTAATTGGTTAGTAACTTTTGGGATAGGGTTTTTTAACATATTAAAATTTTGGAAATAACAATTTATCGTGTTAAATTTCTTAATTGTCCTCCAAACTATTAAAAGACCTTAACGCATCGTCAATTGCATCAGTAGGATCAGTCGCATCATTCATACTATTTTGTCTTCGAATCATTTCCACAAGTTCAAAAGGATTAGTTGGAAGAACTGAACTATCATCTTCTGTTTTAGTTGAGGTATCGATTTCTAATTCTTCAAATAAATATTCAGCATTTAGGTAATCACTTCTTAAGGAAATTAACAAAGAGAAAAAAATTGCAACCGTAATTGGTTTAAAAACGATTTTGCAAAAGTAATTTTTCATTTTATTTAATTTCAAAATTCTTTAACGCTAAAATTTATTGCTATTTTAATTTTACATAATTTGGCAAAAATTTGTTAGTAGCAACTTGGAATGTTAACTCTATAAGAACAAGACTTTCACAAATATTAGATTGGATTAATCAATCCAATCCAGATATTCTGTGTTTGCAGGAAACGAAAGTGATGGACGAAAGTTTCCCTGTTAAACCCTTTGAAAAATTAGGATACTCAGTAGAGATCTACGGACAAAAATCATACAATGGTGTGGCTATTATTTCCAAAATAAAACCAGAAAATGTTAAAAAAGGATTCTACGGTTTTGATGCCTCTAATCAAAATACCGAAATTTTCCTAGATCAAAAAAGATTGATTTCTGCGGATATTAATGGTATTAAAATCATAAATGTCTATGTTCCAAATGGATCTTCTTTAGAATCTAGTAAGTTCGAATACAAAATTAATTGGTTAAATTGTTTAGCTTCATTTTTGGATGAGCAAGAAAAAAAAGGAGAATTAATTTGTCTTATGGGTGATTTCAATGTTGCTCCATCTAGCTTGGATATTCATGATCCAAAGAAATATGAAGGAGGAATAATGGCATCTGAGATAGAGAGAAGTGCACTAAATAATGTTCTGAAAAAAAGATTAATAGATTCGTTCAGGATTTATGAACAAAATACTGGCCATTGGAGTTGGTGGGATTACCGTAACAACTCATTTGAATTAAATAAAGGTTGGAGAATAGACCATATATACATAAGCAAAGAACTGTCATCAAAACTTAAAAGTTGTGTCATAGACAGCTCCCCGAGAGGTAATTTGCGTCCAAGTGATCATGCCCCAGTAATGATAGATCTTAACTTAAACGAAATTAATGCAGATTTTTTTGAGGATGAGGATAATTTCTTCGAAATATAAATAAAATAAATTGAATTTCTTTAATGCTTGAAAACGCCTATTAATAAAGAGTTATCTGAAGTAGGTTTGTTTTTTATCATAATTTCTTTAAAATTAATAATTTACAATCCAAACTATCGCAATAAAATTATCATAATGTAGAATTTCAATCTGATTGACAAAATTTTTACTTATTTCTAATTTAGAACATGACTAGATTTTTCTCAAAACATCATTTAGCTAAATTGTGACTGACATATTAAATTACACAAAATCAGAAGAAATTTTCTCTGCCGCCCAACAACTAATGCCTGGAGGGGTAAGCTCACCAGTAAGAGCTTTTAAGTCTGTAGGAGGTCAGCCAATTGTTTTTGATAGAGTCAAAGGTCCTTTTGCTTGGGATATTGATGGAAATAGATATATTGACTACATAGGAAGCTGGGGGCCTGCTATATGTGGACATGCCCACCCTGAAGTTACAACGGCGTTACAGGAAGCCATTGAGAAAGGCACTAGCTTTGGTGCTCCATGCGTTCTAGAGAACCAACTTGCTGAAATGGTAATAGATGCAGTCCCATCTGTAGAAATGGTTAGATTTGTCAATAGCGGAACTGAAGCATGCATGGCTGTTTTGAGACTTATGCGAGCATTTACTGGAAGAGATAAAGTTATTAAATTTGACGGTTGTTATCACGGTCATGCAGATATGTTTTTAGTAAAAGCAGGATCAGGTGTAGCCACTTTGGGCTTGCCAGATTCTCCAGGTGTTCCACGGTCTACAACTGCCAACACACTTACTGCTCCCTACAATGACCTTGAAGCAGTAAAAAAATTATTTTCTGAAAATCCTGATGCCATTTCGGGGGTTATCCTTGAGCCTATCGTTGGTAATGCTGGATTTATTACTCCAGAACCTGGATTCTTGGAGGGATTAAGGGAATTAACTACAGAGAATGGATCCTTATTAGTTTTTGACGAAGTAATGACTGGATTCAGAATAAGTTATGGAGGAGCTCAAGAAAAGTTTGGGGTTACTCCTGATTTAACAACCCTAGGGAAAGTAATTGGTGGAGGCCTGCCTGTTGGAGCCTATGGAGGCAAAAAAGAAATAATGTCAATGGTAGCTCCTTCAGGGCCGGTATACCAAGCAGGCACTTTAAGCGGAAATCCACTCGCAATGACTGCTGGAATAAAAACTCTTGAACTGCTCAAACAAGATGGTACTTACGATAAACTTGATTCAACAACATCTAGATTAATTGAAGGAATAATTCAGTCTGCAGAAAATAACGGTATTGCTATTAACGGTGGAAGTGTAAGCGCTATGTTTGGATTTTTCTTATGCGATGGGCCAGTAAGGAACTTTGATGAAGCAAAAACGAATGATGCAGAACTTTTTGGTAAGTTGCACAGAGAAATGCTTCGGAGAGGAATCTACCTTGCTCCAAGTCCTTTCGAAGCAGGTTTCACATCACTAGCTCACAACGAAGAAGAAATTGATAAAACCATTGAAGCTTTTGATGAATCTTTTAATGCAATTAAAAAATAATCATTCACTATTCTTTGATTATAGAAAAAATAAATAAATGATAAAAAAGTTTGGAAAGATTGTTTCTAAATAATTATCTTCTACCACCAACTATTACTGGGGGAGTACCTCCATCTGAACCTGGTAAACCAGGAACAACCTGTGTACTGCCATCCCATTTGTCGAGAAATAATTTGAAAAGTACTTGATCATCTAGACTTCTATTTAATGTCTCATATCTAAGTGCTTCTTGTTCAGCAATTTCAACTTCAGTCTTTGCTCTTAGTAATTGCTGACCAGCTATTTGCTTTTGTTCAATCGCAGCTCTATATTCTTCAGCGATTTCTAATCCAGTAAGATCTAAACTTTTAACATCTACATAATCGAATGAATTTAATTCTTTTGCAACGGTGTCGCCTACTTTTTCAGAAATTACTGCGAATTCAGTAGCAATCGTTTCTAGCTCATATTGAGAAAAGACCGATTTTAGAGCTTTTAGCAAAGATGGCTGAACAATTTTCTGATAAACATCGCTATTTCTGCTTGCAATTGTTGCAAAGATCCTTCCTGCCTCGTTAGGTTTAACTGAATACTTAACAGTAGCTGTAGCCCTAATAACTTGAAGATCTTTAGTTAGCGTTTCAAATTTTTCTGGTTGAACTTGAGTTTTTATATCAAATGGATATACAGACTGAATAAATGGAAGTTTAAAGTTTAAACCAGCTCTCCTAGAGGGACCACTTACTTTCCCTAGTGTTGTAACAACTGCAACTTGTCCAGAAGGCACAACAAATAATGATTGGGTGAGCAAAAGGAAGCCAGTAAAAGATAATACAATTAGTAATGTTGCCGTCCCACCAGGACCGGTTGGTGTGACATTTTTAAAGGATGTTGACATTAAATTTATTCTTTTAATTAATCATATTTAAATAGACTAATTAGTGCATTAGTAAGACTTTTAATTAAAATATTTTTTTAATAATTGTAAATTTAAATATAGATTTTGATTAATAGATATTTGATTTAAAATTTTGCAAAAGTTCTAAATAAAGGTCCTCATCTATCTCCCTGATATCATATTCAGATGGTAACACTCCATGCTTATGCTCATGGACCGCCATCCAACAAAATTTCTCTATTTCTTCTTTTGAAAAACGAGGGTATTCTTTTACATTCTTAATCAATGAGTTAATGAGGGACTTTGAATAATCTGCCATATTTTTAAAATAATCTTACTAAAGATCTTATCTAAAGTTATTAGCTTTTAGAGGAATGTTCAAGGACTCCTCCAACTCACCAACAAGCTTAATTGCCAATTGAAGATCGTTTTTGCTTTTACTAGCAACTCTGAGTGTTTCTCCATTGATGCTGACATTAATTTTTTTAATTTGATCTCTAATATTTTTACTGATTTTTTTTGCAATTTCTTGTTTAATTCCTTGTTTTAATAAAATTGTCTGTTTAATTCTATTACCACTAACTATATCAATGTCACCGTAGTCAAATATTTTTAAGGACAAGTTTCTTTTTATTGCCTTTTGTCTAATTATGTCATTAACAGCATTCAAAGTAAGTTCGCTGTTCGTGATTATAAAAATATTTTCCTTTTCTAAAGCAACTGAAGTATCCGTGCCCTTCAAATCGTAACGCTGAGAAATTTCCCTTTTAACTTGATCCAAAGTATTGACTAATTCTTGTCTATCGAAATCAGAAACTACATCAAATGAAAAACTTTCTGGCATAGTAAAGTATTAAACGCTAAATATTTTTAGCATAAATCATCTTTTAATAAGGGGAAATGGGTTAATTTAATCAAAAAATAACAAACTAACCACTTTGCCCATTTCTTCAGCACATCTACAACTATTTAGCAAAGTTTCACTATCATGAAAGGCGAAGCATATCAATTGATCGCACCTATTAATAATTTCTTGATTACAAAGACTACTTGCAAGAGGCAGAGGTAATTCATCATTTTCACTTTTTTCTACCAAATGCATAACCTTCTCAAGTTGATCCTTTATTTCGGGTATTTGTCTATCAAGACTTTGTGGTAATAAAACGGTTAATAATGATGGATTAATATCTAAGACAGCTCGAATAACAGCTGCATTAACACCTTGAGAACCAGACGTAAGGATATTATGTCCTTCCTCTGCTAACGACCTTGCTATCAACTCAATTAAGTGGATATCTACGACCGGTACGTGTCTACTACCTAAAAAAGCAATTCTCCTCTTTCCATTATCTTGGAGTTTTGCAAGTTCTTGAGCTAAGGCATCAACACCTTCAGTTGCTGGTAGATCTAAAGAGGGGCTCAAAATAATAAAGTTTCTATATTTATAATTAGCATTTATCTGAAAAATTGCAGGGAAAATCTATCTTTTCGAGAATTCTTTTTAGATTTACATGCTCTTGAACTAATTGAATAGCATAAGAAGCTTTAATTGATTCATGAATTCTGACATGACCAAAAGCTTGTTCAATAATTTCTACGGAGGAGAGAGTATCTAATTCCACCTTTAAAATTGGCACCTCCAATTCCTCCGCTCTATGAATCAATTGTGACAAAGGATCTCCTAAGCCAGTTAAAATTAGACATTGAGTGGAGGCCTCCAAAGCAGCAAGTTGGATATCAGTTCTATCAGCTCCAGTAACTACAGCCATATTTCGTCTTCTTCTGAAAAATTCCATTGCAGAATTCACCCCCATAGCACCAATACTTAATGTTTCAACAAGTAATTGATCTTTTTCTGGGCAACAAATTACTTGGGCATCTAGTCTTCTTACAAGCTCACCTACGGTGACACTTCTAAGAAGTGGTGATTTAGGCATCACTCCAAACACTTCAATATCCAGATCTTTAAGAGAGGGTATTATTTCATTTTTTACTTTTTCGACTTCTTGCGGCAAAACTCCGTTTAATACAACTCCAGTCAATTTCTCACCTAATTGTTTTTTCGCATCTAGTAATGCATCCACACTTTTACAATCTTCCCATAAATTCACAATTAAAACTTTCGCATCTAAATCCTTGGCTAGTTGTGGGAGACTTAAGCCATAAATCATACCCTCATGAAGACTTCCTGCCGCCTCTAAAATATTCAGTCCTTCAAAATCATCATTGACTAATCCTTCAATCTGATCAAAACCTTTCCCTGGGAGTAAATCTTTATTGAAGATTCTTTTTTCAGCTGAGATATTGTCCAATAATCCTACTGAAGAAATTAAATTCTCCTCTTCGATATTTAATGTTGATCCAATAAACTTAACATCATCATCTATCAATCCTTCATAAGACATTGAGGGAAGATTAGTAAGTTCAATGCAAGTTGCTAGAGGTTTTCCTATGCGTACTTTTTTTTTCTTCTGTAAAAGTTTTTTTGCTATCCCAAGAACCATTGCAGACTTACCACTAAATGGCTCACATGAGCCAATTAATAATATATCGCTCATAATTTAGTAAATTTTTTTATTAATAGGTTTAAGATAATATTTTTTTCAGAACTAAACAAATATTTTTTTATGAGTTTTAATCAAATAAAAAAAAATAATAATATTTTTTTGGTAAATTTATTTTAATACTTTGGTATCTCATAAAAATCAAGCAAAATGATAAGTCCAACCAAAAACGAAAAAACTATAGGGATTACTGGAGCCTCAGGTGCGCTAGGGAAAGAATTAACAAAGTTGTTTCGTCAAAAAGGATATAAAGTAATTGGATTTACTCATAGTAAAACTAATTATGAAATAAATCTTGAATCTCCAAATAAATGGATTAAATGGGAATGTGGGAAGGAGTCGTCATTAAAAAAACAATTAAAAAATATAGATATTTTAATTTTGAACCATGGTATTTATGATTTGAGTAGAGAAAATTCCAATTATGAGAACTCAATAGAGATAAATGCATTAAGCAAATTCAAATTTTTAAATTTATTTGAGGATATTGCTCTAAGCAATGATTCACTAATAAAAAAAGAGATTTGGATAAATACATCTGAAGCAGAAATATTACCCGCCCTAAATCCGTCATATGAGATTAGTAAATCCCTTATTGGTCAATTAGTTTCTTTCAAAAAAAATCTTCTGGACAAAAATATAAAGAAAAAATTAATTATAAAAAAAATCATATTAGGGCCTTTTAAATCAGAACTAAATCCTCTCGGAATAATGAGTCCCAAATTTGTTTCTAAAAAAATTTATGATTTAGCCAATTCAAAAAACTATTTAATAATAATTAGTCCAAACCCTATAACCTATATACTTTTCCCATTGAAAGAATTTTTTAATTTTTTGTATTGCAAAATTATCTATAAGTACAATTCTTAGTGTCTAGAAATCACGATCTGTCAATATTTCAATACCATCTTTTAAAACAACTATCGTATGCTCCCATTGGGCCGATAGTTTTCCATCTTTTGTTATTACGGTCCATCTATCATTTAGTGTTTTACAAAATTTAGTTCCTTCATTAACAATAGGTTCCACGGCTAATGTCATTCCTTCTCGAAGGACGATGTTGGGCAATTCATTGGTCCGAAAATTAAATACCGATGGTTCTTCATGAAGATTTCTTCCAACTCCATGACCCGTATAGTCTTCTACAACACTAAAGCCATTGTTTACAACAATGTCTTCGATTTCCCCAGCCACATCTAGAAGTGTATTCCCTGCCTTGATTTTCGAAAGCCCTGCATACAATGCTTTAAAAGCTATATCACTAAGTTTTTGAGCCTTAGGACTAACTTCTCCTACACAGATTGAGATACAACTATCTCCATGGAAACCATCTAAATATGCCCCTGTATCAATTTTAACCAAGTCACCATTTTTAATTATTTTATTTTTACTTGGAATCCCGTGGACAACCTCATTATTAATACTAGAGCAAATACTAGAAGGGAATCCATGGTAGCCTTTGAAACTTGGCACAGCTCCAAAACTTTTTATCCTCTTTTCTGCAAAATCATCTAAATCTTTTGTACTCATTCCAGGAGTAATTAAGTCATTAATTTCCCTCAAAACAGTTGCTACAATTCTGCTAGATTTCTTCATCAAATTTATTTCCCGTGAAGACTTTATTTCGATTCCTCTTCTCCTCTGAATAAAAGGAACTTGATCATTAGCTTTTGAATTATTTTTATTTAACAAAAGATCTGCAAAATGTCTCATTGGAATAAATAATAGTAATAGTTAAATATCTTCAAAATAGCCTTTATGGTCTTGGCTACCTTAAATCTATCAATAACAATGGGAAAGAAACAAAAATGAAAACTTTATTTAATTCTAGGCAATTTCATAAGGCTTTGGCGCCCTGGGTTTTTCTTCCATTATTTATATCTGCAATTACTGGACTTCTTTATAGGGTTTCAAAAGATTTACTAGGTTACTCCAGAGAGCAAGTTCATTGGTTAATGTCTCTCCATGAGGGCGAATGGCTTGGAGATAATGGAGAACTTATATACGTAATGTTGAATTCCGTTGGAGTTTTATGGATGCTCGTAACCGGTTTCCAAATGTTTTCAAAAACAATTTCATTTACCAAAAAGGTTACTAAAGGCGAGTCAAAAGGTTAAGATATAGAACTTGTAGGACAATAAAGATCAAAATGGCCAAAGAGAAACTAGAGAAGGAATTAGAATCCGGCATTAAAGCTGACGCATCAGTTGATGTAGCAGTTGAACAAAAAGAAAAAAATACGGTTTCTGAGACTACACAAGCCTTAAGCGCATCCAATCTTATTAAGGAATTTGAGAATGAACAATTAAAAAAAGAATTACCTGAAATATATGTTGGGGATACTGTTAAAGTTGGAGTAAAAATTACAGAGGGTAATAAAGAAAGAGTCCAGCCTTATGAAGGCGTTGTCATAGCAAAAAGACATGGAGGCATTAACCAAACTATTACAGTCAGAAGAATTTTTCAGGGTATAGGTGTTGAAAGAGTATTTATGCTACATAGTCCACAGGTTGCCTCTCTAAAAGTTGAACGTAGAGGTAAAGTAAGAAGAGCTAAGTTATTCTATCTAAGAGATAGAGTAGGAAAAGCTACTCGCGTAAAACAACGCTTTGATCGATAAAGTTGTAAATTAATCAACTTATTGGTCACAAAGACGCTTATAATCGTTTAGATGCGTCGTTAGTTCAGTTGGTAGAACGCAGGTCTCCAAAACCTGATGTCGGGGGTTCAAGTCCTCCACGACGCGTTTGATCAACATTATGTAAATCATTTTTTCATAATATGGAGTTAGATCTTCAACCTGGGGACGTAGTTAAAGTCCTCGAATCAGCAGCTTTAGGATGGGTTCGTGCAAGAGTTATCAGAGTTAAGTCTGGTGGGAGAGTTGTCGTACAAAGTGACCAAGGCAGAGAATTTACTGCTAGAGGCAATCAAGTTAGGTTGATAGAACCTGCTGGTTTTAGACCTCAAAAATAAATAGTTATTTATACTAAGTCAGTTCAAAAACTAATTATTTCTGTAAATCCTCAAATTAATAAATTTTTTTTATTACAACCCCATAAATTAAGTATTATGATCTGATAATTTTAAGAATGAAGTTCTAAACAAATTTAGAACAAAACTCTGGGACCGTAGTTCAACTGGTTAGAGCACCGCCCTGTCACGGCGGAAGTTGCGGGTTCGAATCCCGTCGGTCCCGTTTTTTCTAAAAGAAATTTGGAAAAGCGTTTAAGACTAGCCCCAAGTCCAACGGGTTTATTTCATATTGGGACAGCGCGAACAGCACTATTCAACTGGTTGTATGCACAAAAAATAGGTGGAAAATTTCTTATCAGAATAGAAGATACAGATTTTCTTCGATCTAAATCTGAATATACAAAAAATATATTAGAGGGCTTGAAATGGCTTGGACTAAAATGGGATGAAGAACCTATAAAGCAAAGTGACCGAATTTCGATTCACAAAAGTCATATCAAAAAGCTATTGGAATGTGGAGCTGCATATAGGTGCTTTACAACAGAAGATGAAATATCTGAATTAAGAGAAGAACAAAAAAAGAAAGGCTTACCACCAAAGCACGATAATAGACACAGAAGTCTTTCAAAAGAAGAAATAGAAGCATTTATATCCCAAGGGAGGACTTCAGTAATAAGGTTTAAGATTGATGAAAACATTGAAATTAAATGGGTAGATCAGATAAGAGGTGAAATCAGATGGCAAGGAAAGGATTTGGGTGGTGATTTAGTTTTGTCAAGAAGGGCTAAAGCATATGAGATTGGAGATCCTTTGTATAATCTTGCAGTTGTAGTTGATGATAATTTCATGAATATTACACATGTAGTAAGGGGTGAAGACCATATCTCGAACACTGCAAAACAAATATTGATTTATAAAGCATTAAATTTTAATTTACCAACTTTTTCGCATACACCCTTAATACTAAATAACGAAGGGAAAAAATTATCTAAGAGAGATTGCGTTACTTCAATCGACGAATTTAGAGAAATGGGATATTTACCTGAGGCCTTATCGAACTATATGGCCTTTTTAGGTTGGTCTCCAAAATCTGCCGACAGAGAAATCCTTTCACTTGAAGAGATTTCTGAAATTTTTGACTTATCAGAAATAAATAAAGCTGGAGCTAAATTCAGTTGGGAAAAACTCAACTGGATTAATTCTCAATATATAAAAAATATGGAATCAATAAAGTTAAGTGAGATCATGAAGAAATACTGGGATGATAATGGTTGGGAGCCCCCATCTCAAGAATGGGCTAATAAATTAGCCATTTTACTAAGAGACTCTTTGACTCTTTTAAAAGATTCAATTGATCAATCAAAACCATTTTTCTTTATACCTACAATTCAAAAAGAAGGTCAAGATTTTCTGGAAAACAGGGATAGTAAATTATCTCTTAAATTAATATTAAATTATTTAATTACACAAAAAAATATTAACCTAAATAAAGAAGAAGCCAAAGAAATAATAAACGAAATCTCAAAAAAGCATAATATTAAAAAAGGTATACTAATGAAATCATTAAGAGTAGCCTTTTTTGGATCTCTAAGTGGGCCAGATCTAACTCAAAGTTGGGAGCTTTTCGCAGAGAGTAAGACTGATAAGGCTCGAATTGAAAGATGTCTTTAATCAATCAAAATTATTTTTTTGGCCTAATTCAAGTCTATTTGCCAAAGGTTTGGCTGAAAGTCCTTGTATTCCTACTGTCATCAAAATAGTAAGAAAAACTAAACCTTGGAGACGGCCAGCCCCAAGGACACCAGCCTGCTCTAATCTGATAGAAAAAAGAGAAGCTACAGCTGCAGTAACAATACCTCTTGGGGCTAACCAGGCTAAAAATATTTTTTCTTTTAAGTTCAATTCTCTCCCCGTTGTTGCTATCAAGATAGAGATTGGGCGAACAATTACCATCAACATAAAAACGCAAACAACCCCACCCCAACCAAGCGGACTTAATTCACCCCAAGAAACGTCGGCGGCCAAAAGAGGAAAAAGAACTGTTATTGCTAATTGGGCTAATTCACCTATTAGATTATCCAATCTCTCCTTATCTACAACTTCTCTTTTGCCTACAATAAAACCTGCCGCGACAGAAGCCGGCAAGCCTGATTCTGGTAAAAAATATTCGCAAATACCATACACAAGAAAAATAAATCCAAGGGTAACTTGAAGCTCTATACCAAATGAGGCTTTAGTTTTTATTTTTTTTAAAATTTCTGATAGTAACCATCCTGCGCTTAATCCGATTAAGACTCCTCCACCTAATCTTTGCATTAATGCTATAAACACATCTTTAATTCCGCGGAGGTCACCTAAAGTCAGTTCTAAAAGCAGTAATGCTAATACCGCACCAATTGGTTCAAGCAACAACCCCTCAGCTTTTAAAACTTCCGAGAGTGGGGAAGCTAATTTTATTTGTTCCACTAATGGAGAGACAACTGTTGGTCCAGTAGCTAAAACTATGGCACTATAAATTCCTGCGACTTGCCATGAGAGGCCAGCCAACCAATGAGCAATAAAAATTCCAGCTGATAATGAAATAAAAAGTCTTACCAATGAAATTTTCAAAACAGTATTTCTTATATTCCCCTCAGGTAGTTTTAAATTTAATCCCCCTTCAAAAAGAACCAAACAGACCAAAAGCCCCACAATAGTTTCAAGTCCTTGCCCGAGATCTAGAGGCTCAACAAGTCCTAATCCTGATCTTCCGATGAATAATCCAGAAAGCAATAAAATAACAACACTTGGGAACCCCGTAAAAGAAGAAAATAATCGAGCGCAAGCCCCTGCAAATACAGTTATCCCCCAAAGTAATCCAAGCCTTTCAGGCGTCATATAAGACTATAAATAATAAAAATATTTATTATTTTGATTAAATCAATAATCTTATCTGAAGTCCAATAAATACAATACTTTTTAATTTAATTCATCGGCTGAACAATAGTAATTTTTATTAAATCTTTCAATGCTACTTTTAAGAAAAAGAATTTGATTTCTATTAAGAAAACTGGCTTATTAAAGCAATAATTATAAAAATAATTCCTATACCAACAGTTGCCATCCTTCCATTCCATATTTCAGCTTGAGGGGTAAAACCTCTTTTCCACAAATTTAGTTCCTTTTTATCAACGATGTTTTTTGTTTCTTGAATATCTATTTTAGGTTGTTTGTTCATTGAAGTTAGAAAGGAGGATTTTCTTCATAAAGGGTATTTGCTTGTTCAATTGATAGTCTTCCTGCGACACCTAATTTAAGGGAACTTAAATGATCCTTAAATTTGATCCTGAACAACGCCGCCGCTCCAATCATTGCAGCATTATCTGTACAAAGATGAAGGGGAGCTAAATGAACTTTAATGGATTTTTTACTAGCTTCACTAATCATCATTTTTCTTAATGTATTGTTAGCAGCCACTCCCCCAACCACAACAACATTATCCAAACTATGATCATCTGCGCATTTTATTGTTCTCTCTACCAAGACCTCTGCCACTACTCTCTCAAAACTTGCAGCGATATCAGGAATTGGAACGGTTTGTCCATCCAAATTTATTCTCTCAACTAATCTTAATACGGCAGTTTTTAGACCACTAAAAGAGAAATCATACTTAAGGAATCCACCTTTTTTATCAGAAATCCTACATTTTGGCAGATTAAATTTCATTGGGTCCCCATTTTTAGCAATCTTTTCAATTGCCGGTCCTCCTGGATAACTAAGACCTAATAGTCTGCCAACTTTATCAAAGGCTTCTCCAGCAGCATCATCAAAACTTTTCCCAAGTCTTTGCATTCTCCTTCTTTCATCAACCTTTATCAATTCAGTATGCCCACCGCTAACAAGTAATGTGAGAAAGGATTTCTTTGGATAGTTTTCTGAAAAGAGAATTGAAGATAAATGCCCCTCCAAATGATGAATCCCCAAAAATGGTTTTGAATGTAACATGCAAAGTGATCTTGCAGTTATGGAACCAACTCGTAAACAACCAACTAATCCAGGAGCTACAGTTGAGGCAATATAATCAACTTCCTCAATTTTGATTTTTGATTCTTCTAATGCCTTATCTAAAACAAAAGGTAATGACTCTAAATGCTTTCTAGCTGCAAGTTCAGGCACAACTCCTCCCCATTTTGAATGATCTTCAATTTGAGAGGCAATTATATTTGAATGAATTCTGAAAGTATCGCCAATATTAGAAACTATTGAGACAGATGTCTCATCACAACTTGTTTCAATAGCTAAAACTTTATGCATTTTTGATTCAACTTGTTCTATTTTAATATTAATTTCTTACTTAAAACATTATAAGGAATTAAAGATTGCAACTTATGAAATTC
Source organism: Prochlorococcus sp. AG-347-K19 (assembly GCA_003281335.1). Taxonomy (GTDB): domain Bacteria; phylum Cyanobacteriota; class Cyanobacteriia; order PCC-6307; family Cyanobiaceae; genus Prochlorococcus_A. The sequence continues at coordinate 1,168 of QCCG01000002.1, read as the reverse complement.
TTTTTTTCAATCATTACCTCAGTTTTTCTGTTCCTCGGAATTACTCCAATTGCTCTAGCTGCCAATGGGCCTACCTTAAACGCAGATAGAGCTAGCACTGAATATACTGCTTCAGCCCTCACAAAATGCTCTGAAAATCCTAAATTCATTGAGAGAGCAAATTCTGCAACTACTCAAAAAGATATCGCAAGATTTGAAAGATACGGAAAAGCATCATGCGGAGATGATGGTCTTCCACATTTAATAATTGGACCTCCTCTTGAGCCATGGGGAGCCCTTTTAAATAGAGGTCATGAGGGAGATTTACTTATTCCAGGAGTACTATTCATTTATATTGCCGGAATTATAGGTTGGTCAGGAAGAGAGTACCTTATTGAATCAAAAAAGACTAAGAACCCAGCAGATCTTGAGATCATTATTGACCTAGACCTAGCCAGGAAATGTCTTGTGAAAGGAGCGCAATGGCCTCTTCTTGCTAATAAGCAAGGTAGAAATGGAGATTTAAGAGAAAAAGATAACAATATTACACTTAATGGTCCTCGCTAAAAATCTTTAAAAAACTTTCATAAAACAAATGTTCAAAATTCTAAACACAAAATTTGTCAGATCTGCCCCAGTAGTAGCTGCAATTTGGCTAAGCCTTACAGCCGGAATAATTATTGAATTTAATAGATTTTTCCCAGATTTATTATTCCATCCAATGAGCTAGTAAAGAGAAAATAATCAAGTTTTTATTAACTTGATTATTGTTTTTGCAGTTTCATCAACACTGTGATTTGTTAATGCGAAATCAAATTGATTTGATACAGAAATCTCATAATTAGCCCTTGAGAGTCTTTTTTTAATTGCCTCTTCTTTTTCTGTACCTCTATTTCTTATTCTTCTCTCTAACTCTTTTTTATCCGGAGGAAGTAAAAATATGGACAGTGAATTAGGAAACTTATTTTTTATTTGCCTTGCACCCTCTACTTCAATTTCAAGTAGTACAGTAAATCCCTTTTTTATTTTCTCATTAACAGAAGACAAAGGAGTTCCATAGTAGTTTCCAGCGAATTGAGCCCATTCAAGAAACAGGTTTTGTTCAATCATTTCTTTAAACTTTTCTTGATTTAAAAAGTAGTAATTTTCTCCATCCTTCTCTCCCTCTCTCGGTTCTCTAGTAGTTGCA
>QCCG01000001.1 GCA_003281335.1 Prochlorococcus sp. AG-347-K19 | reverse complement strand
CAAATCTATGGACCCACTTAAGAATAAGATTTTCTTTAAGCAAAAAATTATTTTCTAAAGAAGCTTTTTTAAAAACTTCTATTAAATGATTTTTTAAAGGCATAAAATTTCTAATTTAACTTTCTATTTAACAGAGGCCTTATAATAATCAAGGAAAAAACTGTTAAAGAAAATAAAATCGAGATACAACTCTTACAAGTTAAATCACCATATGGGGCATGTAAAGCCACTAATTCTAAATCCATAGTTTGTGTATAGGCAGTCCTAATAGGTTCAATAGCAAAAGTTAATGGATTTAATGAAGCTAACCAGCCCAGCCAATTTGGCATAAAAGAGATTGGAGCTAAAGCAGTACTAGCAAATAAAAGAGGTAAATTTATTACGAAAATAAGAGCGATTAATTCAATATGTCCCGGCAAAACAAACGCTAAACATAAACTTATTGATGTCACAAAAAGAACTAATAAAATTAGTGTTGTAAATACAATTCCTAAACCATATAGGTTAGGCCATCCATAACCCAAAATGTATGAAACAAGCATTATTACAATACTCTGAACAAAGCTCAAGATTGTAATGTAAAAGAAAGAAGATAAAACTATGGATAATCTACTGGTTAAAGGAGCCACAAGTAATCTATTAAGAAATCCAAACTCTCTATCAAACATTAAAGGAAGACCAGAGTTTAGGGCTCCGCTAAAAGCAGTAAAAACAATAAGTCCTGCTCCTAAAAAATTCCCATAAGAATCAACTCCTGGTAAAAAACCTTCAGGAGCTTTAGAAAATAATGCCCCAAATAAAAAAAGCCAAATTATTGGTTGTAATATCCCTGCTAAAAGAGTTGATGGTCGCCTTTTTAATTGAATAAATAATCTCTTTGTTAAGGCAAATGTTTCTTGATATAAAAAAAATAAATTATACTGTTGTAATTCCATAATTAGCAGTAATTACTATTCATTATAGTTAGTTAACCAAAATTTTTTTTATCGCATGGATTGCTTTGATTCTTTTTTTAGGTCTCTTTTCCCTGCCATAGAAATTTCAGCATCCAATAATGTTTTCCCAGTTGCCTGAAGATAGACATCATCCAAGCTTGGCTGACTTTGGGTAAGAGAAAAAATTTCAAACTTTGAGAAGGCCAATTCCACTTTTAGCTTCGTAAGTAAATCTTTTTGCTTATCTGCTACGAAATTTATCGAGAAACCTTGAGCTTCATTTATGATAATCTGACTAATTCCATCTATTGAAGATAAAATTTTAGATATATTATTTGCTTCTTCCTGATTACTAAATTCTCTTACTTTCAAAGTTACTCTATCTCCTCCTAATTTATTTTTGAGCTCTGCAGGAGTCCCTTTTGCTATAACTCTTCCATCATCAATTATCACTAATCTGTCTGCCAATTTATCTATTTCATCAAGATAGTGACTGCTTAAAATAATGGTCATTCCATTATTTCTCAAATCTTTCAAAAGTTGCCATATAATATTTCTACTTTCAATGTCTAAACCAACAGTAGGTTCATCCAAAATTAATACTTGGGGCAAATGTAAAAGTCCAGCTGCAAGATCTATTCTTCTTTTCATTCCCCCTGAATAAGTTCCGCACTTACGATCAATCCAATCATTCATTTCTAATTGATCTATTAATTTATTTATCCTTTCAAATTTTTTATTTTTGTTGATGTGATACAAATCTGATTGAAAATCCAAAAGCTCTCGTCCAGTTAATATTTTATCAAGTGCAATGTCTTGGGCAACATAACCAATTAATTCTCTAATTTTCCTTGAATTTTTTATCAGATTAATATTATTTATAAAAACTTCTCCACTATCAGGCTCTATTAAAGTAGCAAGTATTTTTATTAGTGTTGATTTGCCAGCACCATTTGGACCTAGTATTCCGAATAATGTTCCGGTTTCAATTTCCATCGATAAATTTTTTAAAGCCTTGATTTCTGAATAAGATTTTGAAAGCCCTTTAACTTTTATATAATTCATCAAACTTGCTATTTCTTAAAAATATTTTACATCTAATTTAATTACTAAGCAGGGATACTATAGATAAAAATATCTGCATAGATTGCTGCTCAAATTCTACGGATAGTTGAGTCCTGGAAATTAATAACAAAAGACAAATGCCAAACATATAGAGAATTGACCACCTAAAAAGAGACTTTGCTCTTGAAAGATCATCAGGAGATTTATTTAATTCATTTATTAATTGCAAAAGTCTTCCATTAAATGGCAATAACATAATTCCGTATAAGAAACCCCCTTCAGGTAAAGCAAAGACTCCCATAATACTCATTAAAACTGTTGCCCATCCGTAACGAGAAATCGCTTTAGCAGTAAAAACAGATCCTTTAACAGAAGGGAGCATAGGAATACCAACAGATGCGTAATCATCCTTCAACAAAATTGCAAGTGCCCAAAAATGAGCTGGGGTCCATAACATTACTAAACCAAACAACCACCAACCACTAAGACCTACATGTCCTGTGGCAGCAGACGCTCCAACTAAGGGTGGTATCGCACCAGCAACTCCTCCGAAAACAATATTTTTTGTTGTACGAGGTTTCAAAATAACTGTATATAAAATTACGTAGCTAAATAAACCAAGAAGAGTTAAACCCGCAGCCAAATAATTTACACCACTTACTAAAAGCATCGAAGCTGCCAAAGTACACGATATAGCGGCTAAAAATACAGTCTGAGATGACAACTTTCCTGCTGGCAAGGCTCTTTTGCTAGTTCTTGTCATCCTCTTATCTAATTCCATTTCCCACAAGCAATTAAGAGCTCCTGCTGCTGCTGCTGCCAAAGCGCCTCCTCCTAAAGTACAGATAAGTTTCGGTGAAGACAAAGGCCATTCTTCAGTTAAAGCCATTCCTCCCAAAGTTGTTGCCAGTAAAAGTGGGATTAATCTGGGTTTTGCCACTTCAAGCCAAGGCGGCAAAGTTATTTTTTTTCTTGAAGGTACAACTTCATCCCTAATTGAAGATTTATAGTTCAAGTTTTCTAAGTTACTACTGTTCATGAATTGATACCAACCATTTGAGAATTTAGGGAGTGGTTTAGACCTTTTTTGGTAAAAGGATTTCTAAAAATTAATGTTGTTAATATCGCAATAAATAAAGAGGCGTTAAGTTGATGACCGATAATAAAAATAGGTTCATTCAAATTTGTTTTAAGACTTAAAACACCCAAAGCAATTTGGGAAAACAATAGAAAAATAAGTGCTGAGAGATATTTCCAATTTTCATTTAGCAAACTTCTCTTATAAATTGCAGTGGCAATAATCAATAGAATTGAAAAAGCAATTGGAAAAGCAAATAATTTATGAGTATTTAGAATTAGACATTGTTTATTAAAAGATAAACAAATATGTGCTGACCAGGTTGAAGAAAGCCTTACTCCAATAAAAGATTGAATAAGAGTAAGTAAAAGAGGAAAAAACAATAAAAATCTCCACCAAATTAATGGCTCTTCTATATCGTCATTTTCTAAATTTTGATTTATTGAAATTGTTGTGATGAGAAGTAGAAAAGCTATTAAAAGATGGCCAGTAACAGTATATGAATCAAGCAAGTTTATTACTGTTAAAGCTCCAAAAGATCCTTGGACAATAACGAGAAAAAGTAATAATGAATAAGTTTTAGGTAACCAATTTGGAATTTCATTTTTCCATAGAATTGAAAGGGAAAATTTAAAAAGAATTAATATGCCAACCAGAAAAGCATCTAGACGATGAAACCACTCTAGAAATACTCTTAGGTTCATATGATTAAAAGGCAAAAAAGATCCATAACATAACGGCCAATCTGGACAGGCAAGTCCAGCCTCCATGACTCTAGTAGCACCTCCAATTACGATTAGTGCGATAAGTGCCAATACACTATGACTTCCCAACCTTTTAAAAATTGTCAGATATTTTGATTTATATAATTGATTATTAATCAAATGGTTAAAACCTATTATTTTGCATAATAAATTAGATTTAAAAACCAAACATTAATTAAAAATTAATATGTTTAATTTAAAAAATAATTTACTAATTTAATCTTTTTTCCCTGACAATTAACTCTAAAAAGTTATTAATAATACGCCTTTTATTTCATAAATCTTAAGAAGTTGTGAATTTAAATGTTTTTCTTTTAACAAAGGATGCAGGATTAAAAAAAATGAATATCTTGAGGATATAAATACAAATTTTTAGAGCTCAATTGTTAAATAAAAACTTTTATTTAATTCTAATTATTTCCCTCGTTTTTGCTATATCTTTTTGGATTGGTTTTAATGTAAATTTGCTCCCGGCTGAAGCGAGTATTAACGCACCAATTTACGATGAACTTTTTAAAATTCTTTTCATCATTGGATTAATCATTTTTATAGGAATGACAATAGCTGTTATATATAGCTTATTTAAGTTTAGGAAAAGAAACGATCAGATAGGCGATGGCATAGCCTTAGAGGGAAATTTAAGCTTAGAAATTGTATGGACAATTATTCCTTCAATAATTGTTTTATTAATAGGTTTATATAGTTACAACATCTACGATCGAATGGGAGGGATGAAAGAACTAAATCATAACCACGAAATGATGAGTTCTAATACTGAAAAAATTTGGGCTGGAATAAGTCAAACCTCTGATAATGAAATAGCAATAAATAATTTATCAATTGAAGTTTCAGCTATGCAATTTGCATTTCTATTCAATTATCCCAAGGGCAATTTCATATCAGGAGAACTACATGTTCCTGTTGATCAAAAAGTATCAATGAAAATGGAATCCAAAGATGTTATTCATGCTTTTTGGGTGCCAGAGTTCAGAATTAAACAGGATATTATTCCTGGGCAACCTACTATTCTGAATTTCACTCCTACAAAAGTAGGGAAATATCCGATAATTTGCGCAGAATTATGTGGCCCATATCATGGAGGGATGAGAGCCTCCATAATTGTTGAAGAAGAATCTGATTACAACGAATGGTTTAACAAAAATAAAAAATCAGAGGTAAATTTATGACAATATCAATTGATCCACAAAAAACTAATAATGAAAGCCTTCAACCTAAAGGCTGGCTTAGATACTTTAGTTTTAGCCTTGATCATAAAGTAATTGGAATACAATACTTAGTCTGCGGTTTTCTCTTCTATTTAATTGGAGGAACCTTAGCGAGCGCCATTAGAATTGAACTAGCTAGTCCAATGTCTGACTTTATGCCTAGAGATGTTTATAACCAAGTTTTAACTCTACACGGAACAATAATGATATTCCTTTGGATAGTGCCTGTAGTTAATGGTGCTTTTGGAAATTATTTAATTCCATTTTATGTAGGTGCAAGAGATATGGCATTCCCAAGATTAAATGCTGTTGCTTTTTGGTTAATTCCTCCTTCTGGTTTGATGCTGGTAGCAAGCTATTTTGTTGAGGGTGCTGCTCAGGCTGGCTGGACGGCTTATCCTCCTTTGAGCATAACTACTCCTCAATCGGGACAAATTATTTGGATTCTGAGCGTTCTATTACTTGGAGGCAGCTCTATATTTGGTGGAATAAACTTTATCGCGACCATTATCAAACTAAGAAGGCCAGGATTAAAGCTTATGCAATTGCCAATGTATTGTTGGGCAATGCTTGGAACAAGTCTATTAGTTGTTTTGTCAACTCCTGTTTTAGCAGGCACTTTAATTCTACTTAGCTTCGATATCATCGCTAATACAGGTTTTTTCAATCCTGTTTTAGGAGGCAATGTCGTAGTTTATCAGCATTTATTTTGGTTTTATTCTCATCCAGCTGTATACATTATGGTCCTTCCTGCCTTTGGTTTAGTTAGTGAAATACTTCCTGTACATGCTAGAAAACCACTTTTTGGATATACAACAATGGTTTTTTCAATAATGGGGATAGTAGTTTTGGGTTTAGTTGTTTGGGCGCATCATATGTTTACGAGTGGAACGCCACCTTGGATGAGATTATTCTTTACTATCGCCACAGCATTTATTGCTGTTCCGACAGGTATAAAATTTTTTAATTGGGTTGCAACATTATGGGGAGGTAAAATTTCCATTAATAGTGCAATGTTATTCTCTTGCGGATTTATTATAAATTTTGTTTTTGGAGGTATTACAGGAGTTGCTTTGGCACAGGTACCTTTCGATATTCACGTACATGATACCTATTTCGTTGTAGCCCATTTTCATTACATAGTTTATGGAGGGACTGTTTTTATTATTTTCTCTTCCATTTATCATTGGTTCCCCAAAGTAACTGGGAAAATGCTCAATGAAAAATTAGGAATTTTACACTTTATCATTACTTTTATTGGATTTAACTTATGCTTCGCTCCTCAACATTGGCTTGGTTTAAATGGAATGCCAAGAAGAGTTGCAGAATATGATCCTCAATTCCAGTTCGTTAATCAAATTAGTAGCCTTGGGGCTCTTTTGATGGCTATAAGTACAATTCCTTTTTTAATTAACGTATTCCTTAGTGTGAGAAATGGAAAAAATGCTGGAGATAATCCTTGGAATGCTCTTACACCTGAATGGTTAACATCTTCTCCACCTCCAGTTGAAAATTGGGAAGGAGAAGCTCCATTAGTTGAAGAACCATATGGTTACGGTAAAGAAATTTCTGAACAGAAATAAAAACATATGACAACACTAGATAGCTCAAAAGAAATTCAAAAAAATAATTCTGAAGTTAATGAAACACATGAAGACTTCAGAATGTTTGGTCTTATAACTTTCCTAATTGCGGACGGAATGACTTTTGCTGGATTCTTTGCTGCTTATTTAACTTATAAAGCAGTAAATCCATTACCAGATGGTGCTATTTATGAATTAGAACTACCAATACCTACTCTCAATACAATTTTGTTACTTGTTAGTAGTGCAACTTTCCATAAAGCAGGCAAAGCACTTTTAAAAGATAAAAACTCAGATTCCCAAAAATGGTTATTTTTTACTGCTTTTCTTGGAATTATATTTTTAATATGTCAATTATTTGAATATTTTCATTTACCTTTTGGATTAACCGATAATTTATTTGCAAGTACTTTTTATGCACTTACTGGTTTTCATGGATTACATGTGACTTTAGGCACTTTAATGATTTTAATTATTGCTTGGCAATCAAGAATAAATGGCGGAAGATTAACCAGTCAAAATATGTTTCCATTGGAAGCTGTTGAATTGTACTGGCATTTTGTAGATGGAATATGGGTTGTTTTATTTATTATTTTGTATCTTTTATAAAAAACTAAATTTAAAAAATTAAATATATTTTTTATTAATTTATATTGCCACAGTTCTCCTTTTTAGTAAGAATATATAATTATGAATTTGTCAGATAATGCTAGAAGGAAAAGAACTTCTTGAAAAAGCAAAGTTATTAAGTAAAAAATCTGAAGATGAGATAGCAAAAGGTTGTGGGTACGTAGGTCCTAGTGGAAGAATCTTAAGAAAAAGTTTTTATAGGGCGCTTATAGAAGCTAAGGGTTACAAAATAGGAAATGGTCGTCAGGGTAAAAATGGTAATAGAGCTTCAAGAGGCAGACAGACAGAATTCAAAACTAAAGTTCATGGCAATGGGAACCTATTAATTGGTCATGCCTACACTAAAAAATTAGGTCTAGAACCTGGTCAGGAATTTAAAATCGATCTTAAAAAAGAGTCAAAAACAATTTATCTGATTCCATTAAATTAAACAATATATTTTACCAACCGTTTTCTTTAAGCCACTCGGAAGAAATATTATTAGAAGATAAATCTTGATTACTATTTTTATTAAATAAAAGTAATTTCTCTACATATTTAATTAGTGCATCTGCTTCAAGGTTTACGCTGTCACCGATATTTAATTTATTCAGATTTGTGTTATGCCAAGTATGAGGAATTATCGCAATAGTAAATATTTCTCCTTCCCGCTCATATTTTGCAATTGTAAGACTTATACCATTCACACAAATACTCCCTTTATTAACTACATATTTTGAAAAATTATTATTTTTCCACTTTATTGATAAGAGCCAAGATTTCTCTAATTTTTCTATATTCTCAACTGTTCCAAGGCCATCGACATGTCCACTGACTATATGCCCTCCTAGACGGTCAGACACCCTAAGAGCTGGCTCCAAATTAACAATCTGATTCAAGTTCGACTTTACTCCTAAAGTTGTTTTTTTTAATGTCTCCTCACTAACATCAACAGTAAATTTATTTTGAAAAATCTCTTTAACTGTCAAACAAATTCCATCAACAGCTATGCTGTCACCAATTGCCATATCAAATAAATTATCTAGAATTTCAATTTCTAAAATATTTTTTTCTTGTCTTAGTTTTCCAACTGATTGAATTATTCCTGTAAACATAGTTTAAAAAAATATTTTTGCAAAATTTTGTAGTTACTTTAATTTACTTTAAATCATTTTCAACTATAAATAAATTAAAGAGTAAATAAAAAGAAATTGATCATATTTAGATGATTATTAATTCACAAAAAAGATCATTTGGTAGAGGGGCGAAAGTGAGCTTATTCACTTTGGGGACAATGCGAGCAACTGAAAGTCTAGAAAAAATGTATAGCATAATAAAAAATGCATATTATGTAGGAATTAACCACATAGAAACAGCACCCTCTTATGGTGATGCTGAATCACTTATTGGAAATTCAATAAAAAAATTAGCAATAGAAGAGAATATAAAAGAAAAAAATTGGGTGATTACTTCCAAAGTTTTACCAAAGGGTGATTTTGACTTTTTAAAAAATAATTTTAAAAAGTCTCTTAAAAATTTAAATCGCGAGAAAATTAATAATCTTGCAATTCACGGACTCAACTTAAAACAACATCTAGATTGGGTTCTTTCTGGAGAGGGTAAGAAATTCATTTCTTGGATACTTGAGAAGGAACTAGTTGATCAAGTGGGTTTTAGTTCTCACGGAAGTTATTCACTAATTCAAGATGCAATTAACTGTGAAGTTTTTACTTTTTGTAGTCTTCATTTACATTATTTAGATCAATCTAAGATTGCTTTAGCAGAGGAAGCTATAAAAAAAGGTATGGGAGTTTTAGCAATATCACCTGCAGATAAAGGCGGTAGATTATATTCTCCAAGTGATATTTTGATAGAGGCCTCTAAGCCTTTTCATCCATTAGAATTAGCGTATCGATTTCTTCTCGCAAAAGGCATTACAACTTTATCCTTGGGGGCGACAAACAAAAAAGATTTTGAATTTGCGCATAAACTTAGAAACTCATTTGAGAAGCTTACAAAACTTGAAAAAAGCGCCCTTAATAAAATTGAGGAACTTTCTAATGAAAGATTAAACTCAACCAAATGTGAACAATGTAGATCTTGTCTTCCATGTCCAAATGAAGTGCCTATTCCAGAAATACTTCGTTTAAGAAATATATCTATTGGTTATGGCCAATTAGAATTTTCAAAAGAAAGATACAATTTAATAGGAAAAGCTGGCCACTGGTGGGAAGAAAAAAATTCCTCATTTTGTCAAGAATGTAATAAATGTGTTCCTAAATGTCCTAGTAAATTAGATATACCGAATTTATTAAAAGAAACTCATAACTTATTAATTGAAAATCCTACAAAAAGATTATGGGGATAAGGACTCATTCCAGATATTTTTAAGATTAATTTTTTGCTCATTTGTTAAGACAGGGAAAGACCAACTATTTTCCCAACATTTCTCAGAAGGTCCTGAGATGGGGAGCATTTCAGTTTTATATTTACTTTGCAAATAATCACTATTGAATGGAAGATACCAACCCTGGCTTACTAATTTATCTACTATTGATTTATTTTCTAAAGATTTAATCCATTTCATTAATATTGTATTATTTAGATTTGATCGACTAAGTAAAAAATGCCACATCAAAGGTACGCCTTGGCTAGGGAAAACTAAAGAAAGCCTTGGATCTATTTTTAAATATTTTGAACAAAGACTATAAGGAACTATTGCGACAATAGCATCAGAATTAATCAACCAATTGAGCATATTTTTATCATCAAATAACATAGCTTGGCTTTTGAGTTTTTTTAAAGAATTAGATGAATTAATTTTTTGAGCAATTGAAAATATTATTCTGGGACTTTGAGGAAAAATAATTTTTCCAGTTAATTTTTCAGAAAGAAGAAAATCCCAAGATGTTCTTGCTGAAGTTATTAATTCTTTATTATTTTTAATGATGATTGTATAGGGTACTACGCCAATAGGAAATAATTTACTCCTCTGATTTTGATTAAAGCTTCCCAAAAAATCTATCGATCTCTTATCCAAATTTTCGAACAGTGCATATTCATTTATTTTTTCAAATTCTGAAAAATCTATACTAGAAATCCATCCATCATTTATTAAAGTAAAGTCAGAATTCAAAATTGTGTTTCTATTTTTTTGTAGCTGAATTTTTTCAAAATTAATTTTTTCCTGCTTCCAATCTTTTGGAATCGTATCTTTAAAAGATTCTGGATAAAAAGAATTTTGTAATGCAATTTTTACTTTATTAGGTAGATTACTGCAAGAGTTTAAGAAAAATAAAAGCGAAAGCTTACCACAATTTAAAAATTCTCTTCTGGTTGCAAATTTTGAAAACATTCAGCAATCCTTCTCTAAAGAAATTTGACCTAAGCCCTTCATCATTTCCAGATTTTGTTGACACAATGAAACTATTTCTTCATTTTTAAATCCATCTAAGAAAGCAAGCAATGATATTCCACCAGCACCTACACCTTCTTTTACATGACCTAATTCATAATCCTTCAATTCTTTGTATTTTGAAGATTTAAAATTTAAAGGACTCGCTAAACCTAATAATTTGACATCATATTTTTCATTAATTAGATTTACTAAATCATTTAGAGAATTATCTTTCACAAGCCACCGAGTTGTCGCAATAAAAACATCTTCAATAAATTCATCTTTATTTTTTTCACCTAAAAATTCTAATACAAGCAAAATGACTGCTAACATCTGACTTCCTCCAGACAATATTACAGGTTGTTTTGCTAACCTGGCACCAATTAATAGACCCATTGAAAAAGCTTGGAAAGGATCACCTACTGCCGCGACAACATCAAAAGAGTCAGAATCAGCCTTGAAATTCGCATTTAAAAGTCCCCTTTTAATTACCTGTCTTCTTAGTTCTCTTGGAGCTTTAAATAAACTACTCCCTACTAAATTAGATGCCTGCAAACCAAAAGCTTCCATTACTGCCTGAGCAGTTGTGGTGCCCCCCGGTACAGATTCAGAAATTAAAACTGATTGTTTTAAGGATTTTCCTATCGCAAGACCTTTCTCATAGAGATTTAAAACTCTCTCTTTAGTCATCGATTTGCCAGTAGTAAGACAATTTGATGGGCCCAAATTTCTATCTTCTACAACCAAATGATTAAAATAAGGCTTTGCTCCTATTCCCAGAGGAACAATAACTGGATAAGTATTTATCAGCTTTGAACAAACATGACTGATTAGGGCCGGAGTTACTCCTGCATTGAGAAGAGGCAATTTATATTTATGATCTTTTGAAGCACCCTCAAGTAAAAATTCAGCATCTGCGAGAGCAGTTGTTCTCCTCGATTTTGGATTAATACCTGCTGCGGAAATTCCTGGAATTTGTGATGTGTTAGTGCCAGCAATTATAAGAAATATTTTTAAATTTTTAATATTCTTTTTCAGTATTTCTATCTTATTGAGTTGTCTTTTTTTATTGGATTCATTTCCAAAAAAATTTATCCCTAATTCTGTACTGTACATTCTTACTTTTTTTAATTATTAAAATCAACTAAGCTATTTAACAATCTTGGAGGATCTGGGATGGTTAATTTAAATCTAGGAAACAGAGAATAGGCAACTACATGTACAGTTAAAACATAAACTATTTCTTGAAAAATTATTAATAAAATTGCACCTAGTTGTATACTCAAAATTGAGGGATATAAAGGTAAATTAAATAATCCAATTAACTTTTCTATTAGACCATAACTCGCTCTAGTAATTAACACCCAAAGATTATCACCAACCAAAGTAGATAATGCTATTACTCTTATTAAAAAGCCAAGGGTTCCAATAACAACTCCCCCAGTTAAACTAAGTTTCCAACTCTTTTCTTTAAACCAACACCAACCTAGCCAAAAAGCCAAAATCCCATAAGGAAATAAAAATAAAGTTCCTCTAACAGGACCCATAATTATGAATAAAAGTAGAAATTGTATTAAAAGTCCTTCCAATGCAATTTTACTTCCCCTTCTCAAGTGCAACAAGATCATTGGAAGGGGTAAAATCAACCTTAATAAAGCTCCCCCAATTGGCAGATAATATAATGCAACCCATAATAAAGACGAAAGAGATGCTAAATAAGAGGTCTCGACAATATTTAATGCTTCAGTTTTTGTTGTTATTTTCATTTTTTTGTTGAATATTTTTAATTAATTTTTATTCATACTTTTATTTTTTGAATCTAAGATACGTTCAATCTTTTCTATTTCAAAATTTACCTCAGAATTACTCAATATGGAACTCAACTCTTCAGTGGGATCTTTTGGATCTACATCTTTTAAAATGAATATTATTTTGTAAGATTGAAGCTCAATTTTTCTTTTTTTTGAAAGATTCTTAATTTTTTTATTTTTATTATCATCAAATTTTTTGTTTTCTTTTTCTAAATTTATATCTTTTTTATTTTCTGGAACATTTTTTGGCTGCACTACTTTTTTAATTTTTTTATTTTTTTTATCATCAAATTTTTTGTTTTCTTTTTCTAAATTTATATCTTTTTTATTTTCTGGAACATTTTTTGGCTGCACTACTTTTTTAATTTTTTTATTTTTTTTATCATCAAATTTTTTGTTTTCTTTTTCTAAATTTATATCTTTTTTATTTTCTGGAACATTTTTTGGCTGCACTACTTTTTTAATTTTTTTATTTTTTTTATCATCAAATTTTTTGTTTTCTTTTTCTAAATTTATATCTTTTTTATTTTCTGGAACATTTTTTGGCTGCACTACTTTTTTAATTTTTTTATTTTTTTTATCATCAAATTTTTTGTTTTCTTTTTCTAAATTTACATCTTTTTTATTTAATAAGTTATTTTGTAAATCTTCATTTTTGCTTGTTTTTTCTAAATCATTAAAACTACTTTCAAGAAAATTTCCAATCCTCCCTCCAGAGCATGATTGCAAGAAAATTAAAAAAATTAATAAAAAAAATTCTTTTTTTTTTAAAATCATATTTTTTCTAACTTTTCTTTTTCCTTGTAGTTTTTTTATTACTAATCTTTGTTTTTTTTAAAATTGCGCCTTTTTTATCTTTTAGTTTTTCTTCTAAAAGAGATACTGCTTCATCTATGGTAAATTTTTCTATGTCAGTATCTTTGGCAATCGAAACATTAGTTTTGCCACATTTTAAATAGACACCATATCTTCCATTTAATATTTGAATTTTTTCTTTAAATTCTTTCGGTTTTCCAAAGTCTTTAAGTACCTCTTGACCACCTCTACCCATTTTTGGCATCGCAAGAATTTCTAAAGCTCGTTTTATATCAACGGTAAAAACATCATCCTCTTTCTTTAAGGATCTATTTTCAGATTCAGATTCATTTTTAATCCATTTGATGTAAGGGCCAAATCTTCCTCTATCAGCTTCAACAACTCCTCCTTCAGGATGAACACCTAATAATCTAGGTAAACTTAAAAGTACAAGGGCTTCATCTAGAGTTAGATCATCAGTTTTCAATTCTTTGGGTAATGAAGCTCTTCTTGGTTTAGCTTTATCTTGATCATTATTTCCCAATTGTACGTAAGGTCCATAAGGGCCAAATCTTAAAAAGACTTTTTCCCCAGTTTTTGGATCAGTTCCAAGATCTGATGGGCCACTTAAAATTTGATCAACTTGCTTTATATCTAAATCTCCAGGAGTAATATCCATTGGAAGATTACCTTTAGCCTGAATTTCATTACCAGATTCATCAATTTTTGTACCCTCTAGCCAAGGTCCGTTAGAGCCTATTCTGACTACGCAAGGAAGGTCTTCGAAATCAACTTGTCTATAAGCTTTACCATCAATATCACCCTCTGTTTTCTGAACTTTTACCTCCAAACCATTTTTACCTTTATAGAAAGTTTCTAGGTATGGTAGCCACTCAAGATTACCAGAAGATATTTCATCCAATGAAGATTCCATTTTTGCAGTAAAAGTAGTATCAACCAGGTCAGGAAAATGTTCTTCTAATAGAGCAGTAACAGCAAAAGCTGTAAACGTTGGAGCCAAAGTATTGGAAGATATATTTGCATAACCTCTATCAACTATGGTCCCAATAATGCTGGCATAGGTAGAAGGTCTCCCAATCCCTTCTTTTTCAAGAACTTTAACTAATGCAGCCTCTGTATATCTTGCAGGAGGTTTAGTTTCATGAAAAGTAGATTCCTTATTAGTAACTTCAAGACATGTTCCAGTTGTTAAGTTTGGGAGAATAATTTCTTGTTGTTCAAGGGATGAACTTGGGTCATCACTTCCCTCGACATAAGCTCTGAAGAATCCTGCGAAATCAATACTTTTCCCGCTCGATTTAAATAATCCATCCCCTACGCTAATTTCAGCATTAATCATTGTTAACCTAGCTTCCGCCATTTGACTAGCTACAGTTCTTTTCCAAATTAAATCGTAAAGTGATAAGTCTCTACCAGTTAGATTAGTTTCCTTTGGTGTTTTAAATACTTCACCTGCCGGCCTAATAGCTTCGTGTGCTTCTTGAGCATTTCTTGCAGTTGAATTATATTGTCTTGGTGAGTTAGATAAATATTCTTTTCCATACATAGAACTGACACATTCTCTAGCAGCTCTTGTGGCTTGTTCGGAGAGATGAACTGAATCAGTTCTCATATATGTTATGAAACCTCTCTCATATAGACCTTGTGCACATCTCATAGTTTCTCTTGCAGACAAACGAAGCTTCCTATTTGCTTCTTGTTGTAATGTGCTAGTTGTAAATGGAGGAACTGGCTTACGAGTGGATGGTTTTTTTTCGATTTTTGAGACTAACCAATCCTCTGAGGAAAAAGTCTTCAATAAATCATTTACTTGTTCTTCTCCAATTATTAAAGATTTATTTCCTTCTTTTAATTTACCGGTTTGTTCGTCGAAATCGGAACCGTTAGAAATTCTTTGACCGTTTAAACTGAATAATTTAGTTTCAAAAGTAATATTATCTTTTACTAGGGAAGCTTTAATCCCCCAGTAACTAGCTTTTTTAAAGGATCTTCTTTCTCTCTCTCGCCTAACAAGAAGTCTTACAGAAACTGATTGGACACGACCAGCAGATAGTCGGGGGGCTACCTTCTTCCAAAGTAAAGGAGATAATTCATATCCAAAAAGCCTGTCCAAGATTCTTCTTGTTTCTTGAGCCTGAACAAGTTCCATATCAATTTCTCTTGTTTGGTCTAAAGCTTTATTAATTGCCTTTTTTGTGATTTCATGAAAAACCATTCTCTTAGTTGGTATTTTAGGCTTAAGTATTTGCAAGAGATGCCAGCTAATACTCTCTCCCTCTCTATCTTCATCAGTTGCCAGTAATAGCTGGTTCGCACCTTTCAATGCATCTTTTAACTCTTTAACAACCTTTTTCTTATCTTTTGGAACTATATAAAGGGGTTCAAAATCTTCTGTTGTATTAACTCCTATCCTTGACCATTTTTCCTTTTTAACCGCAGCAGGTATTTCAGCAGCTCCTTTTGGAAGATCTCTTACATGTCCCATTGAAGCGAGAACTTCATAATTAGGAGGCAAAAACTTTCTTATGGTTTTTGCTTTGGTGGGACTTTCAACAATAACAAGTGTGTGATCCAAGGTTTATTTCAAAAATTGGTGTTTTTGTTCTGTTAGGGCATATTATGATTATTTGAAGCTTTTTCAAGTATTTTCTTCTGAAAATTTCAAAAATCATACCCACAAATTATAATCAAGTTAAGATTAACTCTTAGACCCTTACAATCAAACATCTAATTTAATCCAATTTAATAAAGTGCCCAACGAAATCTTTACAATTAATTTAAATGCTCAAGCCATTATTCCAGAGGCTTTTATTTTATTAGGTATTGTTGGAACACTTCTTGTAGATTTAGCTGGAGAAAAAACTGCATCAAAATGGGCACCAATAATTTGCTATTTATCAATTGGCAGCTCTCTCGTTAGTTTGGCATCGCAATGGAGTAATCCTGTAGAAAGCGCATTCCTTGGGTCCTTTAATTCAGATAATTTGGCAATCGCATTTAGAGCAATAATTTCTTTATCAACCTTAATATCTTTACTTATAAGTTGGCGGTATACAGAACAAAGTGGTAGCCCAATTGGCGAGTTTGCTGCAATAGTTCTTTCAGCCACTCTTGGAGCAATGCTTTTGTGTGGATCTACTGACCTTATTAGTGTATTTATATCTCTGGAAACTTTATCCGTAGCAAGTTACTTACTTTCTGGTTACCTCAAGAGAGATCCAAGAAGTTCAGAAGCGGCCTTAAAATACCTTCTTGTTGGATCAGCTGCTGCTGCGGTCTATTTGTATGGATCCTCTTTTCTTTATGGATTAAGTGGTTCAACAAACTTAACGACCATAGGTTTAGAAATTATCAATAAGCCATCCTTTATTACTTCACTAGCTCTTGTATTTGTCTTATCAACAGTTGCCTTTAAAATTGCAGCTGTTCCCTTTCATCAATGGACTCCTGATGTATATGAGGGTTCACCTACACCTGTAGTAGCTTTTTTATCTGTTGGTTCAAAAACAGCGGGCTTTGCATTTGCAATAAGAATATTAAGCACAACTTTCTCTTCTTTTGACGAAGAATGGAAACTTTTATTTACCATTTTGGCAATATTGAGTATGGCTCTAGGAAATGTTGTAGCTCTAGCTCAAACCTCAATGAAAAGGATGCTAGCTTACAGTTCTATTGGACAAGCAGGATTTGTAATGATTGGAATAGTATCTGGCACACAAGATGGTTTATCATCTGCTGTTTTATATTTGGCTGCATATTTATTTATGAATTTGGGTGCATTTTCTTGTGTAATACTTTTCTCACTAAGAACTGGTTCTGACAGAATTCTTGATTACTCAGGACTTTACCAAAAAGATCCTCTCATTACATTAGGCTTGAGCCTTTGTCTTCTATCTCTTGGAGGGTTACCTCCAATGTTGGGATTTTTTGGAAAGATATACTTGTTCTTTGCAGGTTGGGCGAATCATCAATATCTACTAGTAATTGTTGGATTAGTAACTTCAGTTATATCTATTTATTACTACATTTCAGTGATAAAAATGATGGTAGTTAAAGAACCACAGGAAGCTTCTGAAATAGTCAAATCATATCCTGAAATTAATTGGAGAATTGTAGGATTACCTCCCTTGAGAATTGCACTTTATACTTGTGTCGCAGTAACTGCTCTTGGAGGAATCCTGTCTAATCCTCTTTTTAAATTAGCTAATACAGCTGTTTCAGAAACTCCTTTCTTGCAAGATATTATTGCTACAGCAAACAATATTTCCTAGAAGAATTCTTTTATAAATGTCTAAGAAAGTCGCGAGTTTAAAAAATATATCTAAAACATATGGGAAAGAAGATCTAACTGTTAAAGCCTTAGACAGCATAAACTTAGAAATTTATAAAGGTGATTATTTAGCTGTAATGGGAGCTAGTGGCTCAGGCAAAAGTACAGCTATGAATATTATTGGATGTCTAGATAGACCATCTGGAGGTATTTATAAATTAAATGGAATTCCTGTTGAGAATTTATCTGATGATGAGCTCGCGGAAATACGTAACCAAAAATTAGGCTTTGTTTTTCAACAATTTCATCTTCTCTCAGACGCAACTGCACTTGAAAACGTAACTTTGCCAATGATTTATGCTGGTATTGATCCTGAGCAAAGATTAGAGCGAGGTAAGAATGCCTTAACAAAAGTTGGCCTCTCAGAAAGAATGAATAATCGTCCAAACCAATTATCCGGAGGTCAACAACAACGAGTTGCTATTGCGAGGGCTATTATAAATAACCCTGCAATTTTATTAGCAGACGAACCTACTGGAGCACTAGATTCAAAAACCACTGAAGATGTATTAGATCTTTTTGACAAACTGCATGAATCTGGAATAACTATAGTTTTAGTTACCCATGAAGATGAAGTTGCAAATCGCGCAAAAAAAATAGCCAAATTTAAAGATGGAAGAATAGTTGAATTAAAAGTAAATTAAATTCAAAACCTTCTAATTACTTTCAGTTGAGTTTCATTTTCAATTCTTAAATTCCCATTGGAATCAATATCTCTTATTTTCCATGAATGAGGACAATAACCACTAGGTAAAAAACTTTTAGTAAGAAACTTATTTGCAGATTTAATCACATATTCTTTTTTCTTATTACATTCAATTGCATCATTAAAAGCTTTAAGAACTTTGGCTGTCCAATAATGATGATTAATATTTTTAGTTTGAAGTACTTTTGATAGTGAAATACCTTCTGATGGAGTGTAATTTAAAACATTCATGCCAAGTCCTATTCTTACATAGATAATTTCTTTGCCTCTTGTTATTACCCTTGGTAAAAATCCAATCAACTTTTTTGAACCAAAAAAAATATCATTTGGCCATTTCAAACAAACATTTATATTCTCTTGTCTAAGCATTTCACATAACTTAATACCTAAAGACAAATTAAATATTTGACATGCAAATTCTTTTGAAAATATTGGGTAAGCTGCACTTAACCAAATCCCGCCTTTTGGAGAAACCCAATTTTTTGAATTTTGGCCAACCCCTGAGAACTGTTCTCTAGCGATTATCGCTACTGGCTGGTTTTTTTTAATTTCAGAATATTCAAGCAAGTTTGTAAGCTCATTTTCGGTACTTTTACATTTTATTTTGTAATAAAGACTCCAGGTTGGATATTGACCCTGAAATTTTTTTAAATAAAATACTGTCTTAGCTGCAGATCCAAAAACTTTCACAAATTCTTTATTAAAACAACGAGCATCTTTTTGAAGATTAGATTAACTTTAGTCTTAATAAGTAAATTTTACAAATTGGACAAACAGCATTTGCCAATAGTGAATAGAAGGAATCCACATCCATTAAAAAATTGTCTTGATAATTTCAAAAAATCCTTAGGAGACTTAGATAAACTTTCTAAAATCAACGAAAACTGGAAGAACTTAATCGGCTTGGAACTTTTTCAAGAATGCAAACCATTAAATATTGAAAAAAAAACACTTACTATTGCAGTAAATCATCCACAATGGCGCCAAGCTTTAATCTATAACAAGCATAAATTAAAAGAAAGAATTGAGAAAATTGGAATAACTTTGAATGAAATAAAAATAATACAAAATTATGAAATTAAAAATAAAAACAGCAAAATTACTAATGCAAAGATAGTTTGGGCAAAGCATCCAAGCAGAATCCATCAAAATAATATGTGCATTTGTACTCTCTGTAATTCCCCTACTCCTGAGGGCGAAATCAAACGATGGGGAAAGTGTTCTTTTTGTTGGAGAAAAATAAAAAACTAAATTCTTTATTTAGTCAAAATTAGTATTCCCATTTGCCCCCCCCAAATAGTCCTATATTCAGCTTTTTTAAATCCAACTTCCTTAGCAATATTTATAAGCTCATTTTTCTTTGGAAAATTACTAATACTTTTTTCAATATATGCGTACTCTGGACCTAAATTAAAAAACCGCGAAATGGTTACTACAACTAATCTCAAATAAATTTTCTGAAAAATATTGGATAAAGAATTTCTTGTTGAGTGATTAAAATCTAAAAATCCTGCCCTTCCTTTATCCTTCAAAAGATAAAAAACTTTTTTTATTCCTTCTTCAACATTATTCAAGTTTCTTAGTCCATATGACATACAAATCCCATCAAAATTTTTTGAATAACCATTAATTTCTAATACATCTTTAATTTCCCACTTAATAAATTCATTTTTTTTAACCTCTGATTTTTTCTTAGCAATATTTAAAATATCCTCTGCACTGTCAATCCCAGTAATTGAACCCCTAGGACTAACTCTCTCAGAAATTAAGAATGCTAAGTCACCAGTTCCACAGCATAAATCAGCCCAATCTTCACCATTTAAAGGTTCTAATAAATTAACTAATTTCCTTTTCCATAATCTGTGCAGCCCAAAACTTAATAGATTATTTAAAAAGTCATACTTGTAAGAAATTTTATTAAATATATTTTTGACTTCGATAGTTTTTGTGAATTTCATTTGTAAATTTTAAACTAATTTCTTTTTGGAATTAAATTAAATTTTTTATTCATTTGGTCTAATTGGAAGTTCTTTTTCAAGGAGGAAAGTTTTTATTTCTTTTAAAGTAAGTTTCTTATCATGAAGTAATGATGCTAAAAGTGCTGCTGATGCCCTGCCTTTTTTGAAAACATCATAGATATCTTCTAGAGAGCCTGCCCCTCCGGATGCAATTACTGGGATATCAACAATATTTGCAACAGATTCTGTCAAATTTAGATCATATCCATTCTGTGTTCCATCACCATCCATGGAAGTAAGCAATATTTCCCCCGCGCCTAATTCCTCAACTTTCTTTGCCCAACTTAATACATCTATACCAGTATTTTCTCGCCCTCCTTTTACATATACCTCCCACTCACCAAATTTATTAACTTTTCTTCGAGCATCAATTGCTATAACGATGCATTGAGTACCAAATTCTCTAGAACTCTCAGAAATTAAATCAGGATTTCTAACGGCTGAGGAATTTAAACTCACTTTATCCGCGCCTGCTCTTAAAAGATCATTAATAGAAGAAACAGAATCTATGCCTCCACCTACTGTAAAAGGGATTTTTACTGATTTTGCTGTCCTAGAAACAAGGTCAACTAATGTATTCCTATTTTCCACACTTGCTCTAATATCTAAAAATACCAATTCATCTGCGCCTTCATCAGAATATCTACAAGCCAATTCAACAGGATCACCTGAATCTCTCAAGTTAACAAAATTTACACCTTTAACGACTCTGCCATTAGCGACATCTAAACAAGGAATTAAACGAAGAGCTACCATTTTAGTAAAAATTGTCCAAATGCTGTTAATCTTGCATAATAGCTTCCATTTTACCTCTTATGGCTGAAACAAAATTATTACCCAAAATCGGTAGTAAAATTAAAATTAACATTAACAAAGTAAAAGATAGACTACCAGAGAAATTAATTGATCAAATATCCTCTAATCCTAAAGCCGTAATAACAGGCTATAAAATGACGGACGGCAGAAGTATTGGAATCACCGCGAAATTTCAGAATGGTGAGCAAAACTGGTTTTTCCCAGAAGAAATTGAGAAAGGTTAAAGATTAAAGTGAATGATCCAAAACAACTATTAGGAATTAAGGGTGCCTCTGAAACTTCAAGTATATGGAAACTTCGTATACAGTTAATGAAGCCAATTACATGGATCCCATTGATATGGGGTGTTATTTGCGGAGCAGCTGCGAGTGGAAATTTTGAATGGACATTTAGCAATGTTTTAGCTTCACTCGCATGCATGTTAATGAGTGGACCACTTTTGGCAGGTTATACTCAAACCATAAATGATTTTTTTGATAAAGAAATTGATGCAATTAACGAACCAAATAGACCTATTCCCTCTGGGAAAATTTCAATTAAAGATGTAAAAATTCAAATTTGGGTATTACTTATTGTAGGCCTAATAGTTGCTTTTCTATTAGATTTATATGCTAATCACAGCTTTCCCTCAGTTCTATTTTTGGCATTAGGAGGATCTTTTGTTAGTTATATATATTCTGCTCCACCTCTTAAATTAAAGCAAAATGGTTGGCTTGGAAATTATGCATTAGGAGCATCTTATATAGCTTTACCTTGGTGGGCAGGACAAGCCTTGTTTGGAAAATTAACTGTTATCACGGCTTTACTAACGCTTGCCTATAGCCTCTCTGGACTTGGTATTGCTGTTATTAATGATTTCAAAAGCGTTGAAGGAGACTCAAAACTAGGCTTGAATTCTTTACCAGTAGTATTTGGAATTAAAAATGCAAGTAGAATAAGTGCAGGACTGATTGACATTTTTCAATTAGCAATGGTTGTAGTATTAATAATCATTGGTCAAAATTTGGCGTCCGTAATTTTGGTTTTATTGATAATTCCACAAATTACATTTCAAGATATGTGGTTACTGAGAGATCCTTTAAAGTTTGATGTCAAATATCAAGCAAGTGCCCAACCGTTCCTCATAACTGGAATGTTAGTTACAGCTTTAGCGATAGGACATAGTTTTTTAATTGCCTAAGGTGCAAAAGATTAGATCCAAATCTTTTGTTTTAATAATTCCAATTTTAATTTTTTCTGGAATATCTTTCTATATTATTAGTCTTATATTTACTACATTAAAATTTGATGTATCTAAAAAGAAAGGGTCTGGGATAACCAATTATTCTTATGTAGTATCATCTTCTGATAATAAGATACTTAGCAAATTAAGCCGCAAATTTGAAATACATAATATTAAACAAAAAATTCCATTTTTTCTTAAATATTCTTTTATATCTTCTGAGGATAAAAGATTTTATAAACATAATGGAATAGATTTAAAAAGTATTTCACGTGCTCTTATTCAAAATATTAGAAGTGGTTATGTTAAAGAGGGAGGAAGTACAATTACTCAACAAGTTGCCAGACTACTTTTTCTAAATAATGATTTAAGTTTTCAAAGAAAAATCAAAGAAATTTTTATATCACTCATACTTGAACTTAGATATAACAAGATTCAAATTTTAAAATTATATTTAAATAATATTTATTTAGGTTCAGGAGCATACGGGGTTAACGAAGCTTCCCAAGTTTATTTTGGAAAACTTATAGAAGAATTGACATTATCAGAGATCGCATTAATTGCAGGATTAGCTCCAGCTCCATCAATTTATTCACCTTATCAAAATATAGAACTAGCTATTAAAAATAGAAATAAAGTCCTTGAATCGATGTATATTGATGGATATATTTCTCTTGCAAATAAGAATAAGGCTATACAAGAGAAAATAAACTTAAATTATCAAAAAGCTGATAATTTTTTTGATGATAAATTACTAATAAATTTTATTCTTCAAGAAACAGATAAAAAAATTGAAAATAAAGATGAATATAAGTTTTTAAGAATTAAATCCTCAATCAACAAAGATTGGCAAGAAAAAGCCCAAAAAATATCAAGATATGCTGGACCTAAAGAACTTGAGTTTGCTCTCTTATCAATTGAATCAAATACAGGACTAATCAGGACAATGGTAACTAGCAAGAATCCGTCAATTAATGAATATAATAGAGTTATTACATCAGTAAGACCCTTAGGGTCTACCTTTAAGATAATTCCTTATGCTGCTGCATTAAAAAAAGGAATAAAATTAAGAGATAAATTTGAAGACTTACCAAGATGCTGGGAAAGCTATTGCCCAAAAAATTTTTCAGAAGACTATAGAGGTTCAATATCTTTGATTGAATCATTTAAAAGTTCATCAAATATCGTTCCAATATCAATAACAAAAAAAATCGGCTTAAAAAATATTATTAATTTAGCGAATTCATTTGGACTAGGTTATGAGCAAGAGTTTGAGGAATTCCCATCATTAGCTATTGGCGCCTACGGAGATAATCTTTTAAACATCACAAATGCATATTCTGCAATAAACAATAATGGGAAGATTCAAAGACCTGAAATCATAGAAAAAATAGAATCATTTAAAAAACAACCTATTTGGGAAAATAAATCTATTTCCAAGAAAATATTAGATTTAAAAATAAACAAGAAAATAAATAAACTTCTTGAAAAATCTGTAAAAGAAGGAACTTCTAAAGCAGCCTTTATAAAAGGAAAGAAAATTTATGGGAAAACAGGAACATCTGATGGAAATAAAGATCTCTGGTTTATTGGTTCCATTGATAACCTTACAACAGGGATCTGGATAGGTTACGACGATAACAAGGAATCTGAGTTATCTAGTGGGAATGCAGCTTATTTATGGAAGAAGTTCATATCTGAAATTTATAAAATTCCAATTAAAAAATAAATTATATTTTTAAGATTTATAAGAAATTATTGCAGAATAAAATCCATCACCAGGATAATCCAAGCTAGGTAAAATTTGCTTTTGGCTAACCAATTTTAAAGTTTTGTTTTTTTCAATAAATCGTTCAATTAATAGATTATTTTCATCAGGACAAATAGTACAAGTTGAATAAACTAAAGTACCATCTTTTTTCAAAAGAGGGAAAATACTCTCCAAAAGTTTTTCCTGTAATAAAGTTAAAGATTTTATTTTTTCTTTACTTAAAGACCATCTAGAATCTGGATTCCTGGAAAGAGTTCCAATGCCTGAACATGGAGCGTCTAATAAAATCTTATCAAAATAAGATATAAACTTAGGATTTAATTCAATCAAACTCGTAGCATCAGCCTTAAGGGTATTAACAGATTTCAAATTTAACCTTTCTAAATTTGATTGCAGTATTTTCAATCTTTTTGCTGATCTATCTACGGCAATTATTTCAGCACTATCATTTGTTAATTCTGCAAGGTGGGTAGACTTACTTCCTGGAGCTGCACAAGCATCTAAAATCTTTTCACCTTCTTTTGGATGTAGGAGAGGTGCTATCCACTGAGAAGATCTATCTTGAATTGTCCAAAGTCCATCACTATATCCTGGTAAATTTTTTATAGATCTTGGATTAGATTTTAAAGTAATTCCATTATGTAAATCTTTAATAATTTCAGCATCAATATTATTTTCATGAAGTACTTTCAAAAAGTTATCTAAATTAGTTTTTAATTGGTTAATTCTCAAATCAATTGATGGTTTTTTATTAAATGCCTTAATGATATTTTCACCCTCGCTATTGCCGACCCATTTATAAAGATCCTTCACAAGCCATAATGGAAATGATTCAAGATATGAAATTCTTTCTTTTCCATCAGAAGATAATTCCGGAAAGATTTTTTGTTCTAATTTTTTTGATGCATTTCTCAATATCGCATTTACAGTTCCCGCTAAACCATTTAAATCTGTTTTTTTAGCTACTTCTACAGTGGTAGAAATAGCAGCAGGAAATGGTATTTTATCCATTTTCAATAGTTGATACAAACCTATATGTAGAAGCCATCTTAACTTTGGAGGCTGCTTTTTATGAGTAATTTTTGATGTATGATCCGTCCAAAGATCAAGAAATTTTCTATACCTTATGCATCCAAAAGATAATTCCGTAATAAAAGCTATATCAAGAGGATTAAATTGATAATTTTTTAAAACCTTTTCAAGAGCATGATCCGAAAAATCACCAGAACTAACTTTTAATAAAATTTCCCAAGCTGCCTTTCTTTGTAAATATCCTATGTTCAAAATATAATTAATTTTTTAAAGATAACTTTAATATACAAAAAATTCAAAAATTTAAACTACCTTTTCAATTGAAGAATTAAACCAAATAAAACCTAAGATAGAAATAAGTGAAAGATTAAATCCTAAAAAAAGAAAGATATTTAAAGAATGGATTCTTTCCCGAAAAAATATTTTTTTTCTTTTTGATACATCATTATTAAAATAAAAACTTATTCAGGATTTCAAACGGCAACCAATATTGATAGATCCTGCATCAAGCAATCTTCCTAGTTTAATTGCTATGGATTCCTCCAACCTAGTGAAATTAGATTGATGGGTAGTTATCCAATCTAATTCAGAAAAAGTGATAATTCCCGTCGAATTACTTTTTAAGAAAAGTGTTCCAATTTCCATTAGATAAATCTAATTTTTTCTAAGTTAACATCCGTACTTAATATTTCTTCATAACATAATATTCTTTTAATTTTTCACAGACAATTGTAGGTTATTACTCTTAATTTATTGAATATCTCTTAAAAATTTACCGGCTGTTATTAAGTGATTATTTAATTTTTCCTCTGACATTTTATCGAGATTTCTCGTTAACATTGCCAGACGATATTGCTTTCTAAAAAAGCTTTCATTATCTTTAATAAATTTCCAAAATAAGCCATCCCATATTTCACACCATGGGCCACTTTTAAAATTAGACATTTTTTTTACATAATTAGAGCTTGATATATATGGCTTTGTTGAAAAGATACCACCATCACTAAACTGACTCATTCCGTAAACATTTGGAACCATAACCCAATCATAGGAATCAATAAACATTTCCATAAACCATTTATAAACTTGGTTGGGGTGAATTCTACATAGAAGCATAAAGTTGCCAACAATCATTAGCCGCTCAATATGATGACAATAACCAAATTTAATAATATTTTTAATAACAACGTCTACTGGTTCAATTCCTGTATTTCCTTGATAAAAAGATTTTGGAATTGGCTTATCTTCAAAATTCCAAAAATTACTATTTCGCATCTTTGTTCCATACTTTTTATAGACGAGGCAAATAAATTCTCTCCATCCAATAATTTGACGAATAAAACCTTCTAAAGAGTTAATAGGAACATTATTATTTTTTGCAAAAAGTAATGCTTTATTTACTACTACATCTGGGGTTAATAAGCCGCTATTTAAAAGAGGAGAAAGTAAACTGTGCCATAAAAAAGAATTTTCTTTAGAAATAGCATCCTCATAATCTCCAAATAAGAAAAATTTATGTTTAAAAAAATCATTTAACCATTCATCTGCCTCTACAAAATTAGTTGGATATAAAAAGTTATTACTTTCTCCAATAAACTCAATATCAAAATTGGCTAATGACCTTTCTGCATTAACTACAAATTTATTTTTTTGTAATTTAAGTGTATCGGGTATATTTATATTTTTTGGTAATTTTTTTCTGTTCATTTCATCGAAACTCCATTTACCACCTTCAGGTGTATCATCAGGATTAACTAATATCTTTTGGCTCTTTCTTTGATTCTCATAAAATCTCCCCATAAGAGGTTTTTTTGCATTTGATGCAAATAAATCCTTTAAATCTTTACTGCTCATAAACATAGGGGAAGGCAAAATATTTAAAGTTAAATTATTACTTTCAACAAAATTATTAATCCTCTTCATTATTAAAAAATCATGAGGGTCAATGAGATTTATTTTTTGATATTTATTTTTAATAAATTCCGATAAGTGATCAACTGTAGAAACATTATTCTTGTTTTCGATATATAAAACTTTAAAGCCAGATATTTCTAAATAATTTTTATAAGCGAGCATAGATGCTCTATGAAAAACTAACTTATTTTTATGGTTAATTAATTTATGAAATTTATCATTTCCAAAAAATAATGAGTCTTCCAAAATCAAAACTTCACAATTTATTTTTAAGATTGGGCTTTCTCTAAAAAGTTGATTAGGGAAAATAATTGATATTTGTTTCATCTTTGCGACTTCCTGTTACTGCATCTTTTTGAACAGTAGATAACATCATCCCAACAGTTTTTCCATTTTTTACGCCACTCAAACGGCCTATTACAAACAGGACAAGTTTTAGTAGAAAGATTTTTCAAAATTTATAATTTTCTTTTATGAGTAGATTTAAATCTAGTTGAATCTTTAAGGGCCATATGTTTTGTATTTCTTCCCGAAACTCTCTTTCTCCAGACTTTGAAAGATTTGGGTTTAAGATTTTGACGCATAATTTTTATCGCATCTTCCTCTTTTAAACCAAATTGATACTCTATAGCTTCAAAGGGTGTTCTATCTTCCCAACACATTTCTATTATTCTGTCTATATCGATAATTTCCATATTTATTGTTCACATTGTGAGGTACAAAGTTTTTCAATATCGGATCTACCTGTAATTTGAAGTCTATATTTTGCCCAATATCTGTAAACCAATCTCAACAATGGAGATAAGAACTTAATCTTTAAGGGATAATAAACCCAACCTAAACCAACTAATTCATATGAATATGCAAGTACATCTAATCCCCTAATAATTTCACCATTTTCAATAATCCCATGCAGGTTTGACATAGCTTCTGAGTATGAGATGTCATTAAAAAGACTTCGATCATAATCCTTACTATTAATATCTATAAATGCAATTTGATTTAAGGTATCTCTTTTTTTAAGAAAATTTGTTTCTCTCAAGCAAAGTGGACAACCACCATCGAATAAAAAGGTTAATTTATTTTTCATATTTTTATTCAAATATAGAAATTAAATAACCTTTTTGTGGAATAAAAAATTTTTTTTAGAGTACAAGCTTTATAAAGCCTTAATAATTTCCAGTTCTAATTTAGTGAAATTATATTATCTTATTAATTAATAAGCCATTGATTAAGGGATACATCAATGGTTTAAAACTATTTATGATCAGTCATCTAGAAAATGAACTCCTTCTCCTAAGTCAGGAGTAAATTTACAATATTTTTCAAAAATAAGTCCGACACCTCTCATTTTTTCTCCTAATTCATCGTTAAATTTATTCCATTCTTCCGATTCACGATCAGGTAAATCCCACCCTTGTTTTTCTACCATACTTGTTATTACTGTATAGTCCCATTCTATGTATGCCATTGAGTTAATTCAAACTACCAAATTATTATAAACCAAGAGATTTAATAGGTAATCAATATTTTTTGAATATAATTTAAAAGTGTGAAAAAAATTATAAATGTCAATTTTGCCAAGAAGATTTGAACGAATCAAAAGTGTTTTAGATTGCAGAATGAAAAACTTGACTGTTTTAATTGAGGATGTCAATAAACCACATAATTTATCTGCGATATTAAGGACATGCGATGCAGCAGGAGTTTTCGAAGCAAATTTTATTAGCAAAACGAATGCCATTAAGACTTTTAATAGTACTGCTCAAGGAAGTCAAAAATGGGTAAAACTGAATAATCATGAAAACACTGTCACGGCAATATCTGATTTAAAGAATAAGGGTTTTAAATTATATGGAACGACTCTTAACAATGAATCAGTAGATTATAGAAATTTTGATTATTCTCAAAATACATGTTTTGTTTTAGGAGCAGAAAAATGGGGCTTAAGTAATGAACTTATATCAATGGTTGATCAATCAATTTTTATACCTATGAGAGGTATGGTTCAATCTCTGAATGTTTCAGTTGCTGCCTCTATATTATTATTTGAAGCTGTTCGCCAAAGAAAAAATAAAGGTATATTGCCCGCTAATGGAGAAGGGTTAAATATGGATGAATATCAAAAAACACTTTTTGAATGGTGTTACCCAGAATTAGCTGCGGTGTATAAAAAATCAGCTAAAGAATATCCAAAGTTGAATGATCAAGGAGAACTTGATCCTATTACAAATAACTAAATTTATTCAGAATTTTGACTATCAAAAATTTCTTCAAGGTCCTCCCCTATAAAAGAAAGACCTAAAACTAAAAAAAACATTGCCAAACCTGGGAACAAAGCCGTCCACCAAATACCTGTAGGTAAAGCGGCAAGAGACAGATTTAAATCACTTCCCCACTCTGGAACATCTGCAGGAACGCCAAGGCCTAAAAATCCTAAACTTCCTAATACCAAAACAGCATCTGCAGCATTTAGGGTAAGCAGAATAGGCAATGGTGTTATTACATTTGGGAGAATATATTTAAAAATAATTTTTTTAACATCAGCTCCTGCAACTTGAGCTGCCTCCACATAAGTTTCGGATTTAACCAATATTGTCTGATTTCTGATTAATCTAAAATATTGAGGAGAGTAAACAATACACAATGCCAAAGCCGCGTTGAGGATACCCTTACCCAATACAAAAGCCACAACAACTGAAAGCAAAATTACAGGTATTGAAAAAATAGTATCCATTATTAGTGATAAGCATTTATCAAAAAAACCACCAAAATATCCACTTAATAATCCCAATGGCAAACCCAAACTTAATGAAAAAAGAATAGCTAAGAATACAACTTCTATCGCTAATGATGATCCTTGCAAAGTTCTTAAGCAAACATCTCTTCCTAATCTATCTGTGCCACAAAAATGTTTAAGAGAAGGAGGGGCAAAGATATCATTGCTTAACATTGAAAATGAAGAGCCAAAAAAATTATTGGCCTCTAAAAATTTCATTATTAAAACAACAAGAAGATAAAAAAGTACAATTAAAAATCCAGCTTTTCTGATATTTGCGCCGACACGATTAAATGAGTTAATATCCAAAATCTTTTTTTAAAGATATAAATAAAATATACCCAATTCTTTTAAAAATAAATAGCTATAAATTTTAAATTAAAAGAAATTACTGGTTTAATTTCAAGACTGCCATAAAAGCTTCTTGAGGGACTTCAACTTTACCCATTGCCTTCATCCTCTTTTTACCTTTGGCTTGTTTCTTTAAAAGTTTCTTTTTCCTAGAAATATCCCCTCCATAACATTTAGATAAAACATCTTTTCGCAAAGCACTTATGCTTTCACTTGCAATAATCCTGCTACCGATTGATGCTTGAATAGGTATTTTAAATTGTTGTTTTGGAATAAGTTCTTTTAATTTCTCAACTAAACTTCTGCCAATTCCATAAGCCTTATCTTTATGAACAATAGAAGTTAATGGATCTGCTCTTTCTGAATTTATTAGAACATCTAATCTAACAAGGTCATTTTTTCTGTAGCCAATCAAATGATATTCCATTGATGCATAACCTTGGGTTCTACTTTTCATTTGATCAAAGAAATCTGTAACAACTTCTGCCAATGGAATTTCATAAATCAAAGTAACTCGATCTGTTGTTATGTATTTCATATCTATAAATACTCCCCTTCTTTCCTGACATAAACCCATTAATGTTCCATTAAATTCATTGGGAGCATAAATTTCCATTTTCACATAAGGCTCTTCTATTGATTCTCTAAGTTGTGGATCAGGAATTGTAGAAGGATTATCAATAAAGATATGTTCCTGCTGATTTAAATTAACTCTATAAATAACTGATGGTGCCGTTACAATTAG
This sequence comes from Prochlorococcus sp. AG-347-K19, assembly GCA_003281335.1. Classification (GTDB taxonomy): domain Bacteria; phylum Cyanobacteriota; class Cyanobacteriia; order PCC-6307; family Cyanobiaceae; genus Prochlorococcus_A. Next base: position 223,710 of record QCCG01000001.1, on the reverse strand, counting down.
ATCCAAGTCATATTCTCTTTCTAATCTTTCTTGAACAATCTCCATATGAAGAAGTCCGAGGAATCCGCACCTAAATCCGAAGCCCATCGCGCTACTGGTTTCGGGCTCATATTTTAAAGCTGCATCAGATAATTGTAATTTTTCTAGTGATACTCTTAAATCTGGGAATTGATCAGCATCAGTCGGGAATAAGCCACAAAAAACCATAGGATTTGCTGTCTTATATCCAGGCAAAGGATCATTGGCAGGTGAATTTAAAAGAGTAATCGTATCTCCCACTCTCGCATCAGCAACTGATTTTATAGAAGCAGCTAAATAACCAACTTCTCCTGCATGTAATTCATCAACTTGCTGCTGATCAGGCGCCATTATTCCTATCTCATCTAGTTCATAATTTTTCTTACTTGCCATTAATAATATTTTTTCTCTCTTATTTAGAGACCCAGATATCACCCTGAAATAAACAATAACTCCCCTGTAAGGATCATAATAAGAATCAAAAATCAGTGCCTTTGTAGGTAGTTTAATTTCATCTTGAGGAGGAGGTACTCTTCTTACGATTGCTTCCAAAATATCTTTAATACCAACTCCAGTTTTTGCTGAACAATTTATTGCATTAGATGTATCAAGTCCAATAATTTCCTCTATTTCTTGTTTTATTTTTTCAGCATCAGCACCTGGTAAATCAACTTTATTTAAAACAGGAATTATTTCAAGATTATTTTCTAAGGCAAGATAAACATTAGCTAAGGTTTGAGCTTCTACTCCTTGACTTGCATCAACAACAAGTAAGGCGCCTTCACAAGCTTGAAGAGATCTACTAACCTCATAAGAGAAATCAACATGCCCTGGAGTATCTATTAAGTTCAAAACATATTCTTGGGAATCGTCAGCTTTATATTTCATCCTAGCGGCCTGTAACTTGATAGTAATTCCTCTCTCTCTTTCAAGATCCATACTATCCAAAAATTGTTCTTGCATATCCCTTTGCTGCACAGTGCCAGTATCTTGAAGTAACCTATCTGCAAGGGTAGATTTGCCATGGTCAATATGAGCAATTATGCAGAAATTTCTAATTTTTGAAACCGATATATCAGTCATATAGAAAGAAAAATTCTCCTCTTATTACATCTTGATTAATACTAGCTAATTAGAATTATGGATGGAAACCAAAAATGGAATTATTTCTTTTTTTAATTTCTTTTATGAAGGTACTGTAATTTTCAGAGAATGATAGTTCTGGATGAATTAAGTCATTTATTTTTTTATGAAGATTATTCTTATCGTTTAAAAATAAAACAGATTTTTCTAGAACCTCAACCATAATTGAAACCGCAGTACTTGCTCCCGGAGAGGCTCCCAACAAAGCAGATAATGATCCATCAGATGAATTTACAATCTCAGTTCCAAATTTCAAAGAACCACCACCTTCAGTTTTTTTAATTATTTGGACTCTTTGACCAGCATTTTTTAAATACCAATCAGAAGGATTAGCTGATGGCATCATATTCTTTAAATTCTCAACTCTCGAGTTATGGTTCTTTAATGATTGTGATATTAGGTAATTAATTAAATCGTTGTTCTTGAAACCAACGTCTAACATAGAAAAAATATTATTCTTTTTAATTGAACTAAACAAGTCAAAGTATGAACTTTGTTTTAGAAATTTCGTTGTAAATCCAGCAAAAGGTCCATATAAAAGAAGTTTTTTATTATCAATCCATCTGGTGTCTAAATGAGGCACAGACATTGGGGGCGATCCAATATCAGCTTTACCATATACTTTTGAGTTATGTTTTTCTGTTAGATCTTTCTTCTCGCAAATAAGCCATTTCCCACTAACAGGAAATCCACCATAACTTTTTGCTTCTGGAATTTTTGATTTTTGTAAATAATTAATTGTTTTTCCACCAGCACCAAGAAAAACGTAGCCAGTTCTAATTGAAGTTTTTCTACCTTCAGAACTGATTTCTAGTTCCCATTGTTTTTTATCAATTTTCTTTAAATCTACTAATTCTGTTTTGTATCTAATTTCAACATTTTTGTTTAAGGAAACTAATGACAAATACTCTTTAGTTAAAGCCTCAAAATTAATATCAGTTCCTCTACCTATTCTGGTAGCAGCAATTTGAGTAGTTGGACTTCTGTCTTTTGTTATTAGAGGAGCCCATGATGAAATTTCATCAAAAGATGTAGAAAATTCCATATCGATAAATTCAGGATTTTCGGTCATTTTCTGAAATCTTTTTTTTAAAAAAGAAATATTATCCTGACCAGAAACAAAGCTAATATGAGGAATAAATTTGAGAAACTTCTTAATATCAATTTTCCCTGCTTCATACAATGAGGCCCATAAAGACATGGATGTTTCAAAAGAACGATTTATTGAGAGGGCTTTATCTATTTTTAGATTTCCTTTTTCATCTAAAGGGGTATAGTTTAATTCGCAATTAGCCGCATGTCCTGTACCTGCATTATTAAAAGCGCCAGTACTTTCACTTCCTGGAGCATTTAATTTTTCTATAATAAGAAATTTTAAATCTGGTAAAACTTCTGAAATTAGGAGGGCTAAAGTACTACTCATTATCCCTGCTCCTACTAAGACTGCATCAAAGTAGCTATTGTCATTAGTGGAATTTTTAGATGAAGTCACAACAGAAAATTATCTTTTTTGCAATTAATCAGATTTCTTTCTAGGCTTATTATAAAGTTAAACCAAAATTATGAGTACTGAAACACTCTCGCTGACAAACGAAAATGTAGAAAAAGTCCTTGACGAGCTAAGACCTTTTTTAATTTCTGATGGAGGTAATGTAGAGATTGCAGAAATAGATGGTCCAATTGTCAAAGTCAGACTTCAAGGAGCATGTGGTAGTTGCCCAAGTAGCACTATGACTCTCAAAATGGGTATTGAAAGAAAGTTAAAAGAAATGATTCCTGAAATAAGCGAAGTTGTCCAGGTTTTATAAAAATTTTTAACTGAAATATATATTATTTAGTTTTTAATTCCTTCAACAAAGATGATTCCATATCAAGGCAATCAATTGGAAGTCCTTGACCAATAGCGATTAAAAGAGGTGCAAGAATTCCTAAAGTAAAAACTAAATTTGATTGGCTTACATCATATTTACTCAAAGTAAAAGTTATCAAATAAATAATTGTAAAATAAGCATGTAGTGAAAAAAATTCTTTTGGCTTTAACACTGGCCACCTTAAAGTATTTCCCAAGAAATATAAAAAACCTGTCATAAATAAATAGTTACTTGAAGATTAAACCAAATATAAACATAAACCTTTTTTAGAGACTATTTATAAAAAAATTTACCTAAGATAATAATTAAAAAAACATTAAATCTTCGTTTCTATTTGTAAAAGCTAGACATGCAGCTAAAAATAGGCTTATAATAATTTGGTAGCAATTGCTACTTTTTCGTTCACCCTCATTTGAGGGCGCAGTTCGAGTCATACCATGGAACGGGGGATGGCCGTGTTGTCACATCGAAACATGACTACTTTAACTTACAGAGGTAAAAACTACGTTCAAAACAAAGAAGCTGCTAAAAAGCAACTTGTTGAACTTACCTACAGAAGAAACGTATACACCAACAGAATGGATGACGCTTCTTCAAGTAATGAAAAAGCAGAATTAAATTACAGAGGTGTTAATTACACTAAATAATTTAATTAAACAAATTAAAAGCCCCTTTTTAAGGGCTTTTTTTTTGGCTATATTTATCAAGAGTCCTCTGAAAAATATGTCTGAAAGTTGCTGTAATACAAACACATCGAAAAAAGCACCTCATCAATTCGATCATAAAGATGCGATTCAAGAAAGATATGGCTCAGCGGCACAAGAAAAAGAAAGTTGTCTTTGTACACCAGTTGGGTTTGATCCCGTTTTACTAGAAGTAATTCCTCAAGAGGTTATAGAAAGAGACTATGGGTGTGGTGATCCAACAAAATATGTTCAAAAAAATGATATTGTCTTAGATCTTGGAAGTGGTAGCGGCAAAAATGCTTTTATTTGTGCCCAAATTGTTGGGAAAGAAGGGAAAGTTATTGGAGTTGATCAGAATCCTGACATGCTTTCTTTATCAAGATCAGCATCTAAAGAAGTTACAAAAAATATAGGTTTCAACAATACAGAATTTCTAGAAGGTTCAATTGAAAAACTTGATGAATTAGATAAAAATTTAAATCCATTAATCGCAGATAAATCAGTTGATATTATTTTAAGTAATTGCGTTTTAAACTTGGTAAGTCCAGAATCTAGAAATAACCTTCTAAATAACATAAAAAGAGTTTTAAACGATAATGGAAGAATTGCAATTAGCGATATCGTCTCTAACAAAAAAGTTCCTTTAAGATTGCAAAATGATCATGATTTATGGACAGGATGTATTAGTGGAGCATGGTATGAGCCAGAGTTTATAAGTGATTTTAAAGAACTAGGATTTAAAAATTTAAAATTTGCAGAAAGGAGTGCTGAACCTTGGAAAGTAATTGAGGATATTGAATTTAGAACAGTAACTTTAGTGGGCAATATTTAAAAAAATTTAGGAGTTGAAATTATAATATAAATTTCCATGAGAAATAATCTAAGAGATCAAATACCCGCATTAAAAAATAAGTATTATTTCAACTATGGCGGTCAAGGACCATTACCAAAATCTTCTTTAGAAGCAATAGTTAAAACTTGGGAGATTATCCAAGATTTAGGACCATTTACCAATGATATGTGGCCTTTTATTTATAAAGAAATATTGACCACAAAAAGAATCATTGCGCAAAAATTAGGTGTCAATTCAAAGAATGTAGCTTTTACCGAAAATATCTCTTCCGGTATGATTTTGCCCTTTTGGGGAATAAAAGTAAAAGAGGGAGAAGAGTTGTTAATAAGTGACTGTGAACATCCTGGAGTAGTGGCTGCAAGTCGAGAATTTTGCAGAAGAAATAAATTAATATTTAAAATTTTGCCAATCCAAAAAATTAAAAATCTAAACGACGAAAATATAACTTTAGAGATTTTGAAAAATCTAAATAGTAAAACTAAGATCCTAATTATTTCTCATATCTTATGGAACTTTGGATATAAAATTCCTTTAAAAGAAATTTCTATAGAATTAAAAAATAATCGAGAAAACTCTTATTTACTTGTTGATGGTGCTCAAACCTTTGGGCACATAAATATTGAAAAAGAAGTTTTTTATTCTGATTTATATTCAATAACTTCTCACAAATGGGCATGTGGACCAGAAGGACTTGGAGCCATTTATGTCTCAGATAGATTTATTCGTGAAACAGATCCAACAATAATTGGTTGGAAATCATTAAAAAAAGAACAAGGCATTTATGAGCCTTCAGATAATCTTTTTCATGATGATGCAAGGAAATTTGAAATAGCTACCTCTTGTATTCCCTTACTTTCTGGGCTTCGGAATTCTTTAGATCTTTTGGATAAAGACTGCCATGAAAAACAAAAAAACAAAAATATCAAAAAATTAAGTGGAAAACTTTGGGATGAATTAAATCAATCAAAGGGTGTTGAATTAGTTTTAGAAAAAAAATATTTAAATGGGATTGTTAGTTTTAATATCGAAAATATTAAAGATAAGGATAAATATGTAAAGAAACTTGGAGAAAAGAAAATTTGGATTAGAGTTTTAGAAGATCCAAAATGGTTTAGAGCATGCATACATCAAATGACTACAGAAGCTGAGATTGATTTACTTGCTAGAGAAATAAAAAAAATATTGACTTAAAGATCTATTGATATAAAAAAATTTAGTTTACCAAGGTATCTCCGAGTTGTCCCATGCAATAAATTTTCCTGTAGATGCTGGTGATTGATTTTTAATAATATTGATCAAGAATTGGGAGGATTTTTCTTTACTAAATAATTTATGTTCTGGAACAAATTTATGAAAAGGTCTAGATAAATCAGTATCTACTGTTCCTGGATGAAGCAATGTGATAGCAGCCTTTGGGAAACGTCTAGCCCATTCAATACTTAAAGATTTAAAAAACTGATTTTGCGCAGATTTTGCAGCTCTATATGAATACCAACCTCCAGTTTGATTATCTCCAATGCTACCAACTCTTGCACTTATACTTGCAAAATTAAAATCAAAATCTTTTGGTATAAATTCTTCAATCGCTTTAGCTAATAAAATAGGAGAGAAGGCATTTATTGAAAAACTTTCCATCATATTTTTTTTATCAAGATGTTGTAATCTTTTTTCTGGTTGAAGAGAATCACTATGAAGTCTCCCTGTAGCATTAACAACTAGCCTTAATTTTGAAGGATGATTTGATATTTTATTTTTCAACTGCAAAAGGGATTGGGAATCCTCTATATCTAATTCCCAAAAAGGGTTAAATTCACTTTTTCTTCCACACAAAACAACATCTAAATCTTTTTCACTTTCATTCAAATCTTTAGCTAGTTGTGTTCCAATTCCACCTGCGCCTACAACTAAGGCTAAGCCTTTCATTTTATTAAAAATAACTCCATTGATTCTAAGAAACTTTTCTTATGATTTGCGTAAAAATCTTTCTTATTTAATTAGGAAATTTTATTGAGATTTATTTTTTTCTTTTAAAAATTTATAAGCTATTTTTCTATCATCAAAATTAATAACTTTATCATTGAGAATTTGGTAGTCTTCATGTCCTTTTCCTGCGATTAAAACAATATCTTTTTTATTAGCAAATTTAATAGATTCATTTATTGCTTTAAATCTATCAATTTCAATTGTTATTTTTTCTCTTTTTTTTATACCCATCAAAATATCATTTACTATCTTTTGGGGTTCTTCTGATCTTGGATTATCTGAGGTTATAAAAAGTTGATCAGACAACTCTTCAGCTATTGATCCCATCAAAGGCCTTTTACTACGATCACGATCTCCGCCACAGCCAAAAACAGTTATTAGTTTCCCTTCACAAAGTTTTTTAATTGATTGCAAAACTTTTTTTAATCCATCAGGAGTGTGGGCATAATCAACAATTACTGTTGGAAGAGATCTTGAAACGTCATTATCATCAATTTGTATTTTCTCCATTCTCCCAGGAGCACCAGGGAAAGATTGTATTAACTTTGATAAATCTTTTAAAGAAAAATTCAGTTTATACAAAATTGTTATTGCTTGAATCGCATTCATTAAATTAAATTCACCAACAAGTGGAACAAATAGTTGAATTTTTTCCCTAGGTGTATGAAAAATACAAGTGGAACCACTTTCAGTAAATTTTTTATCTGTTACGAAAAAAAAATCATCATTTTCAAATTCACTTTCAGTAATCTTAGTAGAGACTAATAAAGATCTTTTTTTAAGATCAGATGATAATTTAGATATCCAATGGTCATCATGATTTAATACACAAATCCCATCTTTTTCTTTTAAGTAAGGTGGGAAAAATAATTTTCTTTTTGTTTGAAAATATGATTCCATATCTGGGTGATAATCAAGATGATCTTGAGTTAAATTAGTAAAAATAGCCGCCTCAAATTCGCATCCTGATATCCTGTTTTGAGCAATAGAATGAGAACTTACCTCTAATATCGCGAATTCAGATTCTGCCTCAACAGCAGCATTTAATTTATTTTGAAGTTTATCAGCGAAATCAGTTGTATGAGAAGCTACTTCAGAGAAACCGGGCCATCTATTGAATAAGGTCCCAAACAATGCAGTTTTTTTTCCTAATTTTTTTAAAAGATATTCCAATAAAAAAGTAATCGTCGTTTTTCCATTTGTACCCGTAACACCAATAAGTTTAAGTTTTCTTGAAGGCCTATTCCAAAACTCAGCGACTATTTGACCAAAAATATAATCTAAATTATCCTCTATAACCAAAATCCTTTTTCGATCAATAGATCCAATTTTCTGTTTTGCAGCAGGCCCAATAATGGCAGCCTCTGCGCCATTTTCAATTGCCTCAATACAAAATTTTCCTCCATCAACATTTAAACCAGGCATTCCTAAAAATAAAGTTCCTTTTTGTACTTCTTTAGAGTTAAAAGAAATATTATTGATTTCTTGATCGATAAGATTTGATGATGGAATAATTCCTACCAAATCTAAAAGTTTATGTAATTTTATAGATCTCATATAAAAAAATTATTTCTCCAGAATGGTACTAATATTTTTTTGAAACCAATTCTTTAATTGATCATCTTTTAATCTTGGAGAAATGCGAGGCAATTCTATGATCTCCTCGGACCTAATTCTTTCAACAGCAATAACAGGTACTTCATAATCATATTTTTTATATTTATCTTTATATAAATCAACCCTATCAATATCAATTTCTTTAAGCTCCTCTATATTAGGGAATAACTCATTAAGATTTATTTTTGCCAGTTTGTTTTTTAATGAATCACAAAGGCAACATCCCTGCCTAACAAAAATAAATATTTTCATTCATTTAGTCAGGCACAGGGTCACATCCACAGGGAGTTAAAGGATGACATCTGCTTAATCTTTTTAAAGTTAACCACCCTCCCTTCCAAGGACCATGTCTAGTAATTGCCTCATATCCATAAGAGCTGCAACTTGGAATAAATCTGCATCTTGGTCCAAAAAAAGGAGAAAACCACTTTTGATAAAAGGAAATCATAAAAAGAAGTATAGAAGTAATTGATTTGTTAATAGTTTTGAACACTTTAATGATGTAAAATGATATTTCCAGTAGTAATTAGTTTAATTGAATTTAATCAATTATCCAATTTATTGCAATTTTCTATTTAATTTAAAATTATGTCAAGATACCGCGGCCCCAGATTAAGGGTTACGCGTCGCTTGGGAGAACTACCAGGTCTCACCAGGAAAGCTTCAAAGAAGTCTAATCCTCCAGGTCAGCACGGCCAAGCCCGTCGCAAGCGATCAGAATATGCAATTCGTCTAGAAGAAAAGCAGAAACTTAGGTTTAATTATGGAGTTTCTGAAAAACAACTAGTACGTTATGTGAAAAAAGCTAGAGCTCAAGAAGGATCTACAGGTACTAACCTACTAAGACTTTTAGAAAACAGACTTGATAATGTTTGTTTTAGATTGGGTTTTGGAGGTACCATTCCAGGCTCAAGACAATTAGTAAATCATGGCCATGTAACCGTTAATGGAAAGGTTCTTGATATTGCTGGTTATCAATGCAAATCAGGCGATGTAATCGGAATTAAAGAAAACAAAGCAAGCAAAAAACTTGTAGAAAGTAATATAGAATTCCCTGGCTTAGCAAATGTCCCACCTCATCTTGATTTAGACAAACCTAAATTAACGGGAAAAATAAATGGGAAATGCGATAGAGAGTGGGTGGCTCTTGAAATAAACGAACTACTAGTTGTTGAATATTATTCAAGAAAAGTATAATACTACTTTTCTTTGGATTATTAAATCTCTCTTTTAAAAAATGAGAGATTTAATTTAATTCTTATTTTTAAAAATAATGGGAAATAAGGAAAATAATATAAAAAAGCCAGGTTTTAAGACCTTATCTATTCACCATGGGGAAACATTTGCTGAAGAAACTGGATGCGTTATGCCTCCTATTTTTTCTACATCTACTTTCAAACATGGAAATAAAGATAATTTCGACTACACCAGATCAGGCAATCCAAACTTTAGAATTCTTGAAAACATCCTTAAATCAATAGAAGATTCTAAATATTGTACAGTTTTTGGATCTGGAATTAGCGCGGTAACTGCAATTTCATCAACACTGAAATCAGGTGACAAGATACTCTGCGAATCAAATCTCTATGGTTGTACAGTGAGGATGTTCGAAAAAGTTTTCAAGAAATTTGGACTAGAAGTTTTATACACAGATTTTACAAACGAAAATAATGTCAAAAAAATTTCAAACTTCGAGCCAACCTTGATATGGCTGGAAAGTCCAACTAATCCACTTTTGAAGGTACTCGATATTAAGGCGATTTGTGATGAAGCGAATAAACTCGAAATACCAGTAGTTGTAGACAACACATTTTCTACAGCGCTTATTCAAAAACCATTGGACCTTGGTGCAACACTATCGCTTGTAAGCACCACAAAATTCATTAATGGACATAGTGACGCACTTGGCGGAGCAGTACTTACAAATAATGAGGAATGGAATAGTAAGATGCTTTTCTCTCAAAAAGCTCTCGGGCTTCAACCATCTCCTTTTGATAGTTGGCTCATTACGAGAGGAGTAAAAACTCTTCCTTTAAGAATCGAACAACAAACTAAAAGTGCAGAATTTATTTCTGAAGAATTAGGTAATCATAAAATTATTAGTAAAGTAATTTACCCTTTTAATCAAGAACATCCGCAATTTATTTTAGCAAAATCGCAAATGAAATCTGGAGGTTCAATGATCACCCTAAAATTAAATTTAAAGAAAGAGGATACTTTTAAATTTTGCAAATCTCTCAAATATTTCTCTCTAGCAGAAAGCCTTGGAGGAGTTGAAAGTTTAATTTGTCACCCTGCAACAATGACTCATGCTTCTGTTGATGACAAAACAAAAAATCTACTAGGGATAGATGATGCTCTTGTCAGATTATCAATTGGATGTGAAGATACAAACGATTTAATCTCGGACATTTTATTTGCTTTAAATAAATTCTGAAAATTGAGAGATTTACTTAAAAAACCTATATGGAAAAATTTAGAGTTGGGATATGCAATTCCTGATAGTATTCATGCTGTTTCTGTAGCATTACCAACTTGGAATGATGTAATAAATTACGAGGAAAAAGATCAAGAATGCATGAATTTATTGAAGTCCATTTACCCACGATTTGGGCTAAACCCCATAGTGAAAAGATTATGCGAAAAAGTAAAAAAACAAAATTACTACAACAATAAAAGTATCTGGCCATATCCGAATGAGAGAATAGCTTTTAAAGCTAAAAAATACATTGATAGAAATACTTCTGAACAATTCTCGTTAATAGAAAAAAGAAATAATTTAGCTTTCTTAATAACTGAAAAAGAAGGAAGTATTTATGCAAAATATTTTTGGCAACATACTGGTCTTGGTCTATCTTCAAGAGCTGCAGCTATAGAACTAGGTCTTGCAGATTGCCCTCCAAAATCTTACGTAAATGAATGTTCACAAAGAATAAAAAATAGAATTTCTAAATCTACAAAAATTGATTCTAATGATATTCACTTAACTTCATCTGGAATGTCTGCATTGCATACATCATTAGAAATCATATATAAATTATTTCCAGCTAAACCAACACTCCAAGTTGGTTTTCCATATGTAGATGTACTTAAATTACCAATGAAAATCTTTCACGGAGCAAAGTTAATTACAGAAGAAAATTGCGCGGATATTGAATTAGAAATCAAAAGAATAAATCCATCAGCATTAATTATTGAACTTCCAAGTAATCCAATGCTCAAATGTGTAAACATTAAAAAAATTTCAAAAATTGCAAAAAAGCTAAATACTCCGCTAATTGTTGACGATACAATTGGTTCGAATTTAAATATAAATTCCATAGAACATGCAGATATAGTTTTTACTTCACTTACAAAAATTTTTTCAGGTAGTGGTGATATTCTTGCCGGATCATTAATACTAAATCCAAAAAGCAAATGGATTGATCAGTTTAGAAATGCATTAAACGAGATTAATATTCCAATACTTTCCGATGGAGATATAGTTTATCTAGAGAAAGTTAGTAGAGATGTAAATCAAAGAGTTTTTGAACAAAATAAAGCATGTTTAGAATTAAAAAAAAGATTAGAGACTCATAGCGAGATTAAAAATATTTTCCATCCTGAAAATTGTCCAAATTTTAATTCTTTACTTACTTCTAATGGGGGATACGGCTGCTTATTATCGTTTGAATTAAATGGAGGATTGAACAAAGCTAAAAAATTTTATGATTCTTTAAAAGTATCTAAAGGACCTAGCTTAGGTACAAAATTTACTCTAGTTTGTCCTTATGTTTTACTAGCTCATTATGACGAGTTGGATTGGGCTGAAAGTTTTGGTATACCCTCGCACCTTATTAGAGTATCAGTTGGATTAGAAGACCAAGATCAATTATGGAAAACCTTTTCTGAAGCACTAAATAATTTCTAAATTCCTAGTATTTACCGTATAGAAACTTATACACTCTTTTTCTGAATAATAGTTAGTATTAATATATATTTTCTCAATATATAAATGGCAAAAATTTATGAGGACAACAGTTTTGCTATTGGAAACACTCCATTAGTAAAATTAAAATCAGTTACTAAAAACGCGAAAGCTACAGTACTTGCAAAAATTGAAGGTAGAAACCCCGCTTATAGTGTCAAATGTAGGATCGGCGCAAACATGATCTGGGATGCCGAGAAAAGTGGGAAACTTACAAAAGACAAAACTATTGTTGAGCCAACTTCTGGAAATACAGGAATTGCTCTAGCTTTTACTGCTTCAGCAAGAGGTTATAAACTGATCCTTACAATGCCAGAATCCATGTCAATTGAAAGAAGAAGGGTTATGGCAGTGTTGGGTGCTGAAATTGTTTTAACAGAGGCATCTAAAGGTATGCCTGGAGCAATAGCTAAGGCTAAAGAAATTGCAGAAAGTAATCCTTCTCAATATTTCATGCCAGGTCAATTTGATAACCCAGCAAACCCTGAAATTCATTTCAAAACTACTGGACCAGAAATCTGGGATGATTGCGATGGTGAAATTGATGTCCTAGTTGCAGGGGTTGGAACTGGCGGCACAATTACAGGAGTTTCAAGATACATTAAGCAAGAGAAGGGCAAAAATATTACTTCTGTAGCTGTAGAACCATCACACAGTCCTGTTATTACACAGACAATGAATGGAGAAGAGGTTAAATCCGGACCACATAAAATCCAAGGAATTGGAGCAGGATTTATTCCTAAGAACCTTGACTTATCAATTGTTGATAAGGTCGAACAAGTAACAAATGACGAATCAATTGAGATGGCTCTTAGGTTAGCTAAAGAGGAAGGTCTATTAGTAGGAATATCTTGTGGGGCTGCAGCTGCTGCCGCTGTTAGATTAGCTGAACAAGATGAATATGCTGGGAAGACGATTGTAGTTGTTCTACCTGATTTAGCAGAAAGGTATTTATCATCAATTATGTTTACTGAAGTTCCAAGCGGAATCATTCAAGAACCAGTCAAAGCCTAAATCTATTTTTTCTCCAGTAGTGAATCTGGTGAAATATACATAGCATCGCCATAAGAGAAGAATCTAAATTTTTCTTTTATGGCTTTCTTATACAATTCTAATAATCTTTCTCTACCAATCATTGCACTTACTAAAAGTAATAATGAACTTTTAGGGAGATGAAAATTAGTTAATAATCCATCAACTACCTTAAATTTATAACCTGGCTTAATTACTAAATCTACGTATTTAGCTATGGGAATAAAGTCATTAATTTCGTGAGAATAACAACTTTCAAGAGCTCTTACGCTAGTTGTACCAATAGCAATTATTTTTCTATCTGTTTTCTTTATTCTTTTTATTTCCTCCACTACTTCCTCATTAACACTTACCCATTCTTTGTGAAGTTTTAAGTTACTTAAATCTTCTTGATCAATTGGTTTGAATGTTCCATAACCCACGTGCAAAGTTATCGATAAGATTATTACGCCTTTTTTTTTTAGATTGGAAATAAGACTTTTACTTAAGTGTAAACCAGCTGTTGGTGCAGCAACTGCCCCCGGATTTGTTGCATACTCAGTTTGATAACTTTTCTCATGAAAAGATTCTTCTTCGGAATTTTTTATATAAGGAGGAAGAGGGATTTCCCCGTATTTATCAAGAAGTTCATTCATTGAATTGAGACAAGTTATATTTTCCGGAAATTTAATAAATCTCCCTCCAGTTTCTTCATCAACTCCATCAACAATCAAATTAATATCTTTTGCTAATGGAGATTTTAATTTTAATTTTCTATTTATTTTTAACTTTTTTGCTGGCTTTGCCAAACATAACCAAACACATTCATGGGATCTTTCTAAAACTAATAATTCGACTAATGTCTTATTTTCTAATTCAACCTTTAACCTAGCTTTCATAACTTTAGTATTATTTACAATTACAAGATCCCCTTCTCTAAATTCATCTAAAAGATTCTTGGTAAATTTATTAGTTAAACAATCTTCTTCTAAAAAACTATTTCTAACTATCATCAATCTTGATTCATGCCTAATTGCAGGAGGTTTACTAGCAATTAATGAAGGATCAAGTAAATAATCATAAGCTTCAAGCTTATAATCTCTTTCTTCATTATTAATTTGAGAAATCAATTAAATTTAGGAGACAAGAGTCTCTGGCTCATCCTCAATTAGGGAAGCCAAGTCTTTTAAGAATGAAGCTCCATCAGCTCCATAGATCACTCTATGATCAGCTGTTAGATTTACTTGCATTATTTTTTTAACAGATATTGAACCATCACTATTAGCAACAACGGTTGGTTTCGATGATGCTATGGCTAAAATAGCACCGGTACCTGGAGGAAGAATTGCGTCAAATCTATCAACTCCAAACATCCCAAGGTTAGATAAAGTGAAGGTTCCCGTTGAGTATTCATCAGGTTCTAATTGTTTTGATCTTGATCTTTTTACGAGATCTTTCCATTCCCTAGACAATTCAAATAAATCAGTATTGCATGGTTCTTTTAAAACTGGAGTTATTAGTCCACCATCTTCCATCGCAACAGCAATAGCAATATTTATATTTTCTGGATAAGAAATTCCATTCTCTGAAAAACTTGAGTTAACTTGAGGATGTTTCTTTAGTGTCTTTGCAACTGCCTTTACTAGTAAAGCAGTCATAGTAACTCCGTTCTGTTTTACTTTTTTGTAGAAATTATCTAATTTATCTGTGTTAATGGAATAACCCACCCTAAAACATGGAACATCTAAACTAGATTCCATATTTCTATTTACCGCTTTCTGAAGAGTATTAAATTTAACTGTTTCTCCGGGATTACCAAAACTATTTCCTGAAGTTTCTGGTTTACTTTCAACTCCCAAATTTGCACCAGGTATACTTGCAGGAGAACCACCTTCACCTATCCATGGTATAGAGACTGGTTGGCCATTAGCTTTTAAAATATCATCGGCTTGAATCCTTCCGTGAGGTCCGGATCCATGAACCTTTGCTAAATCAACGCCCATTTGAGAGGCAAGTTTTTTAGCTCTTGGAGATGCAATCACCCTCGAAGAAACATTACTCGTAGCAGCATTTATTTGATCACTATTAAAAGATGAGGCTGCCTTTTCACTCATTAATACGACTTCTTTTTCTTGTTTTTCAACAATTTCACTTTGAATCACAGGTTTTTCTTCAGTTTTATTGCTTACCAATTCAAGTTGATCCGAACTAGAAACTTCGGGTTGTTTTCCTTTATTTTGTTCTTGAACAGAAGCTATCTCATCCTCATTTTCTACAATAAGACCGATAGTCTCTCCTACTGGTGCAGTGCTGCCAGCAGGCATTAAAACAGCCGCAAGATATCCATCTTGAAAAGATTCAACATCCATATCTGCCTTGTCAGATTCAACAACCAAGACAGATTCACCTCTTTCAACTTTATCTCCTGGATTTTTCAACCATTCCACAATCTTGCCCTCTGTCATAGTAGAACTCAAGGCAGGCATGAATATTTCGTGAGACATAAGAAAATTGTTATTGCATAAGTTTCAAGGGATTTCTACCAAACTTCCTAAAGTTTTTATGGTTAAGAACCCTTTAAACTCTTGTTTTAATTATACGAAATCATGTTCACAGTGGGAACTCTTAAAACTTAAGAAAGTAATAATTTAGATCGATTAGAATTTAAAACTTTTCCAAATTAAGATTTACTTATATTTATCAAAAATACTAAATCTTCTCTTTAATTATTATCTATAGATTGAATAACTCCATCCTTAACCGTAATCGATACTTGCATTTTTTCAATAAGATTGTCTCCCACAGTGACATCACAGAAACTATCTACTTGCCCTTGATCAACAATTTCGTCCATTTTTAATTCGCGAACTTGACTCTGTTGTTGAAGAAGATTTCTTTTTTGTTCTTCAATTTCATTTCGTTTTGCTGCGACTTGTTGTTGCACCTGACTAACCTGTTCTTGAACTCTTGGATCTAAGGGATTAACCGATTGGGATCTAATATTATTTACTATTTGCTGCCCCTCTTGCTCCAGTTGCGATAATTGCTGATCAATGTTTGAAATTGCTTTACTTAATTCTTTTTCAGCATCTTCCTTCCAAGTTGGTGTAACTACAGCTTTAATAGCTATTGAGCGCTTTATAGATATTGAGTTTTTTGTTTCCATAAAAAATTAAATTACCTTTTCAATATAGATAGAACAAATCAAATTTTCTTACTAAATTTGTTTTCATACATATTTTCTATTTGTAATGAATACTTTTTTTCTATTTCTTTTCTTTTTTGTTTAAGAGTTTGTGTTAGCAACCCATTTTCTAGAGTAAAGGCATCAACAAAATAACAATCTAATATTTGTTCTTCTGATCTTGCTCCTAATCGACTTTTAAGCAAATTATTAATTTGTGATTTGAAAAATGTACCAATTTTCTTATTCAGGTTTAATTTTGAAAGGTCTTCTTCCAAAAACTTGCTTTTAACCAATTCGACATTAGGAACTACGAGAGCCGTTAAACATTTCTTATCTTGTCCTACTAATTGAATCTGATTAATAAATTCAGAACTAAGAATTTCAGTCTCTAGGGGATTCGGTTCTATATTTTCACCACTTGATAGCACTATTGTATCCTTGGCTCTTCCGGTTATAAAGAGAGAACCATTTGGTATTAGAAAACCTAAATCACCAGTATCAAACCAACCATCCTTGGATAAAACATCATTTGTAGCTATTTCATTATTAAGATAACCTTTCATTACTTGCGGGCCCCTAACAATAATTTTCCCGACTTCTCTGAACTTCAGAATCTTTTTTTTATCATCATTCACTATTTTGATTTCAGTAAATGAAAGAGGCTGCCCAGATGATCCTCTAACATTTAATTCTCTTCTCCTACAAGTTAATACTGGACTAGTTTCTGTGAGTCCATATCCCACCAAAACATCTACACCTAAAGATTCAAAAAAAAGATCTACATGTTCTGGCAATGCACCTCCACCGTTGATGGGAAATTTCAGTTTTTCTCCGCATAGTTGTCTAAGAATATTCGGCCATAACAAAATAGTAGACAATTTATGTAAAGGGTATCGGCTAATAACAGAACCCAGTAAGGGGATTTTTGATTTAAAAGTTATTTGATTTATATCTATATTTCTTATCTTTCTAAGACTTCTTTTAAAAACTGAACTATTCCTTATCAAAAACTTAATAAGTTTTTGCTTTTTGGAAGGCATTTTTTTCAAAGCCTGAAAAAAACCATCATGTATTGCTTCCCATAGTCTCGGTACAGTAGCCATGACAACAGGTTTTATTTGTGTAATATCATCTTTAAGAAATTTTGGAATTGTATAGTATTGAGAACAACCGCATGAAAAAAAGAAGTATTCAGCACTTCTCTCATAAGAATGCCAGATAGGCAAAACGCTTAATACAGAGGTCCCTGGTTCTGGATCAGCGATATAGGCTAAATTGATTATTTGATGTAAAAAATTTGCATGAGTCAAAGGCACACCTTTAGGTTTTCCGGTCGTCCCAGAAGTGTAAAGAATAGTAGCGACGTCATCAATTTCTGGATTAAATATTTCAAGATTATTATTTTGTGAATTTTCTTTTTCTACTGAACTTATGAATGTACTCCAATTTATTAAACTTTCAAATTGTTCATCTTCTAAATTGATTATAAATTTGAGTCTTTTTTTTAATTCTTCTTTGTTGTTTAACTTTAGCCAAATTTCCTTTGATTGAACTATTAGTCCTACTGAATTAGAGTGCCCAATAATATAGTCTAATTCTACTGAAGGAGAATTAATACCTCTCACTGCATTTATAGCTCCTAAACGCATTAAGCCTTGATCTACTGCTAGCCATCTTGGAGAATTTTCAGATATTACAGTAACTACATCCCCCTTTTTTAAACCATAATTTTCGAAAGAAAAAGAGACTTTTGTTATTAAATCAGCTAGCTCAGAATAAGAAAATTTTTCTTTGTATTTCCCTCTTAAATCGCAAACAGCTAGAGTATCACCACATTTAAATTTTAATTTTTCCCAAATTTGATCTATATGATCAAGGTTCTTAATAAAATCTCTATTTTTGGCAAATGTATTTTTTTTAGAAAGAGGTTTGGCTGCAGGCCAATACGCTAAATCACCCATATTAAATTGATTTTGAAATTTTAATTTCTATTTTGATATAAAATCAAAATTAAATTCTTCCTCGATGGTTTTTTTAACAATTCTCTTGACTTCTTGAATATTTAAATTTTTGTTGTAATCAATCATATTTGCCATAAGACAATTTTCTATTCCGCAAGGAACAATCTTATTAAAGTTTTCTAATTCGCAGTCAATATTGATTGAAAATCCATTTATCGTAATCCATCTTTTACACCCAATTCCAATTGATGCGATTTTCTTTTTTCCTATCCAAACACCAGTAAACCCTTTTCTAGAGTGACAATCTATATTAAAAGCTCCAAGGATTTTTATAATAATTTCTTCAATTTTTCTTAAGTACCAATTTAAATCTTTATTAAAATTTTTCAAATCTAAAACCAAATACGTTACTAATTGTCCTGGCATATGACAAGTTACCTCACCACCTCTATCAATCTCAAAAACATCATATTCAGCATCATTTAGAGAAAATAGTAAATTATCGTAATTAGATCCTCTCCCCAATGTATAACAGAGTTGATGCTCCCCTATCCAAATAAAATCAGGGTTAGAATTATCTAAAATCAATGCCTCCTGATATTCTTTTTGTAATTTATAAACATCATTAAAAGAAGAAATATTATCAGGTTGTTTAATTATTGCTGTTCTATTATCCATATTTAAGTAGATTTAGAAAGTAAGTAAATATTTTTAGATTTGTTATGAAAATTTTAATCCATGGAAAGAATCTTGAGCTCACTGGAGCATTAAAAGAATATACTGAGTCAAAGATAGAAAAAGCAACACATCACTATAAGGATATCGTTAAAGAAGCTGACATACACCTTTCAATTGAAAAGAATCCAAGAGTCTCGTTCCAAACTGCAGAAGTTACTATTTTTGCAAATGGTACCGTAATAAGAGCTGAAGAAAAAACTGAAAATCTATACTCAAGCATTGATTTAGTTTCAAATAAACTTTGTAGAAAATTACGCAAATACAAAGAAAGAAACAATAAAACAATTCACAATAAACAATTTAAAAATAAAGATTCTTTACCAATTGAAAGTATGGAATCAAATTTTTTAGATAAAGCTTTATTTAAAGGAGGAACTGAAGCAAGTCTGCCTGAGCCATCTATAAAAAATAAATACTTTGAAATGAATCCAATTTCATCAGAAGAAGCTAGAAAACAATTAGATCTAATTGATCATGATTTTTATGTTTTTCGAAACAAGAAAAATAATGAACTTCAAGTTATATATAAAAGGAATCATGGAGGTTATGGATTGATTCAATCTAAATAAGTTTTAAATGCCCAATATTGAATATGAATTAAACGAGAAAATTCATGCGATTATTATTAACCCTTATTTATCATGGGAAGATTTCTGTGTGAATTGCGATTTAATAAGAAAATACGATATCAAAAATATTTCTACTTCACTAAATTATTTAACTGATCTTAAAAACTGTTTGGGTAATTACAGTGCGGATATAAACGCACTTATTTCTTACCCTTTAGCAGATTTACCAGTTTCATTTATTGAAGAATTAGTTTGTTTTGCAAAAGATAAGGGTGCAAAAGGAATTGAATATATCCCAAACTTTATCAATTTATCCAAAAGAAATTTAGAAACTTTCGCTGCTGAAATTGAGCAAGTTAAATTATCTGGATTACCAGTTTCAATAATCATAAATAAATCAAAACTACAAGAAGAAGTTTTTATTAATGCGATAGAAATATGTTTGGAATTAGGAATAAAAAATTTTCAATTCGGGGACGGGTTTGGATCTCCTCTTACATCTAATGATGTCCCCGAAATACTAAAAATAACAGGCTCTCAAAATCAAATAAAGGTTGTAGGTGGGATAAAAACACTGACACAAGTTATTGATTTGTTTGATAATGGAATTAGTTGCATTGGAACTTCTAATTTTTGTGAGATTTTCCAAGAATTAAATTTTTAAATGTCTGGTTCTGGTGAGTGCAGATTAGAGGGTCTCTGTATTAAAGTTTCTCCATTAGGCGAGAATGATAGATTAATAACTATTCTTACTGATGAGCAGGGGATTGTTCGATTAGCGGTACCTGGTGCTAGACGTCCTAAAAGTAGTCTTGCCGCAGCTACTCCATTAACATATTTAAGTCTGCAAATTTTTGGGAAAAGAAATCTTAAATCTGTACGTCAAATTAAAATATTAAAAAGCTATTCTGGTCTAGGGAAAAATATTGAATGTCTTGCAGCCGCGCAAGCAATAACTGAATTAACTTTTTTATTAGTAGGTAATAATGATAAGCAACAAAACTATTTAACATGTGTTCTTGCACATCTAGATAGGATTTATTTGTATGAAGAATCTAAAGAAGAAGATATTAAAATGCTCTCAATGAGTATTCAATCTTTAATCCATCTATTAGCCATTGGAGGTATAAATTTACCAATTCATCATTGCTGTAAAACTGGAGAACCTATTATTCCTCCTTTAGGAAATTGGGAATGGAGTTGTTATTATTTGCCAAGTGAAGGGTTTTCGTCAATTGAAGATCCTCAAAGTAATCTAAAAATAAATGCATCTGAAGTTGCTCTATTACAGAGACTTCTTTTCCCAGAATTACCAATTAAATCTAATGGAGAGTTATTGGGTCCTAAAAAAGTCTGGCTTAAAATATTATTCATTATTGAGACATGGATCTCTACTCAATTAGAGAAGGATCTATCTTCACTAAAAATCTTGAGAGAAATATATAGTTAGTATTTTCATGAAGCATATAAAAATTTAAAAAATATGATCATGGCCCCTTTCCCTGTTAACTTAATAAATAGTTAATTAAATCAATGTGGTTCATATTGCCTGGTTGGGTAAGAAATCTCCTTTTTGTGGAAATGTAACTTATGGTAATTCAACTACTAAGGAATTGAAGGCCCGAGGACATAAAATTAGTTTTATTCATTTCGACAATCCCACTAATTCAAATTCATCAAAACCATTATTTCTTGCAAATGATCCTGATGTAAGTCTTCCATATTTAATTAAGTCCCAAGTTTATACAATACCCTCGCCAAGGGCAGAAAAAGAGCTAAGGCTATCATTGGAAAGATTAAAACCTGACATAGTACATGCAAGCCTAACTTTATCTCCTTTAGACTTTAGACTTCCAGAGCTTTGTAATGAAATTAATGTTCCTCTTATAGGAACATTTCATCCACCATTTGATGCAAAAAATAGAAATCTAACTGCAAGCACTCAACAATTAACGTACCAACTTTATGCTCCATCTTTAGCAAAGTTTGATAAAATAATTATTTTTTCTGAACCTCAAAAAAATGTTCTTGAGAAATTAGGAGTACCTAAAGAAAAACAAATAATTATTCCAAACGGCGTTGATGAAAATATTTGGAAACCTTTTTGCGAAAAAAATAAAAAATATGATCAGGTAAAAAACAAACTTGGAAATGAAAGAATCTTTTTATATATGGGAAGGGTTGCAAATGAGAAAAATATCGAGGCACTTTTACGTTCTTGGCGCCAAACAAAAACTCAAAATTGTAAATTAGTTATTGTTGGGGATGGACCAATGAAGCCAACACTTGAAAATAGTTTTTCTAACCTAAGTAATGAGAAATTAATTTGGTGGGGTACCGAATTAGATTTAGAAACTAGAATAGCAATAATGCAAATAGCAGAAGTATTTTTCTTACCAAGCTTAGTAGAAGGTTTATCATTATCACTTTTAGAGGCAATGTCTGCTGGTACTGCTTGTGTAGCTACAGATGCCGGAGCTGATGGTGAAGTTTTAGATAACGGAGCAGGGATAGTAATTTCAACTGATAATGTGGCTGCACAATTAAAAACTATAATCCCAATTCTTGTAGAACACCCTTCATTTACAAAAGATCTTGGAGAAAAAGCTAGAGAACGTATACTTGAGAGATACACAATTACTAAAAATATAAATTCACTTGAAAAAGTTTATATGAACTTAAAAGATAATTGAAAAGCCTAACGAAACTCTTTACTTCGATTACTAGCCGAAACTATTGATTCAATTAATGCTGACCTTACACTCTTTTTTTCTAGAACCCTTAAAGCAGAAATAGTTGTTCCGCCTGGAGATGTTACTAAATTTTTAAGCTCAGAAGTAGTGAGTTTATTTTCCTTTATTAGACAAACAGTTCCTAGTATCATTTCCATAACAAGTTCCTCTGAAATTATTTTTGGTAATCCCCCGCTTAATCCTCCATCACTTAATGCTTCTATAATTAATGCAATAATTGCAGGACCTGATGAAGTTAAAGCTAAAAATATATCAAGGTAATCTTCAGTAAATTCATAAATTTTACTAGTATTTTCAAATAATTTTTTTGTAAATTCTTTCTGATCTTCTGTAATTTCTTCTCCCCAAGAAATTCCTGTTAAACCTTTTTTAATAGTTATTGGAATATTTGTAACCACCCTCACACATTTATGATTAGGAAACTTTTGAGCAAGTCTTTTTATTGAAACCCCGGCAAGAATTGAAACTATTAAATTGTCCTTGTTTTTTATATGATGGGTCTCACTTATGTCATTTAATTGTTGGGGTTTTATCGAAAGAAGTTTATATTGACAATCCCAAATTATTTTTGAATCATTAGAACCTGATCTATAGACGTTTATATTATATTTATAATTTTTTTTTATATTTTCTAAACTTTTTTCTGAATTTACAACACAAAAAACATTCTCTGGCTGAATTAATTTGTTTTCTAATAGAGGTGTTACTATAGCACTTGCAATATTTCCAAAACCAATAATCGCAATTTTATCAGTCACAGATTAATCATGAATAAGCACTTAATTTAGAATTACCCCATGCTGGTTCAGGAGTAGTATTTTTGCCCAAACCATAATGTGGTGTGTTTTCTGTAGGCACAGAAGAAGGAGAGGCTTCTTCTGGGGAAGAACTAGTTACATTTACACAACTTGGAGCAAAAAGAAAAATACTTTCACCAACCCTCTCTTGATGTCCATCAATTGCGTATGTGCCTCCAGCAATAAAATCAACCGCTCTTTGAGCCTGATCAGGATCCATCATAGTTAAATTGAGAATTACGGTTTTTCTCTCTCTTAATGCTTGTATTGCTTGAGGCATCTCATCAAAACTTCTTGGTTCCATTAAGCTTACTTCTGAGGATGAATTTGAGATCCCTGGCATACCAACTACTTTTGATGATCTGTTGTTATTCATAAAATCGAATGGATTTGAATTTGCAAGTGCATTTGCAATCTTTGGATTTTTTTTGAAATTATTTATATCATTTAATTCATCCTCTGAAGGATAATCCAACTCATCAAAATCATCATCGAGATACTCATCTCCTGCAACAACTGCCTTTAATCTAGAAATAAGTGACACCTTTTAAATCCTCTTGAAATTGATTACTAAGGTTTAAGAACCTTAAGTAATAGATTCATTTTTTAAATGAATAAACTACCTATACTTAAATAACGTTAGTTGAACTTTACTGCAAGTTTATAGATAAGATTTTTATAAAAAAAAATAACTAATTAGGATCTTCCTCCAAAAATCAATGATCCTAATCTTAACCAAGTTGCTCCAGCATCAATAGCTTCCTCCCAATCACCTGACATCCCCATAGAACAATCATTTAGTTGCAGTGAATCAGCGAGAGCACGACATTTTTTGAACAACTTTGAATTTTCTTTAGAGCTAAGTCCTTTAGGATTGATAGTCATCAAACCTTTTAATGAAATATTTTTCAACTCTTGAATTTCTCTCCATTTCACTATTAAAAACTCAGGATTAAAGCCTCCTTTAGTAGGGTCATCACTCAACTTAACCTGCAACATTATTAATGGATTTTTCTTCTCTTCACATGAAATATTAGAAATCTTTTGCAACTTTTCAAATGAATCTACAGAATGAATGTATTTAAAATTTTGAACTATTTTTCTTATTTTATTACTTTGTATCCTTCCAATAAAGTGCCAATTTATTTGTTTAAGATCTTTTAAACTTAATTGTTTTTCAAACGCCTCTTGAACCTTACTTTCACCAAAATCGTTCTGACCTATATTTTGAATAGTCTTGATTTCTTGACTTTTAAATCCTTTACTTACTGCAAGAATATTTACATCTGATGGTATTTTATTTTTTATTTTTAGATAATTTGCAGGGTTCACCTTTTATAAGAAAGTTTGCGTAAATAGATTATCCCATTTAGTTAGTTCTTCAGATCCTTTTCTTCTGGCTTTTTGAAGGTTTAATTCCGCCTGATTACGAGCATCTAAGTAAGGTATAACTTCAAAAAAAACTTCTCTCTGTTTAACTTCTACCAAAAAAAACATTTTTTGAGCGTACAAAGTCGCATAAATATCTCTCCCATCATTTCCAGGAGAAACTTGGTACAACATACCAAATGTTGGATGGTTTAAATAACGCTCAGAACTCAAACCTAAATATTGTGTTATTCATAATGCACCATACAGTTTTCTAAGAAAAATTGCTATGCAAATAAAACAAATCGATAATGTATTAACAATTACATTGAGTGATTTTGAAGGATAAAGAGTTCTAAATCTGTTGGTTTTAATAATAATATTTTTTTTTGAGAGCAATGTTTCTGCTCCATGATCAATTCTCAGAAATATATTTTGAAATAACCTTTCCACTAAGATTAATAAAACATTAAAGGATTTCTTTAAGCCTAGATTTCGAAAATTTATTGATCTAACTGACACTGATTTAATGATATTTTGAAGTTCTTCCTGCACTAGAGGGATAAAACGTAATGCAATTAACAACTGAAAAAGCCACTTACTAATTGGCAATCCAATCTTTCTTAATGGATACATAAACCAACTTAATCCCCATACAATGTCTTCCTGCAATGTGGTTAAAAGCATTAAATTCACACTATGAATAACGGTAAATATCAAAGTTGAGGTTTTTATTCCTAGTTCAAAAGCTTTTCTTGATATGTTGAAGGGACCAAAATTAATAAACCATATCTTCTGAGAAGGAAATTGCAAAATATTCCATTCTTTTTGGCTTTCCAGTATTACTTGCAACTCATTAGGATTTCTTAAGTAGCCATCAAGAGATTGAATATCAGACGAGGCAAGTATTGATATACATCCAATTAATAGTGATAAACATGAGAGAAAAAATAATGATCTCCACCATACTCTTGATGGCAATAAACTTAAAAAAGTAATTAATAGTAAAAAACCAACTAAACTCAATCTCCATATAGGACCTGCCCAGATTGGAGTGATTAAAAATATCATTACAATAATTATTTTTAATCTACTATCTATAAATCTTAGCCAACTTCTATTACCATGAACGTATTGACCAACAGAAAATTTGGTTAGCAAATTCATAAATCTTTTTGAATTAACTCAATATTTTCTCTTTCTACTTCTTTATTTAAAGCTCTTTGCTGTTTTCCTCTCCAAAGTAAAATGAGGGGTGTGCCTTCAAAGCCTAAATTTACTCTAATTTGTTTTTCAATATATCTTCTATAAGTTATTCCGAATAATTTAGGGTCATTGACAAAAAGAGTAAAAGTGGGAGGTTTGTTCTTTACTTGAGTACCGTAATAAAGCCTTCCTTGCTTGCCGCTTCTCTTCGTTGGTGGACTTTTCCAACTGATTGATTCTTTAAGTACTTCATTAACTACAGATGTTGTAACTCTTCTTCTATGTTGATTTACAGCATTAAGAGCATGCTCAAAAATATTATCAACCCTTTGACCAGTTAGGGCAGATATAAAAATCATTTTTGACCAGTGCAAAAAATAAAGTTTAGATCTAAGTTCTTTTTCTACTTGATAAATTGTTGAACTATTTTTTTCTATAAGATCCCATTTATTAACAACTATTATACAAGCTCTGCCTTGTTCTTCTATTCGCCCAGCCAGCTTCTGGTCTTGATCAGTTACTCCGTCAACCGCATCTATAACTAAAACACAAACATCACTTCTATCTATAGATTTAAAAGCCCTATTAATACCAAAGAATTCAGTGCCATATTTAACATTTTTCTTTCTTCTAATCCCCGCAGTATCAATAATTTTCCAATAATTATCACCTTTTTTAATAAGCGTATCTATTGAATCAGTTGTCGTACCACTAATGTCACTAACTATTGCTCTTTTTTCTCCACAGATTGAATTTAACAAACTAGATTTACCAACATTAGGCCTACCAATAATTGACATCATTATCTTTTCTTCATCATCCTGGATATTATTTTCAGGAAGTTCGCCAATAACGAGATCTAAAAGATCTCCAGTACCTGAACCATGAATAGCCGAAACAGGGTTAGGTTCGCCCAATCCTAACTTCCAGAATTCTGAAGCTAGGGATATTCCTAGAGTAGTTGATTCGCATTTATTAACAGCAACGATTGTTTTACAGCTTGCGTTTCTTAACCATTTTGCTATTGATAAATCACCATCAGTAACACCTTGATTCCCATCTACCACCAATAACGCGAGTGAAGCCTCTTCTAGAGCTAAGAAAACTTGTGTTCTGATCTCAGGGAGAAATTCACTATCATCATCAAAAACTAAACCTCCAGTATCAACTATTTGAAATTCCTTACCCCCCCATGAAGCATTTTGATAAGTTCTATCTCTTGTAACACCAGGTTTATCAAATACTATTGCATCATTACTTTGGCAAAGACGATTAACTAAGGTAGATTTCCCAACGTTAGGTCTTCCGATAATTGCTATTGTAGGAAGAATCAATTCGTCTCTCCAAAGAAAGTAGTATCCATAACAACTATACCTTTAATAGAATCTTTTACCTTATTCAAAAAAACTTATTTAATTTCTGGATCGCCAAAATGTCCTTTGACTGGATTAACAGGGGGCAAACTGGGACTTGGCATTAATCCATTATCTTTCGAAAAACAATCATTTTCAATCGCCCAATAAATCAACCAATTTACTGCCGTCGCTCTTCTAGTTCTTCTTGGATAGAGTTCATTAATCTTATAACCTTTAAAATTAAGAAAATTTTTCAATCCCTGTTTATATTTTTTTGGAATTGATCGAGTCAAATGTACTGAGGCTGGTCGCTCTGAAATGATTTGAGGAGCTTTTTCAAATTTTTCTGACCAGTAAAAAGGAGTTAATGCGCTAGAAACCCAATTATTTAAAGTTGTTTCTCTAGTATAAAAAAGTCTTTCCCATACCAATTCACAAACAAAAACATCACTAACCCTATCTTCGAGAACAAGAAATAATAGTTTCTTACATATTGGCCATTTAAATTGCTTCCCAAAGACTTTTTCTTTTTTTTGCATTAATCGAACCTTATCAAAATTAAAGAAAAATAAGGCATAAAATCCTTTTTATATTGGGATGCATATTGAATAATTTGATCAGGCATACCAACACTTAAAGCTATTAATGATGTATCGATAATATCCTCTTTTTTTAAAATATTCCTGACTAAATTCCATCGTTTCCCAACTTTCATAATAGCCAAGACTGTTTTATTCCCCTTACTTACCCTAATGAGCGATGTTAATTCTGAATTAGAGGAAGGGCATTCTTTGATGATCAATGTCTCGCCTTTTTTTACCAAATCAAAATCATTCAAAGCTGCTGCCGCTGAAAGAGAGGAAATACCAGGTATTGTTTTGGTAATGATTTCAGCATGATTATTTTTTATTAACCTCAAAATATTAGAAGAACTTGCAAATAGTGAAGTATCTCCAAGACAAAGTAATACAACTGATTCGCCATCTTGTATAAATTTCACAATTTTTTCTACAGCATTAGACCATATTTCATCTGGATCAAAATCCTTCCTAGCCATTGGAAAAACAATAGGGATATTTTTTTTAAATTTGGTGTATTTCTTGACTATTTCCGCAGCGAAACTTTTTTTATTATCATCTGATATTGGGAAAACTATAATTTTCGCTTTTTTTATTGCATCCACAGCAGCAATTGTTAAAAGCGATGGATCTCCAGGGCCTACGCCAACTATGGTGAATGTTGGCAAATCAGTTTTATATCGATTCAGTAAACTTAAATACTTGTTTGTTATCATTTTTATTTTATTAACTTTAGCTATGTACCCTTGGCAATATAAAAGGTTCAGCTAATATTTCTGACTCAATTTCAGACAATTCCTCTAACCTTTTGAAAGTTTGATTTTTAGAGAATTTAGTTTGCGCTAGTTTCCAGTAAACTCCAAAATGTCTTGCCTCACTCTCTAGCAGAGACTCATAAAGTGATTTAAACGATTTGTCTTCAGAATTCAGCGCAAGCAAGCTTAATCTTTCATGACTTCTTGCTTCAATAAGTCCAGCTATTAAAAAACTATCAAGCATTCTATTGGGCTCTTCCTTCCTTATATTCTTGGACAATTCAGCTCCATATGGAGGCGGTTTTAAGGACTCAAGAGAATGTCCAAGATCCTTTAAAAAATAAAGTATTTTTTCAAAATGCTCTAATTCCTCTCTCGCTATTGGACTCAGAATTTCTGCCAGATTTGGTTCTGATGGATATCTAAACATCAATTGAACAGCTACTCCTGCTGCTTTTCTTTCACAATGAGCATGGTCAATAAGAATATCTATTGGATTAGATAATGCGAGTTTGATCCACTCATCTGAGGTAAATGACGATAAATATTTAATATGAGAAGTGGGCCTTTTAAAATTTACTAGCATTTAATCATTAATACTCAAATATCCAATGATTCCTTCAAGAGCTAAAGAATAACTTGATATGCCGAATCCACTTATAATTCCTATAGCTTTATCTGTAAGAAAAGATTCTTTACGAAAATCCTCTCTACTAAAAATATTTGAAATATGTAACTCTACAAAAGGAATTTTTGATCCAATTAAAGCATCACGAATTGAAATCGAGGTATGAGTAAAAGCGCCAGCATTTATAAGAATACCTTGGATACTTTTTACAGACTCCTGAATTTTATCTACTATTTCTCCTTCATGATTACTTTGAAAACATTCAAGATTAATACTTTTTTCTTTAGCAACTTTAGTTAAATCTTTTTCAATATCACTCAATGTTTTATTACCATATATTTCAGGTTCTCTAGTGCCCAGAAGATTTAGATTTGGTCCATTTATCAATAAAATATTCATCATCAATAAAGTCTTTTCTTTACAAATGCTATCTAGAAAGAAACAAAAAAACCAAAACAATTTCACACAAAGTGTCCATTAACTGATAAGTTCAAATAGTGGGGGTCGGTGCCCGAGTGGTTAAAGGGGGCGGACTGTAAATCCGCTGGCTCTGCCTACGTTGGTTCAAATCCAACCCGGCCCACTTAAAATTGCCCTTGTAGCTCAGCGGTAGAGCACTCCCTTGGTAAGGGAGAGGTCTCGGGTTCAAGTCCCGACGAGGGCATGGCCAAAAGCATTGCTACGAAAGAAGTTATAAGAAATTAATTAAAATTGATTATTAGCCAGATATATCTAGATATGTCGACAATATAGCAATTCTGCACTAATATTTGCACTAATTACACTTTTAAAATGAATAGTGCTAACAGCACTTCTTGGGAAAAAGAATTAAGAAAAAATATCTGCACTAATTTTGGTCGAGGAATTAGGGTTAATGGCGAAAATAGCGGTAGAACAAAACTTTTATATGTTTACAACGAAGGACTAGGTTCTTCCAATAAAAGAACCTCTCAAACCTTACCCATCGAATGGAAGAAAACCTCAGGGATAGAGATACTAAAAGCTATCGAATTTATAAAACCATTAGTTGTTAAAAAAAACCTTACTCTCAAAGAAGCCACAAGGAGATGGAAAGCTCAATTCATTGGAGAAGCAACGAAACAACCTAATAAAAGTTGGAATGATTTCTTATTAATAAGGCCTCTAAATAAAAATGATGCCAACTATGAAAAGGATTTAAAAGCATATTTAAATGCTGCATCAAAGGTTGATCAGTTCATGCAAACCAAACAAGGTTTAACAAGTAAAACCGAAAAAGATTGGGCTAGGAGAATTAGTAGATTCTTAGAAGAAATGAATAATAATCCTTCTCCAAATACAGGCGTTGAACTTATAAAAAAATTATCGGATAAATATCTTATTGATATAGAACCTGATGAGAGGAAAAGATATATCAATGCTTGGTGTGAGATTTTAAAATATGGGATCGAAAGACATTCACAGAACGAAAAAAGATGGCAACCGCCAAGCGAAGACTATAGAAAAGAACTAATTGGAAAATCTAATAGAACTAAACAAGATAAATTAACTCCATATATTGAGGAACATGATTTACTTAGATTATTAGATGATCTTGAATCAAGAGATTCTTCATTATTTTTAGCAGTTGGTTTGATTTCTATTTTTGGCTTAAGGCTTTCTGAACTTGCAGTTCTTAGAGC
Organism: Prochlorococcus sp. AG-347-K19; assembly: GCA_003281335.1. GTDB lineage: Bacteria > Cyanobacteriota > Cyanobacteriia > PCC-6307 > Cyanobiaceae > Prochlorococcus_A. The sequence continues at coordinate 193,005 of QCCG01000001.1, read as the reverse complement.
TGTAGATGGCAAACTATATGTTGGTAATATCAAAAATAATATAAATACAAAAGCAAAAAAGGAAGATAGAAGAGTTTTTCCTATGGATCTTTTGGCGAGAAAAAACCTCGGGAATAAGCTTATAGAACAATTCGAATCAAAAAAGATTACATTACCGATGCCAGTCTTAAATCAGATAGAAATGGTAAAAGCTAAAAATAAATATGGTGATGTTGGGCAAGCACTAAGACAATTAATAGAAAGGAATAAGGTTTGGAGAGAAATAATTAAAAATAACCCTGAAATAACTCCTTATAGCTTGAGACATAGATATGCACATCAATGTCATAAAGGCTCCACTATCCCAATATCAGTAAAAGATGCTGCTGCTGCAATGGGTCATTCTGTAGAAACTCACAATTCATTTTATGGATCTTACACAACGGAGCTTAGCTTAGAAAAAGCATTTGAAAGACATTTAAAAAACAGGATTGAGGTTTAGTTATGGCATACGCAAAACAGATTGATAATTATGGGGATACAAATTGGTATCTGGTAGACAGAAAACCTTATCGTTGTCCCTCTTGTAATTCAAGAAAAATTGGTAAAGCTATTCTGGGATATCCAACCGAAGAAGATTTTTACGATGAATCACTATTTATAATTGGTTGCATACCAGACCCAACTCCTGTTCAATGCAAGTTTGGTTGTAGAGAGTGCGATAGTAAGTTTTGGAAAGATACTCCAGAAATGAGAGAGCATGTAAAAGAAATGGAAGAATGGAGAAAAGAAAACGACTAAAATTTTTAATATATATGGACATATCTGCCAGTCTTATTAATATATAAATAACAACGCTAAGGCACGTCCCTGTCCATTGGGTTCAGGCTCACCTGAATGTAAGTTTTAAGGATTTACAAGTCTCATTTTCTTACTCGAGGCAGGTGTTTGAATGGCTATCAAAATTAATAATCGAAGGTTTAGAAGCCCAAAAGGCAAAAAGGAATCTAATTTAATACCCACTTCAAAATGGGTAATAAACTGTCGTGCTGATGGAACTGCACCAAAAGCATGGGATAAACGTTTACCTTCAAGTGTTAAGGCAGCTATTCGTGAGCTTGAAATAGAGAAAGAAAAGAAAGCTAAGAAATAAAAACTAAAAACTAGGAAAAGTTTTCAAATGGAACATTATTCACGTTGGCTTCCAACAAGAGAAGCTTCTGCTTATTTAGGAGTTAGTTCTCAATTTTTAAAGAAAAATCGTGATATAAAAAATGGGTTTTTAATCGAAGAAAAACATTACATCTTAGGCGCAAATATCAACTCAAGCATCCTTTGGAATGTTTCTGAAATCCTTAAAGAGTTCCATTACCGAGGTCGTCTAATTAGACAAGGCGAGCAACTAATTAGTGAATTAAAAAGGGAGGTCAAAAAATGACATTAGAAGACTTCGGCTACGTAGACATTGAAAAAAAACAAAAGCTACAAAATCAGAATTACGAGAACAAAATGTATCAAAAATTTAATAGTAGATCTACACATTCCAACAATGTACAAAAACCTATTTCATCAAAAGATTTAAAATTAACTACCAAAAAAGTAGATTGGATAATTGACAAAATTATTGAAAGGAAAAATCTGATACTTATTGCGGGTGAATCTTCCAGTGGGAAAACATCTTTAATGTATGCAATGGCATCTGCGATAGGAGAAGGTAGTAAATTTTTAAATACTTTTTCTACAAAAAAGGGAAAAGTTTTGTTTATTCAAGCTGACGAATCAAGAAGTAATTGTGCCCAAAAAATAAGAATAATTGGAGTATCTGATAATGTTGATTTTTTATTTAAAAATGGAGGCTTTGATAAATTAAATATTCAAAAGTTAAGTGAATTAATAGGAAATTATTATGACGTCGTTTTTTTAGATTCCATTACAACTCTTCTTACGGGTGGTAAATATTCATATAAGGATGCTGAATTTGCATTACCTCTTTATAAACTAAATGATTTGGCATGCGAAAAAAATATTCCCATAATATTTTCTTCGCACTTAAAAAAACCAGAGCATGGCGAGAGAATAAATGTAAACAAACATGATGTCATAGGTAATCAATCAATCTATGCCGCAGCAAGTGATATTTGGAGTATTCATAAATCTATTAAACCTGATTTTGAAGATCACTTTCTTTTTACTTGCTTAAAGGGGAGAAATTGTGATGAGGGTTCCTTGCTAAATATTCAAGGGGATCAGGAAACTTTTAAATGGTATTATCACTCCTCTGGTAAAAATCAGTTATCACCAAAACAAGAAAATTTATGCCGTTCTAAAATCTTAGAATTATTAAAAGAGAAAAACGATTATCTAGATGTAAAAGATATTTCAAAGAATATAGGATTTAGTGAACAACATACCAGAAGAATATTGAGACATTTATTTTCGGAAGAACTTTTAATTAGAAAAGATTATAAAAATAATAACGGTCGTCCTAATCATTTATATGGTTCAAAGAACATTTAAATTACTTTTTGTACATAGGGGATGGAGTTCTAAGCGAAAATTTAACTATATAAATGAAGAAGGTTCACCGCTGAAAGTTATAACAACTCTTTTTTTTGCTCTTGTTGCAGCTACGTGAAGTAAAGATCTTTCTTTTTGAATAAATAAATCTTTTGAAGTTTCGTCTGGTTTCTTTTCGAGTTCAAAGCGGTAAGGCATTTGAGAATCATCAAGTCCAGGAATTAAAACCTGATCAAATTCAAGACCTTTTACCCTATGCATAGTTGCTAAACGAAGAGAATGATCACTTGGATCATCTGACTCCTTTTCATTTATGATGCGAGTATCGAAACCGGCTTTCTGCAACAAAAGATTTAATTTATTGACAGCTTTATTAGTACGAGCTGTGATGCAAGTTGAGCTGAGACTACCTTGCTCTGAATTTATTTGATGGATGGTTTTAACGAGAAATTTAAGTTCTTCACCAGGATCGTCAAACCCCTTAATCAAAGGCTCATCTCCATGAAGAAGAGATCGATAATCACTATTTGATTCGGTACCTCCATCAAGGTCATCAAAAACAAGGCCTTGAAGTACAGCAGTAGCCCAATTGCGAGTTTCTTCTGTTGTACGGTAATTGATTCTTAATTTTCTAGACCGACCACGAATCTCAATATCACATTGCCCTAAAACTACAGGGCGACCATATATACGTTGATGAGGATCTCCAACTATAAAAAGATCATTTGGATGAGATTCTCCAACTAATGCTCTGAGAAGTTTGAAGCTGGAAATATCAAAGTCCTGGCCTTCATCAACAATTATAGATTCGTATTTTGGGAAGGAATCAGATTTCTTTAATAATTCAGCAGCTGCTTGCTTAGCTTCTTCTGGCTCCCATAGACCACGTTGTCTAAGCTCAGATTTTAAGGTATCAAATACAGGCCATATTCTAACTCTATTTTGTCGAGTCAAACGCGTTCCCCTACCAATTCGTCTTACAGAAATATAGTCAGAGAGAGAGGTACATCCATTAGCTAAGACGACTTCTTTCCACTCTTCTTCATAAAAACGTCTGTCTAAACAAAGGGAAGTATCCTCCATGGACATTGCCATATCCCAACAAGTAGTCTTCGCATTCTCATCAAAGACACGTACAGGTAAACCCTGCCCTTTTAAAAAATTCAAAACCCAACCATCAAGATGTTGTACATCAATAATCTGCAACTCTTCTGGAGTACAAATTTTGGTTAAATTGTTACGTATATCCGTAGCAAGGTTACGAGTAAAAGTAGTGAACATAATCCTACCTAAATTGCCATTCCTAATATTTCTTGACGCTAACCACCTTGCTTTGTGCATCGCAACAACTGTTTTACCAGTACCCGCTCCACCAAGTAATCGAAATGCACCGTTCCAATCTCTCTCTACCAAAAGACGCTGACTCGGATGTAGAAACACCCGCCATTGTTCCATTGGTGCGGAAAGCATCGCTTCAAGAACATCATCATCAGTAATAACCATAAACTCTGCCATGCTTTCAGGTCTATCCAATGCAGTAGCAACATCACTTGTATCAACTTTCCCTTGATTATTATTAGCCACTTCATTAATTACTTCCTCAATATTGCCTCCATCTGCAAGAAGAATTAGTCCCTCGACACAACTCTGAGGTAACCATTCAATCAGTCTGCCCAATGACTCTTCATTATTACAAGCGCGAACTGCTGGTAATAGCACCTCAGGTACGCCTAAAAGCATAAGCTGTTCATTACTACAATTATCAAAAAGAGAGGAAAGGTTTTCAGATTTTGAAGGTGTGGATTTTTCTGATATGCCTTCAACTGAAGTGGCTACTGCCTCCTCTGCAGACTCAACATCTACAATTTGAAGCGCTCCTGAAACGCGATTAACGTGACAAGAACGTCTTTTAGCCCATTGGTAAGCATCATCATGTTTATCAACCCAAAGCAAAACATAAACATTTCCTTCATCTGGAGCCCTAACAATGCAGCGAATTTCCTGATCTACACGAACTGAACGTATTAACTTATCTTTTCCTCCTTCAATATGCTCATAATTCAAACCAGGGCTACTCGGATTATCTCGAAACTTTGAGAGAAAAGAAGCAACTTTGCCTCGAGATTTATCGGACAACTTATTCAAACTTTTGAAAAAGGCGTTAGAAACGGCAACAGTGAGACGAGATTGAGTCATTTATATATTTTTAAAAGATAAAGAGAACATTGAGTAAATAAGTTAAAAAGCTTCAAATAAAGCTTTTGCAATTTTCTCAGGAGAGTTATCGATAACAAAATAAGTCCAATCTTTTTTTTCAAACACTTTAGAATCATCCCCTTGATTTAAAACAACAATTTTTTTATTGGGCCACGCTAATTCAGCTTGTCCAATTACCTCTCCTTTATTTCCCTCTAACTCAAAACCAACTTCAGGTATAGGTATTGATTGATCAATATTTAACTTCTTAATAGCTTCAAGAATTGGGCGAAATTCCGCAACAACCAATGAGGATAATTCAATCCAACTCTTTTCAATTTTGGAAAAGGAATCTCGACTATTTAAAGATGTAGAGTCAAATCTATTCACCCAAACAGAATAAGGGCTGATGGAGCTATTTTGTTGTTCACCGGTCCAGCCCGGAGTAGAAATTAAAAGTCTGGGCAAAAATTGAAATATATTAATTTGTCGAATCCACTCTCTCCAAATTTTTTCCTGATGAGGAGAATCATTTGTTAGCGTTGGATCAAAATGTATAACTCGGAAACTAGCTCCTGGATTAAGTTCTTTATGCCATGTAATGTCGCCAACATTAATTAAAATCAAACCAGTTGCAGGCTCAAGGACATTACCAAAAGTTCTTTCATCGTTATTCTTCCAATCTTCAAGATGTTCGAGTAGATTAAGTTCCTTTAACTTACTAAAAATTTTTTTATCCGAAATTTTAGTATTGGATAATTGAGATAGAGAAAATTGCTGGGCTACACTTTGCCAGAATTCTTCGATTGGTGCAGCCATATAAGTCATTAAAAGTTCGAGACTTCCTTGACATTGAATATTTTTATTAGAAGGTAAGTTTATTATTCCTTTTTTCTCTATTTCCTTTAAAACGGAATTAGGTATCCATTTATTAAAAACTCCTTCACTTTTAAGGACTTCAGGTCTCACCTGTATAAGCCCGTTTGGCTGAAGTGCATTCTGTGGACTAGGAAGTTTTTCTACTACATCATCCCAAGTTAATACCCAGAAAAGATAGTCATTATTTCTATGTAATGCCATTCTTTGTTCAGCATCTTTAGCCAGGCGTCCTCGATGAAATTCCCACCCATCAGTATATATTGCAATAGATTTACCCCCTGCTGTAGGAGTAAGTAAAAAATCAGCTCTTGAGAAGACATCAACACCCTGTTCCAACCCAAGTGGTACTTGTAGTTCTAACTTCCAACTAATACTTTTTTCTCCATTATTGAAAATTACTCTATAACCCTTTCTTCCATTAATTACATCATCACGAAATGAGACTTTGACACCTTCAGGCAGACCTTTTCCTTCTTTCAGTTTTTGAATAAAGCGTAATTCAAGCTCACTTTCAGCTCGAGTATTAATTGTTATTTCTGAAAGACTGCGATCAGAAGATTTCAAATCATTCCATCTATTTAGTATGTTTTTAAACTGTTCGATAGCACGAACTTTACTAGTACGTTTTCGATCGAAGCGTTGTCGATATTGAAAAATACAACGATAACAACCGTCATTACAAGGACAACTAGTCATAATCGATAATGATTTTTCAAAAACTGCTCGTAAATCGCGCCCTCTGGATTCCATCAACTGACGAACATACCCAGACCCTCCTGGAATAGAGTCATATAGGTATAGAAAGGCTTTACGCTGTTGACTTAATGGCTGAGGTTCTTCAGACAATGCAGATTGCAAATGATTAACCTTGCCCCCAAAGTGATGCTTGAGTCCAAGATGAAGGGCACTTAAAAAAGAGGGTAGTCCAACATCATCCCAGAAATCAGAACCAGGCAGAAGGAATCTAATAGCCTCTGAATTAAATTCGCGGTATATAAACATTAGGTGATGAAGTTCAGCAGAATCAGGTTTCTCACGGAATTTGCAACCCCAAGTATGGTTAGAAGCCCTGGGCGAGCCTTGCTGAACTTTTCCGCAGCTTCTACAAATTTCAAACCCTCTTACTCTTAAGTTTTTGCCAGCAATTGTATGAATTTGCCCTGATGCTAACAATTCACCAAAGTTAATTTCGCGAAAAGTAGAACTAGCTAGGTATTCTGTTCCGAATGGAAAATCATCATCAACAACAGCTAAAGAAACTTCTCTTTTAGTGAGATCAGGAAGAATAAGCAGTTCACGAAGGAAAAAAGTTGGGTTTCTTTCATCAGTATCATCCCCAAAGCGGCTGCGAGAGTCTTCTGAAGTAGCCTGCACCTGCTTTAATTTAGCCATATCATTGATTTGACCTTGATCAGCGTAACCACTATTACCGCATCGAGGACATTCTTTGAGATTAAATTCTAAATCTGTTTTTCGACACGAGAAGGAGCAACTTGGGCAGAATCGCCATTGCTCAATCTTATTAAGTTTGGGATCTATCTGATCCACTTTCACTCGACGACCCTGAGCGTAGAAAAGACCGTTAGGCACTAGTTCTCTGATAGCGACATTTGCTGGTCTTTCATAACTTAATGGGGGTAACTCTTCACTCCGATTTATACCTTGACTATTAATTAAAGTTTTACGCCAAAGTACTGACTTAAGAGTTACTCCCGCTTCAGGGAATGCATAATTAGGCAAAAACCCTTCATTTGTAAGCATTGCCAGAAGAGGTGTACTTTCCATCTCCTTTTTTAAACCTGCGTAAGCTTTTTGCTCACGATAAATCTGATCTTTATCTTCTTCTTGTTGATCAGTAAGAGCATCCCCAATGGATTTATATTTGTTAAATTTTTCACGTAAGCGACGAGACTCTGCAGTAAGTCTTTTTCGCTCAGAAATTAACTCCTCAAGACGATCTATTAGTTCCTTTGCAAAAGGCGCATTAAATGGATCGTCTGATCTGTTAAGAAATCCACTTTCTAAAACTTCTTTACTCCGTGAAGTGAGGGATTTATCAAACATCCCAAAAAAGCTTTCGAGAATATCATTTTGGTAAAGTTCCACCCAGTTTAGCCACGTATAAGGGAATGATTTTTGGGTGTTTCTGTTTATTTCAGATTTTTCAACTGCATCTAATACAGATTTAAGTTTCTGTGGGAGATGTTCCGTATCTATTTCACTTTGCACCCAACGATCAAGGGTGTATGCCATCAATTGTCGCCGAAGGATAGCGGGAGCATCAAGATAACACCCTGGTGGTCGAATTTGACCTTTTAGCATCTCCTTAGGTTCTAAAAAGAAAAACAGATCGTGAGAAGTACCCGTTACAAGTGTTCCAACTAAAGCATTCCCATCTCGACGTCCAGCCCTACCAATTCTTTGCAAATAGTTTGCTGGTTCAGGAGGAACAGAAGCCAAAAGAACTGTTGAAAGATCTCCAATATCAATTCCCATTTCTAATGTAGATGTAGCTGAAAGGAGATTAGGGTCGCTACGAAATTTCCCTCGAATATACTTTTTCTCGAGCATCTCACGATCTGGCCTGGGCAAAAGGCCTGTATGTTCTTTGGCAACAATTCTATTTATCTCGCCTTTTTCATAAAGTCGTTTATAAAGTGACAAACCTCCACGAGGATCATTTTTATATACGCCTTTACAATGACGCACTAAACAAGGCATTCCATTCCAAATAGAAAACTGTTCATTAGGAATGGCCTGAGTATCACCACAATTGTCACATCTAAGCAAATTAGGATTAGAACTTACTTGAATTCGTGATCTAGGAATCGCCCAAACAATGGAATCCATTTCCCCAGGAATTTCAATAAGTAGACCTTTATTTAATAAAGATTCCATAACTATCTGAAGTGTCTCTCTCTGTTGATCTTTATCAAGAGTTTGAGTGGAAAGGAGAGTTCTCTGAAGCCAATGCTGCGGCCAGGTTATTTTTCCTTTATCTTTAAATAACTGCTCAAATATTCCTTGACGTCTTGAACTACAAATGAAACTTGGTTTTGGAGTTGAAGAACCAAATCGGGGTGTATGGATAATAAGTTTATTAAACACATATGTTTCAGTACCACCACTTTTAATATAGGACGTACCATCTCGATCAATTCCTACCAGTTCTGGCAAATCCAATCCACCAAGCTGGCGCAAATATTGGAGCAACCCTATTACTAAATGTTTTACTTGTATTTTTTCAACATTTCGTAATGGTTCTATCTCATTTTGCAGCCTTAAAAGAAGGTTCGGAATTAAATTTGAAACTAACTTTATATCAACGCTAGCAGCAAGAGATCCAGCTCTTTCAACAGAAGAACCCAATCGGGAGCGATAGCTAAACTCAGCGCCCACCTCCCAACTTATACGCTTTTGTACTGTTTTTAATAAAGGTCCATTTTCTTTCAGGACAGGATTTTCTTTATTTTGCAGATCCTCCCATTCTGATAACCACTCAAGATCGTGAGAAATAAATGTAGCAACAAAATCTACTGGATTATTGAATTGATTTTGACAATCTAAGATTAGTTGTTCCTGGAGTTTATCTAGCGCAAAGGTTCCATGTTTTTGCACACATTTAGTAATAGCGGTTCTAAATAATGTCCTGTAAGTTCTGGCTGCGATAAATCCAGCCCGATGAGCAGCATCTTGAACTGAATCAGAAAAAGTTAATAACTTTTTATCTTTGTTATATGAAGACGCAAAAAGAGAAGCGCTACAAGTACTAGTCAAATTTGCAGCAGAAGAACCTATTAGAAGCAAACTTTGCTTTGAATGGCAGTATGGACAATCACGATTGACATATGGACGACCATGATCGTCTTGAGAAGTGCAATCAGGTATGTCTACTGAAATAAGACTCCTGCTTTGACAATTAGGACAGATATCTTGTTGTACATCATTAAGAGGATGAAAAGTTAAGCACTCACTGCAAATTTTATGATTAGCATTATTTTTATTTCCAGTTGGGAAAATATAACGAAGATATGCATCACCAGAAAAAAAGGCTCGGTAAAAAGCTTGGAGATTATTAGTAAGATCAAGTTGATTACTTCCTTGATTAAGAATGGTTGAAGACCAACCAGTTGCGCCACAATTACGGCAATTAACTACTGGAAGATGAGTAGATGATTCCGAGCCAGCAATGTCATCAGAATGCCGTAATTGAGGCTCGCTCTCCACACTCGCCACCATCCGTTTTAGTTCCCTAAGCCAAAGCTGTTGACGCAAATTCACCCAGGGCACAAAAACTATTTTTCCATTAATTAATTTTGTGCTTCGTCGGGCATGAGAAATTAGGGCTAGCAAACTTTCTAGCAACAAAACCCGAAAAGTAAACGGATATTGTTCACCAAGGCCAAGTTGTCTGGAAAAACGTTCTAAAAGGTCATTAAAAGAGCAAGTATTATTAGATTGACGAATTAGATTATGCACTGCAGGGAGTGTGCCCAAACGGATCCCAAGCTCAGTTCTCCAAAGGGAATCATATATATTACCCTCAGGCGGAGGAGGTAGAATGTTCGCTAGCCAAAGGGCTGCTTGCTTAGAGATATAATTTTCAATATCACTTGCATTCATCGGATTAAGATTGCTCTCATCTTCAATTCGAGGCAGAGGTAAAGTAAACAAACCTCCATCTTCTTGATCCCCAAAACCAGTATGAATTGTAAAAAACTCTTCAGGACTTAGTCTTTCTTCTTCAATTAATGATTTATCCTCAAAATTAGTTGCAAAAATTTGTCCAGCATATTTAAGCATAGAATCACGTGAATCTTGCCCCCCTAAAGTTGCAGAAGTTCCAACACAAGCAAGATCATCATTCCTACAATTAAGGCGATCACGTAAACGACGAATCAAACAAGCCAGATCAGTTCCTTGAGCACCATCAAATGTATGAAACTCATCCACTACTAGATATCGAAGGACACCTAATTGATTAAACTTCCAAAGATTTTGTACTTGTGACTGAATCAATAAGTAGTCAAGTTGTTTGTAGTTAGTAAGAAGAATATCTGGAGGAGCCTTATGAAGAGCATTTTTATCTGTAATAATACCTTCAGCCGTCATTACAGCTCTAGGCAATTCATCAGAAGCACCAATATATAAACCAGCTCTAATGCCTGAAAGAGAACGGTTAGAATGGATCAAATTTGCAATCCTCTTAGCTTGATCAGAAGCGAGTGCATTCATTGGATAGATTAAGATTGCTTTTATACCTCGCTGATTTTTGGAAAGTTGCTGACGACAATGTTCCAAAATAGGAAGCAAAAAACACTCGGTTTTACCTGAGCCAGTGCCAGTTGCTACTAAAGTATTTTGCGGACTTCCTGGAAATAATCTTTGAAAAGCCTTTTCTTGATGTCTATAAGGTGGGAAAGAGAGAGCAATATTTGGGAACCAATTCCTGCCTGAACCCTCATGAAAAGGTAAAGACACAGTTACGTAAGGTCCTTTTATTAAATGTTCACGATTAGCGAGAAAACGTTCTATAAACCCCCTAAATCCAGGCGTTGTTGTATGAAAAGAAGTTAAAATAGCGTCTTTTACTATCTGCTCTAATTCACTTGCAAGAACTGACGGGATCATTATTATCTAACTCCTTCTCTATCGAAAAAACTCCAAGCAATCTTATAGTCCTCAACACGATCGCAACGATCGAAAGGGGCTATATATTCGATAACTCTTTCTCTTGGTCCACCAGGGAGAGTTTCATCGATAATAGTCCGTGAAACACTGCCAGAGGTCATACTGTGAATATCTTCCCACCCAATTCCTTTTTTTGAACCTTTAGTTTCTCCCTTACGAGGGAATCCAACTCCTACAAGTCCTTTGCTAACTGTAAAAACAATTCTTCCGTTACGATCGTACCAAGTATTTTTTTCATATTGATTCATGACAGGAAACTGTACCTTATAAATATTTATCAGTTCCTCAAGAGTCAGACCAAAAGTACGAGCTATTATTACATCAATTTCTATTAATGCTTGTCTTCTCGTATATTCACTTCTTAGTGCGCAATTGTATTGCCATTGCGATGTGAGATTATTGAAAAGGCTATTCTGCAGGCGAGGATCTGATTTAGACCAGCGATGAGATAAAAATTCATCTTTCCATGAATCATTCCATAAATCAGCATAACCCTGAGTTAAACAATTTAAAAGAAGAGTATAAAGATCAGTTGTTGTGGACGACTCAAAAACAGGGAAAGACTGCCATGTATTATGTAAATTTGATCGACCTGTAGATTTAACAAAAAAGTCAGCTAATAAACTTGAGCCAAAAGCTGCTTGGGAAATTAATTTTGATCTAGAAGAAAAGACAATTGATTGAACTCCATTAATATGTGCAATATTTTTTTGACATATAGCGCTTATATAAGTTCGCTCTGCTGAAGGTCCAAGCATAGCCCTTGCAGACAATCTGTAAAAATCAGTTATAGGTTTTTTATCAGCCCATGGGACTCTAGGCGTACGATCTTTATATTCTGAAACTTCAACGTTTGGACAATAGTTTGTACGCGGTAAATATTCATTTGGGAGCGTAGACAAGTCTAGGAGATCATAGTGACTATTAAGATTACAAACTGTTCTTGGTGTTTTATAAAAAGGAGTTGCTACGTAAAAATGCGGGCCAGACCAGATAAGATCTGAGGGGTCGGATGGGAACTTTGTTTCTCTTATAATAGTTCCATCTTTCTGGGCGACAGTTTCATTCCAGTGGTTAGTAGAAAATATTTCCGTTTTTGATAAATCGCCGAGACATTTTGCAGAATTCTCAAATTTTTCAAGAGCATCAAGTAACTTTTTTGTATGCAGTGATGGTAAACGAGCCATTTCTGGAGCAGTCCCAGTTTCATCGTAAAGTTTTGCAAATAAAGATAAGCTTGATTGATTTAAATTAAGAATACGATCTAGATGTCCAGAGGTACTCCATTGACCTTCTTTATTTCTTATACCCATCACTTCTCCCTCACCATTATGAGAAAAGGAGGCATTAACAGTTTTGGGATGGAATAAATTAGAAATATTTATAAACTCTGGATCCCTTCTACGACCATAAACATTAATACTATATTTTATTGAATGATCAATTTCATGAAATAGTTTTAATTCATTTTGAAATTGAAAGCGATAGCGAAGTCTTGGGTAAATAAACTTTCTTAGATTTCCACCTTTAGGATCGTCGTACACACCATCTGGATGTACAAGCGCTTGAACACCATCATGAGAAGACAGATACCAAGTAAGTGGTAGAAAACACTTATATAGATTAGACTTTGTTCCTTTAAGTAATGAATAATTCGTTATTGCATTTAAAAATTGCTTTGTACCATTCTTCTCTTCGTATCCCTCTAAGTAATAAGACCTCATTTCAGAATTTAGCAATAATGATTCGCTCCTTCTTTTTGTAAGCTCACTAGCACTTACTTTTCTAATAAGCACCATAGGATCATAATCGCCAATCAAATCTTTTTCCTCCCACTCTACTTTTAACCATGGAGGATTTCCTACGATCAAATCGAAACCTCCGCTCTGAAGAAGATCTGCAAATTCTAAATCCCAATGCAAGGGCCGAACACGATTGGAAATGAGTTCAACTTGCTTAAGAGAATCGAACTCAGAAATTAGCTTCTGCACATTAACAAAACCATGACGATCAGAAAAATTTACTGCAAATTGTTTAGGTTTTGTTTCTGCAAAAATATTACCCTGGCCTATCTCAGGTGTAATACCCTGCTCCAGATCTCCCAATATCATACTCAGCTCGAGCAACCAGGAGTCCCTAGATGGGAGAGAATTTACTTCGCTTAATGGCCAAAACCAAAGAGCTACCCAATAGTCCATCGCCAATTTAAGGCGAATACGTGCATTTGCATTTGAAACATTTTTCCCCAAAACCTCCTGTTCTTGTATCTGATCTTTAAATCTCAAGGGTATCCACGCATCATCACTATTTATTTTTGGATCTTCCCAAACTGGTAAAGGATCTGTAGTTCGCAAACGTAATTGTTTTTGTTCTTTTGCCCATTCCTTCCATAGAGAATCAACAAGTTTACTAAGCCTCAGTAAATGGGCAATTTGTGATTCAGTAAAAATTTCCCCGCAAAAACTCCTGTTCCATTTTTTACAACGATCAATTGCTTCTGGTTCTAGCTGTTTTATAACTTTATCGTTATGTGAACCCATCCCCGGGTCTGGCAACAAGAAATGAAAAATTCCATCTTCTGGAAGTTCGTCATCCCAATTTAAGACTTCTGGATGAACTTCATACCAGAGCTTATTTGTTTTTAAAAAATGAGATTTCCTAGTAGGAAGTTGATTAATTCTATATATCTGCCTGCGGGCACCAATCAAGGAGTTTCCACATATGAGCTGCTGACTAAACCATGGAATGAAAGCTCGTCCCATTTCAGGAGCAAAAATACTATTTAACCAAAGACTTACTTCTGCTAGCTCAATTGCTACGGGATTGAGGTCAACACCGAAAACATTTTGATCAGCTAGTCGCATTTTTACCTTCTGTAGTTCTATGGGAAAATTTTCTGTTGAAATTCTCTTACCCTTCTCCTTTTGGCGTAAATCTAAATAAGCTTGAGCAAGCTGATTGATAACTTCATTCAAAAATGCCGCAGAACCCATGGCAGGTTCGCATATCTTTAGGGAGAGAATTTCTTCAGCTGTTTTACCAATTAGAAGATCCTTGACTGCGAAATTAACAAGACAGCTGGTTAGAGATTCAGGAGTATAATAACTTGCACTTTTTGCTCGATCCCTTCCCGCCAAGCGATAGATAAAACTACCTTTGGAGTAGCTTTTAGGATGACCACTAATAGGGTCAAGAATAATTTCTCCTGACTTATAAGCTCTCAGTTTATCTGATGTAACAAAGTAACCAACTTTTAAATCATCATGAACTGATTCGCGATCTATTGATTGATTACGATCAATTTGTTCAGAAGAACTGTCATCCTTACTTTTACTATCAGTTTTTACCTTCTTATGTATTTGCTGAACTTCAAAAAGTTCCTCCTCTGCAAAAAATCCACGAAAGCTCAATAGAGCCTCATAGACAGCTCCAAGTTGGTTAATTCCTAGTTGAGAATAACTTACACGACCACGTCGTTTACTCTTACCCTTCTTTGTAAGAGACATTAGCTCGATAACTTCACGCATTATTAAGTTACGGAAACGTACTCGCTTAAGAGTAGGGAGACGCTCTGGGTCAAATAAATGAGACTTTAGTGGAGTCAGGCGAAAGCTATCATAAAATATTTCTTCAGCTTCATTTAGTAACATCTGTTCTTTAGGATTATCATTTTTTGGATAACCTTCCCAAATCATTTTGAACAAACGATCAAGTGAATCACTTATATAAAAGCTTTCTTTATCTTCTTCGCTATTAAGTTCAGCTGAATCCATCTCCCTCAGACTCTCTAGACTATAGCCCAATCGATAAAGGTCACTTCTCATTGGTGCATATCCAAGATCAGGGCGACTTTCAATATAAAAAAGGAAAAGAAGACGATACATATACCTGAGACATTCAAGGGTTAGTTGATCAGCATCAGTTTTACCCTTAAAAATCGCCTCATTACGTGTTTTTCGCCAGTATATTGTTTCGTTACCTATTAGTTCGATAGACTTTCGGAGGGCATACTTTAGGTCATCACTAATTTCATGAGCATGTTTATGACTATTCTCATCTAGATCATCAAGATAAGGAGTTCCACCATCATCTGGGCAGGTATGATCTTTATGAAGAAGAGTTACTGCAGCTAATAAGGCATCAGGATTATATTCGCTAAATAATATATCGAGATCAAACCGGATCATACGAGATGATGCCCATTTCTGTCGATCAATCAATATAAGTTGGTCTCGACTCACGGCAATTATCCAACGAGGAGGTAATTCTTGCCCAAAAATCTTTTCTCCAATTAATACTTCCCAATTCTCATTATCAAGAACATAACCAAGTGAGGGGTCACAAATCTGACACCCCCAAGTGTTTGCAATAAATAGTTCTAATGGATCAGCATTTTCATCTCCAGGATTAAAACACTCCACTAACCAAAGATAAGGTTCATCTTTATTATTTTTAACTTCTCCAATTAGAGGGATTTGATAGGCCTTTCCACCAACAAGAACTGGCTCCGCTTTAAATGTAAATTTATAACCAAGCACCTCGCACAAAGGTTTAAAAAGGATTTCTCTCTGCGAAGAAAGTCTCTCGCTGGGATTTTTCTTTATGCCGCGCTCTACTTCTCGAAGTTTGCGCCAGAATTTTCTAATCTCTTTGAACTGCTTTTCTGGTGTATTAAAATCTTCATGGGGATTCTCTATCAACTTAGCATTAGCCTCTTCATTCCAACGCCTACTAACTTTTTTAAGATCTTCAGTTAAGATAGTATCAAGGTAGTAATCCGAATAAAACTCGTTAATATTGATAATCCCTGGTAATACCATTGATCAAACCTCTCTATAAAATACTGCAATTAACTTGAGGTAAGGTGCTGGCTCTATTGACATCACATTTTGCATAAAATTTTCGTGATCATCAAAACGGCGGTCGATAATTTTTTTTTGGTTAAAGAGATCTTTGTTCTTAATCTCGTTTCTTCGTTTATCATTTTCAAAAGAAATTTCTAGTTGTTCTGTTTGAAGCCCTCTTAAACGTTTTAATCTTTCTCTTTGAAGCTCCAACTCTGGCTTCATTTTTTGACGCCAGTCTTCTTGCTTATCCACAAGATAACGATGAGCAGCATCAACAGCAACTTGTCGTTGTTGATACAAGGAACTAGGGATCAAGCCTCCAGAATTAGGATATAAATTGGATCCAAGTTTAAGTTTTTTTGCGATAGTTTCAAAGGGACCTACTGATTCAACCCTTAAGCCAGATCCTAAAAAACGAACCGCCACCCATTCTTGTATCACAGGATTACCTTTTTGATTAGGGATAGTCCCTTGAAGGACCATAATTACTTCCCCAGGCGTAAGTTTTTCTCTAATGTTAAGAACTGGTGCACAGTGCCTTTGAAAGATGATTTGACCTCTATCTACCAACCAATCAACAATTGGATGTAAATCCCAAAGATATTCTAATTCTGGCCTGATATTATCTTGCCTACGTGCCTTTTCTAGGGCTTTTTGAAGAATATAAGAATCGGTAGAAAGTACCAAGCGTTCTCCTTTTGGGGGGCGTAGTTCTTTTGGGTAGCTCTCATAACGTCGTTCAAGATCTTTTGGAGGAGTAATTTCCAAGCGTTCCTGTTCTTCAAAGATATTAAAATCAAGATGATCATTTCTCTTATTCGTTCGATGATTTTCAGTCTCTAAAGCACAATTTATATAATTCCAGAGACTGGGGAAGAGACTAAAAGGAGCTTTTCTGTTGACTTTAAATTTTGAATTTTTTATTTCACAATCAGTTTCATTTTTTTTACTGGGTTCAATCCCAAACATCTCCTCGTATAAATTCAAATCACTACTTTTTCCTTGAAAATTTTTTGCATTATCATTCATACGTTTTTCAAGACCAACATAATTACCTTCCTCGAAAGCCTTACTAATTTCTTCTTCTTCTTTTTCAATATCAAAAAATCTCAAGAAAACTGATGGATCACCTATATTTTGCTGAGCTTGTAGATCTTTATTAATAAGTAATCGCAAGATCTTATCTGCATCTCCCATACCTTCACTATTCGATTTGGTTAGAAAATAGCGAATCTGTGGTTGCTGCTTTTGACCATAGCGATCTATTCTTCCATTACGTTGTTGCAATGTCATTAAGGACCAAGGAATATCAAAATGCAAAAGACGATGACAAAGATAGTGGAGATTAATCCCTTCTGAAGCCACTTCAGTAGCTATTAAGATCCTTAACTTTTCTCTTTCTTGCGCAAATTTCTCAACCAACTCAGTAAGCAGAACATCCTGCATAGACCCGTCAATTGACATCACCGCTTCATCCTCGATTCCAAGATCATATGCCAAGTTTTCTACTAAAAATCGCTGGGTTTCACGACGACCTGTAAAAATCAAAATTCTGTCTTTAGGATCCTTACCATTCCATTTCCAATCTGATTTAATCAGCTCTAAAAGACGCTGATATTTTGAGAAATCAGATTTACTAATTACCTCCAATAATGATGAGAGTTTTTTCAAGACATCAATATCATCTGAAAAATCAATCGATGAAAATTCTAAACGCTTAAGACGATTTAGGACTGTTTCAAGCGCAGCCATAGGACTCGAAAGAAGGCTTTTGGCTAGTGTCGTTTTAAAAAGCTGGCCTGCTTTAGCTTTACTATCTGTATCAGGCAATTTAAGGTCCTTCAGCTGAGCAAAAACACACTCTTCAATGTTGGTTGCTACACAGTCAACATATTTAGTATCTCGGTTTTTAACATTACTACGAAGATCATCGATCACATCCTTACGAAACCTACGAACATAGAGATCTTTAATATCTTCCTTGGTATATTTACTTGGATTGGCTATAGCTGTTGGGTCCAGCATATTCATAAGGCTCGCAAAACTTTCTGGTTTGCCATCATGAGGTGTAGCCGAAAGCAAAATTAATGTCTCTGATCTAGTCGCTAATCTCTCCGCCAACTTAGCCCTTTGGCTCTTTTGTGAACCTCTGGCACGCTCTGCAACATTCTGACATTCATCAATTACGATAATATCCCAGCTAGCATTATCAAGATAAAACCTGTAATCACGATCATTTTTTAATGTATCTATTGAGATGATCGTCTTATCGTAATAATGAAAAGGATTTTGATTAGTTGGTATATGTTGCCGTATTCTTTGAATACCGATAGAGTCGAGGCGAACAAGAGGTATTGAAAAACGCGTCCAGAATTCCTTCTGAAATTGTATAAGCATGCTTTTAGTGGTTACTATAAGTATCCTTTTACCCCGAGAACGTCTAATTAATTCACTACAAAGAATCCCACACTCTAAAGTTTTGCCTAGTCCAACAGCATCAGCGATAAGGAGACGTTGGCGAGGCATCGCTAATGCTTTTGCTGCAGGTTCCAGTTGATAAGGCAAAGCATCCATTGCAGCTCTGTCTCCAACTGCAATAGATCCATCTGTAGGAACTGTACGTCGCAAATGGGATTCTATAAAAAGAAGACTATCTCTAAATTGAGGTGAATTATCTTGAACCAGTTCAGTAAACTCAGGCTGTAAGACTTTAAAACCACCTGCTGCCTTCTCCACATCTACTAAAAACTTTGCTTCTTTTTCTCGTAAAAAAGGAGAAATCCCAACTACATCTATAATCTGTTGTCCATCAGAGCTACGACTTATGCTTCTTACCAACCATTCGGCACTTCGACATTCAATTCTTGCTCCAGGGGCTAATATTGCCTTTGTCATTTTTTAGAAACAAAGAATTTAATTGATAATTTATTAGACTAGGATTATTTAAAAATATCAACAATATTTCTTCTTTTTTTAAAAAACAGTAACCCTCAACCTTGACCCGAAAATTTAAGTTAATAAAAATTGGATCTTAAAAATAGTGATTTAAAACAAAATATTGGTTTTATTTATTTCATGACTGAAAGAGACCTATATGGTTATCCATGTGGTCCGTACGTGAAGATTGGTCTTGTAAAAGGTAATGATGATGGGAGATCATCTTTTGAAAGAAGAAAAGAACATCAAACCGGTAATCCAAGAGAAATAATTGTTGAAGCAGAAGTTAAAACCCTTGCACAAGTTTCAACACTAGAATCACTTGTCCATCAAAGATTGGCAAAGTATAGAATCCACGGAGAATGGTTTAATTATGGAGAATATGGAATAGGGCCATATGTAGAGTTAACTAAAGAAATCAATAAAGATTTAGAAGCTCAAATTAAAGATAATTTATTAATAAATCAATATGCATTAATTGAAGATAATGGAGAAGAATTAAAACCATCATCCGAAGAAAAAGATATCCATCGTGAATTACTAGAGACAAAGCAATCAATTATAAAAATAAAAAATGAGAAAGAATTAGCAAAGTTAAAACTTCGATCTTTTGATAAAAGTTTTTACCGAGATATAGAGGGAATTTGTTTTTATGAAAAAATAAAACCACAAGAAAACTTTGATAAAGTAAATTTTGAAAAAGATCATCCAGATATTTTTGAAGCACTATCAGTGGAAGTTATAACATCAAATTTCACCATAAAAAAAGATTTAAAAAATAAAAAAAGTGAAGAAGTTAAAAAATTAGTAGATCTGATTGAAAGCCAAAAATTTATTAGAGAAGATTCATTTGATTCAATAAATAGGAATAAAGATTTAATAAAATTACACTCAATTTGGCTTGATGCTCATGTTGAACTTCAACCATTTGAATTAAAGAAAAAGTTACTTGAAAATAAATTAAAAGTTTTAGTTGGAGAAAACCAAGGAATAAAAGATATATGTTCTTGGAAAAGAAAAAAAAAGAAACAAATTACCAAAAATGCTTTATTAAGATTTGATCCTGAATTAGCAAATAAATACATATCCATTAGTGAATCACAAATAAGATTCAAGGTTAATGACCATAGACCTTATCACTTTGAATAAAAAAATAATAAAATTTACTTCTTGCGCAGAATAAATTGTTTTGGCAATATAAGTAACCAAACCTAAAATTGGCACATCCAATTAAAGTTTTCTTTAAAAATGTAAGAGAAAATTTAATGAAACGCTTGTTACTTCTTGGACTTCTATTATTTTCAAGTCCTGTATTGGCAGAAAAAAATCGTATTTATTATGTACATGTCAGACCTCCTTCTTCTTACTCAGGCACGATAGGTGATGATGGATTTTTCTACTATTTCACTAACTCTGCCGATCGAGTAAATGATGATATTTGTAAAATAAGAATTGATGGTGCTTGCTTTGTAAAAACTGATGTTCCTGCAAAAATTATCAGGAAAGGAATAATGAAAGCTGGTGGTAGGTATTGGTGTTCCGAAGATCATATACAAGCTCGAAAAAAAGCAGACCCAAAACCTGTACTTCGTCGTGGTGGTGGGTATATGGATTATGGATATGGAATCTGTACTGAAAATGGTTGGTTAACAAGAAGTCTGGATGAAATATAAATGAAACGGTTATTATTTACATCTTTTTTATTAGGTTTAATCCCTTCAGCTTATGCAGCTGATACCTGTAATTTTGTTAGTGAATATTATCCAGATGTAACTATTGAGGTTATTAATGGAGAATATAATTCTGTTGGTAGAGGAACAATTAATTATAAAGATAAGCCAGTTCTGAATTTCGAAACAGGAATAAGTAATGGATATGGGGGACAATACTTTTACATATACAAAATAAAAAAAGACCCTTCTGAAAAGCAAGTTTCAATAGCTAGCGGTCCAGTAGTCAATATTATTGGAACACAATCGGGGAGAGGAACACCAAAGGAATATCAAAAGAAAGGGAGGGATAAAATTATGTTTCCTAGATTTGGAGTCGGATACTATTACTCATTATCTACAAATGACTCAAAAACAGATGGAAGATTCGGAGGTAGAACAACAGAGATGAATAAAATATTAGGAGCTGCTGAAGGTTTTTTTATACCTTCAAAAAGGTGTGAAAGATTTATTTATTATGGGTGGGATTAAATGAAAAAATTACTACTCGCATCACTATTTTTCTCATTACCTATAACTGCTTTTGCAGTACCAACTAAACCAGAGGAATTTGAAAAATTAGAAAATGAATTTAGTTTGGAATGTAAGAAATATGGAGCAGAAAGTTGTGCTGCAAGATTCATTTCTATGGCTGCTTGTACTTATGTATTTGCTGTTAATCAAGGCAAACACCCTGATGAAGCAATGGATATATCTGACAAATTATTTATTGGAATTATGAGAGGTAATAAAATCAAACCTGAAATTATGTTTACTGAAGAAAAAAATATAAAACCAATTATTGTAAATGAAGTTGCAGAAAGAACTGCTCTTTGCAAAGAAGCCACTGAAAAAGCAGTACCTAAATTATTTGCTGCACGTGGTCTTGAAGAGCCCTCTAAAGAAATACAAAAAAGATTAACTAATAGCTTTGGATATTGGTGGATATCAACTATAGAAACAATTTATAAAAAGGGTAAAAAATGAAAAACTTGTGGACTAAAAGAAACATTTTGGACTACCTAAGACATCCAGAGGAAAGCTTGGATAAGAACTATTCTCCTATAAGGCAAAAGTACAGAAAAGAGCTTAGAAGGATGGATCAAGAAACAAAAAAAGATGGAGGAGTTGTTGATTGGAATTATATTTTGAACGATTTAATGTGAACTTAAATTGATTGACAGTCGATCTAAAATAGGGGGCAATTAGCCCCTTTTAAAATGGATGGAACAGTATATGTCTTAACTAATCCAGCGATGCCAGATTTAGTAAAGATTGGGAAAACCACTCGAGATGTATCTTTAAGACTTTCAGATTTATATACAACAGGCGTTCCATTACCTTTTGAATGTGAATATGCTGCAAAAGTTAAAGATGTAGATCAAACTGAAAAAGCTTTTCATCTTGGGTTTAAAAAAGACAGAGTGAATATAAAGAGAGAATTTTTTAAAATCGATCCTGAGCAAGCTATAGCTTTTTTAAAATTACTCGAAATAGAAGATATGACTCCTTCAGTGAGAAAAGAAGCTGATAGTGTCGATATTGAAGCTAAAGCATCGGTTGAAAAATTTAAGAAGGATAGATTACCAGTCGTTAACTATTTTGAGATGGGTTTAGAGATTGGAGATGTATTGACTTACGAACTGGAGCAAAACATAACTTGCACTGTAAAAAATCAGAGGAAAGTTGAGTATCAAGGTGAGGATTATTATTTAAGTGGCTTAACTCAAAAATTAATGAATACGGATAGCAGAATTAGAGGTAGTAAATATTGGTATCACAAGGGAAGGAATCTTGTTGAAATTTATAATGCCACATACGCTAAGGATTAGTTAATAAAAGAACTCAAGGATTCGAACCTTCGAACTAGTGATCCCAAAGCACCCGCTCTAACTTTTTATTGATGCTTCTAGACCGATTAATTTCATAAGAACCTTTGCATTATTTGCAACTGCTGAATATTGTTTTTCTTGCATTGCTCTAAACATTGCAGTTTCTAGAGTGCATACTAATTTTGCCGTCATTTCAGGGCGATTTAAGTCCCCTTCCTCAATATCATCTTTCAATAAAAGATAAGCATTAGAAGTGATCTGCCTGGCTCTTCTTCTTGAGATTCCATATTTTGCGGCAACAAGGGAAGTAATAGAGGAATAGGCTTGTCCTTCAGCAACTAATTCAGCAGCATGTGCAACTCTTAATTCAGTTTCTTGTTTAGTTGCTCTTTTATGCATAAATCAAACTAATTAACCTTATTATGCACTAATTTTTGCACTAATTAAGTAATATTTAATATATTTTGTGCCTTAAACTATTGCAAATAGTGGCTTTTGAAAAGTATTTACTTCCCTTGGTAAAGGAGAGGTCTCGGGTTCAAGTCCCGACGAGGGCACTTGAGCAATTGATTAATGTAACTGAGATCTCGTAGATCAGCATTTTAACTAGAATTCAAATATATTTAACATAGTTTGTCTTTAGTAATGCCGCTATCGTCATACCGGATTCACAGAATTTATCTTGCAGCGACCATGAATTATGGTCTTGGTTCTGATGATCCAGAAGAGTTGGCCTACTACAACAAAATCAGAAAAAAGATGGATGATATGAAAAAAGAACCAGTTAAAAAAGGGATACCCCTTAATTGGAATACCCTCGAAGGAATGGATAAATGAACTTGAATACTTTTTTATTAATTGATGGGAGTTTGATGCTTATTGGTCTGCCTTTATTGATGATTCTTAAAGGCAAAAATTGATCGTAAATTCTTTACATTTTACCCATATTCAAATTCAATTGTTGATCCTTTATCCGTATATGGGAGTTCCTCTAACCGTACATATTTAATAGACGAATGGCCTCTCTAACTAGTTAGAACTTATATGTAGTCGTCATGAGCAAATGTCTACCAAATCCACACTAAAAGAAGTTTATAATTCTGAGATTGAAGAAAGATCAGAAGAAGAACTTCGTGAGGAAGAAATCAGGAATCAGCAAACATTGGATAGCTTTATTGAATCTGATAAAAACTGGAGCTAATCAAAACTCATTTATTTGGAGAAAGTTATGAATTTAAAAAGATCACCATTCTCAATCTTGAATAAAGAGAGAAGAGAAATTGACTATATAAAAGGAGTTTATAAAAGAAAAATTCAAGCTGAAATTGAATCTTATAAAGATCCCGAAGATGAAAATAAGAGAGATACAATCCAAGCTCAAGATATATTGATGCTTGATAGAATTTCAATTTAATTAACCTTTCTTTTTTTCTTCTTCTTATCCTTTTTTTTCTTCTTTACCTTTTCATAAACCTCATCAGCCTTCTGTTCAATATTATCCAGCTTATTTGAAAGTTCTCTTAAAGTTTCTGCTTTTCCCTCTTTAGCTTCGGTATTTTTCAACTCAATAACTTTAACAGACTCTTCTTTAACTACAGTATCTTTTGTCTCTTCAGTTTTAATTCCAAACTCACCTTTTATAAAATTGGCTATAAAAATAAGAATAGGTACATGGGCTAGACCACCTATTACTATTCTTGTTTCTGAATAAGCCATTTTATAGTTAAAAAGAACTGAGATATTTAAGCATAAATTTAATTTTTAAATTCCTTTTATTAAGCCAATAAACATTAATAATCATTTCTTGATTCGTAGATCAAAAATCTTGCTATTAATTAAGTAGAGACTTTTTTATTAAATGCCATTAGACGTATTTCTAATGAACATGTGTGTTGTAGTTATAGCATTGCTTATCAGAAGAGAAATCAAACTTAAGAAGGCGAGATAAATTATGAAAACACAAATTTTAAAAGAGCATTACATTCCAAATATCCATGCTATTACTATTTTACTAATGCTTCTTCTATGTCTATGGCTACCTCTAGCACTCAGATTCTTATTAATAATTTAGTCGAAATAATTAGTTAATACTCTCATCCTTAAACTCTGCTATATCCTAATTTTGTTTTAAAGATCTTATATGGAACTCTTGTTCCGTTCATGGCTTCGATAACTTTATCTCCCACAGTTCCGTAAAATTCAACAGAAAAATCAGTTCCTAATTCGGCATGTGCCTCAAGATAAACACCTAATGCTGGATTAGCTAGATGAGCTAGTAAAGCATCATCATTTTTATAAACTTCTGACCATACGAAACGAAGAGGGTCATCAGGATCTTGATCAAAAGTATGATGGAGCATTCCTGGTTCCTCAGCTTCAACAGCTTTATCTGTCTTATCCGCAATTTCTAAATATTCTGCAACCTTATCTTCCTTAACTTTAAGTTTTGCAAGAAGCATAAATGGAGTATCTGATCCAAAAATAGACATAAAAAAAAGACTCTTGCGAGCCTGAGTGATGGGGATTTCTATCATGACAAATTAATTAGATACAAACAACTCCATCAATAGTTAATTTTTATTACTTACAAACACCATATGTAGTGCTAGGATTTTAAAAAGGGTGGGTGATGGGGATTATCCCGCTTTTTGATTGGGGCGAAGCTAACGCCCTTTTTTTTTGGGTATAACTTTTTAATAGCTTCTTGTTGTTCTTGTTTTTTTATTTCTTCAGCATCATAAACATGACAGGAATTCTGATTAAGTGATGAGAAAAAAACACTTTTTTTAAAACGTTTGAATATAGGAGTCAATAGTAAAAGTTTCATTTTTTATATTTGCTTAATTGCTCAAACATACTTAAATACTGCAGAGGAAACACGCTGGTTAAATTTTCTATTCTCTCTTCATCTAATTCAACACCCTCTGGTAATTTTTTTACTAGCTTTGGGATAGCTTCTTTTGTTTCTTCTCTGCAGAAGTTAATTCTATAAGTAGCTTCTTTTTTTATATTCGTTTTAATTAACCCGTCTTTTTCAAGCATTGATTTTAAATCAAGATTATTTCCTTTCAAAAGAGCAATTAAAACAGTATCTGAAATTTTTAAAGCTTCTGCAGGTTCTTTATCTTTGTTTATTCCAAAAATCCAGGTACAGGCACCAACTCCTAATGCTCTTGCGATACAATCATCATTTCCAATTTCATTACAAGGTAATCTAAAAGATTCCTCAATTTTTTTTAAATCATATCCATTATCACCTTCTGGAAAACCAGCTTGAGCTGAAAAAGGAAATAATAATAATATTGCGGGAAGAATTAAGCTTTTCACTTAAAAATAACTGGATATAACCGTTGAATCGTAAATATGACCTGCACTCTCAATTAATGGTTTTACTGCTGGATCTTCAAACATAGATATTGATTTACCTTCTTCACCTTGCTCAATAAGAATCACTCTTGTTGGATCATCTTTCTTTACACCTTTGTATAAGCAAATAATTCCGCGCTCTTTATTCATTTGTATATTTTCTTCGCTGTCATAAACCGCAGCCCATTCTTCAAAAGGTACGCTAATTTTGAATGTGAAAACGGTAGTTTCAAGAGACATAATAAAAAGGAGCTAGTTGCTCCCTATTCTAGATAGACTGTCAATAATCAAGAAAAAACTGGTGGATAAGGTGTTTGTCCATTCATTAATGCTGTGTCAATTGGTTTACAGATATTCATCAGAGCATCTTGTCCGAAACCTGGACCAGAAGGACCGTCTATAAACTCCTGAAACTCTTCAGCTGAAATACCGTCTTTTACTTCCCAAAAACAATATACAGGACCAGTTTTAGTTACGGCATTTGCAGAATGGTTAAAAAATCCTTTTTCTTTATTAGCTGCAACCGCATCATCCCATCCACCACCTGGTGACATTGCCGCATAAGCTGTTTCCCACCATTTTTCAGCTTTTCCTGCCTTAAATTCATGATGAACAATGTAAAAAGTTGATGCCATAAAAATAATATTTAAATTTCTAATAAAGTTACTTCATATAAGTAAAGGGAAGATTAATTTATTTTGAATTCCTAAATAAAAAGGGGGCTAAAAGCCCCCAGCGATCGACTTTCAATATATACATCCTAAATCAGAATCCAGATATTGCTTCATAGAAATCAGCGTCTGGCAGTATTTCCTTCAAGGGTTCAATCTCCTTGGCAGGGCCTTGAACCTGCACAGTAATATCTGACACTTCAAAAAGCTTGGGAATCATATGTCCCATATTTTTGAGATGAAATAAAGCGGCGGCACCATCTTTATATGCCTCTCTTACATAAGCCTTATCTGACCCGCAAGTAGTGATATTAAAAAAAAGGCAATCAGGTTCATTAGCTTTTGTCAGCACCAAAATTTCTTCTAAAAGAGCTATGCACTGGTCCATCTTCCCATCCTTGATTGTGAAGTGGGGATGGATAGAAACCATGGTTGTATCTAGAGACATTAATTTATAGATATTTCTCTTATCTTTCTAGCAACTATTCTTTATGAACAAGTTAAAAATACGGATTATCTAAAAATTAAGAATGTCAATTTGGTATCGCATGTACCGTTTACGTGTTTTTTGAAAGCTATTAATTGTATATGAGTTACTTTGCCGAACCAAACCATATTGAATATGATGCATGGTTCGATGAAAACATCGACCCAGTGGATCTTATTAATTACTCAGATGAAAAGGAGTTCAGTGATTCGGTACACTTTAAGTTCCATAAGATGTCCACTAAAAATTTAACGATTGGTTCTTCTGATAATTTTCACTGGTAAATAAAAGATTTTTCACTCCATAGATTTTTATGAATCTTACGCAGAATATGTTCCATCACTTTCTCTTCTTGCCTTAGCTAATACAATTTCATCTACAACTTTTTCAATCATGTAAGCACTTTTTTTACCAAAGCATTTTTCTTTTTTAATACTCTCAAAATCATTTGGGATTAAATCATTATGTTCACAACAGTCGCATTTAATATCAATTTTTTTACCTCTGAAAACCTCTAAAGCTCTAGAAAAAATCCATTGCTGAACTGAAATACTTTCCCAACTATCAAAATTCGACCATTTATCAAAATCCCTGTTAAGGATGCCTTTTAATCCATCAGCCTGATTTACATTTACTAAATATGAATCTTTTCTTGGTTCATCATTTATACCAATTGTTTTGACAGAATTTTGATTCATCCCAAATACATTGATTAAGTAGCATTATAAATCTAAAGGAAAATTTCAAAAATATAAACAAAAAAATATCTCAAATAAGATCATTAATTGCTTTATCCAATCTAGAAGTATGATTTGTATTTCTGAGTAATTCAAAATCCTTAAAATCAAAGCCCGGGCCAACACAACAACTCACTAAAGTAAATTCGCCTGTACTTTTTGCAGCTTGCCAATATCCAGATGGGATCATTTCTACTGGATTATTGGAATCTAAAATTAAATTTCTTATTAACTTATTATCATTATCTAGGCACCATAAATTCAGAGGATCGCCCCTTAAATAAATCCAAATTTCATCAGCATTATTTACTCTGTGCCAAGCACTTTTTGCATCTCTCTCCAAAAGATAATAAATTCCCGTAATAAAGTTTCTACTTTGGCCATCTTCCCTCATTAGAGAATTCTCACTTCTTACTATCTCTCTAAACCATCCACCCTCAGGATGAGGAGATAAATTGAATTGTCTAATTATTTCTATGTTTTTTTTATTAGGATTCACATCATAAAATATCTTTTAAATTTCTCATATACTTAAAAGCTAACTGAAAAAAATCAAAATAAACTATATTTTCTAAAAACTTAAGCACAAATAACTGACAAATCTACAAAATTTTTATTTTCATCTGCCAGCTCAGTAATGATTCTATTCAGCCATTCAGAGGTGGTTTCACAATAGCCTACATTTAAAATAGTTTTTTGCTTTGATGTTTCTTTTTTATTCATAGTTAAAGTATTTTTATATAAACTAGTCTTTAATTAAATTTATGTGAATAAGTCTTAATTACTATCTATTTTAAAAAGTTGTATTTAATACATATTTAAGAACTGCTAGTGAACAAATAAAATTAAATCGTTGACAAGAAAATGTATACAAGTAAGAGTAGAAAAAATTTATTATTTAACCTATGAATAACATCAAGATTGAGGAATTGATGAAAGTAAGGTTCGATGGTATTGCTAATAGAATTGGGCAATTAAGCAAAAGGGAAAGTGAGTCTTTATTGCTTGAGCATCTTGAGTGGTTGGAGGGAGGATGGGAGACTGAAGAAATCTTATTTTTAAAAAAGCCCTACAGAAAATGGTGGTTCTAACTCCACTTCTATAAATAATTAATGATGGCCTAAGGGACCAGGGCCAGAGCCTATTTTATAAGAATTGTCTAAAGATTTCTCAACAAATAATTTTGCTTTTTGTATGGAATCAATCAGATCAAAACCTAAAGCCTTGTAACCACAAATAGCAGCACTCAAAGTACAGCCGCTACCGTGGGTATTTTTTGTATTTATAAAATTACTAAATAGCCACTCTTTTCTACCATTTAAGTCAAGGAAAAAATCCTTCCCTTTCATATCTTTTAAACCGCCACCTTTTATAAGTACCGCTTTAGCTCCAAGACCAATAATTTTTCTTGCTGAATTTTCGATATCTTCTTTCCTCCTTATTTCTAAACCAGAAAGTAGATTTGCTTCGTAAATATTAGGAGTTACCAAATCAGCAATTGGTAATAAGAGATTTTTATAAGCATTAATAGCAGAATCTTCCAGTAATTTAGAACCAGTTCTTGTAACCATTACTGGGTCAATAATTTTGGTTATTTTGTATGTATTTAATTTTGAAGCAGTATCATTGATTATCCTTTCATTTAATAACATTCCAGTTTTTAAGGCATCAATACCAAAATCAGCAAATAAAGTATCAAACTGATTTAATAAAGTATTCTTCTCTACTGGCTGAACGCACGAAACCTCTACACTATTTTGTGCGGTAATACATGTAATAACAGAACATCCATGTACTTTAAGGGCCATGAAAGTTCTCAAGTCAGCCTGTATACCTGCTCCACCACCGGAGTCACTACCACCTATTGAAAGTGCAATTTTAGAATACATAATTTATTAAATTGTTTTTGAAAGTACTATAAGTAAATATTAATTTAAATCAGAAATCTGAATATGCATTAAAAAAATCTAACTCCAATTCCATAGCTCTCCTGTATAAATATTTGGCCTGATTAATATCATATGTTTCTTTATTAGTCTCAATAAGATTTTCAAGTGAATCTGCTAGCTTTTCAAAGCTCTCATCAGAATAAGTAATTATCCATTCTTTATATTTAATGTCAAAATCCTCTTCATACAAACTTTTTCCTATCCAAGAATAAAGTCGCATGCATGGAGTCATTGCAAACATTATTTCAACGGAGCTAAGTCTTTTGGAAGTATCATCAAGAAAATCTGTATAATTTTTAGTAGCTTTTTTTATATAGTTATTAGACAAATCAATATCCCATTCTTTTGCATACGTTTCATGAAGTATTAACTCCTCTGAAACGCCCATTAAGAGTTCACTTAACTTCCTTATTGAGTACTTATCTTTTGATTTGGAAACAGCAAGACCATAAGCCTTAGCAAAAGTCTCTAAAAAGAAATAATCTTGAGCTAAATATTCTTGAAATATATTTTTAGGTAGACTTCCATTCTTTAAACCTTGAACAAATTTTGTATTTAAACTTAGTAAAGCAATCTCATAATTATCCTCCCAAAGTTTTTTTGTTATTTTCATTTTTTTGATTTTTAGTTATTCTAAAATTTTTTATATTTTATACCTACAAACTTAATCTTATTTTTCTAGGATTAAAGAAAAAATTATGAAAGAAATAAATATTTTATGGTTTAAGAAAGATTTAAGAATTTTTGATAACGAAGCTCTCTGTGAGGCTATAAAAGATAATGATATTTTACCTATTTATGTTATTGAGTTAGATATTTGGAGCCAAAATACTCATTCAGATAGACAATGGCAATTTTGCAAAGAAAGTTTAATAGATTTAAGAAATGCGCTTACTGAGATTGGACAACCATTAATTATTAGGACTGGGAATGTAATTAATATTTTTGATGAAATTAGTTCAAAATTTAAAATCAAAGGTATATATAGCCATCAAGAAACCGGAGATTGGCTTACTTATAAAAGAGATCAAAAAGTAAGAGAATGGGCTTTAAGCAAAAATATTATTTGGAAGGAATTTCTACAATTTTCAGTTTTTAGAGGAAATTTAGATAGGAATAATTGGTCTAAAAAGTGGCAAGAAAACTCCGAAAAAAACTTACTTAAAGCTCCATTAAGAATTAATTCTATTAACTTTAATATTGGAGAATTACCCTCAGACGAAATTTTTACCTTTAAAAAAGAAACTTGTCCAGGAAGAATGCAAGGTGGCAGAAAGAAAGGTTTAGAGAGAATGCAATACTTCTTTAATAATAAATTAGATTCTTATTCAAAAGATATATCTAGCCCAGAAAAATCATTTGATAGTTGTTCAAGACTATCCCCATATATTTGTTGGGGATGCATTTCATTAAAAGAAATTTTTAAAAAGGCAAATATATCAAAAAACAATAACTCCAGGATGTTAAAAAGTAGACTAACTTGGCATTGTCATTTTATTCAGAAACTTGAAAGTGAACCAGAACTAGAGTTTAGGGAATACCATCCTTTTTTTAAAAATATTAGAGAAAAAAATAATGAATTACTTTATGCATGGAGTTCAGGTAATACGGGCTATCCTTTTATAGATGCATGTATGCGTTCATTAAATTTCAATGGATGGATTAACTTTAGGATGCGAGCGATGTTAATGTCTTTTGCTAGCTATAATTTATGGCTACCATGGCAAGATTCAGGTTCTGAATTAGCAAATAAATTTGTAGATTATGAGCCTGGAATACATTGGAACCAATGCCAAATGCAATCTGGAACTACTTCTATAAATACCAATAGAATTTATAATCCTATTAAGCAGGGAAAAGATCATGATCCTCAAGGAAAATTTATAAAAAAATGGATACCAGAATTAAAGGATATTTCACTTAATTTCATTCATGAACCATGGCTATTATCTAGATTTAATCAAAAAGAATATGAACAAGTTGATTACATAAGACCAATAATTGATATCCCAAATAGCACTAAAACTGCAAAGAAGAAAATTCAGGAAATCACTAAACAGGATGGATATTGGGATATCTCAAAAGAAATTTATTTAAAGCATGGCTCTAGAAAAAGGCCTAGAAAAAATATAAATAATAAAAAAATTGTTTCTAAGGAAAATGGAAAACAATACGAACTGAAATTAGATTTCTAAATTTTATTGTCAGAAATTTCTAGATTCCTTTTAGCGCCTAGGAAAATTTTTTAAATTTTGAAATTAAATATATAAATCCACGATGAACTAATGCAAGCTTTAATGTATTTATTAGATTTTATTAATTATGTCTGAAAGATTTGAATGGGACGATACCAATAGTTCAGGTATATGGTGGAGTACTAATGTAAGTATTAGAGATGAGTGCATTTTGCTCAAAGAAGATACTAAATGCGAAGATTCTGATATAGTCGAACTTCTTAGGAGTATTGCACAAAATATTGAAGATAATGGCCTTTAATTTTTAAAACCATATTCTCTTTATTAGAGATTTTCAATTCCTTTTACAGCTTTTATTAATTCGAAACTAATACCTTTTTCACTCATTGAATGACCAGCATCGTTAACAATGATTAATTCAGAATTTTTTAATTTCTTATTTAGATCCCAAGCACTCCTAACAGGACATACAACGTCATACCTCCCTTGAATTATTTTTGTTGGAATCGATTCTATTTTTTTTATATTTTTCAAAATAAAATCATCTTCTAAGAAAATATTATTAATAAAATAATGACACTCGATCCTTGCAAAGGCATCTGAAAAAGAATTAACTTCAGACTTATCAAAATCAAATTTTTTATTTATTAAATGACTTGTTGAGAGTTCCCATTTTGTCCAAGCTGCTGCTGCTTTTGATCTAAGATTCGCATCTGAAGATATTAGATATTTATAAAAAGAACTTATTAAATCATTTCTTTCTTCTTTTGGTATTACAGAAATATATTCTTCAAATTCATCGGGGAATATCTCACTTGCACCATATTGATAGAACCATAACAATTCAAACTTTCTACATAAAAATATTCCTCGCAAAGTTAAGCTGATAACTCTTGAGGGATTTTTAATCGCATATATAAGTGAAAGAGTTGAGCCCCAAGATCCACCAAACAAATGCCAAGTATCTATTTTTAAAAGAATCCTTAATTTCTCAATATCATCAACTAAATGATTGGTCGTATTTTCTTTTAACTCGGAGAAAGGAGTAGAAGAACCACAACCTCTTTGGTCAAATTGAATAATATCGAATTTATCTGGGTCAAAGTATCTTCTATATCTTGGTTGACTTCCTCCTCCTGGACCGCCATGAATAACAAGAATTTTTTTGCCATTTGGATTACCAGATCTTTCCCAATAAATAGTATGAATATCACTTACCTTTAAAAAACCTTTTTCACGTACTTCAATTTTTGGAAACAATACTTGATCTTTCATTTTGAAATATTTTTAATCACTTTATTAATCCATATTATCCAAAAAGAAGTCTATTTTAGAAAAAAATTTGTTATACAAAAAAAGGACTGCTTGTACAGTCCTTTTTTCAATATCTCATTTCCTTTTTAAAGGATATAAAAATTACATATTTTTCAGTCTATTTACTCATAAACTTAGAATACGTGGATTCGGGGATTTCTTTCGATAATTTCAGTCCCTATTGTCGCTAGTAATTATAAAGCGAAGTCTTATCAGACTAATTGATTGAACTTTAATTTTCGAATAATCCCATTCTCAGGAATACGCTTCCTATTTTTTGGAATTTGCTAAATTTCAGGCGGACTATCAATCATTTAGATTGCCTCCGAACTCAACATTTATAAATTACTCCTTTTTATATTTTCAGTAAATCGGTAAATATGCTGATTTACTTTTTTCTTATTCTGTAAGAGAATTTTAATGATTCTTTTTTTTTAGGAATATAAAAATTAAATTCTATAAATCTTACTTATTTCGATTCATAAAGCGAAATAGATTTTATTATCCTTTTATCACTATCTGAAAGTTAATAACCTCCTAATTTCTAATGAAAAAACTTTATACACTCATCACTAGATGGATTCTTATCTCGGAACTTTTATCACTCTCAAATCCAATCTGCTAAAGCAAAAGTTATTTTTCTAATAAGCATATTTACCAATAAGGTTAATTAAAATCTCCTTTAAGAGGTTCTCGATAAAAATCATCTTATATTACAACTTTTTCATATTTTTTAATAAACCTTTTATAAAATCTATTGAGAAAAATAAATCACCTGCTTACATAGGTTTCATCATATTGTTATAATTTTTTATGTTTATTATTTTATTAGGAATTTAATAAATAGATTTCTAATATGCATTATGGAATTTATCAAAAAAAACAAGATATTAACTCTTATGGGAGCAATTGCAGTTTTATCTTTCGTATTAGAAAAAGCTGGTAAAATACATCCCTAAAACAAAAAAATTTTTAGATTGACACACTATAATTAAAAATATTTTTTAAAAAAAATTTCTTTTTTTATATTTGGTTTTTTTTCTAATTTCTTTTGCAGCCAGTATTTGATCTTTTCTTCTAATTCTGTGATCACTTATAGGATTATTATCGTTATAAACATATAATACTTCACTCAGAAACTCTTGTCTTGTTCCTGCCATTTCTAACATAGGGAACATTATTGCTAAGTCCCATGCGACTGCAAAATATTTACCCTTTTTATCTAATAAATCGCGAGGTTTTATAGATAGCCATAAATCGTGTCTAAAAGTTCTTAGATGAGAGGCATACCAAAAGTATTGCCTATATAAATTAAAATTTCTTACAAAACTGGGGTATTTTCTTCCTTGAACTCCCTTGGAGGATAAATGCGATCCATAAGTAATCAAGCAATTTGTTTTTTTGTATTTTTCATTTAGGATATTAAGCACATCCCCACTATATAAATAGTCATCACCATCTACTAATATGTCTATTGTTTTAGACGGATTTTTTATTTTTTTATTAAGTAAATTAGATATATTATTTAATGCACCTAACCTGCATAAGTTTTTATTAATTTGTAAGTTTTGATGCTTGTTACTTATCAGTGAAGCAATTTCAAAAGAATTATCTGAGGAACAATCATCAACTATTTGTACTTGGAAGTTTTTATATGATTGCCTAATTATAGAATTAAGACATTTTTCTATATAATTTTCTGCATTAAATAATGGAACAATGATATTAAATAGGAATTCTTCTTTTTCTTTTGATTCAAAATATTTTTTCAATTTAAGAACTATTACACAAAGATAATAATATATAGTGAGAAAAGATTCTTACATTTTTAAAGATTTATCTTAATTAAATTTAAATGATTTTTTCTCGAATGATAGGAGGTTTAGGAAATCAATTATTCCAAACCGCAGCTTTTTTAAAATATAGAAGGAATAATGAAAAAGTTATAATTTCGTTCCTAGGTGATATACATGTACCAAAATATAATTTTTGTCTAAATGATATTTTTGAAATGCCAAAATGGCTTTTTTTGGATAATTCAAGAAATTTAAGTAAATTCACAAAATTAATAGCACGAAGTTCAGCAGCAATAAGATTAGGCAGTTATTTACCTTTAATAGGAATTAACGATAGAAATTTTTGTGAAAAAAATATTTATTATCAAAATAAAAAAATTTTATTTTTAGATGGTTATTTCCAAAAATGGCAATTTGAGAGACTTAATTTATTATTCAGTCAATTGCGATTTAAACCAATTAATTTAGGGAAAAAAGATTTAGAGATATGTAATGAAAATGTTTTAATACATATTAGAGGTGGTGATTTCTTAAATATAAAGCACTTAAACATTTGTAAATTTGATTATTATAAAAAATCGATAAACTATTTTCTTTCCAAAGGTTTAAATAATTTTAAGGTAATTTGTGCAGATCAAACATACGGTGAAAAAGTTATAAAAGAATTAAAAAATAACTATATTAATTTAAAAATATCAATACAAAAGCCAAATTCTATTATGAATGATTTTAATATGATCAGATCTTCTAAATTCGCAATATTGAGTAATAGTACCTTTTCATGGTGGGCATCATTTCTTTCACATACAAAACAAGAATTAATAGTACCATCTAATTTCTCATTACAAGAAAAAAGAATAATTTTGCCTAATGAAAATATAGTTAATTAAATCTAATTGCATCGATTCATTAAAAATTTATAAATTAAATATTATTATTTTTGTATTAAAAACATCATTCATATGAAAATCATTATCTACAAAATTAAAAACATTTATATAAATTTTCTGGAAATAAAGCCTAAAATAATATCAACAATTATTTTCATACCAATTCTTTATCTTTTGGGTTGGATTTTAGCAAGCCCAATTTTCTTAACAAATCTAAATAAGGATAAGGTATCTTTAATTGGAACAATTTTTACATTTCTAATTTTTATTTTTTCTTTACCAAAGTGGTTTAAAATAAGATGGGGCTTAAACAATACATGGAAATTGCTAGGAATTAATACGATCAATAGAAATAGTGAGTGTTTATTATATTTTCTAAGAGGTTTATTTTTGGCATCAATTTTAATATCTCTAATCTTAATTCCAATAGTTGAAACAAATTGGAGATATTGGATCGGGACAATATCACCAGAAATATTAATAAATACAATACTTCTTATCATTGGGGTTGGCTTTGCTGAAGAGCTTATTTTTAGAGGCTGGCTTCTAGAGGAATTAAAGAACCAAATTGGATTAAAAAAAGCAATTATTGTTCAAGCATCAATTTTTAGTATTGTTCATATTGGATCAGATTTACCAATTTGGGAAATGATAAATATACATATAGGATTATTTTTTCTTGGTATTTTATTATCCTTAATAAGATTAAAAGATAAGAAATCCTTATGGGGATGTGTTGGATTACATGGAGGCCTTGTAGGGTTGTGGTTTATTGCAAATAATGGGTTATTAGATTTCACAAGTGATTACCCAAAATGGTTAGTTGGTCCTGGTAATATTAATACAAATCCTCTTGGCGGAATTTTTGGAATATCATTAATGATAATTTTTTGTTTTTTATATCTACTTAGCTTAAAAAATAATATTAAAAGTTTAAAATAAATTGAAAATATTAATTCATATTTTTTATTTAAAACAGTTCTTGTAGTAAATTTGATTTTCTAAAGATCTTTTCATATTTATAAGTTTATTTTTGCATTCTTCAACCGCTATAAAAAATTTTTATTATTTTTTTTACTCAATCTTTAGATTTTTGTAAAAATATTGAACACTTTTACATCTAGTAAATTAAAAATTATTACACATTACTTTAAATCTAAATACATTTTTCAATTCTGAAAAAGGAAAATTTTTGGGAAATCGCCATTATATTTCTTAGGAGAAAAATTACTAAAATTTTGATATTTATTAGTTCCATTTTTTATCTTTTATAAAAAGAATATTTAAAGTATTCATTTATTAAGCTATTTTTTAAAATCTTATCGGTAAATACTGTGCGGTTATGTTATGTAAACCGAAATTCGGTGTATTTGCCGTATCAATATCTTCGGTATTTATCCTTTCCTATTTCTAATAATTATCAGATATTGAATTTGTACTAATTCAAAGGTAACTTATGTATTCAATGTTTGATATTCTTTTTGAAACACCTTCATATCGCCCAATATATATTATTTCCGATAGTGAAATGAAGGAGTTAAAGAAAAACCAACATCAAGAAGAGCTTGATGAAATTACAAAACAAAAAGTAAGACTTGAAGATGCTTTTAAAGCTCAACTAAAACATCTTGAAGAGAGAGAAAAAGAAGTAAAAAAAGAACTTAAAGTACTCTTAGCCTCAAAAGATAAATAATTTATTTTTAGAGAAATTACTTTTTTCAAAGACGGTTTTTAACCGTCTTTTTTAGTTATTTTAATCTTAAGGTATCCATTAAATCCACAGATTTTAAAAATATTTTCCATAATTAATGAATGAATAAAAATAAAGAAAAAATAAGAATGTTCTTACCTTTTAGCTGGGTAATTTGTGCAGCAATATCTTTTGCTTATATAAATTCACATTTAATAAATACCTAATATAGATGTCTTATCCCTCGAGAGACGAAATACTTTCATCTTCAAAAGGTTGGGTAGCATCTTTTTTAAATTTTCTTCCTGGTTTAGGATCGGGTTACTTATATCAAAGAAGATGGAAACCCTACTTTTTTACCATCACTGCTAATACTACATGGTTCACTTTAGGTTTTTTTTTACAAGGGGATTCAGAACCCTCTCAAAGTGAACAAATAATTGGAATTTCTGGTCTTTTTTTCATATCAATAGTTACAGTTATAGAAGCTAACTTGGCTTTCAAAAATGCAAGTAATAAAACAAAAGCTCAAAAAGAGAAAATAATTTCCTCTAAACAAAAAGGATGGTTTAAATAGTTCAAAAAATTAGATCTCAAAAAATATTTAATTAGTTCTCAGTTTCTTAATTTAAATAAATAATTAACATAAATGATTTTTAAAATAATTAAAAAATTTTTTTTAATTATAAAAAAATAAAATTTCCTTTTCTTTAAGACCTTCCCATCCCGAGTCTATTAATAATTGATTCAATGTTTCTTTATCAAAATGCTTAGAACCCGTTTTGACGCATCTATTTCTCATTGATTTTTTAACACCGCTCCTTTGTCTTTTATTCTCCTCATTCATAATTCTATTGTATAGATCTAGCATTTTTTGAGGGATTGGAGTGCCATCAAGATCCACTCCATTTTGAATAGCAAGATCAACAGCCTGCATTCCCATTTTCTGCATAAATTAAAAAAAAGCTGAAACCATAATAAAACAAAAGTTATTAATCTAAAATTCTTTGAATAATAATTTATTGATTTTGAATTTCTTTAAGTACTCTAATAGCCTCTTTAATGTGTTCAGGACCATTCAATAAATCTCTAAAAATATGCCTAACTGTCCCTTTGCGATCAATAACGTAAGTTACCCTACCATCCATAAAACCTAATACTTTAGGAACTTTAAAAGTTTTCCTAAGAGAGTCATTTGTGTCGCAAAGTAGTGGGTATTGTAATTTATTTTTATTAGCAAATGCCAAATGACTTGAGGTACTTCCATTACTTACTCCCCAAACTTGCGCACCTAATACTTTAAATAAGTCATATTTATCTCTAAATCCGCAAACTTCTATAGTGCAACCAGGCGTATCATCTTTTGGATAAAAAAACAAAACAAGGGGATTTTTTAATCCCTTATTTGATCTTTTAACTCCATTTTGATCCAGTAAAGAAAATTCTGGAATTTTATCTCCAATCTGCACAAGAGTTCTTATAAAGCTCCATATTAGAGGTTAATATGTTTTTTTTGTGGCCGTAAAATAAATAACTGCTGTTAAAGTCAGTTTTTTTGTTTTAAAAGATACTAAAAAATTATTGAAATAAACTAGGGTAAATTTAAATAGGGTGAATTTATTAATTCAATAATATGGAATTAGTAATTTATATTTCTTTATTTCTTATTCTTTTTTTGGGAGTTATTTTTAACTTAAAAATAACTAATTTTAAAAAAGTTAAAGAAATACGAAACAAAGTTAAAGATTATTCAAAAAAGAATAATTAAATATGTATTGCTAGGATTAAAATTCAATTTTTTCATTTGGAGTAAATACTGAGCAATATTTTTTTACTAGATCCTTTGGCTGAACATTGGAAGAATTCGTTAATTTTAATTTTAGTTTTTCTAAAGCCTCATTAGCATTAATCTCACCAAGTCGATATCTTGCACACGTATCTAATACTTTAAACATTTTTGTGGTAACGGCTTCAGCTGGAAAAATTAGAAAAAAAAAGTAAAAAACAACAAATAAGTACTTCATTTTTTTTTAATAGCTAATATTTAGAGAATAGTTTTAATAATTTAGAAAAAAATTAAAATTAGAAAAAGATTAAATTTAATAGAATATAGGATTTCTATAAAATAATAATAAAAGAAATTAAGATAAAATAAGTGATAGAAATAAATAATCTCGGTGAAAATGAGAAAATTAATAGATAAACATAAAACTCTTATAAATTGGTACCAAAAAAAATTCAAATTGAGTGATTATCAATTACTTTGGTTTGTTTTCTTTAAAGGAGTATTAATAACAATAATATTTTTCAAAATTTTTTAATATTAAAAAAGCTGTTCCGAGAATGAAATTTTCAGATGATTTGACTATATTTAATAGTAGATTTCCTAATTAGTTAAATAGTTATCAGTTATGAATATTTTTGGTGTAGGTTTGCCCGAAGTTACTGTAATACTTATCTTAGCTCTTTTAATTTTTGGTCCCAAAAAGCTTCCAGAATTAGGAAAACAGCTTGGTAAAACTTTGAAAAGTCTTAAAAAAGCGTCGAATGAATTTCAAAACGAAATCGATCAAGTTATGAACGAAGAAGATAAAGATGAATCTCCTAAATCTATAGAAAGCAATCAAACCAATGAAATTAATCAAGAAAAAATAGATTCAGAAAACAGCAAAAAATAATATCTTGGATAGGCCCATAACCCCCATAGACGAATTTGAAAGAGCATTAAATAAAGCAGCTCTTACTAAAGAAGAATATGAATTAATAGATTACATCCGCTATACAAGTGTTTTTACGCAGCCTAGTCTTATTAAAGATTTAAAAAGGCCATCAAAGCCTCCTCTTTTGTCAGTTCTATGTCAAATTTGCAGAAAAATTGGTTCGGAGATGCCAGATCATTTCAAAAAAGTAATTGAGTGGTCAATTGAAATAAGTGATCACAATACAAAATGGGATGCTCATTTAATTTGCGCAGAAGCATTGAATATAGACAAAATCCCATTAAGTCCTATTCATGGAACAACTTTATTTGATGTTCTTGTTGTACACAAAGAATTATTTCTTGGATTTGATTAAATTAATCATCTAAAGGCACAGAATCAGTATCTATTACTTCCGAATCATCATACTTATTTATTTTATTTTCAATCCAGTTATTTATATAACTAACTAAAGGCAATGAACCTCTAAAAATAAAAATAGAGGTAGGCAAAGCGCTTAATAAACCGACTACAGGACTTTTAAAAAGTAATCGTCCGGCTTTTATGTTGAATAAAATAATAAGCGCTGAGGGGACTATAACTTTAACTACTGTTTTGAGCGCCTCAAGCCAACCGACACGATATGTCCACCATATTAAAATTATGCCAACTATATAGAGGAATAAGTAAGTCATAAAAATAGTATAATAATTATCTATTTATCTTGTTCTTGCGAAGAAAAAGATTTTATAAATTTCTTTAACATCAATCAATCAAATTCTAGTAATGAGTTTTTCTGAAATAAGAAAATTTTTAATTCAGATGCAATCTGATGAAGAATTAAAAAAGCAGGTTACAACATCCTCTACAGCAGATGATATAGCCCTAATAGGTCAACGGTTAGGTTATGACTTTTCAGGGGATGATCTCTTAAGATTTAATGGACAAAAAGTTGATAAAGTTACCGTAAGAAAGGTAGATCATCCAGGAGAATATCACTAAATTAAGACTTAACCCATATTGCAAGCCCTCCGCCCCTGCCTCGAGCACATAACCAATTATCTTTAGTGCTAATTCCTACAAGTGAGAAAAAAGGCCTTTTTTTATCTTCTGGTTTTTTTAATTCCTTATTAAAAACAGGAAAACTACTAATACTAATTTTCAATTCTTCAAAATAGAAAGCCAATAGAGGTCTAATCCCTTTTAATTCTGCGCTGCCTATAAAAGTAATATTTAATAATCCGAAATTAATTGAATTTTTTATTTCATAATTTATTTGATCCTCTTTATTTTTGCTTTTCAATTCGAGTCTTGCCGACAATACTTGGAGAATCGAACTGGGTATATTCTTGATTTCATCTGACTCCTTTCCCCATACGTACTTAAACTTCCATATTCCTAACAATTCCTCATATACAATTCCGCTCCCATTTTTTTGGGAATTTTTTTCTAATAGTTTTATCTCATTAATATCAGGAAAGTGTTTCATAATAGATCTTAATCTAAGAATCAAATACTAAGATAACTTCAATAAAAATGTTCTTAGTTAAAAAATCTCTCCGAAAAGATTTTTTTATTTCAAAATATTTCCAAAAAATTAATTTTAAGGCACACATAAGGAACAAGATCTCGTTATTATATTTACATAAAGTAACTAAATCAATGGATTTTATTTCTAAAAGCCAAGGATACATCCCTCTAAAAGCAGTTCCTTACATATTTTTCCTAGCTGTTGTACTAAGTATTACCACTTCAATTAATACATTTGTCTAAAACTAATTTGTTTTAAGAGAAGATATAAGTAAATAATTAATGAAAAATTACGATGTTGTAATAGTTGGTAGTGGAATAGGTGGATTATGTTGCGGTTCTATTCTTGCTTTATCAGGCAAAACAGTACTTGTATGTGAAGCTCATAGCCAGCCAGGAGGTGTTGCCCACAGCTTCAAAAGAAATGGTTACACTTTCGAATCAGGTCCTTCATTGTGGAGTGGAATAGGAAAATGGCCGACAACTAATCCTTTAGGGCAAATTCTTAAATTACTTGATGAAGAAGTTGAACTATTTCAATACAAAGGTTGGCAAGTAATTGTCCCAGAAGGCAATTTTAATCTTGATGTGGGGGAAGAACCTTTTAAACAGACTATTAAAATTTTAAGAGGTGAGAAATCCGTTAAAGAATGGGAATCATTTATTTCCGGAATAAAACCTCTTAGCCAAATAATAAATGAAATACCTTTACTCTCATTTTCTCCCGAATCAATAAATTTCTTAGATCTAATAAATTTAACCTCAAAATTTTTATCTAATATCAATCAAATACCAAAACTTAATAAAGGCTTTGGGAATTTAGTAAATAATCATCTAGAGGATCCTTTCCTCAGAAATTGGGTTGATTTATTGAGCTTTTTGATAAGTGGTATGTCAATGCATGATACAAATACAGCTGCGATGGCTACTTTATTTAACGAATGGTTTGAACCAAATTCATACCTTGAATACCCCAAAGGAGGTAGTGAATCTATCGTAAAAGCTCTAATTAATGGATTTAAAAAAAATGGAGGAGAATTAATTCTTTCTTCGAGAGTAAAGACAATTAACTTCAATAAAAATTTAGCCACAGGTATAACTCTTAATAATGGTTCCAGTTATAGTTGTGAATCTGTTGTCACGAATACTGATGTTTGGAATTTAAAAAAGTTAATTCCAAATGAAATTTCAAAAAAATGGAATACAAAAGTTTTGAACCCTAATAAATGTGATTCTTTCCTTCACATACATCTAGGTTTTAATGCTGATGGTCTTGAAAATTTGCCAATACATGCGATACATGTTGATGAGTGGGAAAAAGGTATTACCGCAGAAAGAAATATAGCCGTATTTTCAATCCCATCTGTTTTGGATAAAAATATGGCCCCTGAAGGAAAACATGTTCTTCATGGATATACTCCCGCAAATGAACCTTGGGAAATTTGGGAAAACCTAAATCCAAAGGAATTAGAATATAGAAATTTGAAAGAACAAAGATGTTCAATATTCCTTAATGCAGTGCGAAAATTCATCCCTGATATAGATGAAAGGATTGATTTAAAGATGCTAGGAACCCCAATAACTCATAAAA
Source organism: Prochlorococcus sp. AG-347-K19 (assembly GCA_003281335.1). Taxonomy (GTDB): domain Bacteria; phylum Cyanobacteriota; class Cyanobacteriia; order PCC-6307; family Cyanobiaceae; genus Prochlorococcus_A. The sequence continues at coordinate 149,503 of QCCG01000001.1, read as the reverse complement.
AATTCACCAATACCTATTGCGGTAGTTACGGCCCTGCATTATCTGCAGCAAAAGGTCTTTTCCCAGGCTGCCAAACTCCAGTGAAAAATTTATTTACTTGTGGCGCAAGTACATTTCCAGGTATTGGAATTCCTGCTGTTTCAGCAAGTGGCGCTTACGCAGCTGAAAAAATTATTGGTAAAAAAGAATTTAAAACTCTTCTTAAGAAAATAAATTTATGAATCAAGTTCTTTTTTATAACTCTATAAACACTTAGTTAAGAAATAAGAATAAAGAAAGCAAAAACGTTCACTAATGATAATCTTTATCTGAACATAAACTTAACTTATAGCTCTTATATGTTTTTCTTATCAATCCCTCAAGCCTGGCATTTAGTTGGCACTTGGTCAGAACAACTTCCAAACGATTCAAATCTTATAGGAATGGGCCAAACAGAATTAATGATGACTTTACATTCAATATTTGTTCCTCTCTTACTTGTAATTTCATATTATCTATTCAATAGACTTAACAAAAACGAATCAAAGAAAATTAAAGGATGATCGTTTAAAGTCTATTTAGCTGAGCTTCTTCTAACTACTTTTCTGCCTGTAGAAGTATCAACTCCGCTTGAATCTTTAGTTTGTGAATTAGTTTCAATATTATCAACATCACTTTTATCCATTTCTGCGCAAACACCTACTACCATGGCAGCTTGCATTTGATCTGGTAAATCTCCAATAGTTAATAAGGCCTTTAAAACTAATTGAAGTCGAGTTTGCCGATCTATTTCAGGTCTTAATTTTTTTACGGTATTCCAAAGTTCTTGGGTAACTTCTTTTAAAAGTTCTCGATCAACAGCCAAATTAAATCCTTCTTGTATTTCTACTAATCTAACAAAAAATTGGATCTCGTAAAATAATATTCAATAAAAAGATTGTTAGTTAATATTTTTCTATCCAAATACAAGTTGCATTTGTTGGTGCAATTCATTCTTCTCTTGGAAAAGTTTATCTTTTTCAATCTTTTTTAGATTAAAAGTTCTATAAAATTTTTTTTGAATCTTTATTGGAGTATTTTCAAACTTTACATTTTTGCTTATTAGAGAATTCCACTCTTTTGAATTAAAAGGGGCATAAGGAGAAGATGAAATCACTTTCATGTCTTAACAATACATCTGTACTAATATTAGTACAAATTTACTATTATGCAATATCTGAGTCCACTTTTCTTAATTTTAAAATGTCTTTGAGAATGGATTGATTTTTTTTATCTAATTTGTAGGAATTATAAGTTTGATAAATGAATAAACGTATCATGAGACACTTATTGATCCCTTTTTTTAGTGTCTTAAGACTTTTATTGCTTAAAAACCTCTTAGGATAGTTAATTTGTTGAAATTAACATTGACAAGATATATTTAGTAATCCTTCCTATAAAGGGAATAATGAATTGATAAAAAAATGCTTCTTAGTAATGCAAAAAGACTAAAGATCCAAGGAATAATTAAAAGAATCTCTCAAGATAAATCAATTACATTAGAAGAAAGGATATATGTTGAGAAATTTGCAAACCATAATCCGACAATTTCGCTTTGGCTGAAAAAAGCTAACGGCTTTAGAAGGAATGGTACAAAAAATGATGGGGGGATTGATAACTTCTTGCAATCATTTGGAATAGATGGACTAGATAAAGAAAATCATTTCAACCCAAATGAAGATGATATATCGGATTGGTTTGGCGGTGCTCCTGGTTGGCTAAGGAGAAGCTAGATAAATTAATTTTCAACTTACCCAGGCTATCTTGCACAAATATATACTCATAAAAGATATAAATACCCAAAAAACCCATGGTATAAATTTAATCGGCACTAAATAATTTTTTGAAAAGGTTTTCATATAGATTTTTCTTTTAGACTATTTCTTGCTTACCGTTTTTGAAAATAGGTTTAATTGCTCTATTTAAAAATTAAACAATATTCGAAACCTCAAAGATATTAAATCACTTTAAGTAAATAAAAGTTAATCAGCCTTAATCATCACAATCTAAGCATATTTATTTTCAATGTTCCTTGTGAAATTTACAATTTTTTGCTCATCATGGTCTGAATCATTCCAATATTTTATAAGTCTTTCTAATTCATCAATCCTCTTTTTGGCATTTGCAATTTTTTCAGTAGTTGTCATATAAAATTTTTATCTATCCAATTAATGCATGAAAAAAAAATATTTCAATGGAAGTCTCGATTTTTAGACTATAAATATTAATTTTTAGTTAATTAATTAAGTAAATTATAGACCTCGAGCGACTAAGTAATTATACTTAAAGAAAAACTAAATTTATGAAGAAATTAAATTCTTTGATTTTGAATAGTACAGTTAACTTCTTAGACTTCATATACTCTGGAAGATCTTTACAAAGATTTTGGGTTTTAGAAGTTATAGCTAGATCCCCTTATTTTGCATTTCTTTCAGTTCTTCATTTTAAAGAATCCCTTGGAATTAAAAATGAGAAAACAATGATTTTAATGAAAGAACATTTTTATCAAGCTATTAACGAAACTGAGCATCTTAAAGAAATGGAGAAAAGAGGAGGTGATAGGTTTTGGATTGATAGATTTTTTGCGAGACACCTTGTGCTTGTCTATTACTGGATCATGGTTTTTTATTATTTCCTCTCTCCAGCTAATGCTTATGATGTCAACATAAAAATCGAGGAACATGCATTTGAAACTTATTCCAAATATTTAGTAGATAATCCAAATGATCAAAAAATAAAAGAAATTGCTCAAGATGAATTAAATCATGTCCAAGAACTTAACCAAGCTTTATCAATGCTTACAACAGTTTAGATTAGTGCTGAGAAATCTATTAGCAATATAGAGAGCATCAGCGAAGAAGAAATTAATCCTAGGCTAATCATTAATGAGACATAACCTTTTTTTCTAGGCAATTTATAAAAAGATATTCCAATAATTAATATCATTATTAATGAGAAAAAAATTATAATTTTTTCATTTACTAAATTGAGATGTATGACTAAATTTTTTTCTTCAAAAAATTTGAGAACTTGAGATAAAACTAATTCTTCTTCTATTTTCTTAAAATAGTCAAATGAGCTTATAAAAGCAGAACTTAATAAAGATAATGCAACCAGGGCAGTAACAGGTTTTGTTAACCTGTTAATAGTTCTGTTAAAACTTATCAATAAAATAAGAATAAATAAAGAGGTTACTAAAGGTATTAAAGGTATTAGGATTGTTGAATTTATGAAATTTCCCACGTAAATAATATGTATCTAACTTCAAATTTTATATTATTTCGACGCGTTATTTTATTAAATAAGATTTTTTAAAATCTTAAATGTAATTAGTACCTATTGCATTCTGTGTAAATTGATACCAAAATTAAACAAGTATTGAAAATTAAAATGTTAGCCATTTCTGAAATTATTATTGCAAGTGCTATCTTCCTAGGAATTGTATATTGGGAAGTTAAATTCCTATATGCCAAAACTACTGTAGCGAAATAACTTCACTCAAAACAGGAAAATAAAAAACATAGGAAATTTAAATAAAATTTAAGAATTTAAGTTTACAAAAAAAGCTCTAAATATGAGAGAATAAACACAAATATTTAAGTCTTCAAATGAGCGAAGTCCAAAATTCTAATACTAACTCAACACAGCAGCAGCAGCAGCAGCAGCAGCAATCATATTCAGACAGCAAAATTAATTCTGCCGAAAGCGAGAGACTTTATCTTGAGATGAAAGAAGCTTGGCTTTAAGTCTAATTCGTATTTGAAATAATATTTCTATAAATTTTTTAATTTTGAAGTAACCAATACTTTTTTATTTTGTGAACCGTTTAAATTTTGTTTAATCACAAAAGAAATTTGTTGAGAAAACTAAAACAGTTAGAGAAATTAAACGGAAGACTCGCAATGGGAGGATTAATATATTTGGTTTTTACAAAATTAGTTTCTAACCGTGCCGATATATTAGATCAGCTTAAATCTTATTTAATTTAAAAAATGAATTGGAAATATTATCCAGGAATATTTCTTTCTATATAAGCGTCAGTTAAAGCTAAAATTAACCCCAATAATGTTGAAAATATAGCAATTTCAGTTGATTCCATTTTTTGTTTGAATTACCTCTAGTTTGCTAAATAATTCAAAGTTCAGCAACAAAACTAATAACTTACTATAGTACTCATATACTATTGGCTATTTATTGTGAGCTCGTCAACTCCTGAATTTCTTTTGGTTAAGGCTGGTGATTATGTCGCAATTAAAAAAGAAAATTGCGAAGATACTAAGGAAAAGAATAAAAATTATTGGGTCGGTCAAGTTATCGACTGTATTGGAGGAGCTAGAAATCCAAATTCATGGACCTTGTTTCAAGTTGCCAATATTGATAATGGAGAGATCACCATAATCAACGCTGATATTGTAGAAAAAATTTTGAAACCTTTTGAAAGTTAAGCTTAGGGATAATCCAACAATCTTCTTTCAGTATTACTGAAACAAAAGGCAAAGTTAAGGCTTTAAGGGAAATCACCCCAGTTCCAAACAGGCAAGTCCGTATACTTGATTCATTGAGCAGGAAGGTTGAATGCCTTTATACATTCTGTAAGTATTTGATATTTCCTCAAATCCTAAACTTGATAAAAGATAATTTGCATAAGGATTCAGATTAGAGCAATCCAATAAGATTTGGGAATCTAATTGACCAACTAACTTCCTTATTAATAGTTCAGCAAGTGGTGGAGTATCCGCTAAAAGAGGTCCGATTCTCCAGCCTTGCTCATTATCCTCCAATACACAAGGTCTTATCCTGCCAAATCCATGGCACATCCCATTATTATCGATAATTGCACTGACATTACCATGAGAATTCTTCAACCAGTCATTTAGAAAATGTGGCCTGGGACTAGGTTCTCTTTGATCATCATAAATTAAGACTGCTTCAGAGGAAATTTTATTACCCGGGACAACTTTGAAAGAATGAAATTGATCTTTATAGAAATTTCTCAATGGCAAATCTCGAGAACCTTTTAATTTCCATCGATTTGTAATGGAAGATTTCCTAAAACCCCACTTTGCGTAATCATTCAATCTATCTGGGGCAGCCTCAAGACCAATACAATCAACATTTTTTAAATAATCGAGGGCATGTTTCCATAACCTCACTCCATATCCATTATTTCGGTACTCTTTTTTAATGATAAATAAACCTATAAAACCATACGAGGAATTATATTTAACACACGCAATAGAACCTATAGGGTTATTATCGAGACAAGCTACCCATACTCCTTGTTTGTCAGTATTTCTATAAATTGATACATCATCCATTCCTGGAGAAAATCCTTCTGACTTCGCCCAGTTTGTAACTTCTGGTATTTCATTTATAGCTATCAATCTAATTGAAAATTTTTCCCTCATAGAAATATATTAACTAAGAAAATTTTTTAATTTTTAAAAACAATATTAATAAATTTGATTATTTCTTATAAATCATTCACTTTGATTTAAGTAGCTAAAAAACTTAGTTATTTACAATTTATCCTCTGATATATTTAATATTATTCATGGGAATAAAATGAAAATTTCTGATAAATTTCATTTAGTAGATATTAATAAATTAAAAAATACAGTTCTAACTGGTAAAACAGAAGATATAAAGTGGCGGATCCAACATATCAATATAGTTTCTAAACTTTTGAATGAAAATAAAAAAGAGATAATAAAATCACTTTTTGTTGATCTAGGTAAATCTGAAATTGAAGGGCTTTCAGAAATCCTTTTGGTGAAAGAAGAAATTTCACTCATAAAAAAGAAACTCAATTCTTGGATGCGACCAAAAAAGGTTGAAACACCTTTTTATCTATTTCCATCATCCTCAAAAGTTATTTATGAACCTCTTGGTTGTGTCTTAATTCTTGGTCCTTATAATTATCCATTACTTTATGTTTTTAAGCCATTGGTAAATATTTTCTCAGCAGGAAATACTGCAGTTATAAAGCCATCAGAGAAATGTCCTGCGACCTCAAAACTTATAAAAAAGCTTACCTCCAAATATTTCAGTAAAGATGTCCTAATGACAGTAGAGGGTGATTATAAACAATCCATAAAATTAATTGAACAAAATTTTGACCACATATTTTTTACAGGAAGTACTGAAACTGGAAAATCTATAATGAGATTAGCTTCAAAAAACTTAACTCCATTAACTCTTGAGTTAAGCGGAACAAATCCTGTAATTATTTTCAAGAATGCAAATTTAGAAGTGGCTGCTAAAAGAATTGTTTGGGGCAAATTTTTTAATTCTGGTCAATCATGCATGGCTCCGAATCATATCTTTGTAGACAAAGAAATTGAAAATACTTTTATAGAAAAATTAAAGGAGTGCATAGTAAGTTTTTACGGAGATAATCCAATTATTTCGGAAAACTTATCAAAATTAGAGAAAAAGCAATTTAAATCAACTTTAGAAATTCTCAAACAATATAAAAAAGAAAAAAGAATTTTATTTGGGGGGACTTTTAGTAAAAAAAAGTTTAAAATATCTCCTACAATTTTGAGAACTAAATTAAATGAAATAGATATTTTGCAGAAAGAACTATTCAGTTCACTACTTCCAGTAATTAAAATCAATGATAAGGAATCAGCTTTAGAAAAGATTAGTCAAACATCAAAACCATTAGCAATCTACTTATTTGGAGGCAATAAAAAAATTCATAATCATATTTCAAAAGTAACCAGTTCAGGAACAATTTGTATAAATGATGTGATGTTACCAGTCCTTATTCCAAATTTACCGTTTGGAGGTGTTGGGCAAAGTGGTATTGGTAAATTTCATGGAGAAGAAGGATTTCGAAATTTTTCAAATCAAAAATCTATTACTTTTAAAGGTTTTTTATTTGATTCAAATCTGCGGTACCCTCCCTACGAAAGAATAAAGAAATTTTTAAAGTTTATTTTTCAGGTTTAAATTACTTAAATTGTTCTCAAAAACCTAGCGATTTTAAATTTAAAGATTATCTTTAAATAAATAGTGAGTTTTATGAAATTTACATTTTTAGTAATTGCCATATTTATTAATTTTTTTAATCAATCATTAATAAAATCAGAAGAAAAGATATTTTCAACAAAAAATAAAATTGAAAATATTGCTAGAAAAGAATCAATTACTGAAGAAAAAACTGAAATAAAAAAAATTCATATTGTAAAAAGTGGTGATACAATATCAAGTATTTCAAAATTTTATTCAATAAATAAAGATTTAATTATTAAATTGAATAACTTAGAAGATGAAAATTATATTTTTGTTGGCCAAAATCTTACTATCTCCAAATCTACTGAAAATAATAAAAATGAATCAGATTTAATAAATAATTATCATATTGTTCAAACTGGCGAAAATCTTACTGAAATATCAAACAAATATAATCTAAAGGTATTCGATCTAATAGAATTAAATAATCTCAATAATCCTGATTCAATAAAAGTTGGTCAGAAACTCATAATAAGAATAAAGAACAAAATTAATTCAGAAAATTTTGAAACAACTGAAAATAAAAACAATAATGAATTATTTGAGTTAGATAAAAAAATTTATGGTCCTATAATTATCCAAAGTAACTCATTTAAAAATATTAAAGGTAGAAAAGTTTTAAACGTACTAAATCAAGAAGATAAAAAACTAATTCTTTCAATCAATTGTGATGCAAATGAATTAGATGTAAGAATACCTGGCAGGAAATGGATGGGAAGTAAGCCTGCAAAAGAAGAATTCGAAAATAATTTAATAAATGATTTTTGTTAAAACTTTTAATTAATATGTGTGAATAATTTGTCTAAGAATATTAATGATGAGTTATTCTACAAAAAGTTAAATTAATAGTAATGGCAATTTCAAGAGGAGATCTCGTAAGAGTAAAAAGACCAGAATCATATTGGTACAATGAAATAGGTAAAGTTGCTTCAGTTGATACTTCAGGTATTAAATATAACTGCGTAGTCCGATTCGATAAAGTAAATTACGCTGGGATAAGCGGAACTGATGGTGGAGCAAATACAAATAATTTTGCTGAAAGTGAATTAGAGAAAGCTTAAATAATTGCCTGAATTACCTGAAGTTGAAACTGTTAGAAGAGGTTTAGAGCAAAAACTTAATAACTTTATTGTTAAAAAAGTAGAAATATGTAGGGATTCAACTGTAGCATTACCTGCCAACAAGAAAGAATTTATTAAGGGAATTCAGAACTCGCTTTTTTATAAATGGGATAGAAGAGGAAAATATTTAATAGCTGAATTAAAAATAATTGAAAATGAGAATATTAAAATTAATGAGAAATCAACATTAAAACATAATGGATTTCTTGTGGTTCATTTAAGAATGACTGGATATTTCAAATTTATTAATAAACTTACTCCACCCTGTAGACATACAAGAGTAAGATTTTTCGATAAAAAAAATAATGAACTCAGATACATTGACGTAAGAAGTTTTGGCCAAATGTGGTGGATTAAGCAAGGGTTAACACCTAATAAAATAATCAAAGGATTAGGCACATTAGGACCTGAACCATTTTCTAAAGACTTTAATACAAAATACCTTAAGAAAGTTATTTCAAAGAGAACAAAATCTATAAAAGCTATTTTATTAGATCAAACAATAGTGGCAGGTATAGGTAATATTTATGCTGATGAAAGTTTATACTCCGCTGGCATCTCTCCTTTTAGAGAAGCTCAAACAATCAACAAGAGTGAGTTAATCAAGCTCAGAGAATCAATTATATCTGTATTAAAAAAAAGTATAGGTTCTGGGGGAACAACATTTAGTGATTTTAGAGACTTGGAGGGAGAGAATGGCAATTTTGGTTTACAGACAAATGTTTATAGGAGAACTGGTAAAGAATGTCATAAATGCGGAAATTTAATTGAAAGGCAAAAAATTACTGGAAGAAGTACACATTGGTGTCCTAAATGCCAAAAATAAAAAAGGGCTTACTCAAAGAAGAGTAAACCCTTTTAAATATTTTTACCTGGCATTGAGCTATTTTCTCAAGGGGCTACCCCCTAAATATTTTCGCCGCTGATGCGTTTCACAACCGAGTTCGAGATGGATCGGAGTGGTTCCACATCGCCATGAACACCAGGATAGTGTGAACCTTGAGAACTGCATAGAAAATTATATGTATTAAAAACAATAAATTAAGTTTATTTGGTCAAGCCCTCGGTCTATTAGTACTCCTCCGCTGCACTTGTTACCAAGCTTCCACGTAGAGCCTATCAACGGGTGTTCTTCCCGTGACCTTACTGGCTTATGCCATGGCAATACTCATCTTGAGGTGGGCTTCCCACTTAGATGCTTTCAGCGGTTATCCACTCCGCACATGGCTACCCAGCGTTTACCGTTGGCACGATAACTGGCACACCAGAGGTGCGTTCCTCCCGGTCCTCTCGTACTAGGGAGAAATCCTCTCAATATTCCTGCGCATACACCGGATATGGACCGAACTGTCTCACGACGTTCTGAACCCAGCTCGCGTACCGCTTTAATGGGCGAACAGCCCAACCCTTGGGACCGACTTCAGCCCCAGGTTGCGATGAGCCGACATCGAGGTGCCAAACCTCCCCGTCGATGTGAACTCTTGGGGGAGATCAGCCTGTTATCCCTAGAGTAACTTTTATCCGTTGAGCGACGGCCCTTCCACGCAGAACCGTCGGATCACTAAAACCGACTTTCGTCCCTGTTCGACTTGTAGGTCTCACAGTCAAGCTCCCTTCTGCTTTTGCACTCAACGACTGATTTCCAACCAGCCTGAGGGAACCTTTGTGCGCCTCCGTTACCTTTTAGGAGGCGACCGCCCCAGTCAAACTGCCCATCAGATACTGTCCGCTTCCCGGATAACGGGTAAGCGTTAGAACCCTAGCTCTAAAAGAGTGGTATCTCACCGATGACTCAATAGTACCCACAAGCACTATTTCAACGTCTCCCACCTATTCTGCGCATTCAGAGCCCGAGCACAATATCAAACTACAGTAAAGCTTCATAGGGTCTTTCTGTCCGGGTGTATGTAGTCCGCATCTTCACAGACAATTCTATTTCGCCGAGCCTCTCTCCGAGACAGCGCGCAAATCGTTACACCTTTCGTGCGGGTCGGAACTTACCCGACAAGGAATTTCGCTACCTTAGGACCGTTATAGTTACGGCCGCCGTTCACCGGGGCTTCAGTCGCCAGCTTCACTAAAAGCTAACCAGCTTCCTTAACCTTCCGGCACTGGGCAGGTGTCAGCCCCCATACATCGTCTTGCGACTTAGCGGAGACCTGTGTTTTTGGTAAACAGTCGCTTGCGCCTCTTCACTGCGACCAGCTCTCGCTGGCACCCCTTCTCCCGAAGTTACGGGGCCATTTTGCCGAGTTCCTTAGAGAGAGTTATCTCGCGCCCCTCGGTATTCTCTACCACCCCACCTGTGTCGGTTTCGGGTACTGGCATTTGTGTTTTAACGAGTATAGGGCTTTTCTTGGAAGCATGACATCACCAACTTCGCTGCCGTAGCAGCTCGTACTCACGCCTTAGCTCAAGATGTTTTCTCCATCTCTCAAAGCCTCGAACGCTTGAACCAGTAACCAACATCTGGCCTGGTTAGCCTTCTCCGTCCCCCTTCTCAAAACACATCTGGTACAGGAATATTGACCTGTTGTCCATCGACTACGCCTTTCGGCCTCGCCTTAGGTCCAGACTAACCCTCCGCGGACGAGCCTGCCGGAGGAACCCTTAGGGTTTCGGGGCATGGGATTCTCACCCATGTTTTCGCTACTCAAGCCGACATTCTCACTTCTATGCTGTCCACGTCCGCTTACGCTAACGCTTCACCCTACATAGAACGCTCCCCTACCATAAATAAATTTATCCGCAGCTTCGGTATAACGCTTAGCCCCGTTCATTTTCGGCGCAGGATCGCTCGACCAGTGAGCTATTACGCACTCCTTTGAGGATGGCTGCTTCTAGGCAAACCTCCTGGTTGTCTGGGCAATCCCACCTCCTTTATCACTTAGCGTTAATTTTGGGACCTTAGCTGGCGGTCTGGGCTGTTTCCCTCTTGACTATGGAGCTTATCCCCCACAGTCTGACTGCCTAGTTACACACAGGGTATTCAGAGTTCATATCGATTTGGTACCGCTTTCGCAGCCCGCACCGAAATGGTTGCTTTACCCCCCTGCTGGAGCACTAGACGCTACGCCTCAACGTATTTCGGGGAGAACCAGCTAGCTCCTGGTTCGATTGGCATTTCACCCCTAACCACAGCTCATCCGCTGAATTTTCAACTTCAGTCGGTTCGGACCTCCACTTGGTATCACCCAAGCTTCATCCTGGCCATGGTTAGATCACCAGGGTTCGGGTCTATAAACACTGACAAACGCCCTATTAAGACTCGCTTTCGCTGTGGCTCCACCATTTCCGGTTTAACCCGCCAGTGCCTATAAGTCGCCGGCTCATTCTTCAACAGGCACACGGTCACCCGATTAGTCGGGCTCCCATTGCTTGTAAGCTCACGGTTTCATGTTCTATTTCACTCCCCTCCCGGGGTTCTTTTCACCTTTCCCTCGCGGTACTGTTTCACTATCGGTCACACAGTAGTACTTAGCCTTACGAGGTGGTCCTCGCAGATTCACACGGAATTCCACGTGCTCCGTGCTACTCGGGATACAGCTAGGTCAACTTATCTTTCGATTACGGGGCTTTCACCCTCTGTGGCACGCCATTCAAACGTTTCTTCTAGATTTGTTGATCCATATTGCTGTCCCACAACCCCGATAGTCAAGACTATCGGTTTGGGCTATTCCCCGTTCGCTCGCCGCTACTGAGGGAGTCGTTATTTACTTTCTCTTCCTCCAGCTACTAAGATGTTTCAGTTCGCTGGGTTAGCTCGCACCAACCTATATATTCAGTTGGACGTACATGGGGTTGCCCCATTCGGAAATTCCCGGATCAAAGTGTGCTTCCAACTCCCCGAGACTTATCGCAGGTAACCACGTCCTTCATCGCCTCTGTGTGCCTAGGTATCCTCCGTGAGCCCTTTGTAGCTTGACCAATAACTTCAAAATTGAAGCATCAGCTTAATAGAATTGTTATTAATGCATTCGCACAAATAATAAATCTGCATCATTAAAGATGCTTATTGTCTTTAAAAATAATCTATGCAGTTGTCAAGGTTCTCTGAAAACAATGAAATTAATTCAATGAGTCCAGCATCTTAATGATTTCATTAGGAAGCTAGATTCGTTCAGAATTTGATCACAACTCAATACATTTCCTTTCTACAGATTATGGAAGAGGTGGTAATCAGTGGAGGTAAGCGGACTCGAACCGCTGACATCCTGCTTGCAAAGCAGGCGCTCTACCAACTGAGCTATACCCCCAACATAGAGATATGGGCCATCCTGGACTTGAACCAGGGACCTCACCCTTATCAGGGGTGCGCTCTAACCACCTGAGCTAATGGCCCAGGAAAAATAATGGGTGTGACCTAGAAAAACTTAGGAAATGAAATTCTTAATAAATTAAAAACATGAGATACCGATCGACCTAAGGTGACAAAATAATATTAAACATTTTGTTGTCTCCCTGTTAGGAGGTGATCCAGCCGCACCTTCCGGTACGGCTACCTTGTTACGACTTCACCCCAGTCATTAGCCCCACCTTCGGCGTCCTCCTCCACAAGGGTTGGAGTAACGACTTCGGGCATGGCCAACTTCCATGGTGTGACGGGCGGTGTGTACAAGGCCCGGGAACGTATTCACCGCAGTATGCTGACCTGCGATTACTAGCGATTCCTACTTCACGTAGGCGAGTTGCAGCCTACGATCTGAACTGAGCCACGGTTTATGGGATTTGCTAGCTCTCGCGAGTTTGCTGCCCTTTGTCCGTAGCATTGTAGTACGTGTGTAGCCCAGGGTGTAAGGGGCATGATGACTTGACGTCATCCACACCTTCCTCCGGTTTATCACCGGCGGTCTTTCTAGAGTGCCCAACTAAATGCTGGCAACTAAAAACGTGGGTTGCGCTCGTTGCGGGACTTAACCCAACATCTCACGACACGAGCTGACGACAGCCATGCACCACCTGTCACTGCATTCCCGAAGGCACCCTCAAATTTCTAAGAGGTTCGCAGGATGTCAAACCCTGGTAAGGTTCTTCGCGTTGCATCGAATTAAACCACATACTCCACCGCTTGTGCGGGCCCCCGTCAATTCCTTTGAGTTTCACACTTGCGTGCGTACTCCCCAGGCGGAACACTTAACGCGTTAGCTACGACACCGAAGGGGTCGATTCCCCCGACACCTAGTGTTCATCGTTTACGGCCAGGACTACAGGGGTATCTAATCCCTTTCGCTCCCCTGGCTTTCGTCCATGAGCGTCAGTAATGGCCCAGCAGAGCGCCTTCGCCACTGGTGTTCTTCCCGATATCTACGCATTTCACCGCTACACCGGGAATTCCCTCTGCCCCTACCATACTCAAGCCTTTCAGTTTCCACTGCCATGATGGAGTTAAGCTCCACGCTTTAACAGCAGACTTGAAAAGCCGCCTGCGGACGCTTTACGCCCAATAATTCCGGATAACGCTTGCCACTCCCGTATTACCGCGGCTGCTGGCACGGAATTAGCCGTGGCTTATTCCTCAAGTACCGTCATATCTTCTTCCTTGAGAAAAGAGGTTTACAGCCCAGAGGCCTTCGTCCCTCACGCGGCGTTGCTCCGTCAGGCTTTCGCCCATTGCGGAAAATTCCCCACTGCTGCCTCCCGTAGGAGTCTGGGTCGTGTCTCAGTCCCAGTGTGGCTGATCATCCTCTCAGACCAGCTACTGATCGAAGCCTTGGTGAGCCATTACCACACCAACTAGCTAATCAGACGCGAGCTCATCCTCAGGCGAAATTCATTTCACCAGTAGGCATATGGGGTATTAGCGGTCGTTTCCAACCGTTATCCCCCTCCTGAGGGCAGATTCTCACGCGTTACTCACCCGTCCGCCACTAACCCGAAGGTTCGTTCGACTTGCATGTGTTAAGCACGCCGCCAGCGTTCATCCTGAGCCAGGATCAAACTCTCCGTTGTGTTCAAATCCTTTTGTAGATAAATCTACTCAAATTGAATTGCTTTATCCAAATAAAAATTCAGTTTTTGTATTCAGCTTCAGCCTCCTTAAATATTTAAGGATTACATTGAGTGCACATTAAAATATTTCTAAAGTGACTTTCCAAGATCTCAGATCCGTTTACATCAATACCAAAAGTTAGCAATTGATGACATTTTTATATATTCTTGACGGGACCTCACACCTTTATTGCATGTACATCTTGAAATAACTAAAAAAAATTTAGTTTTTCTTGACGCAATAAAAGCATCAGTTCCTAAGTTTTAAATTTTCTAGGTGCAGAGTTAGTCAACAAGTGAATAACTCATTTTGAAGGGAAAACCCTTCTTCTGGCTGAAAATAATGATCGAAATCAAATCTCCAAAATATTCATTCATTGACCAAAAATTAGATTTAAGGTGATTTCATGAATAATGCAAAAACTATATTTCTGCCCAGAAGAAAATACTAAACCATCCGACTGTAATTGTGCAACCTTTTATACAAAAATTTTTTATTAATTTTTTATTTGATCAAAGTCTTGTTGAACAACTAGGCTTAAATAAAGGGATATAAATGAAATGGCAGAAAGATTTAGTCAAAAAAATTTAAGAGTAAGACCAAGTTCTGATGAAGAGAAAATTGTAACAAATGCAAAAAAACACTTCGAAAAGACTTTGGTTGAAATATCAGGCGAGTTGGTGGGAAGCGTTGCTGCACTAGAACACCCAACAAAAAATAAAAAATTAAATTACGGAGAAATATTTTTAAGAGACAATGTTCCTGTAATGATTTACCTCATTACCCAAAAAAGGTACGAAATTGTCAAGAAGTTCTTAAGTGTTTGCCTTGAGTTACAAAGCTCTAATTACCAAACACGTGGCGTATTCCCCACTAGTTTCGTTGAAGAAAATGGACAGCTCATTGGAGACTATGGTCAGAGATCAATAGGGAGGATTACTTCAGCAGATGCAAGTTTATGGTGGCCCATTTTATGTTGGTATTATGTCAATAAAAGCGGTGATTATGCCTTCGGAAAAAGTCAAAGCGTCCAAAGAGGTATTCAACTTCTACTAGATCTAGTTCTACATCCAACATTCGAGGGTACTCCAGTACTTTTTGTTCCAGATTGCGCATTTATGATTGATAGGCCTATGGATGTATGGGGAGCACCCCTAGAAGTTGAAGTTTTACTTCATGGATGTTTAAAAAGTTGTATTAATTTAATGGAATTAAGTAGAGCAGATCATGTTAGTAGACTTCTGGACCAAAGACTTATTCTTACAAATCAATGGGTTAAGGATTTAGGAAGTTTTCTTTTAAAGCATTATTGGGTTACAAGCCAAACAATGCAAATTTTAAGAAGAAGGCCAACTGAGCAGTATGGTGATGATCAACACTTTAATGAATTTAACGTTCAACCTCAAGTGGTTCCATCATGGCTACAAGATTGGTTAGAGAATAGAGGTGGTTACTTAATAGGAAATATTAGGACAGGAAGGCCTGACTTTCGATTTTACAGTTTAGGTAATTCTTTAGCGTGTATGTTCGGAGTACTGCCTCCGGAAGAACAAAGAGCTTTATTTAGATTAGTTTTGCATAACAGACAGCATTTGATGGCTCAAATGCCTATGAGAATTTGTCATCCTCATATGGATGTCGAGGAATGGCAAAATAAAACTGGATCTGATCCAAAGAATTGGCCTTGGAGTTACCATAACGGTGGTCATTGGCCAAGCTTACTTTGGTTTTTTGGTACAGCTGTCCTATTACATCAAAAACATTATGGTTCAGACGATGTGATCCTCATGGAAGAAATGAAATCTTTAATAGAGGAATCATATTGGTGTCAACTTAATCAATTGCCTAAGCAAGAATGGGCAGAATATTTTGATGGTCCTACTGGTACTTGGGTTGGACAACAATCAAGAACGTATCAAACTTGGACAATTGTTGGATTTTTATTAATGAATCATTTTTTAAGGAATGAATATAACGATCTAGATATGTTTAAAATTTGAGTCTAAAACAGTCCTAAGGTTAGTGATTTATCAATTGGCAAGCATGCCCCAATACCTAGGTATATTGTTAGAAAAGTTCCGAATAAGAAAACAGACATTGCTATTGGTCTTCTAAATGGATTAGAAAATTTATTAACGTTTTCGATAAAGGGTAAAATCATTAACCCAATTGGGATTAATGTTTGAAGTGCAATACCTAAAAGTTTATTAGGAACAACTCTAAGTATTTGAAAAACTGGGTAAAGGTACCATTCAGGAAGTATTTCAAGGGGTGTTGCGAAGGGATTAGCTTTGTCTCCCAACATTGCAGGATCAAGAACTGCTAATCCAACTACACAGGCAATAGTTCCTAAGATGACTACTGGGAAGATGTATAGTAAATCATTTGGCCAAGCTGGTTCACCATAATAATTATGGCCCATACCTTTAGCTAACTTTGCTCTCAATTTTGGATCAGATAGATCTGGTTTCTTTAAAGTTGACATATAGGAGAACTAATAATGGTTTAAGTATAAGAGTTTATAAAGGACCTGAAATACCCTGTTTACGAATCATTAAAAAGTGCATCAACATGAAAACTGCTAATGACCATGGCAATACAAAAGTATGAAGACTATAAAATCTGGTTAAAGTGGATTGACCAACACTTTCTCCACCTCTAAGTAGTTCAACCATAAAGTCCCCTATTACTGGTATTGCAGCAGGAACACCTGAAACAATCTTAACTGCCCAATAACCCACCTGATCCCATGGTAGGGAGTATCCAGTCACACCAAAAGCGACTGTTATAACTGCCATCACAACACCTGTAACCCAAGTTAATTCTCTTGGCCTCTTAAATCCTCCAGTTAGATAAACCCTAAAGACATGAAGGATTAACATCAATACCATCATTGAGGCACTCCATCTATGCACAGATCTTATTAACCATCCAAAACTTACATCGGTCATTAAATAACTGACTGAGCTATAAGCTTGTGTAACTGTTGGCTTATAGTAAAAAGTCATTGCAAAACCTGTTGCAAATTGAATTAGGAAGCATACTAAAGTTATGCCTCCTAAACAATAAAAAATATTTACGTGAGGGGGTACGTACTTGGAAGTTACGTCGTCAGTTATGTCTTGGATTTCAAGTCTTTCTTGAAACCAGTCATAAACAGATGAAGAATTCGCCATCCAAAAAAAAATTAGCTTTGATATAAAGAGCTTACTTAAAATTCTTATACTTGGTGTTAACACTTAACCCAATGAATTCATCTTTTAACAAACTTTTAACATTCAAAACTTTGATCACTGCATCAATGATCATCGTTTTTTCTATCAATCTTTTGTTGATGGAAAGAGTGGATGCTCTCAGTGATAGCAGGCAATTAGTACTTGACGCTTGGACCTTGGTAAACGAAGGTTTTTATGATCCAGAAAAGTTTGATGAAATCCAATGGAAAAGAATTAGACAAAAAACGTTACAGAAACAAATTGAAACAAGTGAAGAGGCTTATTCCTCAATTGAAGACATGTTAAGACCTCTAGAAGATCCCTACACGAGAGTTTTACGCCCCAAAGATTATGAGCTACTTAAATCAAGTAATTTTGGGAGTGAAATTAATGGTGTTGGGCTTCAATTAGGTGAAGATGATAACAATAAAGTTAAAGTTATTTCTACTCTTGGGGGGTCGCCAGCTGAAGAAGCTGGAATAGTAAGCGGAGACATTATCGAGACAGTGGATGGAATCTCATCAGAAAAATTAGGGCTTGCAAGTACCGCCTCTAAGTTAAGAGGTGAATCAGGGACAAAAGTTTTAGTTGAATTATCTACGGAGTCAGGAGAAATTAGGGAAGTCGATTTAGAGAGAAGATCAGTAGATCTCAGACCAGTTAGAACAAAAAGATTAAGAGACGATTCTCACACAATAGGATATTTAAGGATAACTCAATTCAGCGAAAGCGTACCCAAAAAAGTTGAAGAGGCTCTTCAAGAGTTAAAAGAGAAAGAGGTTGAGGGCTTAATCTTGGATCTTAGAAATAATGCAGGAGGTCTAGTAAGCTCAGGTATTGCAGTTGCAGACTCATTATTGAGTGATAAACCGGTAGTCGAGACAAAAGATAGAAATGGAATTAAAGATGCAATTATTTCTCAAAAAGAGACATCTTTTGATGGACCAATGGTGACTTTAGTAAATAAAGGCACTGCAAGTGCCAGTGAAATACTTGCTGGTTCTTTACAAGATAATGAGAGGTCAATTCTTATGGGAGAACAAACTTATGGTAAGGGTTTAATTCAATCCCTAAAAAGTTTGGGAGAAGATAGTGGTATTGCCATAACAGTGGCTAGTTACTTAACACCAGATGGTAATAATATTCAAGGCCAAGGAATAACACCAGACAAATTACTTGATCTACCGGATGCAAGTGATTTTGGAAGTACTGAAGATAAATGGGTGAGGAATGCGGAATTATTTTTGGGGTCTCTACTAGAAAAAGATGAAGTTCCATTTCAAACAATTGAATTAAACAATGAAGAAATTAAATCTTCAAATGGCTAAAGATTGAAAATAAAAAATCCTAAAAATATGAGTATAAAAAGAATTTTTCATGACCCAATTCATAAAGAAATAGTATTTGATGCAGGGAAGCCAGAAGAATTAATGATTATGGAATTAATTGATACAGTTGCTTTTCAAAGACTAAGAAGAATAAAACAACTTGGAGCAGCATCATTACTTTTTCATGGTGCAGAATCGAGTAGATTTACTCACTCAATTGGTGTTTTTTGTATAGCTAGAAAAATTTATAAGAGATTAATTGAAAGTAAATCTTCTTTTAGTGAAAATAAATTTGTTCTTTATGGAGCAGCTCTACTGCATGATTTAGGTCATGGACCTTTAAGCCATACCAGTGAAACAATATTCATGCATGATCACGAACAATGGTCTGAAAACTTAGTTAAAAATTATTCTCCAATAAATTCAATCCTCAAAAAGTATGACGACGAATTACCCAGAAAAATTAGTGAATTATTTCAATCAAAACAACTATTTTCTAAACCTTTAAGAACATTGATAAGTAGTGAGATAGATTGCGATCGTCTTGATTATCTTTTACGCGATAGTTACAACACAGGGACAAATTATGGCTTAGTAGATTTAGAGAGAATAATTTCAGCTCTTACCTTTTTACCTGATGGAAATATCGGAATCAAACCAAAAGGAGTGATCGCTATTGAGCATTTCCTTGTACTTAGAAACTTGATGTATAGAACAATCTACAATCACAGGATAAACGAAATATCAACATGGATTCTGGGAAAAATATTAGACACAATAAAACATAATTATGAAAAGAATATTTGGTTAGATAATTCTCTACATAAATGGATTTTTTCACCATCAAAGGTTGATTTTGATGATTTCATAAAAAATGATGATGTAACCTTTTATTATCATTTGATTAGATGGAAAGATGAATCTTTTGAACCACTTTCTACACTATGTAAAATGTTTATAGACAGGGATTTATTAAAGGCATCAGACATAAGTTTTTTAAGTAGGATTAATAGATTAAAAATCCTTGCATTTGCCACAAAATTATGCAAAAAAAATGGTTATGATTCAGAAATATTTTGCGGGATTAAGGAAAGGTCTTTTAAAGGTTTTGAATCTAATAATGCTTTAAAAATATGGGACGGCAACTATCAAAGCGCACTAGAAAATAGTTCCGCATTAATAAAAACTTTAATGAGATCCGATGAAAGCTCTTTTATTATTTATCCAGACATAATCAAAAATGAAATTAAAAATGAAATTTCATTAATAAAAAACAATTCCTAGATTTAATTCAATGGAAATCGTTTTAAAAAACAGTAAAAGTAAATATTTAGAAATTTTTTCTTTGTTAGATTTAGATAATCTCCATGAAACTTTCAAAAGATTTTCATCCATCAAGGAACCTTTAGAAGCAAAAATTTTCGCAGCCAATGAGTCAATAAGTTCTCATCAATTATTAAAATTAAAAAATCATTTTGACAAAATTAATATTTGTTCCTTATGCATTTACTCAAATAATAGAGATACAATAATAAGCGGAAAGTCCTTAAAAATAGATTCAGCTTTCATAAAAGATCAAGATATTAAAAATCAATTACTATTATTCAATTCAAAAAAGAATGATGATATTCTTCACAAAGGAACAGTACGATCGGGTGAAAGAATATCTTCAAACGGAAACCTATGTATTATTGGAGATGTTAATCCAGGAGCAATAGTTTCCGCTAAGAAAAACATTTACGTTTGGGGCAAATTACTAGGGATCGCATTCGCAGGGAAAAGCGGAAATAAAAATGCATCTATTGCATCACTTTATCTAAACCCTTTACAGTTAAGAATTGCGGATGTGATAGCTGTAGGACCAAAGGATAAACCCAAAAATTGTTATCCAGAAATTGCAGTAATAGATAAACAAACGATAATTATCAAACCACACCTAATAGAAAATAAAAATTAATCAATAATTTGCAATAAATTAATTCAAACTAGACAAATTTAAGAATTACTTAATCTTTAAAATATTTAACTTTCTACAAGTGGCTTTATCATTTGTAAAATCCTAAAAATCGTGGGGAAAAATACTCGCACAATATTAATTTGTTCAGGCAAAGGAGGGGTTGGTAAAACAACTTTAACTGCAAACCTAGGCATAGCACTTGCTAACAGCGGAGCAACAACTGCTGTATTAGATGCTGATTTTGGCTTAAGAAATTTAGATCTACTTCTAGGATTAGAAAACCGCATCATTTATACTGCTCAAGATGTTCTAGACAAGAATTGTCGTCTTGACCAAGCATTGGTTAGACATAAAAAGGAACCTAATCTCGCTCTTCTACCTGCTGGAGATCCAAGGATGTTGGATTGGATGAAGCCCGAAGATATGAAAAAAATTAGTGAGCTACTCAGTGAGAACTTTGATTTTGTCTTAGTAGATTGTCCTGCTGGCGTAGAAGATGGCTTTAAAAATGCTCTTGCAGCCTGTAAAGAAGCTATTGTTGTTACTAACCCAGAATTATCTGCAGTGCGAGATGCGGATAGAGTAATAGGGATTCTTAATACTTCAGATATTGAGCCTATCCAACTTGTAATCAACAGAGTTCGCCCTAACATGATGGCTAGTCAAGAAATGTTATCCATCGAAGATGTTCAAGGAATTCTTTCTTTGCCTTTATTAGGTATTGTTTTAGAAGATGAACAGGTAATAATAAGCACAAATAGAGGAGAACCACTGACTCTTTCAGATGGTAGATCACCCGCAAAGAAATGTTATTTGAATGTTTCTCAAAGACTTACAAATAAAGATGTACCAATTATCGATCTTAAAAAAGAAGGCAAAAGTCTTAAAGATAAATTTATGAGATTAATGCAAACAAAGGTTTTTTAAAATGATGACTCTCAGAGATCTTATAAATAAATTACTAGGCAGAGAGACGTCTAGTGCTAATACAGCTAGAGAAAGATTACAACTTGTACTTGCTCATGACCGAGTTGATATGAGTTCCTTAACAACTGATCTTTTAGATAAAATGAGGAAAGAGATTCTTGATGTTGTTGCTAAATATGTTGAAATTGATTTTGAGGAAGTAGCAGTAAGTTTAGAGACTGAGGATAGAATGACTGCATTAGTCGCCAATTTACCAATCAAAAGAACTATTTCAGGAGAAATAAAATTCAAAAAAACTGATAAAACTGATAAAGCTAACAAAGATATCAAAAAGTAATAAATTTAAAAAAAGCTAAAAAAATACTAATAATTGACCCTCCCTAATTGTAAGATGAAGAGATTGCCGGCTTAGCTCAGCGGTAGAGCAGCGCTTTTGTAAAGCGAAGGTCATCAGTTCAAATCTGTTAGCCGGCATTTTGAATTATTTAATTCTCTTCTATATTCTTTGCTGAAAATAAAAAGATCAAACCTAGCAGAGCAATGACAGGAAATAATCTTATTTCGAGAAGATACTCTAAAAAAGATGCGAGAGGTTCAAACATCCAATAATTAAAAAATTGAATTAATAAAACAAAAAATAATAATAAAAACATTAATATAATTCTCTAACTAATACTTCTCCTTCTCTAATCAACTTCCATTCCCTACTTTTCTTCCAGAATATGATAGTACTAGCTTTTCCACTACTTTTTTCCCAGGGGATAGGGCTTAAAATTTTTACTGAAGGGAAGTGTTGAGAAATACCTTCAACTGTAATTGATCCTTTAAAACCTGAAATATTTGCACTTGAAGTTAACAATGGACCTGTTTCTCTTATGAGAGATTGAGCCATATTTGAATTTGGAATCCTCAAACCTATAGTAAGATCTTTGCTTGTGAGGATTGAATTCTCCCTTTCTGAAGCAGGAATAACAATTGTCAAAGCTCCAGGCCAATATTTTGTAGCTATATTTTCGTAATCTTTTTTAGCTGATTCGTGAACATAATCAATTAATTGTTTATGTTCTGATCCCATAAGAATTAAGGGTTTATCTCTATCTCTTTTTTTATAATCATAAATAATACTTGAAAATTTTGGCAAGCAACCAATCGCAGGTAATGTGTCAGTTGGGAAGATTATAGGTAAACCACTTTTAAGAGTCTTCAAAGCGGATTTGCAATCTACTAAATTCATTTAGATTATGAACATGTCATAATTTATTTATATCTTCCAATAGTAAACCTACCAATACCTGAAAGATCTTTCACAATTTCTATTGATGTAAATTTATTTTCAATAAGAAGTTGTTTTACTTTTTCGCCTTGATCAAAATGATTCTCTAAAATTAGCCAGCCCTTTTCTTTTAAAAATAATGGTGCTCTTTGTATTATTTCCCTAATGTGTTTTAGACCATCTTCACCGCCTACTAAGGCAACTTTAGGTTCGAAATTTTTAACTTCTTTGGGTAATTTTTCATAAGTATCTTTAGGAATATATGGCGGGTTTGAAATAGCGAGGTCTAATTTTCCTTTAAAATTTTCGAGAGGTGACCACCAATTTCCACAATAAAATTTCAAATTTGTTTGTTTTGAAGAATTTATATAATTTTTAGAGGCTATTTCTAATATGTCATGATTTATATCAGTTGCTACTCCTTCGCTAAATGGATAAGCCAATGACAAAGCAATACTTATAGCGCCTGATCCAGTTCCTAATTCAGCAAAAAAAAATTTATCTGACTTGCCTCGAAAAATATTGAAGACAATATCTATTATGAGCTCTGTCTCTGATCTGGGAATAAGTACTTTGTTTGAAACTTTTAATTCTAAGTCTCTCCAAAAAGTTGTTCCGCAAAGGTATTGGATTGGGCAAGATTTTAGTAAATGATCGTCCCAAACAGATTCTAAAAATTCTAAATTATTTTTTAAGTGTAGATTTTCCTTAGGATTTATACTTATCAAGTTTAAGTCACTAATTGTTATGCCGCCTACACAATCGAGTAAAACAGCAAGAGATTGTTGATCTCCCCCTTTAGAAAGTTGCTTTTTTTTCCAAAATAAAAAATCTTTTCCAGAAACGCAAAGCATTTATTAAAGTATTAGCGTTTTGGTCCAAGCCTACCCTTACTAGAGTCAGAGTAGAAGCTTGATTTTTCTCCATCTTGTGTAGAAATAAATAAACCTATGAGGAATATTGTTGGCACCCCTACAAATAAAAGACTAGCTACGAATCCAAAGTTAGTTGTTTCCATTTAATTGGTGTTTCTTTATTAGGTATTAAGACTATAAACGTATAACTATTGATAAAGTGGAAAAATAAACAAATTTTATAAACTGATTAACAGTCTTAAACAATTTAGCGAGGTAATTTTTTATTTTCACTAATTTTTTTTAGTTCTTCCAAATTTGAAGGGGGAGACTGTGGTTTTGTTAAAATTACTGCAGAGGATTTTATTAACGTTTGGCAAGCAAGGCGCCAATTTTCTGGTCTATTTTTGAGTTTTTCTTCTTCGACAGAGGTAAGAGGACTCAACGAATTTTTGTTTCCTCCTTCAACTGAAATAAAACAAGTACTGCATTGTCCTGCACCTCCACAATTTCCTAAAATACCTTTTAATCCATAAAGCTGTAAGTTCTCTTTCATTACAAGTTCCCTTAAATTTTCACCTGGATTGCATTGGACCTCTAAATCCTCACGAATAAATCTGATAGTTGCCATTTTTTTAGTTATTTCTCTTATTTTGGCGTTTTACTTTGAGAATTGTGACCAAAATATTAACAGTTTTTAGCCAAATATTCCTTATAAACTCAGTTCTGCTAATTGATCTGCCCAATTTTTGCTAGAAAATATATTTATTTACAAAAATCCCTCAAAGACTAAAAAACCCTTACTATCGTGATGTTTAGCTGTTTATTCAGCATAGTTACTAGAAATTAACCGATGGGATTGCCTTGGTATCGAGTTCACACAGTAGTTATTAATGACCCAGGTCGACTACTTGCTGTGCATCTTATGCATACTGCATTATTAGCCGGCTGGGCCGGTTCTATGGCTCTTTATGAATTAGCCATTTTTGATCCTTCTGATGCTGTTCTCAATCCAATGTGGAGACAGGGAATGTACGTTATGCCTTTCATGGCAAGACTGGGTATCACAAGTAGTTGGAACGGATGGGACATAACAGGTGCTACTGGAGTTGATCCTGGATTCTGGAGTTTCGAAGGGGTTGCAGCAGCTCACATAGTATTTAGTGGTCTTTTGATGTTGGCCTCTATTTGGCACTGGACCTACTGGGACTTAGATTTGTGGGAAGATTCAAGAACTGGTGAGCCTGCTCTCGATTTGCCAAGAATTTTCGGGATTCACCTTCTTCTAGCAGGACTAACCTGTTTTGGTTTTGGAGCTTTTCATTGCGCAAATGTAGGGATTTGGGTTTCTGACCCTTATGGCTTAACTGGACATGTAGAACCTGTAGCTCCTTCCTGGGGAGTAGAAGGATTTAATCCTTTTAATCCTGGAGGTATTGTAGCGAATCATATTGCGGCAGGTCTTATGGGTATTATTGGAGGTATTTTTCACATCACCAATAGACCTGGAGAAAGACTTTATAGAGCACTAAAACTTGGAAGTCTCGAAGGAGTCTTAGCTAGTGCTCTAGCCGCTGTCTTATTTGTATCTTTCGTTGTTTCAGGAACAATGTGGTACGGTTCAGCAACAACCCCAGTAGAGCTTTTTGGTCCTACCAGATATCAATGGGACTCAGGCTATTTCAAAACTGAAATTAATAGAAGAGTACAAGCAGCTATAGATAATGGTGCCACTAAATCAGAGGCATATGCATCGATTCCAGAAAAACTAGCCTTCTACGATTATGTTGGGAATAGCCCAGCTAAAGGAGGATTATTTAGAGTTGGAGCTCTTGTAAATGGAGATGGATTACCAACTGGTTGGCAAGGTCATATTGCTTTTCAAGACAAGGAAGGTAACGAATTAGAAGTAAGAAGAATACCTAATTTCTTTGAAAACTTTCCTGTTATTCTTGAAGACAAAGAAGGTAATGTACGGGCAGATATTCCATTTAGAAGAGCTGAAGCAAAGTATTCTTTTGAACAAACTGGTATCACTGCAACTATCTATGGAGGAGACCTAGATGGACAAACATTTACAGATCCTGCAGTAGTTAAAAGATTAGCCAGAAAGGCTCAACTAGGAGAAGCATTCAAGTTTGACAGAGATACATATAAATCTGACGGTGTATTCAGAAGCTCACCAAGAGCATGGTTTACATATGCACATTTATGTTTCGGATTGCTATTCTTGTTTGGCCACTGGTGGCATGCTTCAAGGACTCTTTACAGAAATTCCTTTGCTGGTATTGATGCCGAGATTGGAGACCAAGTTGAATTTGGTTTATTCAAGAAGCTTGGCGACGAAACCACAAGAAGAATCCCAGGAAGGGTTTAAACTAAACTTATTTACTTAATCTTATGGAAGCTTTTGCTTACGTTCTTATTCTAACTCTCGCAGTTGTTACTTTGTTCTTTGCTGTCGCCTTTAGAGATCCCCCTAAATTTGACAGAAAATGAACTCAAAAAAAAAACCTCTTTAACAAGAGGTTTTTTTACTTTTCATAATTAATATATTACTCTACTATTAGAGTTAAAGTATAACTAATTTCACCACATGCAGTGTCCAACCTGTCAAAACACAGATAGCAGAGTTTTGGAATCTAGATCTGCTGATAGTGGTAAAAGTGTTCGAAGAAGAAGAGAGTGCTTAAATTGCAGCTTTAGATTTACAACTTATGAAAGAGTGGAAACAATGCCAGTCTCAGTTATAAAGAAAGACGGTGGCAGAGAATTATTTGATAAACAAAAATTATTTAATGGCATATCAAGAGCATGCGAAAAAACTAACTTCAGTAGTGAAGCAATTATTAATTTCGTAGATGGAATTGAATCTCAAATCGTTCAAGATTCTAATAAAGATATTAAATCTTCACAAATCGGAGAATTAATACTTAAAAATCTGAGGAAAGAAAACGAAGTCGCCTACATAAGATACGCCTCAGTTTACAGAAAATTTAATGGGGTAAAAGATTTTATTTCAACTCTTGAATCTCTAAAGGGAAATTCAAAGAACCAATTAGCTTCAATTTCATAAAATTCAGCATCTTAAAGTGTAGAATACATATCACAAATGTTTTTTGCTATTGGTTTGCAGGCTAGTAGCATCCCTTTCTAACTACCTTAGGTAGTCTGCGATACAACAAATGAACGAAAATTCTTCCCAAACCATTAAAGAACTTTCTGAGGATCAAGAAATTAAAAATTCGTCTGAGTTAGATAAAGATTCAGCATCTCAAAATGAGGAGGATTTATCATTCGAGAAGAGCGATATACCTTCAGCAGATTCTTCCTCCAGCAGAAAAAATACGGATTTTGACAACGCAGGATTCACACAAGAAGAATTTGCATCACTTTTGGGTAAGTATGACTATAACTTCAAGCCTGGCGATCTAGTTAAAGGTACCGTTTTTGCTTTAGAGCCCAAAGGGGCCATGATAGATATAGGAGCAAAAACAGCCGCTTTTATGCCTGTTCAGGAGGTTTCAATAAATAGAGTTGAAGGACTTAATGATGTTTTACAACCTTCAGAAAGTAGAGAATTTTTCATAATGAGCGAAGAAAATGAAGATGGCCAATTAGCCCTCTCCATTAGAAGAATTGAATATCAAAGAGCATGGGAAAGGGTTAGACAGCTCCAAAAAGAAGATGCAACTATTTATTCTGAAGTTTTCGCAACAAATAGAGGAGGAGCTCTCGTTAGGGTAGAAGGCTTGAGAGGTTTTATTCCAGGCTCTCATATAAGTGCTCGAAAAATTAAAGATGACTTAGAAGGTGAATATTTGCCTTTAAAATTTCTTGAAGTTGATGAAGAGAGAAATAGATTAGTGCTAAGCCATAGGAGAGCTTTGGTTGAGAAAAAAATGAACCGACTTGAGGTAGGCGAAGTTGTTGTTGGTTCTGTAAAAGGTATTAAACCTTATGGAGCCTTTATTGATATTGGTGGAGTTAGTGGTCTATTGCACATTTCTGAGATTAGTCATGAACATATTGAGACTCCTCATAATGTTTTAAATGTGAGTGACCAAATGAAAGTCATGATAATTGACCTTGATTCAGAAAGAGGACGAATTTCATTATCTACTAAAGCACTTGAACCTGAACCAGGAGATATGCTAACGGATCCACAAAAAGTTTTTAGTAAAGCTGAAGAAATGGCTGCAAAATATAAACAAATGTTATTTGAACAAACTGACGATAATGAAGAGATTCCCACTGCATCTTCTGAAGCAGTATAAATTTACTTATTTATTTTGTTTAAGAATATAAGAATTAAAGCCTCATTATTCTCGTACAAGTATTATTTAATTTACATAAATTGATTTGTAACGATAATCTAATTTAGGATGAAGTCTAATTTCAAAATACTTTGTAAATGAGTGATTTCATTTTCACTTCGGAATCCGTTACTGAAGGTCATCCTGACAAAATATGTGATCAAATTAGTGACGCTGTTTTAGATGCTTTATTGACAGAAGATCCAGAAAGCAGAGTTGCATGCGAAACTGTTGTTAATACGGGTCTTTGCTTACTTACTGGAGAAATAACTTCAAAAGCAAAGGTTGATTATATAAAACTTGTTAGAAATGTAATTAAAGAAATTGGATATTCAGACTATAGTGCAGGTGGCTTTGACGCAAATAGTTGTGCTGTTTTAGTAGCACTTGACGAGCAATCACCAGATATTTCTCAAGGAGTAAATGAAGCAGATGATGTTAACGATGATTTGGAAGATAATACCGGCGCTGGTGATCAAGGCATAATGTTCGGCTATGCATGCGATGAGACGCCTGAATTAATGCCCTTACCGATTAGTTTAGCTCATAGATTAGCCATTCAACTTTCTAAAGTGAGGCATGAAGAAGTCCTTAATTATCTACTCCCTGATGGTAAAACTCAAGTAAGCATTGATTACGAAAAAGGTTTACCAGTTTCTATTAATACAATTTTAATTTCAACTCAACATAATCCTGAGATAGATGGAACAACAAATGAACAAGAAATTCGTCAAAGAATAAAAGAAGATTTATGGAAGCATGTTGTAATTCCTGCTACTGAAGATTTAGAAGTCAAACCAAACATTAGCAAAACAAGATTTCTAGTAAACCCCACGGGAAAATTTGTCGTGGGCGGGCCTCAAGGAGATGCGGGGCTCACTGGCAGAAAAATTATTGTAGATACCTATGGTGGTTATGCAAGGCACGGAGGAGGGGCATTCTCTGGTAAAGATCCCACAAAAGTAGATAGATCAGCCGCTTATGCCGCACGTTATGTTGCCAAAAGTATAGTTAAGGCGAAATTGGCAAGAAAAGCAGAAGTACAATTAAGTTATGCAATTGGAGTAGCAAAACCAATTTCTATACTAGTGGAAACTTTTGATACAGGTGTTATTACACAAGCCAATTTGACTGAACTAATTAAAGAGAACTTTGATTTAAGACCCGCAGCAATAATAAAAGAATTTAACTTAAGAAATCTACCAAAAAAAATGGGAGGTAAATTTTTTAGAAAGACTGCATCCTATGGACATTTTGGCAGAAGAGATCTTGAGCTGCCTTGGGAAAATGTAGAAGAAAAAGCAGCCCAATTAGCGGAGGCTGCCAAAATCTTTTTATAAATTATTTTTCTATGCCTGAAAATTTTTATGGAGGGTTAGACTTTGGAACCAGTGGTGCAAGAATATCAATAATTAATCTTCATCAGAAATTAATATATTCAAATTCAGTACCCTATTCATACAGCTTCAAAAATCCAAATTCATGGATCAATTCTTGTGAAAATCTTTTAGTTAGTTTACCTATCGACGTAAAAATTAACCTTAATAAATTGGCTATCTCAGGCACCTCAGGAACTCTAATACCATCCAATTTGCAAGGAGAGCCTTTAGGAGAAGCAATCCCATATGACCAAGCATGTAATGAACATAAGATTATTCTTGAATCCTTAACTTCTGGAGAAGATCATCTGCGAACTCCATATAGTAGTCTTGCTAAAGCATTAAAGTTAATAGATAAATATGGGACAAATATACTTTTACGACATCAATCTGATTGGATCACTGGTTGGTTTTTAAAAGATTGGACTCATGGAGAAGAAGGCAATAATCTAAAACTTGGTTGGGATGTAAAAAAAGAATCATGGCCAAAAAGTTATCTCTATACTTCATGGCAAAAATGCCTACCTCAAATAATTAAAAGCGGGGAAATTATTGGACAAGTGAATTTTGATTTAGCAGAGAGATTTAACTTGAATAAAAAATTACTATTAATCTCAGGCACCACAGACTCTAATGCAAGTGTAATAGCTGCAGGTTTAGGTAAAGATGATGGTCTCACAGTTTTAGGAACAACTATTGTAGTCAAGAAAATTATTGATAAACCTATAAAAAAACAAGGAATTACAAACCATAGAGTAAACGGCCATTGGATATGTGGAGGAGCATCAAACGCAGGATGCGGCATATTGTCTCAGCTCTTCTCTGATTCAGAAATAAAGGAGCTCAGTAGACAAATAAATCCATTAAAAAACACTTCTTTAAATCTTTTACCTCTTAATAGTAAAGGAGAGAGATTTCCTGTTAATAATTCTAATTTAGAGCCGATACTTGGTCCAAGGCCAGTAAGCGACTCACTTTATTTGCATTCATTATTCGAGGGACTAGCCACGATCGAATTGAAAGGATGGGAAAAACTAGGCGAACTAACAGGTTCACTTCCAAAAAAAATTATTACTATTGGTGGAGGTTCAAAAAACCCTCAGTGGAGAAAAATAAGAGAAAAAATTATAAATATACCAATAGTTTCATGTAAAAAAACCACTTCATTTGGTACTGCCCTATTAGCAATGAATTCAAAGTAATAATTTTTGGGATATTTGATAAAGATTTAAAATTATTAATGAAAAGGGTTTCACAAACTACACATCTTAATTTAGAGTGTATAGGTTAGAGCCGGGATAGCTCAGTTGGTAGAGCAGGCGACTGAAAATCGCCGTGTCCCCAGTTCAAATCTGGGTCCTGGCACCTTTAAAACCCTGTCCTAGACAGGGTTTTATACTTTCAAATCATTGGGCTCATTATTTTTCGTATTTTTTATAACTTAAATCTTTTAGTTTTCGACTCTGCAGACTTGACCAATAACACCCAAAATCAGTTTATCTCCATTTGGATCTTGCCAATTAGCTAAATCATTGAAATTACTATTTGCTTCATTTATTGAGACATCAACATCTCTAAATGATTTTTCAAAACAATTTATATCCATTGTATAGAGAATATCCTTAGTAATTTCACTTTTTGTTTTGGGAATAAATTTACTCAATACTCTTACAGAACCATCTTCATTTCTTTTTATACTTTTCCTATCCCATAACTGCTCTCCGTATTCACTTTTGGGGACTTCAACCCATTCATGAGGCAAAGCTTCTGATTTTTTTATTGAAATACAAAAGAAAACAATAATACAAAGGATTAAATTAATGATATTTCTAAAAAATATTGAATTAACTTTATTCTTAGAATTAATCATGACTACTTATGTAATACAAATATTTTTTATTAGTAGGAAATATAAGATTAAAAATTTGTAAAAATTTTTATTGATTAGTATTTCTATTATAGATAGAATCAAATACTAAATTAAGAATTTACTTCCAATAAATTTATTAGAAAAATAATGAATAAAATTCAGAAATTGCTCTCAGTAGTTTTTTTAATAGCAATATTTGTAGTATTGATTTATTTAATCCAAAATTATGGGATTGAACCTCTAAGGAACAAAATAGAAAGTATGGGGATTTGGGCTCCTTTTGGAATATTCATACTCAGAGGAGTAAGTATTATTTTACCAGCCCTTCCAAGTTCAGCTTATTCTCTCCTAGCAGGATCATTACTAGGATTTCAAAAAGGTTACATGACAATAATCTTTTCTGATATAGTTTTTTGCCAAGCTGCTTTCTTTATCGCAAGAAATTATGGTCGAGTTCCAGTACGTAATTTAGTAGGCCCGAAAGCAATGCAAAAGATTGAAAGTTTTAATCAAAACCAGCTAGAAGAAAATTTCTTTCTTATGACAGGTCTACTAATGACTGGCCTTTTTGATTTTCTAAGCTACGCAATTGGTATTGGAGGAACTCGCTGGAAAATATTTACTCCTGCATTATTAATAAGTCTTCTAATCAGTGACTCTATTCTTGTAGCAGTAGGAGCTGGAGTTAGTCAGGGAGCAGGATTATTTCTAGGGATTGCTCTATTGGGAATGTTTGCTTTAGCGACTATTTCAGGATTGGCAAAAAATAAAATGCCTAAATAAAAAACAGTTATTAGAACTGTAATCAAAAACGAAAGATATGACATTTTCGCAAACAATAACTATATAAATAATGATTCATGCAAGAATAGGAATCGATTAATTCTTAAAGTTATTAGATGACTCCATTTAGACCAACTTCATATAATCGCCCTGGAGAACAAATATCAACTACTCCTTCTGGATTAAAAGTAACTTCCGCAAAGAGATTAATGGTGGATTCAATGGTAAGAATGATACAAAAAGCAGAAAATCATTCCGTAGAAGATAAACTTGACGAAGAATCTAACAATAATTAATCAATTCATTGATAAAAGTATAGGAGAGTGGAAATCTATTAGAAGTTCTCACACTTTAGCTTTTCAGGAATTTGAAAACTCAACTAGTAAAATAAATATAAAACATATCAACAAAAAAAATAAAAAAGTCGTTGAAATTTTTAAAAATTATAAATTCAGTTTAAAGCTGGATAGCATAGCCATTTCTATAAACTGGCAAGCTATTAGTGAATGGGACAATGATGATATCAGTGATGGAGATAAAACTATTCTGATTTTTTTACCCAAAGATGAAAATTCAGGAATTATTTTAAGAGATAAAGGTTATACAGAATCCCTTATTTCATCATCAAATTATTTTGTTGATGAACAAAATAATCTACATATTAAAACTATTTATAAATCAACAGTTTCCGAAGAAAGAATTTCCTTTTTATCCACTCATGTAAGATCCAGATTTTCTACTATTAGAAATCTGGTAAATAACTCAGTTATACAGACTTCACATACTTCAGAGATAAGAAATTTAGCTAGTTTAAAAGATTAATTATCCTTTCAAATTGAAACTCGGTTTCAGATATTAATTTAGGTAGAAAGCCTTTGTTTCCACTCTTATTATTAACTGATGAATTCAAATCAGAGATAGTTGAATCTCGCATTAATTGAAAAACCCTTCTTGCATTTCTTAAAGGTACTCCAAGAGCAAGATAAGTATTTTTAAGATCCTTCAAACAACTTTTTTCTAAAACTGATTCGTCATTAGAAATTAAAAGATACGCAACAATCCTTAGGATTATTTCTCCATCTCTTAAACAAACTGACATCTTGTTAGTTGTATTTAAAGATATTTTTGAATTAAGTGAATCTTGATTTTCGCAAATCATTGCTGTTACAGCGTCTGCTGCGATTGCATGTGAATTATTGGTTATTGAGGTTATTGCATCTAACCTTGAGTTTGCACTATTAATAAATTCTTTTATATTGCTTAAATCATTTAATTTCTTATCGGCTGAAAATAGTTGATTATTCTTTGAAAATGACATTCCTGAAGTAAAAATTTAAAGACTGAACTTAAGAATAATACAAAGCTAGTAAAATCAATACAATTTCAAACTGAACGCAACGCTTCTTAATTAATAACTTCATTCCAAAGTGATAGTTGAAATAATTCAAATAAAAAATTTTTTTCCGCTAATATAAAAATACATTTTTAATAAAGTTTTGGATCAACAAGATTTAAAATTATCAAAGAAACTTATTTCCTCATATAAAAAGAGATTGGAAAAAGAAATTCTTGACAGAAGTATGAAATTAAAGATGCCTCAAAATAAATTTGAAGAAATAATTAATAACAATAATGAACTTATAAATTTAAAAAAAGCGTTAGAAGATCTAGAAACGGAATCTGAATCTCATAGTAAAGTCTGATTTTTGAAAAACCCTTCCAAAAGTGCCTCAAAACAACAATTTCCTCTTTAAGTCCCTAAACGATCAACAACTTCAAGCAGTAAAACATGTTTATGGACCATTATTAGTTGTAGCAGGTGCAGGCAGCGGGAAAACTAAGGCTCTTACTCACAGAATTGCAAACCTTATTGAGGGTAACTCAATAGATCCCTATAACATTCTCGCTGTCACTTTCACTAACAAAGCTGCTAAAGAAATGAAAGCAAGATTAGAGGTTCTTCTAGCTCAAGAATTAGCTTTGAATCAATTTGGTCAGCCTTGGACAACTCTAAAAGAAATTGATCAAAATCAATTAAGAGCAAACGTTCACCAAGATAGGCTTCAGAACCTTTGGATCGGTACTTTCCATTCCTTATTTTCAAGACTTCTGAGATACGATATTGAAAAATATACTGATCCTGAAGGCCTAAAATGGACAAGACAATTTTCAATTTATGATGAAACAGATTCTCAAACATTAGTAAAAGAAATTATCAATCAAGATATGAATCTTGACCCAAAAAGATATGATCCCAAAAAGATTAAAAGATTAATAAGTAATGCTAAAAATCAATGCTTAACTTCTAATGATCTTTTAGAAAAAGCAGATAATAATTTTGATAAAATAGTTGCAGAAGCCTACAAGAGATATAGAATTTCGCTCTCAAAAAATAATTCTTTAGACTTTGATGATCTTCTACTTTTACCTGTTTTTTTATTGAGGCAAAATAATATAGTTAGAGATTATTGGCACAAAAGATTTAAACATATTTTAATTGACGAATATCAAGATACAAATAGAACACAATATGAACTTATTAAATTAATTACTGCTGGAAATACTGAACCAAAAAAATTCTTCAATTGGGAAGATCGGTCAATTTTTGTAGTTGGGGATGCTGATCAAAGTATTTATAGTTTCAGAGCAGCTGACTTCAGAATTTTAATTGGTTTTCAAGAAGATTTTAAAACTTCAATCAACGACGATACAAAATCATCTTTAATTAAATTAGAAGAAAATTATAGGTCATCTTCCAATATCCTTGATGCTGCAAACTCACTAATCGAAAACAACTCTGAAAGAATTGACAAAGTTTTAAAGGCTACAAAAGAAAAGGGGGAACTTTTAACGTTACTCAGCTGTGATGATGAAATTTCCGAGGCAGAAGCAATTACAAATAAAATAAAATCACTCAATAATTATAATCAAAACCCAATTTGGAAAAATTTTGCAATTTTATATCGAACCAGAGCTCAGTCGAGAGTATTAGAAGAATCTCTTGTAAGGTGGCGCATTCCTTATACAATTTTCGGAGGATTGCGTTTTTATGATAGAAGAGAAATTAAAGATGCAATAGCATATTTGAAAGTTCTGGTTAATTCTTCAGATAACGTTAGTCTTTTACGAATAATAAATGTTCCTAGAAGAGGTATTGGTAAGACTACTATTCAAAAACTTAATGAACTATCTAATAGATTAAACATCCCATTATGGGAGGTTCTTAATGATAAGCAAAGTCTTGAAGAAACAATAGGCCGATCATCAAAAGGAATTAATAAATTTACTGAAATTATGAATGATCTATTGTGTTACCTAGAAAATTCAGGTCCCGCTCAACTACTACAACTTATATTAGAAAAAAGTGGTTATTTAAGTGACTTGCTCTCTAGTGGGACTGAAGAATCTGAAGATAGGAGAAATAACTTACAAGAACTAATTAATGCAGCTACTCAATATGAAGAAGAAACAGAAAGTGGAGATGTAGAGGGATTTCTTTCTACAGCAGCCTTAACAACTGATAATGATACGAAGAAATATAATCCTAACTCTGTAACTCTCATGACTCTTCATAATAGTAAAGGTTTAGAATTTCAAAATGTTTTTATCACTGGCCTAGAACAAGGTCTCTTCCCTAGCCATAGATCAATAGATACTCCCTCACTTCTTGAAGAGGAAAGAAGATTATGCTATGTAGGTATTACAAGAGCTAAGGAAAGAGTTTTCTTAAGTCATGCCAGAGAAAGAAGATTATGGGGTGGAATGCGTGAAGCAACAATTCCTTCAATATTTCTTTCGGAAATACCTGAAGATTTAATAGATGGCGAATTACCACAAACTGGTGGTGCTTCAATTAGAAGAGATTGGCATCTTGATCGTTTAACTAGAGTTGATCGAAACAATCCAAATGAATTTGTTAACAAACCAATAAATGCAGTAAGGAAATTATATTCAGGTCCCAGTAAAGGGAAGAGCTGGATAGTTGGAGATATGCTAATTCACTCAAAGTTTGGGAAAGGTGAAATCATACATATTTTTGGGAGTGGGGAAAAAATATCCTTAGCAGTAAAATTTGGTGATAAAGGAAGTAAAATTCTAGATCCTAGATTAGCTCCAATTCGTTATGTAAGTTAAAACTCATGAACGATATCTCTGATTACATCCAAGGGGAATTAATCAAAACTCCATTTAATCTATATAACCTAATTGCTAAATACATAGAATCTAATAACAATACTAAAGTAGCTTTTGTTGGCGGTTATTTAAGAGATTTATTAATTAGTAAATTCCACAAAAAATCGTTTTCTAAACCTGTAGATATTGATCTTGTTATTGAAGGATCCTCTATTTCTCTTGCAAAATTTATAAAAAAAAATATTGTAAATGTTGATTTATGCCTAATCAAGGAATTCAATTTATACAACACCGTAGAAATGAATATTAATGATTATAAAATTGATATTGCTTCTGCAAGAAAAGAAATTTATTCTGCTCCAGGCTTAAATCCCACAGTAAATAAAAGTACTATTGAGGAGGATCTTAAGAGGAGAGATTTCACTATAAATTCAATAGCCTTCGAGGTCTCGACAAGAAAAATCTATGATCTTTATGGAGGAATTTCTGATATAAAAAGTAAAAGATTGAACTTACTTCACAGTAATAGTATTTCAGATGATCCAAGTAGATTAATTAGATGTGCAAAATATGCTTCAAGGTTAGATTTCAATATTTCAAATAATTCCCTCAAACAATCTCAAGAAACAGTTAGACAATGGCCATGGAAAAGTTCAGAAACTCATCAGAAAATGATTTGCCCTCCTGCACTAGGCATACGAATAAGGATGGAACTAGCTGAAATATACAAACACGATAATTTGACTAATGTGATTTCGATAATCCAAAAATGGGAAATTATCTCAATATTAAATGAAAATATTAAAGTTGATAAAAAATTTTTAAGAGGACTAAATTGGATTAAGAAGATAAAGGGAAATTATATGCTCTACTTGTTAAAAGATTCAAAAGATTTAGAAAAGGCATGTCAAAGATTTTTGGTAAATAATAGTGAGACAAAAATATTAGAAGATTATACAAATATCAAAAAGATATTAAATACAGACCAAAAAAATTTCAATCTTTTTTCTCCATCAAGTTGGACAGAATTTATTGAGAGCAGAAACCTTAATGATGAGACAGTTAAATTATTAATTTGTGATGGAGGACCATACTGGCGTAAATTATTTAAGTGGTTATTTATTTACAAATTCATAAAATCAAAAAAAGATGGGGAAATTTTAAAAAAAGAAGGATGGGTCCCAGGGAAGGAGATAGGAAAGGAAATCAAAAGATTAAGATATTTGGAAATTGACAAATTATATAAAAATTAATTACATTTTTACAACCTCTCCAACTTTGTACCATTTATCCTTTAGAACTTTTTCATATTTACGATTGCAACTAATCAACAAGGGTCCGCATGTTTGAGGATCTAATAGTAATGATATTCTCTTATTAAAAGTCTCTTGATCTAATGAATTTTCGTTTAGAAAATTAATTATTCTTTTTTGCTTATTTAATTTATAAATTTTGTCAAAAATTTCTTTATTAGATTCAAAGAAAGTACTTTTAACATCTTTTCTTATTAAATCAAATACTCCAGGATAAGCTTTAAATGCAAATAAATCTAATAAAACTTTTAGTGGCTCAAGATTATTGCTTTGCCTATATAAATTAGATGATTCAACCATTTCTTTAAGATGTCCAATAAATCCATATCCAGTAATGTCAGTCGCAGCATTGACTAGTGATTCTTTAAATTGATTTTGAAAAAGATAAATTTCATCAATCAAATATTGCTGACTCTTTACTAAATTATTAATTACTTCAGAAGAACTACCTAGCATATGAATATTTTGCATTTGACCGGCAAAGTAAATCCCAACGCCCAGAGGTCTAGACATCATGAGAATATCTCCAATATTCATTCCAGATTTAAGCCATGGTTTTGCTCCATTTTTTAAAATACCTTGAACTGTTAAAGAAATATCTATTCCTAATGAATAAGGTTTATTTACTAAACTTCTTGTCTCAAAAGTATGGCCTCCAAGTAATTCACCTCCATGATCCTCAACTGTTGATTTAATACCTTGAAGTGATTGAGAAAAGAGGTAACTCTGAAATTCCCTTTCAACTTTTGGTAATGAAATTAAAGCCTGCGCTGATGAAAGTTTTGCTCCGCATGCCCACAAATCTGAGCAAGCATGCAAAGTAGTAATTTTTGCATTAAGCCAAGGATCACTTACCAAAGCAGGAAATCCATCTACACTTTGCAAGATAATATCTTGACCATTTTGATATATCTCAACTGAATCTTCAGGTGATGAGGCAAAAGAATTTAAATTAGAATTTATTAATGATTTATTCAAAACAAACTGAGGAATTTTAGCTGCACATCCTCTGCAATCATTCAATAAAATATTTTTTTTATTACTCTTCATAATTAGTCTTTTTGATCTGAACTTTTTAATAAAGTTGAGATCAATTTTATGCTTTAAAATCCAAAAAATAAAAGAAGGGCCGAAAACAAAATTGCGATAAATAGCAAAAGCCTTTGGATGATGGCTTGGAAATATATTTACTATTTGCAATCCGATCTTTTGAGGAAACCACTTTTTTAATGATCTCCCTTCTATATCTTTTTTTAGATTTAGTACTAATGTATTTACAGCTTTTACTGCAAAAACTCCCGATGCTGGTCTTTTTGCTAAACCTACAACTGCGCAATCACCGACAGCAAAAATTCCAGAGAAACTCTTAATCTGTAAATTATGATTTGTAATTATTCTGCCATAAGAATCCGAATCTAATAATTTTTTTTGTGCCCATGACGGAGATGTATTTCCAGTACATAAAAGAATCTTGCCATAATCAAAATTAAGTTTTTCAACTAAATCAATATTGGAATTCCGTAAACTTTTTAGAATTGTATTATTAATTTTTCTTGAATCACATAATAATTTTAAAGGTCTATCTCCCCATCTTTTTCTCAAAGCATAAGATACTTCAATTGCAGCAAGGCCACTACCAACAATTACAAATGGAAGTTCATTAACTGAATCAAAAATGTCCTCTTTTAGTATTGAGTCATAAGCACTTAAAAAAGGTTTAATTGAAAAAGCATTTTGATTTTTAACTAGTGATTCAAATTCTTTTGGAATTATTGTTTGACTTCCATAATTAAGCACCAACTTCGAATAGTTAACAGAAGGTCTATTACTTAAAATAATTTTCTTTAAATTAAAATCAATATCCTTTACTTCTTCTTCTATAAAAGATACTTTTGCATTTTTTGCTAAAGATTTTATATCAATTAAACTCTCTTCTAAAGTGATTGATTTTGAAATCACCGATGGGAATATAGCCGAATAAACCAAATGAGAATCTCTAGATATAATTGAAACAGGAATTTCTGGCATTAATTTCGGAAACATTAACCATTTCTTCAATAAAGAAACATTTGAGTGTCCTCCTCCAATTAGTACCAGATGATTAAAAGTCATTTACATCACTATGAATAAAGAACATTTATTACCAATTGAAAAATCAAGATTAGGAGTGATTGGTGGAAGTGGATTTTATTCAATGGATCAAATAGAGTACTTAAGAGAAATAGAAATCAATACTCCCTATGGTAAACCTTCTGATTCAATAAAAGTATATAATCTTGGAAATCTTGAGATAGCATTTATTCCTAGACATGGCAGAGCACATAGTTTAAATCCTTCTGAGATTCCTTACAAAGCTAATATTTGGGCTCTAAGATCAATAGGAGTAAGATGGATTATTGCTCCATCAGCAGTTGGTTCATTACAAGAACAGATAAGGCCTCTTGATATAGTGGTTCCAGATCAATTTATAGACCGGACAAAAAATAGACCTGCAACCTTCTTTAACGAGGGAGCTGTTGCTCACGTAACTATGGGAGATCCCTTCTGCACAAATTTATCACGTATATTAAGTGAAATCGGAGAAAAAAATATTCCTGGCGGTAGACAATTGCATAGAGGGGGTACCTATCTAGCAATGGAAGGTCCCGCTTTCTCAACTAGAGCAGAATCTAATTTATATAGGAGTTGGGGATGTTCAATAATTGGAATGACGAACCACACAGAAGCAAGATTAGCTAAAGAAGCTGAAATAGCTTACTCCTCCTTATCTATGGTTACTGATTATGATTGCTGGCATCAAACTCATCAAGAAGTTTCTGTAGAGATGGTTTTGGATAATCTTAGATCAAATACTGAAGTGGCTAATAAAATAATATTTGAAGTAGCTAGATTAATTGAAAAAGAAAGACCAAAAAGTAAATCTCATTTTTCATTAAAAGATGGATTGATAACCCAAAAAGAAAATATCCCTAGCTCTACGAAAGAGAAACTAAGAATATTTACTGATTCTTATTAGGCTTATTTGATATAAGTGATTATCAGGTCAAGGTAAGGATTTGTTAGCCTCCAGCTCCTACTCCTTGATATGAACCATAGAAGAATATTCCTAAAACGAAGATAACTGCAATTCCACCTGCTGTAGCTACAAGCCATAGAGGAAGAGTTCCTTCAGTCCATCTTCTTTCCCATGCAACTGCTGGTCTACCGTCGGGAAGTCTATCTGGGATTCTTCCATCAGGTCCTTTTAATTTACTCATGATTTTAATTTAATTGAAAAAGTAACTGGAAAATAAAATTCCCAATACGAAGACTGATAATAAGCCTAAATAAAGACTTGTACGATTAAGTTCAACTGGAACTTTGTTAGGATTTTCGTTTACTTGCATGATAGTTAAATTTATCGGGCTACGAATTGCATAGCAGCAATAGAACCTAAAAAGAATACTGATGGGATAGCTAGAGCGTGCACTGCTAGCCAACGAACAGTAAATATAGGATAAACGCGGACTTCCGCAGCCTGCATTGGAGCTTGAGAATTAGTCATTGTTATTTTGTTCTTAAATCTAGTTGAGATTTAGCTTCATATCTTTGCGTTACGACAGGTGCTTTAGATTCAGATGACTGGAAATAACTATCTGGACGAGGAGTTCCGAAAGCATCGTAAGCTAAACCTGTATATACAAATAAGAAGCCTGCTATAAAGATAGCTGGTAATGTTACTGCATGAATAATCCAGTATCTAATACTGGTGATTATTTCAAAGAATGGGCGTTCGCCCGTTGAACCTGCGGCCATAATCACAAATGTTTACCCTATGATCTTACAGTGTAAAATCATAAGTTCGCGAAGAAATTTAAAGGTTGGTTACAGACAGTTGCTAAATCTTTCAAAAATTAATTTTTTTTATTATTAAATCAATATATTCGAAGTTAACTATTCCATTTAAGGATGTATCCACGCTCGCCAAGTATAAATCCTTTTTTGTTGTCTAAAGACTCCTTATCAAGAAAAACTATTTTTATGTAGTTAGTAGGCAATGCAGAAGCGATAGGATCTGAATTCCAAGTTTCTCCTTGATCTTTACTTACTATTAAAGTCCCATTACCACCGCCAGCCCATATATCACCATTTGGATCCCATCCCATATCCAAATAATTGTAACCATTAAGGATGGGTATAATAGGCTTCGACCAGTTTTCTACATCATCCATATCTTCATTAAATCTAATTTCGGCCCCTCTAGAAAGCATCCATAGACTTCCTTCTGGATTAAAACCAATGCTTTGAACTCTCTTACTACTTGCTCTTTGGTGAGCAATCCAAGTATTGCTATCGCTATCAAGAGTAGAGAAGAAATTTCCAAGACTGCTTACGCTCACATAATTACCGCTAGATGTTCTTCTTAAATCTCTTATACCTCCCTGTTCCGAAGGGTCTGATACTTTTGCTTCCCATGTTTCACCACTATTGGAAGTTTCATATATAGCTGCTGAGGTTGTCGCCAATTGAGCAACTCCTTCATCAATAGTAGTAACTAAGAAAGGCTGGCCTGGTAACTTCCCAAGTGAAAGCCTAGTCCAATTTTTACCTTCATCTACAGTATGCATTACGAGGGAGGGTTGTCCTATTAACCAACCTTCAGAACCCTTGAAATCAATATCGAGAAGGCGAAAATTTTCTTCAGCAGAAATATCTAATGATCTTTGTTCCCATGTTTCACCACCATCTGTTGATTCCATAATCAACCTGTTTGATCCTACTAAAAACCCATGATTATCATTTATGAAATCAACATCTAAAGCATTAGCCTGATCTTCAAACTGAATTGTTTTCCAAGGGCTGCTTTCATTCATCTTGACTCCTGTAGATGAACAACTGCTTAAAACAAAACAGAGTACTACAGATAAAAGAAGATTAGGAATACTGGTAAAAAAATTTTTCATTTAATTATTTTAATGCAAAGAGTACAATGAAAGGAACATA
Organism: Prochlorococcus sp. AG-347-K19; assembly: GCA_003281335.1. Lineage (GTDB taxonomy): Bacteria > Cyanobacteriota > Cyanobacteriia > PCC-6307 > Cyanobiaceae > Prochlorococcus_A. Next base: position 107,023 of record QCCG01000001.1, on the reverse strand, counting down.
GCAGCAGCAAAGGCCAATCCTCCAAAAATCAATATGTTTTTTTGTCCAGGAGGTAAACTATTAAATCCAAATCCATAAACTAAATTCTCCTCAAATCCACTAGGTTTTGCTCTAGATCCAATATCCTTATAAAAATTTTTACCGGCTCTGCAAACAGGGCAAGCAAATGTATTTCCATCCAACTCTGAAAAAGGCGTATTTTTAGGTATGTTTAATTTTTTATTTCCTTCAGAAGGATCATAAATATATCCACAACTTCTACATTCGAATCTATTTTGTTCTAAATTAAGAACAGGTTGTTCAACATTACCTCCTGAAGAGTTATCAGAAAGTTTTTCTTTCTCAAAGTTTTCAACTATTTTGTTTTCATCAGAGATTGGTTGAATGTTTTCACTCACGGTTTATTATTATTCTTTAAGAACTTTAAAAGATTTTGCTTAATTAAGCGACTTTTATTCAAAATTAATTTTTAAGATGTTTTTATTAACTGGCTATGAATATTTTCTAGGTTTCCTCCTAATTGCTGCAGCTGTACCAATATTAGCTCTAGTTACAAACCTCATCGTTGCCCCAAAAGGTAGAACTGGTGAAAGAAAACTTACTTATGAATCTGGAATGGAGCCTATAGGAGGAGCATGGATTCAATTTAATATTCGTTATTACATGTTTGCCTTAGTTTTCGTTATATTTGATGTTGAGACAGTATTCCTTTATCCTTGGGCTGTTGCCTTCAATAGATTAGGCTTACTAGCCTTTATTGAGGCTTTAATCTTCATTGCAATACTTGTTATCGCTCTTGCCTACGCATGGAGAAAAGGTGCTCTAGAATGGAGTTAAAAAATTGAATCCAGAATTATCCCCAAAAGCAATAAGAGAAATACGAGAAGGAACTTGTAATCCTCTTGGTGCACCCCAAGTTACTACTGATTTAAGCGAAAATATTATTTTGACAAGTTTAGACGACCTTCACAATTGGGCTAGACTTAGCAGTCTTTGGCCTCTCTTGTATGGAACAGCTTGTTGTTTCATAGAATTTGCTGCCTTAATTGGATCTAGATTTGATTTTGATAGATTTGGATTAGTACCTAGAAGCTCACCAAGGCAAGCAGATTTGCTAATAGTTGCTGGTACAGTAACGATGAAGATGGCCCCAGCCTTAGTAAGACTTTATGAACAAATGCCTGAACCAAAATATGTGATTGCCATGGGTGCTTGCACAATCACGGGGGGAATGTTCAGCGCAGATTCTACGACTGCTGTAAGAGGAGTTGATAAATTGATACCAGTTGATTTATATCTTCCAGGATGTCCACCAAGACCAGAAGCAATTTTTGATGCTGTAATTAAATTGAGAAAAAAAGTTGGTAACGAATCAATTTTAGAGCGCACAAAAACAGAACAAACTCACAGATACATAACATCTGATCACGAAATGAATCTTGTTTTCTCAGAAAATACAGGTGAATATCTAAACAAAACTTCAGCCAAAGTTATTCCTTCCTCCAAAAAAGAAAAAATAATTGAATTTCCCGAAAACACCGCTAAAACCGAAACTATTAATACTGTAGAAGATTAATGGAAAAAGACGGTTTAGCTAAATCATCAGATACTTCAATAGAAAAAGAAGGGTTTATAAGCCAATCTTTGTCTAAAGATGGAATTCCAAATCAATCTTTATCTGATGATCATATAGGAATTGAAAATATTTCTGTGGAACCTAACAAATTATATGAAGCAGTATCTGCCTTAAGAAATTACGGTTTTAATTATCTCCAATGTCAAGGTGGATATGATGAAGGACCAGGAAAAAATCTCGTGAGTTTCTACCATTTTATAACAGTTGATGATTTACAAAAAATTGAAAAAATTAAAGAAGTCAGATTAAAAGTTTTCTTAAAAAGAGATTCTGATTTATCAATCCCTAGTTTGTATAAAATTTTTAAAGGAAGTGATTGGCAAGAAAGAGAAACTTTTGATATGTATGGAATAAATTTTATTGATCATCCCAATCCCAAAAGACTATTAATGCCTGAAGATTGGAGAGGTTGGCCATTACGAAAAGATTATATTCAGCCAGATTTCTATGAACTTCAAGATGCTTACTAGTTTAATTTTTTTAATTTGCGGTAAATAAACATAACTGCTCTTCCTAGTCTCCTCGGATCATGTCTAAGAGTTGGAGTTATTCTTCTTGAATATAATGGTGCTTGCAAAACATAATAACCCTCAGATAATAATTTTTCTTTATTGCATTGGACTGGCTCTGCCCCTCTACTTTCGTAATAGTCCACTAATGGAGACTTTTCAAACTGAATCTGAGATAAGATTGAGTTAAAAATACGAGCATTAACTCCAAAATTTGATAGTTGTTTTTCTATTGCTTTGATATGTTGATAGACATCAAGTCCATCTGTTTCTCCAGGCTGAGTCATCAAATTACTTATATAAATTTTAGGAGCATTACTTTGCAATAAGGCATCTACTATCTCTGGAACTAAAAGATTAGGCAATAAAGATGTGTATAGACTACCTGGGCCAAGAACAATTAAATCAGCTTCTTTTATGGATTCAAGAGCACTTGGAAGAGCTGAAGGATTTTCTGGTAGATAACCAATCCTAGAAATTAATTTTTTAGATTTACTGATCTTACTTTCACCAAAAATTTTTTCACCATCTTCTAATTCGGCCCATAACATAACATCAATATTTGTTGCAGGTAAAACTTGACCTTGTACAGCCAAAACCTTACTAGAGGCTTGAACTGCTTTTTCTAAACTGCCTGTAATTGTTGTTAAAGCTGACAAAAATAGATTTCCAAAACTATGACCTTCCAGACCACTTCCGCCTGAAAATCTGTACTGAAATAATCTAGTTAAAATCGGTTCTTCGTTTGATAAGGCTGCCAAGCAATTTCTAATATCTCCTGGAGGTTGCACACCTAGTTGTTTTCTAAGAATGCCACTACTCCCACCATCATCGGATACAGTTACGATTGCTGTAATATTACTACTGTAATTTTTTAAGCCTTTCAGTAATGTAGATAAGCCTGTACCTCCCCCAATTGCAACAATATTCGGGCCTCTGTTTAATTTACTTTTAACTCTTAATGCATCAACTAGAAATGTATTTTTTTCTGGAACTAGAGCTTTTTGAATAGAATTAATACTTCTATTTTGTCCAATCCCAATTAACAATAGTCCAATAACAAAAATCAATGGTCCCATTAAGGAAACAGGCAAAATACTTGTTAAACCTGTCATTACCCCAAAAAAGATTTCAATAAGCCAATAGAGCGGTCTTAAATTTGTCCAAATTACCAAGCCTAATAATGTAGTCAAAAATCCTATTGCAGATGTAAGCATCCATCTTTTTATTACCAATCCTGGTAAAAGCCAACTCAAAATTCTTAAGATTTTATTCAACAAGATAAAATTAGACTTTTTAAAATTTTTATAGTACCTTTTTACCCTTTTTTTACGCTTATTCATTAAAAAACCTCTTAAATTATTTTTCTCAAATTTAAAAACTATATAAAATCATTATAAATCAAATTCATACATCCTTTTTTTATTTCTAAAAATTAGGCAAAATGAATTACATAGATGTTTTTATATAAGTTTTGAAAAAATCAAAGCATGCAGTTGAAACAAAAAACCTCTCAATAAGCTGGGGGGAAGTTAATGTGCTTAATCAAATAAATTTTGAACTTAATGATGGGGAGAAATTAGCTATTGTTGGCCCCTCAGGTTCTGGCAAATCAACCATACTAAAAATATTAGCAGGACTTATTTTACCAACCAATGGAGAATTAAAAATATTTGGTGAGAGGCAAACATATTTGAGATTAGATCAAAATAATCCTCCTGATGTAAGACTTGTTTTTCAGAACCCTGCTTTATTAGGATCTCTAACTATTGAAGAAAATGTAGGTTTTCTCCTAAAAAGAAATAAAAACCTATCGAAAAAATCAATTCATGAAATAGTACGTGAATGCTTAGCTGAAGTAGGATTATTTAATGTTGAGAATAAACTTCCAAATGAATTAAGTGGAGGCATGCAAAAAAGAGTGAGTTTTGCGAGGGCATTAATTACTGATCAAACTCTTAATGCAAAGTCTAAACCTTTATTACTTTTTGATGAACCAACTGCAGGCCTTGATCCCATTGCCTCATCAAGAATTGAAGATTTAATCAATAAGACAAATCAAAAAGCGAGTGGATCATCTATTGTGGTTAGCCATGTTCTTAGTACTATAGAAAGAACTTCAGATAAAGTTTTAATGCTTTATGGAGGCAAATTCAGATGGGCAGGATCGATTGATGAATTTAAAAAGAGTAAAGATCCCTATGTATTTCAATTTAGGTATGGGAAACTTGATGGTCCAATGCAACCCAAAGACATTTAGAAATTATGCGTAGAAGCTTACGAGATTCAATAGTTGGTTTTTCCTTATTGGGAGGAATTTTAATATTCACATTTTTTTCTTTTTGGCTAAGAGGAGTAAGATTATCTTCAAAAAATTGGTATCTCTTCGCTGAATTCAATAACGCAAGCGGTTTATCAAAAAAATCTCCAGTTACCTATAGAGGAATCTTAGTTGGATCGATAGAAGATATCTTGTTCACTAATGAATCAATTAAAGCAAAAATAGTTTTAAATAATCCTGAAATTATTCTTCCAAGGCCAGCATTTGCTAGAGTAGTTACAAATTCTTTCCTCGGAGGAGATGTACAAGTTGCTTTAGAAACTAGTGACAAGACAATTCCTAAAAACATTGCAAAACCCATATCCGAAAAATGCGATAACAATTTAATTATTTGTCAGGGAGACACTATCACAGGTAAACAACTATCAAGTCTCTCAAATATAACTAATAAAATAAGTCAACTTTTAAAAGAAACAAATCAAGAAAACTTAATTGAAAACGTCGTAAACTCAATTGACCAATTTGACAGAACACAAGAAAATCTTGATGAATTAATTTATTTATCGAAACAAGAACTAAAAAGAGTTGAACCTCTAATAAAAGAAATTACAATTGCTGCTAATCACTTAAATAACATCTTATCTACAATTGATGACAAAGAAACCCTTAATGACATTAAATTGACAATCAATGCTGCAAGGTCTATCTCAACCAAAATAGACGACATGAGCGATGATTTTGAAAAATTAACACAAGATAAAGAATTAACTAAATCTATAAGAGATTTAACAATTGGACTTTCAAAATTCCTTAACGAAATTTATCCATAAGAAATATTTAGAATTCATTGATAGCATTTAAAGCCATAGCTGCGATTGCTTTATCTGTAGCTTTTGGCAATTGGACGTATTTCCCTTGAGCAGCCTCTGCTAATTCTTTACCAAATCCACTTGCTATAAATTTTCTCTCTGTATCAATTACTAAAAGTTTTATACCGAGCATAGGATATTTTGCAGCGATATCTAAAACCTCCTGTTTCAAATTGAGATTTTCATTTTCGTTATCTTTTCCCTCAACCTCATTTTGTCCTAGAGATAATCCTAATGGTACATTTCCTCTGCCATCAGTGATCCCCACCACAATAACTTGACCTATATCTCCTGTTGAAAGAGCATTTTTTGCTACTTTTGCTGATTGTGTTAGTCCATGTGCTAAAGGAGATCCACCACCACAAGGCATTGTTTCCAACCTTCTTTTTGCAGCAGTTATTGATCTAGTTGGAGGCAAAAGCACTTCGGCCTGATTACCTCTAAAAGGGATAAGAGCTACTTCATCTCTATTCTCATATGCCTCTGTTAATAGTCTTATTACAGCACCTTTGGCACTTTGCATTCTATTTAAAGCCATAGAGCCACTAGCATCAACAAGAAAAATTACTAAAGCCCCCGCCTTTTTTTGAAGAAGCTTTGCCCTAAAATCATTTTCTTCAATAACTATTGATTTATTAGGGTTCCTTAATCTTCTCGATTTTTGATAAGGAGCAGCAGCTCGAAGGGTAGCATCTACAGCAATTCTTTTTACTTTACCTCTTGGAATAATAGGTTTTACATATCTTCCTCTACTGTCACTAAAAATGACTGATCTACTCCCGCTATTTCCTGCTTTAGCTTTAGCTGATGAAAAAAGCAATAAATCAGGATCAACCATACATGCTTCAGGGTCTAATATGAATTCTTCAGGTATTTCGGGAGTAGATTCTTCTTCTCCATCAGAATTATCTTCTTCGTGTTCTTGGTCTTGCTCATTATCATTTTCACTAGTATCAGGTTCAGAATCTTCACTGTTTGATTGAGGTGGAGGTGGGGGACTCTGATCCTCTGGAGGGGGTGGCTGAATATCATCATCGTCTGGAGGTATTTGCATTGCTCGAGGAAGAATAACTAACCTTACTGCGACTTTAAGGTCTTCAGAATTTACATTCTCATCGCCCCGAAGAGCTGCATTAGCCTTCGCTACTTTTACTGCAAATAATTCTGACCTATGACCTTCTACTCCTCCTCTAAGAGCTTCATTCACTAAGTAGGTTATTTGCTCTTTTGTTATCTTGACATCCTTTAACCATTGCCTTGCCAAAATTAATTGAGTGGATAAATTATCAGATTCTTCCGACCATTTTTCTGAAAATTTAATATTATTTTCTGCGTGCGATAAAACAGATTTTGTAATCTCAACTCTTTGAGCATTATCAATAGATTGATCTGCTGAAAGCACGATCGCAAAACGATCTAAGACATGATCTCTTAGAGCACCTTCTTCAGGATTATAAGTTGCTATTAAAAGGGACTTACAAGGATGAGAGAGGCTCAAACCATCTCTTTCAATATTATTTTGCTCTCTTCCTATAGCTTCAAGAATTAAATTAACAATACCATCATCCAATAAATTTATATCATCTACATAAAGAACACCCCTATGAGCCTCTGCCAAAATTCCAGGTTGAAAAACTTGTTCCCCCGTACTTAATGAGGCAGCAACATCAATTGATCCAACAAGTCTGTCTTCTGTTATACCGATGGGAACTTGTATAAATGGTGCCTCTTTTACTTTGTTTGGAATTTCATCAATTTGATTCAAATAATCACTTCCAAATGCTTCCTCTAACAATTTATTAGTACTAATATCCCAGTCCTCTGGTTGATCTGGGTCTAGGTTCCTACCAATAGGTCTTAATAAAGTATTACTATTTCTCTTAGATAGTGTTTCCAGTATTGATTCATTATCTAATACTTCTATAGGAGGGAGTAAAGTATGCAAACCCCTTGCTAATACTGACTTACCAGTACCTCTTCCGCCAGCGATAATCACTCCTCCTAAACTCGGATCAACTGCTGCCAAAAGCAAAGATAACTTCAATAAACTATGACCTGTGATTGCCGCCAAAGGAAAAGCTCTAAAAGAATCCTTTGAGTTCATTAAATCTTTTATTTCTCCTTTTTCTTTTAAATTGGGGTTCAAAATCACTTTAAAAATGCCTGATATAGAATTTATCCAATAACTTTGTTTTTTGTAGTGGAATTATCAAATCTTAATATCAAAAATGGACTATGTATATCCCTAGGAGCAAATATTGATAGTAAATTCGGAAGCCCTCTTGAGTCACTATTAATTTGCAAACCAAAAATAGAGGAAATAATAAATGAGTGGGGAGATATTTCCAACAAAAAAAAAGAAGAGAAAAGCAAATTTCAAGCAAACTTTTTTTGGTCTTCTATTTATGAGACATTACCCCATGGTGTTGAAAATGAGCAGCCAAATTATTTAAATTCTCTATTACTTGTAAATAGTAATTCTTTTCCTAAACCATCAAATAAAAACGCGAAATTACTTTTAAAAGAACTAAAAAAGTTAGAGAGATTTTTCGGACGAGAAGAGACGCCAAAGGGTAAGAAATGGCTATCAAGATGTCTCGATTTAGATATTCTTTGGTGGGAAAATTTTCATACGGTTGACGAGGAATTAACATTACCTCACCCTAGATTCATGAATCGGAATTTCGTTATTACTCCACTATCTGAAATCTTAAGTAGAAGCCAAAAAATCACAAAGTTTGATGTCCCAAAATGGTCTATTTAAATGATTTACAAAACCAAAAAATAACTGTTAGGCTATTTTTATTTAAAAATTATGGGCAACAAAAACCTTATAAAAAAATCCATTTTTAAAGAAAAAATATCTGAATTAAAGTCAAAAAAATTTAGTTTTGAAATAAATAGAATTGAGCTTCCAAATGGGCATGAAGGTGAATATGGATACATTAAGCATCCTGGGGCATCATTAGCCGTACCTATTACAAAAGACAATAAAGTTATCATTCTTCGGCAATATAGATTTGCTGTTTCAAGGTATTTATTAGAATTTCCAGCAGGTACATTAGAAATAGGTGAAACACCTTTTAATTCAATTCAAAGAGAAATACAAGAAGAGACTGGATTCAGTGCAAACAAATGGGATGAACTAGGAACTCTTGTTCCTGCTCCTGGTTATGCAGATGAAGAAATTTATTTATTTTTAGCTCGTGATTTAAACAAACTCAATTTCGAAGTTAAAGGAGATTTAGATGAAGATATACAAGTATTAATTTTAGATCCGAACGAACTAGATAATCTTATTTCTAGTGGGGATGAAATTCTTGACGCAAAAACCGTGACGGCTTGGTTTAGAGCTAAACAATTTTTAGACAAATTATGAATAAACCTAGAATACTTTTTTGGCATAGAAAGGATTTAAGAATATTTGATAATCAAGCTTTAATCAAAGCATTTTCATTATCGAATGCTATTACTTCAACTTATATATTTGATAAAAATTACACACATGATTTCAATGCAAGTTCAAGAGCTTGGTTTCTAGGAAATTCGCTTCAAGAATTAGGAAATAATTGGAAAAAAATGGGTAGTAGATTAGTTATGGAAGAAGGAGATCCGGTATTAATAATTCCTCAATTAGCGAAGAAAATAGATGCTAAATTTGTTTTTTGGAATAGATCAATTGAACCTTATGAGATTAATCGCGATTTACAAATAAAAGAAAATTTAAAAGAGCAAAATATTCAAGTTATTGAAACTTGGGATCACTTATTAGTAGAACCTTTAAAAATATTTTCAGGTAATAACAAACCTTATTCAGTTTATGGACCTTTTTATAAAAACCTTAAATCAAAAATGAATTTATTAGGTTTATATGACCAAGATAAAGTTGTTTTCCAGTTTGAAGATATAGATAATAAACTTAAAGAAAATAAGACAATAAATTCATCTGATTCTGTTTTAGAGAAATTTATCAAAAATATCAAATTTCCTGGTTCGAATATTTGTCCATGTAAACCTGGAGAGAATGCTGCAGAAACATTATTAGAAATCTTCATTAACGAAAAAAAAATATATTCTTATAATTCTGCAAGAGATTTTCCTTCCCATAATGGGACATCATTTCTAAGTGCATCTCTCAGATTCGGCACAATCAGCATTAGAAAAGTTTGGAATGCCACATTAAACTTAAATTCAGATTTTGCAAATCAAGAAAATTACCTATCAATTGAAACTTGGCAAAAAGAACTTTGTTGGCGTGAATTTTATCAACATTGCTTATTCCATTTTCCAGAGCTAGAGAAAGGTCCATATAGAAAAAAATGGGATCACTTTCCATGGCAAAACAACAATGAATGGTTTCAACATTGGAGCAACGGAGAGACCGGAGTACCTATAGTTGATGCTGCAATGCGTCAACTCAATAGTACTGGCTGGATGCATAACAGATGTAGGATGATAGTCGCTTCATTTCTCGTAAAAGATCTTATATGCAGTTGGCAAATGGGCGAGAAAAAATTTATGGAGACGTTGGTTGATGGAGACTTAGCTGCAAATAATGGGGGATGGCAGTGGAGCGCCAGTAGCGGTATGGATCCAAAACCACTTAGAATTTTTAACCCATATACCCAAGCAAAAAAATTTGATCCTATTTGCGAATATATAAAATATTGGATTCCTGAATTATCTAAAGTGTCAAATTCAGAATTATTAAATGGGGAGATATCTAATTTAGAAAAAAATTATTATTCAAGCCCTATTGTCAATCACAACATACAACAAAGATTATTTAAATCACTTTATGCTGAAATTTGAATTTCCTCTATACAATTTTTTAAAACTTTATTTAAATTTTCTGCTATATAAACTTGCTCCTCATAAGAAATTTCAGGAAACATTGGAAGACTAAGAACTTCTGTACAAATTCTCTCTGTATTTATAAGTTTTATTCTAGAAAAATTTTTATTTTTGTAAGCTATTTGTGCATGTATTGGAATTGGATAATAAATAATTGAATTAATACCTTTTTCAAAAAGTTGTTGTTTTACCAAATTCCTTAAGGAATAGTATTTTTTGGAATCAGTTTCAAATAAAATTGAAAAATCTTCATTTAAAAAATATTTATCGTTTCTTAATTTGATGACAAATTGATTCCAAGAATGGGAAATTGAATCAGTGCTAATTTTTGGGAAACTAATAAATGGATTTTTTTCTAATAGATCAAGGTAATTTTTAGCAATTTTTTGGCGATTATAAATCCACTTAGAAATATATTTAATTTTAATGTTTAATATTGCAGCTTGAATGGTATCAAGTCTGCTGTTATATCCAATTTGGGTATGGTGATATCTTATTGGGCTGCCATGAACGGCAAGTTCTCTAATTTTTTTGGCAATCTTTTGATCTGAAGTTGTTACTGCTCCACCATCTCCAGCAGCTCCTAAATTTTTAGTAGGGAAAAAGCTAAAACAACCAATATCACCGATACTACCAACTTTGGAATTTTCCCACATGGTGCATGTTGCCTGAGCACAATCTTCGATTACTTTTAAGTCATATTTGTTGGCTAATGATTTTATTAAGCTCATATTTACTGCATTACCAAATAGATGAACTGGCATAATTGCCTTGGTATTGGAATTTATTTCTTGTTCTATTAGTTCAGTATTAATGAGATAAGTTTCTGGATCTATATCTACCAAAACAGGATTAGCGCCCACTGCACTAATAGCCTCTGCAGTTGCAAAAAAGCTAAAAGATGAGGTAATAACTTCATCACCCACCCCAATATCTAATGCGCGCAAAGCTAATACTAAAGCATCAGTTCCACTATTACATCCAATAGTATTTTCAACACCAATCAGATTTGAAAAACTCTCCTCAAATTTGGCAATTTCTTGTCCTCCAATATACTGGCCGCCTTTTAAAACTTTAGAAACCTCATTCTCAATTTCTGAGCCGATTTCGTGGTACTGCCTATTTAAAGTAAATGGAGGTATTTGCATAATAAATATATTAACCCTAAACCATATTTCTATGGGTAAAAAAATTTTTAATTCATTTAAACCAACTTGGTTCTTTACCAGGAGACCATTTTATATTGCAACCTAAAGAAGGCATCTGATTTGAAGGATAAGAATTATCTTGATTCAAATCTTTTACAGCAGAGCGCAAATCTTTTCCAGAAAGAGGGATATTATTACCTGGTCTACTATCGTCTAATTGGCCATGATAATACAATAAAAAATCACCATCTCCTTCATTTGAAAAAAGATAAAAATCTGGGGTGCAAGCCGCTTTTAATTTCTTAGCAAAATTTTGATTTTCATCATATAGATAAGGAAAACTCCATCCCTGTATTTGGGCTTGTAATCTTAAATTGTTAGGAGAATCTGAAGGATGAGTGACAATATCATTACTAGAAATTGCAACTGTTTGAACTGTATTTTCAATTTCTTTACTTAAGGCGGAAATTTGATTCTCAATATATTTAACAAATGGGCAATGGGCACAAATAAACATTAAAAGTAAATGCCGATTATCTAGATTATGAGAATTAAGATATTGATTATTTGCAGAATTAGCATTTAACATTTCGAAATTAGGTAATTGAAAACCTAATTCCAAAACCATAGAATTTGTTCTTACCATGTTCAAGTTAAAAATTCTTTGATATTTGAAAATTATTGTATATTTTGCAGTAATCCGTAAAGATAGGTACTTTTATATAGGAGAATAATAGAAATAATAAACAAAATGCTTCTAAATCTAACTGGCAAAAAAATTCTTGTTACGGGAATTGCCAACAATCGTTCAATAGCATGGGGTATCGCTCAACAACTTTCAAAAGCTGGCGCAGAACTTGGAATCACATATTTGCCTGATGATAAGGGAAGATTCGAGTCTAAAGTTAGAGAACTAACTGAACCTTTAAACCCATCGTTATTTTTGCCTCTTGATGTTCAAAATCCAGCTCAAATTGAAGAAATCTTTAAAAATATAAAAGACAATTGGGGGCAAATTGACGGATTAGTTCACTGCCTAGCATTTGCAGGACGCGATGAATTGATTGGAGATTATAGTGATACCACTTCAGAGGGTTTTGATAGGGCTCTTAATATAAGTGCGTATTCGTTAGCACCTTTATGTAAAGCAGCAAAACCACTTTTTAGTGACGGTGCTGGAGTTGTCTCATTAACTTATTTAGGTTCAGAAAGGGCGATTCCTAACTATAACGTGATGGGAGTTGCTAAAGCAGCTTTAGAAGCCTCAGTAAGATATCTTTCTGCAGAACTTGGTCCCGAAAAACAAGTCAGAGTTAACGCAATAAGTGCTGGGCCTATAAGAACACTTGCGAGTTCTGCTATAGGTGGCATTTTAGATATGATTCACAATGTTGAAGAAAAGGCTCCTTTACGCAGAACAGTCACTCAAACAGAAGTAGGTAATACAGCTGCTTTTTTATTAAGTGATCTCTCTAGCGGCATTTCAGGCCAAACAATTTATGTTGATGCGGGTTACTGCATTAATGGAATGTAAACTAAGTTTTTTTGCATAAAAATGTCATCTTTAAGGCAATCTGAAATAAAAAGAAAAACGAATGAAACAGATATTTCTGTATTTATAAACTTAGATGGAAATGGAATTTCTGAGATTGATACCGGGATACCATTCTTAGATCATATGCTTCATCAAATATCCAGTCATGGTTTGTTCGATTTAAAAATAAAAGCAATAGGAGATACCTATATTGATGATCATCATACAAATGAAGATGTAGGAATCGCATTAGGCAAAGCATTTTCAAAAGCCTTGGGAGAAAGAAAAGGAATAAGCAGATTTGGACATTTCTTTGCCCCATTAGATGAAGCATTAGTTCAAGTAACTTTAGACTGCTCTGGCAGACCGCATTTATCTTATGATCTTCAATTAAAAGCCCCTAGAATAGGAAATTATGATACTGAACTAGTAAGAGAGTTTTTTATTGCCTTTGTAAATAACAGCGGTATTACTCTGCATATTAATCAAATACGAGGAAGTAATTCACATCATTTAGTTGAGGCGTGCTTTAAAGCTTTTTCAAGAGCAATGAGAATGGCTACCGAAATAGATCCAAGAAGATCTGATTCAATTCCAAGCAGTAAAGGAATGTTAGAAAAACAATAAAATAGGAATTTTATCGAATCAGCCACAATTCAGTTGATTTTTGGCGAAAATAGGTATAGTTATTATTTTTTTGTGACTAATTTACAAGATAAAAAATTTAATAAATTTAAAATTTTTAAAAAAGAAGATTGGTCAAGTGCTTATCAAAATGTAGAAAAGGAGCTAACTAAAGAGCCTCTAGAAATTAGCAGAGGTAATAATATTAAAAATTTAAATGGAACATTATTAAGAAATGGGCCAGGAATATTAGAGAGAGGTGGACAATGGGTTCATCATCCATTTGATGGCGATGGAATGATAACATCCATAAAATTCGAAAATGGTCAGCCATTCTTAACTAATAGATTTGTTAAAACTAAAGGCTATTTGGAAGAAGAAAAAATAGACAAATTTATTTATAGAGGTGTTTTTGGCACTCAAAAAAATGGAGGAATTTTAAATAATGCATTAGATCTAAAATTCAAGAACATCGCTAATACACATGTCATTAAATTAGGAGATGAAATTCTCGCATTATGGGAAGCAGCAGGTCCACATGCAATGGATCCTGATAGTCTCGATACTATTGGTTTAACAACATTAAAAGGGGCACTCAAGCCTAACGAAGCATTCAGTGCTCATCCCAAAACAGACCTAAACTCAAATGCATCTTCAGAACTTTTAGTCACTTTTGGAGTACAAACCGGGCCAAAAAGTACCATTAGATTAATGGAATTTGATAATGCCGGTACAAATTCTGGAGAGCTCATTTTTGACAGAAAAGATACCTTTAATGGCTTTGCATTCCTTCATGATTTCGCGATTACAACTAATTGGGCAATATTTTTACAGAATGCTATTGATTTCAATCCTCTTCCATTTGTAATGGGTCAAAGAGGTGCAGCACAATGTCTAAAGTCAAACCCAAATAAAAAGGCAAAGTTTTTTATCATCCCAAGAGAAAGTGGATTATTTAGAGGACAGCCACCTCTAACAATAGATGCTCCAGAAGGATTCGTTTTTCATCATGTAAATGCATTTGAAAAAGATTCCAAAATCGTATTAGATAGTATTTTTTATGATGATTTCCCATCAGTTGGTCCAGACGAGAATTTTAGGGATATTGACTTTGATAAATATCCAGAAGGAAAACTGAAAAGATCAATTATCGACCTAAAGACAAAAACTTGTGAACTTGAAACTTTCAGTGAACAATGTTGTGAATTTGCTGTTGTGAATCCTAAAAACTTAGGATTAAAAGCAACTTTTAGTTGGATGGCAAGCACATCTCAAAAGCTGGGGAACGCTCCACTTCAAGCAATAAAAAAAATAAATTTAACTTCTAAGGAAGAGATTTTTTGGTCAGCTGGTCCAAGTGGATTTGTTAGTGAACCAATTATGGTTCCATCAAAAAACTCTTCAAAAGAAGATGAGGGATTTTTATTTATACTTCTATGGAACGGAGAAAGAAGAGGAAGCGATTTAGTTATATTAGACGCAAAAGACTTAAAAGAATTAGCTGTTTATGAATTACCCATTTCAATTCCTCATGGCCTTCATGGATCTTGGGTGAATTGAATTTAAGAAAAAATTTCAATTAAATCTGGAATAATTTTTTTTAATGCTTTACCTCTATGACTACAAGAGTCTTTAATATCATTATTCATTTCTGCGAAAGTTAATCTGGTAGAACTCTCCTCAAAAATTGGGTCATATCCAAAACCACCTTTTCCTCTGGGGTCTAGAATAATAGTGCCATGACATTTGGCCTCAGATTCAATAATCACTACACCATTTGGGGAACAAACACAAATATTAGCAATAAAGAAAGCACTTCTATTTTGAACTCCATCAAGTTCTCTTAAAACTCGTTCAATTCTCTTCTGATCATTTTCTGCATATCTAGATGAGTAAATGCCAGGTTTGCCACCTAGTGCTTCAATACAAATTCCTGAATCATCTGCTATTGAAAAATTATTCGTTTTTCTCGAAACTTCACTCGCTTTTTTAATTGCATTATCTCTAAAAGTCAGTCCATCCTCTTCAACTTCTAATGATTCCGGCTGGAGTAACAATTTACAATTAACTCCAGCAAGCAATTTCTTATATTCTTCAATTTTACCTATATTCTTACTCGCTAAATATAAATTTTTCATCCTTATTTTCCTGCCAACTTTATAAATTCTCGACCCCACTCTAATACCTCAATTAGATAAGGTTCTTTTGGTGCTTCACAATATAACCTTAAAAGAGGTTCCGTTCCTGAAAACCTAAAAAGAAGCCAAAAATTTTTATCAATTCTCAACTTTATTCCATCGATCCTTGAGATACTTTTTAACTTGTGATTATTGATATTCTCAGGAATATTATCAATAATAAATTTTTTTACGTTATTTTTTCCTGACTGATTTGGAAAATTAATATCAATTCTTTTATAAAAACTTGGCCCAAAATCTTCTTGAATTTCATCTAAGGTTTCATATAAATATTGAGATTTTTCAGCAATTCCATTTAATAAAACCATCGCTGAATATAGAGCATCTCTTTCAGGCATAAAGTCACCAAAACCAACTCCCCCAGATTCCTCTCCTCCAATAAATATTTTTTCTCTAATCATTTTTTCAGCAATATATTTAAACCCAACTGGAAGTTCAAAAACATCTCTATTCTGACTCTCTGATATATTTTTAATAATATCTGAACCACTAACAGTCTTTAAAACTGGATAAGAATTATTTTTAATTTCGCCCAAATAGCTAATAAAGTATGGGAGTAAATCTTGAGTACTAGAATATCTTCCTTTTTCATCAATTGCCGCAATTCTATCACCATCACCATCAAATATAATTCCTAAAGTTTTCACTTCATTTGTTGAATTTTTCATTAGTATTTGTTTTAGATCATCTGCATAATTCAAAAGAGGTTCGGGAGGTTTTCCTCCAAAAAAAGGATCAGCATCTGTCCTGATTTCTGAAATAATTTCTAAATCATTAGAAGCAAAAATCTCAGCCATACAATTTGCAGCTGAACCATGCATAGAATCTACAAAAATTCTCAATTTCAATTTTTTTAATCTCTTGGAAATATAGTCAATATCAAAAAGGGATTTAATTCTATCTAAATGAAATTTCTTAATATCTACCAATTGATTAACACCATCTATTTTTTCAACTGAATTTCCAAGCATTAATCTTTTTTCAACTTCACTTGTAAAAGATTCGTCAACAGAACATCCATTAAAGCTCTTTATTTTCAGGCCTAGCCAATTATATGGATTATGACTTGCTGTAATTACTAACGCACCAAGACAACCGACTTCTTTGGCATAGAAACTGCAAGAGGGTGTAGTAACAAAGCTATTTGATAAGATCGGTTCGAAGCCACATCCTCTTACAAAAGGCACTATTTGCTTGGCGAATTCACAAGCCATAAACCTACGATCATATCCAATAATAATTTTCTTTGAATTAACTTCTTTATAGTATTGATAATGCAACTCCTGACATGCAGCGACAACAACTCTTGAAAGATTGGACAGGTTAAAGTCAAAACCAATAATTCCTCTCCAACCGTCAGTACCAAATTTTATCTTATCTAATTTATCAGCTTTCAAATTTCAAATTTCCTTAATTTCTTTTAATTATCTATACTAATTTATATGAGTCAATTTTAAAACAGCCCCTTAAAAATAATTTGAATTCTCTTCATTTAAAAAGTTTTACAAGATGCAAAAGAAAAGCATGGCTTGATTTTAAGGGTAAAAAATTTTATGAAGTTTGGTCTCCCCATAAAGCTATAGATAAAATTAATCAGTTTCATATTTTCTCTAAATTTTGTAATGGTGAAATATATACAGGATTAAAAGCCTGTGAAAATGGTTATAAAGGGGTAATTGGATTAAAAATAAAAGGGAATCTTTTCCAAAATATAAACGCAGAGATAAGTCCACAATTACTTGTAAAGACTAAAGGTAAAAGTAAATGGGGAAACTATAAATATTTACCTGCTGTTTATAAGTTAGGCCACAAAACAACTAAAGAACATTTATTCGACTTAGCTTTTTGTTCTATGGTGTTGGAATCTTTTCAAGAATCTAAAATTGAGAAAGGATTAGTAATTTCAACTTTTGATAAAAAAGTTAAAGTTGAAGAAATTTATTTAAATAAAAAATTAAGAAAAAAAGTTTTAAATGTTTTATTAAATTTAAATGAATGCTTGGAGGGATCCATACCAGAAATAACTCAAGATAGAAAAAAATGTACTATTTGTTCTTGGCAAAAATTTTGTGACAAAGAAGCAAAAGAAAATGGATATCTAACAGACATAGATGGAATAGGGTCCAAAACGGCCTCGTTACTCAAAGCAAACGGAATAACTAATACCCAAACATTAGCTTCGTATAGCGAAAAACAACTTGGAGAGAAATTATCTAAATTCAAAGATCAGAAGTATGAAAAAGCATCCATATTTGTAAAGCAAGCACAATCATATATCTCTGGAGAACCATATTTTATTTCTAATAAAATTAATATGGAAGATTTATTAGAAAAAATATGTTCGGGATTTTATATATTTGATATTGAGTCAAATCCAGATGAAAAGCATGATTTTTTATATGGATTTTTAAAAGTAAATAATTTATCTATAAAAAAAGAAGATCTTATTTATGAACCAATCTTAAATCTTAAAAAGAATAAAGAAGAATCTTTCAGGCAAATTATTGAAATACTTTTTTCACACAAGGAATGGCCAGTTTTGCATTACGGAGAAACTGAAAAAATATCAATAATTAATATTGCTAAAGAACTAAATTTTAGTTTTGAAGAAATTGATTCACTTTCCTCCAGATTTATTGACTTACATACCTTAATGAGAAAGTCTTGGATATTACCACTAAAAAACTATGGCTTAAAAACTATTTCTAATTGGCTTGGATTTGAATGGATGCAGAAAAATGTAAGTGGCTCGAAAGCCCTTTATTGGTGGATTCAATATCAAATTACAGAAAACGAAATATTTTTAAAAAAAATTATCCAATATAACAAAGATGATTGTTTTGCTACTCTACAAATTGCAGAATATTTAATAAAAAATCAATTAAAGAAAAATTGATCCTACAGATTTATTAATAATAATTTTTCCAAAAATTTCTGAAAAAAAATAACTTTCTTCCTCTAAATATTTTCTTTTTATCATTGCTAAACCTTTTATTTGAGAATCTGATTTAAAAAAACTAGTGATTTTGCCTACAGAAATATCCTTGGCAGAATTTAGATATAAATTTTTATCTTCAACATCTAAATTGAAATTAGATTCAAATGACTTCCAAATTCTTATTTCCTGTTTTAAAGAAGAAACATTTTTTATTTTTGACATTGTTTCTTGTCCTAAATAACAACCTTTATTAAAATCTATAAGATCTTGTAATCCAAGCTCAAGAGGATTATTTTTTCCATTTATTTCCATCTCTAATGAGGGTATTGCCTGATGAATCTTCCAAAGTTTTAAGTCATTGGGATTTAGTAAATTTAGTTTATTTTTATATATTTCAAATTCTTTATCTTCTGTTTTGAAGAAAATTGGCTGGTAATTTCTCCACGAACTACATTCATCAATTTCCTGAATTCTATTTATTGAAAAAGGTTCACTTAGAAGTACTTCATCCGCTGGAAAAATAATTTGATTAAAGTAATCAATTATTTCATTAGTGTTTCCTGCCAAGATAATTACTTCTAAGTTTCTTTCTAAAAAAATAATTTCAATTATTGACCTTAGAACTCCATTTGGAGTTAACCAACAAGTTTTGACAACTTTATTTTCTGAATTAAGAATATTACCAGTTGTTATTCCATTCAAAAATTTTCTGGCATCTTTTCCAGTAATAGAAAAACAATCAAATTTTTCAAGCCAAAACTTTTTTTTTTTATCTTGCATTTTGAAATAATTATAAAAAGTCTTTTATTTTAAAAAGACTCTTTAATTTAACATCTTCATTTTCAAGGGCTTCTAATCCCCCTTCTTGCCTATCAACTATAGACAAGACTTCCTCAACAACATAATTATTTTCGCGTAACTTTTTTATAGCTTTTATCACTGAACCAGCAGTTGTAACAACATCCTCTAAAACAGTTACCAGAGTTCCTTCTTCTAGTGTAGGGCCCTCTATTCCAGCTCTGGTACCGTATGTTTTGATTTCTTTCCGAATTATTAAACCATCAAGGTCTAAGCCATGCAAAGCTGCTTTAACGATTAATCCACTTACAAGAGGATCTGCACCTAATGTCAATCCTGCTACAGCTTTTGACCTTGAATCCTTTAAATCTAAAAACAAATCACTTATTAAGTTTAAGCCTTCGCCGTTTAATGATACCGGTTTACAGTTCAAGTAATGACTACTTTTTTTTCCTGAAGATAAAGTGAAGTTTCCTTTCTTATAAGATTTTTCAATTAACTGTTTTAACAATTTTGCTTTATTTAAATCATACTTTTCAGAAAATTTGCCCATTAGTAAAAGTTAAATTTATATTTAAAGATTAGAAGAAAAAAAAGAAATCTCACAAAAACTTCCAAATGAGGTGTTTTTTGAAATATTATTTTTATATTGTATATTGAAATTCAATGTAATTAGTATTACATAAACTCCCTTGGGGGTGTAGCAATCTGGTGAATGCACCAAACTCATAATTTGGCTAAGGCGAGTTCGATCCTCGCCACCCCCATTACTCATTTGTCATTGAATGAAAATAACTCTACTTTTATTTCTTTTATTTTTACCAGCTTTTTTCGCAGCGAGTGAACTCTCTTTTTTATTAATAAGGCCAAGTAAAGTTTTAAGGTTAATAGAAGAAAAAAAGAAAGGAGCATTTTCAATTTTAAAAATTCAAAAACGCTTTAGATCTTCATTAATTGCTTCTCAATTTGGAGTAACAATTTCATTAATTGCAATTGGATGGCTAAGCAATAACCTTGCTAATGATTATTGGAAAAGCAATATTTTATCAAACAGATTTTATGATCTTCTATTATTTTTATTTGTTGTTTTAGTTGTTACCCTTGTTTCTGGACTAATTCCAAAAGCTTTAGTAATTAACAATCCAGAATCTGCTGCATTAAGGTTAACAACAATATTTGATGCCGTGAGAAAAGGTATGAATCCTATAGTGAAAACAATAGAATTCTTTGCTAGCGCCTGTTTAGGCTTGTTCAATTTAAATAACAAATGGGATTCTTTAAATTCTGGTTTATCTGCTGGAGAATTAGAAACTCTTATAGAAACAGATAACGTAACAGGTTTAAAGCCAGATGAGAAGAATATTCTTGAAGGAGTTTTTGCTCTTAAAGATACACAGGTTAAAGAAGTAATGATTCCAAGGTCTGAGATGGTAACTTTGCCAAAAAATATAACCTTTTCAGAACTTATGAAACAAGTAGATAAAACTCGACATGCGCGCTTCTTTGTGATTGGTGAGTCTTTAGATGATGTTTTAGGTGTATTAGATTTGAGATATCTAGCTAAGCCAATATCAAAAGGTGAAATGGAAGCCGATACATTATTAGAGCCATTCCTTTTACCAGTAACAAAAATAATAGAGACATGTTCACTAGCAGAAATATTTCCAATAGTAAGAGACTACAATCCTTTCCTACTAGTAGTTGATGAACATGGTGGAACAGAAGGGCTTATAACTGCAGCTGATCTAAATGGAGAAATAGTTGGAGAGGAAATGCTCAATAATAGAATTTATTCAGACATGAGAATGTTAGATAATTTCTCAAAAAAATGGTCAATAGCTGGAAAATCAGAAATTATTGAAATCAATAAAAAGTTAGGATGTTCTATTCCAGAGGGAACTGATTATTATACCCTTGCTGGATTTATGTTAGAAAAATTTCAAATGGTTCCAAAGATTGGCGACGTTTTAGATTTTAATAAAATTAAATTTGAAGTTATTTCTATGTCAGGTCCAAAAATTGATCGTGTTAAAATAATCCTTCCCAAAAGCTAAATGTGACTCCCAATAGAGGATAATAATAATAAATATATGGATTTGAAATTATGCGACCAACCTCATCACCCGTAAAGGTTGGAGTCATAGGTATTGGGAATATGGGATGGCATCATGCTCGAGTACTAAGTTTACTCAAAGATGCAAATCTCATTGGAGTCGCAGATCCAAATGAAGATAGAGGCAAATTAGCTATTGACCAATTTCAATGTGAATGGTTCGAAAATTATAAGGACTTAATTCCAAAAGTTGATGCTATCTGTATTGCTGTCCCAACACTTCTTCATCACAAGGTAGGGCTAGATTGTCTCAAGGGAGGTGCTAACGTTCTCATTGAAAAACCAATTGCAGCTAACGAGCTGGAAGCAAAATCTTTAATAGAGGCCGCAAATGCAAGTAACTGTTTACTACAAGTTGGGCATATTGAAAGATTTAATCCTGCTTTTAGAGAATTAAATAAAATAGTAAATAATGAAGAAATTGTTGTTTTAGAAGCAAGGAGGCACAGTCCTCATGCAGACAGAGCAAATGATGTTTCTGTAGTAATGGATTTAATGATTCATGACATTGATCTTATTTTGGAGCTTGTAAACTCAAAAATACAAAAATTAGCAGCAGTTGGAGGAAGAAATAGCGAAGGATTAATAGATTATGTCAACGCTACTTTAGTTTTTAAAAATAATGTTATTGCGAGCCTAACTGCAAGCAAAATGAGTCATAAAAAAATTAGAAATCTAAGTGCTCACTGCCAAAATGGCCTTGTAGAAACTGATTTCCTAAATCACTCTTTACAAATCCATCGAAAGTCGAATGAATCATACACAGCAGAGCATGGAGAATTAGTTTATAGAAATGATGGATATGTCGAAGAAGTTAGTACAACATCCATTGAACCTCTTTATGCAGAACTGGAGCATTTTCTTAAATGTGTTCAGGGCAAAGAAATACCTGAGGTAGATGGCGAGCAAGCCTCAAGAGCATTAAAAATTGCTGATTTTATAGAGAGTGCTGTAGAAAATTCTGGAGATGCAATTTTACTTGAAAATCCTGTCTAATACTAACAATCGAAATTAAAAGAATTTTATTTAAATCCAACTGCAGCTTGCCAAACAAACACCAACAAAAAGAAAAATAAAGGGATAAGTGGAAGAACATCAACAGTTGGAGCAAAGGCCTTGTAAGCCTCGGGCAATTCAGCGAATGTATTAAATAGAATGAGCACCTTTTTGATAAATTAATTAATTATGATAAGACGTTACCACGTATGGTGAGCAATAGAGGATGTTTTCCACGGAGCGAAATCATTTGTAAAACAATTATCTCTAATTGAAGTAGAAATTGCATTAGTAAATCTTATTAAGTGAGCAATATTATGCAAACTTATGAGGGTTAGGCCTAATATTTCGTCATTTCTAATTAGATGATGCAAATATGCTCGAGAATAGGATTTACAGGTCTCGCATTTACAAGTTTTGTCAATCGGAGAAAAGTCATTTTTAAATCGAGCATTTCGCAAATTCAATCTTTCATCATTAAAAAATGCAGTGCCATGTCTTCCTAGTCTTGTAGGCAAAACACAGTCAAATATATCGAATCCGTTAGCAACAGCTAGAGAAATTTCCTTTAAGGAGCCAATTCCCATTAAATATCTAGGTTTATTTTTTGGTAAGAATTGCGGGACGTAATTAATTACATTATGAATTTCTTCGACTGCCTCACCAACACTTACACCTCCCACTGCTATTCCAGGCAGGTCAAAAGAACTTGTATATTTTGCGCTATATTCTCTCAATCTCGGATACTTACCACCTTGCACTATACCGAATAATGCTTGATTAGATTTCTGATGAGTCTCAACACATTTTTGCAACCATGAATGAGTTCTTTTTAAAGAGTCCTCCACATCATTTTCGTTGGCTGTATGCGGAGGACAATGATCAAAAGCCATCGCAACATCCGATCCAAGATCCATTTGAATCTGTATTACTTTTTCAGGTGATAAAAATACATGACTACCATCTCTTGGGTTTTTAAATTCAACACCTTTATCAGAAATATTGTTTAATTTAGCCAAACTAAAAACTTGATATCCTCCAGAATCAGTAAGGATAGGCTTAGGCCAATTCATGAACTTATGTATTCCGCCAGATTCTTTAACTAATTTTTCTCCAGGTTGTAAATGAAGATGAAAGGTATTTGAGAGAATCATTTCTGATCCTGTAGAGGTTAACTGCTTAGATGAAATTCCTTTAACCGTTGCTAAAGTACCCACAGGCATAAATTTTGGTGTATTAACCTCACCATTTGGTGTATAAAATATACCAGTTCTTGCCTCTGTATTACTGCAATTCGACGTAATTTCAAATTCAAACACGATAATTTATAAAATTTTTTAATCCTTTTTTATTAATCTACCCTATTATTTAATTTTGAATCTATTTTTACTCATCAAAAAATATTTAATAAAAAATTTGGCAGGTGCTTGGATTTTCTATACGACATTTCCGAAGATACCTTTAATTAATCCCGAATTTAAAAATATTGCACAATTTGCACCTCCTTTAGGTTTTTTTATTGGAACGATACAGAGTTATATTTTTCTTTTTTTAATAAAGAACTCTTGGTCAATTTATGCATCTGCATTAATTTGTTTAGCTTCGGGATATTTAATTACTGGAGGTCTCCACCTCGATGGTTTAATGGATACTTTCGATGGTATTTTTGCAGGTAAAAAGAGACGTTTAAAAGCCATGAAAGACAGTAAAGTTGGCTCCTTTGGTGTTCAAGCTTTAGTTTTTATAACTTTAATTCAAATTGCTTGCATTCTGAAAATTCAAACCCTAATAATTTTTGTTTTACCTATAAGCTTATTTTGGGGAAGATTTTCAAATTTATTTTTTATAGAAAAGTTTAAATATATGAATTATAAGAAAAAATCTATTAGTCACAAAAAGTTTTGGAATGGATTTAAAAAAGAATCTTTGATCTCCATTATTTTTCTTTTAATTTTCATTGCATACCAATTTATTTCAATTACATCCAAAGGAATATTAATTAAATTTTTAATTCTTATTTTGATTGGTATTTTTCTAAGCTATTCTATCCCAAACATACTGGGTAATAAAATTGGAGGGTTCAATGGAGATGCCTGCGGTGCAAGCGTTGTACTAGTTGAAACTGCAATGTTGTTTATGCATGCAATTCTCTTATAGGTAGTTCTAAATAGAAAATATTTTTCTTCTTAAGATTTTTTGATTTCTCAGTATTATCAATCGAATTATTTTCCAGCAATCTCAAATCTCCGCCAATTTGTTTTGCTAATTTTCTCGCCAAAAAAAGTCCCACACCAGTACCGTCCTTCTTTTTAGCGGCAGATCCTCTAAAACCTTTTTCAAAAATTTTCTCGTTTTCATTTTTAGTTATTTTTTTACCATCATCAAATATACAAAGTCCATTACTCGTAATTGCGAGTCCAATTTCAGCATCTTTTTGGGCATATTTAAACGCATTTTCTAATAAATTGGCCACAATTTCTGCAATTACAGCATATTTTGCCTTTAATGGCGAAATAGTCCAATCTGGCCAAAGAGAAGGTTCAGTCCAATGTCTATTCTCTAAGTCAGCATTAGCTTTACCCCTTTCTAATATTGGCCTCAATAAACTCTGAACAGTTATTACCTTTTTATTATCTAAATTTGGTGGTAATAATAATCTTTCCTCTCCAATTTCCAGAGGAAGTTGAATAGGTGAATTTAATTTCGCAAAAGAATCCATATATTGATTAATTTGTTTTTGCTCTATTATCATGCGTTCGATTATTTCAATAGAATCATCATCTGAACCAAGTCTTTTTATTAATAATTTTGCATATGTCCTAATAGCAGCTAATGGATTCCTTAATTGATGAATTATGACATTAACCTGATTTTTTAAATAATTCACTTCGTCATTTTTATTTTGACGTTCTAATTCGATAGAGACGCATTTAGCTAAAGATATTGAAAGCGCTTTTAATCTAGAATCTAGAGATACTGGCCAATTACCCCCTTTTAAATCAGTTTCTACCCTAAGCACACCAAGTAGAATATCATTTTCCTGTAGCGGGTACCATCTTCTATTAGGAGATGAAACCTTTAGTGAAGGATCATCTTCTATTGAAGTAAGTACCCTATCAATTTGGGGCCATTGACCAATCATTTCAAAAGATGCTTTAGATCCTTGCTTAGCTGAAGCAAGATACATAACTAAATTAGTCACGCCCATTGAGCAACCAAAACTTTCTAGCTGCTTCAAAATTAGTTCTTCAAATTTTTTTGAAAGATTCATAATTAATGAAATTTTGAGAAATTTTTTTTAAAAAAAAAACTTGAAAAAGGGCTTGTAAAATATGAAAAAAGTATTAAGATATATAAAGAGGTCTGACTTTAGCCAGCCTTAAATATGAATATTTAATCATATTTTAAGCTACATCAGGGGTTGATGGGTCCTCTATGTAATTTGAAGTGAATTTAAAATCACATAGATAAGATTAGTAAAAATAAATAAGACTAATCTCATTAATAATTTCAGGAGTACCAATCAATGTCAAAAAAAAGAAAAAGAATCAGCAGAAGAAGATTGGCTGGCCAAAGAGTAATGGCACATGTACCTATTTATCATATCGAAACTGGTAAACATAAACCAGTTACAGCAGCAAGAAGATTCATAGCTGAAAATGGTCTCTCTGCCCCTTCAGTTTTCAATGTCAGAAGAAATGAACACACCACCGATAGATTTTTTTGGGGTGAAAAAGGGTTATTCAGCGCCCAATATGCTGAAGAAAATCATTTTCTATTTCCATCACTAAAAGTTGTAGTTGAAGGAATTGGTGAAGAAAAAATATTTGAAGGCCTAGAACTTACTGCAGATGATTGGGAAGAGATTGAAGAATATGAATATGCTTTTGTTTAAAAAATATTACTCATATTTGAACTTATAAAATTAATTAAATTTGGATCAATTTGATGAAATCCATTGAATTCTAATAATTCACAAAATTCAGAAGACTTACTCTTTACCTTTTCATAAATAGTCCTAGAAGCATCTATAGGCACAACTTCATCAAGTAAACCATGACTAATAATCAATGGAGAGAATTTTTCTCTCGGGTCCCAGTTAGGGTGAGGATAACCACTACAAGCAATAATTAATCCAAAATTTAACTTAAATCCCGCATCAATTGCCATTGCGGCCCCCTGAGAAAAACCCAATAAAATTGTTTTTCTTAATGGAATCTGATCAGTATCAAATTTTTTTAATGTAACTAAAAGTTTATTTACTTCAACCTCAGCTCCATTCCAATCATGTGGGTATAATCCATACCACTGTCTTCCCTGACCGCTTGGGTGTAATCCAGGCGCCCTCAAAGAAATTACCTCAAAATCAAGATTTATTTTTTCAGTCATCTCCCTTCCAACTGTTAAAAGGTCATCTGAATCAGCTCCCCAACCATGCATCAAAATAATTCTATGAGTTGCAGTTTGAGAGCTAATCGAGACAAATTCATGATTGATAGCATATTTCATGTTTATATTCTTAAGTAAGTAAACTTTCCCATAATGTCTCCATTAGCTTTAGTAAGTGTCTCTGATAAAAAAAATATAATCCCGTTTTGTAAGGAATTGGTAGAGCAATTTGATTACAAAATTCTATCAAGTGGAGGAACTGCCAAACATCTTATAGAGGCAAAAATTCCAGTTATTAAAGTTGCTGATTTTACTAATTCTCCAGAAATTCTTGGAGGAAGAGTTAAAACTTTACACCCAAAAATACATGGAGGGATATTAGCTAAAAGAACTGATGAGGAACATAAAAAAGATATAGAAGCTAACAATCTTGAGTTAATTGACTTAGTAATTGTAAATTTATATCCTTTTAAAAAAACTGTAGATCAGGGAGCTAAATGGGAAGAAGCTATTGAAAATATCGATATCGGAGGGCCATCTATGATTCGTTCTGCAGCTAAAAATCATAAAGATGTTTCCGTTTTAGTAGATCCTAGTCAGTATCAAAATTTTCTTGAGGAAAGTAAAAAAGGTGAATTGAAAGATTCATATAAAGCAAAATTAGCCCTTGAAGCTTTTCAACATACCGCAGACTATGACACAGCAATATCTAATTGGATAAGAAAAGAAAGAGATTTTCAATCTTCAAAATATATTGAATCTTATCCACTGATCAAAACTTTAAGATATGGGGAGAATCCACATCAAAAAGCTTTCTGGTATGGATTAAGTAACATTGGATGGAACTCAGCAGAACAATTACAAGGGAAAGACTTAAGTTATAACAATTTATTAGATCTAGAGTCGGCACTTTCAACAGTTTTAGAATTTGGCTACACAGAAAAAGATGAACTTACGACCGACATGTTTGCTTCTGTTATTTTAAAACACAATAATCCTTGTGGTGCCTCTATAAGTAATTCAGCTTCCAAAGCATTTTTGAATGCTTTGGAATGCGACTCTGTTAGTGCATTTGGAGGAATAGTTGCTTTCAATTCAAATGTTGATAGTGAGACCGCAATTCACCTCAAAGATATTTTCTTAGAGTGTGTCGTCGCTCCATCTTTTGATGAGGAAGCTTTAGAAATTTTAAAAGTTAAAAAGAATTTAAGAATTTTAAAGTTTTCAAAAGATCAACTTCCAAAAAAAAATCAAAATTCTACTAAATCAATAATGGGAGGATTACTAGTTCAAGATACTGACGATAGTGAAGAAAAAACTGAAAATTGGTTTTCAGTAACTAATAAACAACCGAGTAATCAAATTAACTTAGATTTAAATTTTGCATGGAAAATTTGTAAACACGTGAAATCTAATGCGATTGTTATTGCGAAAAACCAAAAAACTATAGGTATTGGAGCTGGACAAATGAATAGAGTTGGAGCAGCAAAAATTGCATTAGAAGCAGCTGGAAGATTTTGTTCTGATGCTGTCTTGGCAAGCGATGGTTTTTTCCCATTTGCAGATACTGTCGAACTAGCAAATAAATATGGAATAAAAGCTATTATTCAACCTGGAGGAAGTCTAAGAGACCAAGAAAGTATT
Source organism: Prochlorococcus sp. AG-347-K19 (assembly GCA_003281335.1). GTDB lineage: Bacteria > Cyanobacteriota > Cyanobacteriia > PCC-6307 > Cyanobiaceae > Prochlorococcus_A. The sequence goes on along the minus strand of QCCG01000001.1, from coordinate 78,492 downwards.
GATATGTGTAATTTAAAAGGAATCTCCATGATATTTACGCAAAAAAGGCACTTTTTGCATTAAATTATGTTGATTTTGGATAATATGTAATTTTATTAGTTTTTCTGAATAAAGATAACCTGCCTGGACCTGCACATAGAAAGTATAGAGAAATAGCTCCATACATAAAAGACAATTCGAAAGCATAATTATGACCTTCAACTACTGCCAGAGGAAAACCTTCTAATCCAGTATCAAGGAGATGAAAATAAACTGCAAATGCCATGGTGGAGAATAGACCAAGAGAAGAAAGCCTCGCAAAAATCCCTAAAGCCAATCCCACTGGGCATACCAGTTGAGTAATTGCTGCTCCAAAAGTCCAAATAACAGGATCACCAGGCAAAAATGGGAAATACTTACCAACTACAAACTCTGCAAAACCCTGAGGATCCTGAAGTTTTTCTAGGCCATGATGAATCATCAAAGCACAAAAACCTATTCTTAAAACAAAAATCGATAGTTCTCCAAGAATATTTACTTCTGACCCTGAAGATGAATTGGCAACTACAACTTCAACTTTTTGGGGCGCTTTAGCTCTGTTCATACTTGCAGTTTGAACTTGATTAGTTGGTGCTTTGTCTTCCATACTTCATTATTTTTTCATTATTCTAGTTAATAAAGTAGATTTTTTGGAATTATCTAACTAATAAATTAAAAAAAATAAGCAAATTTAGAAATGAATAACAAATTCAGGAAGCAATATCAATTAACTTTTCAATAACATCTGCAACAACTTTATCAGGAGTGGATGCACCTGAGGTAATTCCAACATTAATTTTTCCACTAGGTAGAAAATTATTTTTAAGTTCTAATTCTGATCCTAGTGGTTTATGAAATATTGAGTTTTCTTTAACTGATATCCTCTCTGGCGTATCGATATGAAAAGAGGAAATATTTTTGTTAATCGCTATTTCTTGTAGGTGAGTAGTATTAGAGGAATTAAAGCCTCCAATAACCACTAAAATATCAAGGTCTTCATCAACCAAAGAGAACATTGCATCTTGCCTTTCTTCAGTTGCATCACAAATAGTATTAAAAGCTAAAAAGTGACTATTTAAATTTTCTGGTCCAAATTTCTTTAACATCGTCTTTTCAAAAACTTTTCCAATTTCCTCCGTCTCGCTCTTAAGCATAGTTGTCTGATTTGCAACTCCCACTCTATCAAGATCTTTATCAGGATCAAATCCATTAGAACAAGCTTTAGCAAATTTGTTCATAAACTCATTTCTATTACCTCTCCCCAGAATATATTCAGAAACGTAGTTCGCTTCTTCTAGATCAAGTACAACTAAATATTTACCTGCGAATGAACTTGTAGCGAGAGTCTCTTCATGTTTAAATTTTCCGTGAATAATAGATGTGAAAACATGTTTTTTATGTTTTTCAACCGTATGCCAAACCTTAGAAACCCATGGACAAGTTGTATCAATGATATGACAACCTTTCTCATGCAAGAGTTTCATTTCTTGAACAGTAGCTCCGAAAGCAGGGAGTATAACAACATCTCCATTAGAAACAGAAGAAAAATCTTTTATTCCATTTTTAGCTGAGATGAATTTTACATTCATTTTTCTTAAATGATCATTAACAGAGGGATTATGAATTATTTCGTTTGTTATCCAGATATTCTCATTTGGGTAATGTCTTCTAGTTTCATAGGCCATTGCAACAGCTCTTTCAACTCCCCAACAGAAACCGAAGGCGTGGGCCAACTTAATATTTAGTCTGCCTTTAGTGTAAGTAAAATCATTATCCCTAATAGAACTTATCAAATCACTTTGGTAAGCTTCTTCTAACGCTTGAGCTCTTTTTGTTGGAGAATCGAAGCCCCTTCTATTGTATCTATCAGAATGATGAAGGGATCTTCTAAAAGCTTGAGTGTCCATCTTCCTATATTACAACGTTTTAAATAATTTTTCGTAAAAAAAAGAAACCTGACATAAGTCAGGTTTCTTAAATCGATTTTAAGTTAGATTACTTAGCAGATGCAAAGTCTGGATATGCTTCCATTCCATGCTCTCCTATATCTAAGCCTTGAGTCTCTTCCTCTTCAGATACTCGGATTCCACCGAATAATCCTCCAATTACAGACCAGGCAATCCAGCAAGTAACTAGTGTCCAAATAGCATAAGCTGCGGCACCAAGAGCTTGGACTAGGAGAAGGGTAATACCTCCACCATTGAACAATCCCATACCTGCTCCATCACCTTGTACAGCTGTACCCCAAAGACCGATGACTACAGTACCCCATACACCACAAACTCCGTGAACAGAGAATGCACCTACAGGATCATCTATCTCAGCGGCATCAAGTGCTGCAACAGAAAATACAACTATAATTCCCCCTACTAGTCCTGCGAACCAGGCTCCAGCAAGAGTCATATCACCACAACCAGCAGTGATACTAACCAAACCAGCAAGGATTCCGTTAATTATCATTGTAAGATCAGGCTTACCAGAAGTTAATGTTGAAACAATAGTAGCACCAATAGCTCCAGCTGCTGCTGCCAAAGTAGTTGTTACAGCAACATATGGAACCCATTGATCCATAGCAAGTTGAGAACCGGGGTTAAATCCATACCAACCTATCCATAGAACTAATGCACCTAGAGTAGCTATAGCCATATTGTGTCCTGGCATAGCTTGGGGTTTCCCATCAGAGTATTTGCCAATTCTTGGTCCAAGAAGCATAGCTCCTACAAGACCCGCCCATGCTCCAACTGAGTGAACAATTGAAGAACCAGCGAAGTCAACAAAACCTAAAGAATCAAGCCAACCACCATTCCATTTCCAGCTACCAGCAATTGGATATATAAATGCAGTTAATACAACAGCAAAAACAACAAATTCTCCAAATTTAACTCTTTCAGCAACAAGACCAGAAACGATAGTTGCCGCAGTTCCTGCAAATGCAGACTGGAACAAGAAATCAACAGTTGGGACTAATCCAGCATCAGTAACCATATCAGCGGTAACTGTTGGATCAAAAAATAAGCCTCCAAAATAAAGCCATCCGTCAGCAACACTTCCTCCGTACATTAATGAATAGCCGATAAACCAATAAGAAGTTACAGCTAGAGCAAATACAAAGAGGTTTTTAGCAAGGATGTTTACTGCGTTCTTAGAACGACACATACCTGCCTCAACCATAGCGAAACCAGCGTTCATGAAGATCACCAAAATAGTAGCGATCAAAAGCCATAAATTGTTAGCAAGAAAAGCTGCATTCAACTCAGGTAAATCAGCTGCATGAGCTGAAAGATTAAAAATACCTAAACCAAACAAAGCTAGGGGAACAGTTGCAAGCCACAACATAGAGCGGTTTGAACTAAATCCTCGAATACTCCTCAAAAGGAGCAAAGGTCCATTAACAAGACTTGCATCTTGTAATTTGGACCTAGAGCGCCTTTGAGGCGTTTGCAAAGCAGTGGTCATAAAAAAAAATTAGATCTGCAAAAAAACAGTTTGTGCTGTTTCCTTTCAAATTTAAATTTATTCAAAAAACTTATCAGTGTCTAGTAGTTGTTTATACCAATTTTATAGTTGCACCATAAAAAATTATTTGTTAAATTTGAAAATTATTTTTTTAGAATTTCAGATTATCCAGTTTTTTGATTATTTTAAAGGTTTAATTCCATTCCATGTTACGTGATCTTTATGAAATACAAACGAACAAGGGATGGTAATCATGCCAGCACGAGACGATTCTCTAAAAAGCTTGCCATATAAGGGATCTGCCTCATCTCCTGTAGTAAAAAATTCTGCATCTTTTCTGGTTATGCAAGGTATCAAAACGCTTTTACTTTCAGGAATTAATTCCTTTAATTCAATAAGGTGTTTTTGACCTCTTTTCGTTACTGTATCTGGGAATAGAGCTACATTTTCTTTAATCCAAGTCGTATTTTTAATCTCTATGTAAATGTTACGTTTATCAGGATTTGAAGATTTTGGAGTTAAAAAAAAGTCGATTCTGCTTTTTTTATCTTTTCCATACGGAACTTCAGCTTTAATCGTCTCTATTTCGCCTATTATTTTATTTAGCAGATTTTTCTCAATAACCTTTTTGATCAACTTATTTGCAAATAGAGTATTGATACCCACCCAAACCTCCTCATTTTTTGCATCAAAAATACATATCTGTTCCCAAGTAAAGGGTAATTTTCTTTTTGGAGAAGGGGAAACACTTATTCTTACTTTTGCTCCTTCACTCAACAGTCCCTTCATTGGGCCTGTATTAGCACAATGAGCAGTTACTACCTCTCCAGACTCTAATTTAATATCTGCAAGAAACCTTTTGTACCTCTTTATTAAAACCCCTTCAATTAATGGATCAAATTCAATTATCCGATCATTCATAAATATGTCGTTAATTAAAAATCAAATATAATTGAAACTTAGACTTTTGAAAAATTTAGACAAATCCAAATGCATTCATTTTTGAAAAATAATGTTTTTTCAATTTCAATTGGTACTAGTCTAAGTAAATTAGCTGGATGTATAAGACAAATATTCATAGCTGCTGCTTTTGGGGTCGGCATAACATACGACGCATTTAATTATGCCTATATAATTCCTGGTTTTTTGCTAATAATCATTGGAGGAATTAATGGTCCCTTACATAACGCAGTCGTCGCAGTTTTAACTCCGCTTAACAAAAAGAACGGGGGAATCGTTTTAACTCAAGTAAGTATAAAACTTTCAATAATATTATTCATTTTGGCTATATTGATTTACTTGAATTCCAGTTTTTTAATTGAATTATTAGCCCCCAATTTAAGTTCGGAAGCAAAATCTATTGCTTCTTACCAATTACAAATACTTACACCTTGTATCCCTTTATCAGGCTTCATAGGTTTAAGCTTTGGCGCCTTAAATTCCCAAAGAAAATTCTTTTTATCAAGTATAAGTCCAGCGATAACAAGCGTAACTACTATTTTTTTTATTTTATTTAGTTGGATTTTCAACCATGAAAATACATCTTCTCGTTTCTTTGCTTACACGGGTTTACTAGCTTTTGCAACTTTGACGGGAACTTTAATACAGTTTGTTGTTCAAATTTCGGAATTAAATAAAACTGGTTTCTTGAGACTAGGGCCAACCTTCAATTTATTTAAAGATGAAGAGAGGAGGATTTTTAAACTAATTATTCCAGCATCTATCTCATCAGGTCTAAGTCAAATTAATGTTTTTATCGATATGTTTTTTGCTTCAAGTTTTAAAGGAGCAGCATCTGGACTAGCTTACGGAAACTTTCTTATACAAGCCCCTTTAGGCATATTATCTAACTCTTTGATTTTGCCATTACTTCCAAAATTCTCTAAATTGAGAAGCGATAAAGACGATAGAGGTCTCCAAAAAAAATTGATATCTGGTATTGAGTACTGTTTCTTGACAGCTATTTTTTTAACAGGATTTTTCATAACATTCAATAATCAAATCGTACAATTAATTTTTCAAAGAGGATCTTTTGATTATTCAGCGGCTTTAAAAGTAAAAAATATATTAATTGCTTATGCAGTTGGCATACCTTTTTATCTTTATAGAGATTTATTAGTAAGAACCTATTATTCAATAGAGAAAACAAACTTTCCTTTTAAGTCTTCATTTGCAGGGATAATACTTAACATTTTTTTTGATTGGTTTTTAATTGGTGCCCCAATTAAGAATTTTGGGAATCTTTCTCCATATAATTTCGGAGTTGTAGGAATAATTTTATCTTCCGTAATAGTAAACTTTATAGTTTCTATTTTGCTTTCTTTTAATCTGCGAAATGAAAATATCCATTTACCTAACTTGGATTTATTGAGGAAAATAAGCCTTATGTCATTAGCAGCCTTTATAGATAGCACATTTTGTTTAACTATTCTCAAAACTACGAATAACCCAAATTCAAATCTGGGAGAATTTTTATTATTAATATTTGGATCTCTAACTTTTTTTGTAATCTATTTTTTTCTTACAAAATGCCTGAAAGTAAATAGATTTAAAGTTTATGAAAAAGAGATTTAGTTTTCAAAATAACTTTCCAAAATCTCCTCTAATTCTAGAATTTGTGAGTTAGTTATTAAATTGATCAGTGGAATACTGTTAACACCGTCCCCTACTTTTACATTTATTGATTTCAAACTTATTTTCGCAGCCTCAAATGGGCCTTGATCTTTATTGCTGATACATTCAATAGCAAGATTTCTAGCTAAGCCAGCATCTCCAAGATATAAATTCCACTTCTCTATTTTTATAAAAACCTTTTCTGAAATAATATTTTCTAGATCACTTATTCGTATCTGAGAGTCCATAAATAAAAAATTAATTAAATTGATTTTTTTGAAGTATCTTTAGGTTTGTTTATAATCACAAATAGTAAATGGGAGGCTAAAAGAATTGACCATAAAATTGCAAAATTATTAAAAAAAGCGATTTCATATTTAATTTCTTTTAAGAGCCAAGTGCCGCTTACTATCGCAGTAAATATCATGCAGTGAATAACAAAATTTACTATTCGAGAAAAATGTTTATAGATGGGATCTTCTAAATCACCATTTCCATACCACTTTATAGGCATATTTATAATTAGATTGTTAACATTAGACATTTTACCTGAAATCTAGTTGACTAAGAGACCCTGAAACAGAGATATTACATAATTATGCGCCTGTAGCTCAGTGGATTAGAGCACCTGACTACGGATCAGGGTGTCGGGAGTTCGAATCTCTCCAGGCGCGTTTAAAAATTATGAAATATTCTTTTTATATTTTTCTAAAAAATTTCGTTTATATTGTAGTTATTAGTTATCAAATTCAATGAATATCCTTCAAAATCTTAAAGATAGTGATCCAGTAATATCCAATTTTATTAACTCTGAAAAAAATAGACAGGAAAGTCATCTTGAGTTAATCGCAAGCGAAAATTTCGCATCAATTGCCGTCATGCAGGCTCAAGGATCAGTCCTTACAAATAAATACGCAGAAGGATTACCTCAAAAAAGATATTACGGGGGATGTGAATTTGTTGATGAAATTGAAGAATTAGCTATTCAAAGAGCGAAAAAATTATTTAATGCAAATTGGGCAAATGTTCAACCTCATAGTGGAGCTCAGGCAAATGCTGCTGTTTTCCTAAGTTTACTTAAACCTGGCGACACAATCCTGGGGATGGATTTATCTCATGGTGGCCACCTAACTCATGGATCTCCAGTAAATATGAGTGGTAAGTGGTTTAATGCAGTTCACTATGGTGTAAACAAAGAAACTAGTGAATTAAATTTTAATGAAATAAGAGAGATAGCACTTGAGACAAAACCAAAATTGATCATATGCGGATATTCAGCTTATCCAAGAACAATCGATTTTGAATCATTTAGAAAAATTGCAGATGAAGTTGGTGCATTCTTAATGGCTGATATTGCACACATCGCAGGTCTTGTAGCTAGTAAACTCCACCCCAATCCAATTCCTTATTGTGATGTAGTAACTACAACTACTCATAAAACATTAAGAGGGCCTAGAGGAGGTCTTATCTTGTGTAAAGATGCAGAATTTGGAAAGAAATTTGATAAATCTGTTTTCCCAGGGACTCAGGGGGGGCCCCTAGAACACATTATTGCAGCCAAAGCAGTTGCATTTGGAGAAGCCTTACAGCCAGATTTTGTTAATTATTCCCAACAAGTAATAAAAAATGCCAAAGTTCTAGCTTCAACTTTAATAAATAGAGGTATTAATATCGTTAGTGGAGGCACTGATAATCATATTGTTTTACTCGATTTAAGAAGTATCAATATGACTGGTAAAATTGCTGACTTGCTCGTAAGTGAAGTGAATATAACTGCAAATAAAAATACTGTTCCATTTGACCCCGAATCACCTTTTGTAACCAGCGGGTTAAGGTTGGGTACTGCTGCTTTAACTACTAGAGGCTTTAATGAGAATGCTTTTGCTGAAGTTGGCGAAATTATTGCTGATAGATTACTTAACCCAAACGATTCACTAATTGGAAGTCAATGTAAAGAAAGAGTATTAACCTTATGTAATCGTTTTCCTCTTTATGAAGGCAAACTTGAAGCATCAATTAAATGAGTCCTAATTCCAAGGGAGTTGAAATTCTTTCTATTGGAACAGAGCTGCTTTTAGGAAATATCTTAAACACAAATGCTCAATGGATTTCTGAACGGTTGTCGCTATTAGGCTTAAATCACTTTAGGCAATCAACTGTAGGTGATAATTGTGATCGAATTATAAAAGTAATTCAAGAAATATCTAAAAGAAGTAATCTTCTAATTACAACGGGTGGATTGGGACCCACCCCAGATGACTTAACTACTGAAGCAATAGCCAAATCTTTTAATGTATCTCTTTTTGAAAGACCTCACTTATGGGATGAAATTAAACAAAAACTTCCAAACTCAAAGCTCAAAGACAATTCTTCTAGCTTAAGGAAACAATGTTTCTTCCCAAAAAATGCTCAAATAATTAATAACCCTAAGGGCACTGCTCCAGGAATGATATGGGAACCAATAAAAGGATTTACTATTCTTACTTTCCCCGGAGTACCTAGTGAAATGAAAAATATGTGGGAAGAGACTGCGGATGATTTCATTAAAACCAAATTTTCAGATAGTTATTCCTTTTTTTCAAGTACTCTTAAATTTGCAGGAATTGGAGAATCTAGCGTTGCAGAAAAAATTAATGATCTACTAAATCTTAAAAACCCAACTGTTGCTCCATATGCAAACTTAGGAGAGGTTAAAATCAGGATCACCGCACGAGCAAAGAATGACCTAGAAGCAAAAAATATAATTAAGCCTATAAAAGAAAAATTAAAAAAAGATTTTTCAAAGTTTATTTTTGGAGAGGATAATGATACTTTGCCAAGCGTTTTAATAAAAGAGTTAACTAAGAGGAACCAAACTATTGTTTTTGCTGAATCCTGCACAGGAGGTCTTCTATCTTCATCTCTAACATCAATATCAGGTTCATCTCAAGTTTTTAAAGGTAGTATTGTTTCCTATAGTAATGAGCTAAAAAATTCATTATTAAATATTTCTGAAGAAAAGCTTACAAAATATGGAGCCGTTTCTGAAGAAGTTTGTGAGGCAATGGCAATTAATGTAAAAGAGAAATTAGGAGCAGATTGGGCAATAGCAATTAGTGGAATAGCTGGTCCTAATGGAGGCAGTTCAGAAAAACCAGTTGGACTTGTCTATATCTCTATTTCAGGACCGAATAATCATATAACTAATATAAAAAAAATATTTAACTCAACCCGAAACAGAATTGAAATTCAAACACTAAGTGTAAATGTATGTTTGAACAGCCTCAGATTAATCCTATTATCGAATAGTAAGTAACTATTTTTACAAATTGAGTCAAGGTACCCTATTTGATAAAGTTTGGGATTTACATAAAGTCTCAAGTCTTCCTGGAGGATCTGATCAAATATTTATTGGACTTCATCTTATCCATGAAGTGACGAGTCCTCAAGCATTTGGCGCTTTAAAGGAAAAAAATTTAAAAGTAAAATTCGCTGAGAGAACTGTTGCTACTGTTGATCATATTGTGCCAACAGATAATCAGAGCAGGCCTTTCAAAGATAATCTTGCTGAACAAATGATTGAAACACTTGAGAATAATTGCTCAGAACATAAAATAAGATTTTTTAATATTGGTAGTGGTAATCAAGGAATAGTTCATGTGGTAGCCCCAGAATTAGGACTAACTCAGCCAGGAATGACAATCGCTTGTGGAGATTCACATACATCAACTCATGGAGCTTTTGGGTCAATTGCTTTTGGCATAGGTACAAGCCAAGTAAGAGATGTTCTTGCTACCCAAACCATAGCCATGAACAGGTTAAAGGTAAGGCAAATATGGTGTGAAAATCAACTTTCTAATGGGGTTTATGCTAAGGATCTAGTACTTCATATTATTAATAAACTCGGAGTCAAGGCTGGGGTGGGTTTTGCATATGAGTTCGCAGGGCCTGCGATCAATGCATTATCAATGGAAGAAAGAATGACTATATGCAATATGTCTATTGAAGGAGGAGCAAGATGCGGCTACATAAACCCTGATGAAAAAACGTTTAGTTACATTAAAAATAAATTATGCGCACCAAAAAATGAGCATTGGGAACCAGCACTCACATGGTGGAAATCATTAAAAAGTGATGAAGATTCAATTTATGATGATTTAATTAAAATAGATGCTTCTAAAATAGAACCAACTGTTACTTGGGGGATTACTCCGGGCCAAAGTGTAGGCATTAATCAACAAATTCCTCTTTTAGATGAATTGTCCCAAAATGACAAATTAGTTGCTGAAGAGGCTTATGAATATATGAGTTTCAAGCCAGGACAATCAATAAAAGATGTTCCAGTAGAAGTTTGTTTCATAGGCAGTTGCACAAATGGGCGAATCAGTGACTTAAGAATTGCAGCCAAAGTATTAAAAGACAAAAAAGTATCTAAGAATGTAAAAGCATTTGTAGTGCCTGGTTCAGAAAAAGTTGCCAATGAAGCCAAACAAGAAGGTCTTGATCAGATATTTAAAGATTCTGGATTTCAATGGAGAGAACCAGGCTGCTCAATGTGTTTAGCAATGAATTCAGATAAGTTAATAGGTAATCAAGTTAGTGCCAGTTCTAGTAATAGAAATTTCAAAGGTAGGCAGGGATCTCCCAGCGGTAGAACACTTCTCATGAGTCCAGCAATGGTAGCTGCTGCTGCAATTAATGGAAAAGTTAGTGACGTGCGAGAATTTATTAATCAATGAAATCCGAGTTTACCCAACCAATTGGAAAAATTACAAAAATAAACGGACAATGTATCTCCTTGATTGGTAATGACATTGATACAGATCGAATAATTCCAGCGCGTTTCTTGAAGTGTGTTAACTTTGATTCATTGGGTGAATCTGTTTTTGAGGACGACCGAGAAAATTTAAAGGGAAGGCATCCTTTCGATCTAGAGGAAAACAAAAACGCCACGATACTGATTGTTAACAGCAATTTTGGGTGTGGCTCCAGCAGAGAACATGCTCCCCAAGCCCTTATGAGATGGGGCATAAGAGCAATAATAGGAGAAAGTTTCGCCGATATTTTTTACAGTAACTGTGTTGCTATAGGAATTCCCTGTTTTACGCTACCTAAAAAATCCATAGAAGAAATACAAAAATATTGCGGTAATCAATTTTTATTTTTAGAAATTGATCTGAACAAATCATTGGCAAAATCAAAAGATTTAAATTTCAATCTTGAGATTAAGAAAAGCTCAAGAAAAATGTTTTTGTCAGGAGAATGGGATGCTACTTGTGCACTACTTGAGAATGAAAATTTAATAGAAAATAAATTTAACCAATTACCTTATATAAAATTTAATACTAATTTGCTTTAGCTATTTAAATCCATAGAGACTAAAAGAAATTCCTCCTTCTTGATTATGAGGTTGATAAAAAATACCAACTTCGTAAGATCTTTTTTTCCAATTTAAAGAAATTTTAGAATCTATAAATTCACCATAATCATTTGAATCGTTTGTTAAGTTCAAAACACCTAAACTTTTGAGAATGATTGGTCCATATAATTGCTGATCAAAGGAAATATCTAAAGTGAAGTCCTCATAATTATGATCAAACTTAAAAACACTTTCTCCACTATCTAATTTATAGAAAGGTAAAATACTTATACGAGTATAGTCAAAAGTTTTATTCTTAAAGTTACCAAATATTAATTCTGGGCCTATACCAAACCCTAGATATTCTTGATGATCTCCATTTTCATAGAAAGAATATGATGCTTCCAATTTTGTATTAAGGCTTAGGCCTTTTGTGATTGGTTCAGGAATGTACTTATATGAAATATCAATAGATTTTTTTTTAGGATATACAATACTAATTGGAAATTTCTGATCAAGAGAATAAAACAAATTACCTTTCAGGTTAGTTACCAATTTTTTAGTATTTAAAGCCTCTGCTGTTAAGTTGGCCAAACCTAATGATAAAAATTCTGTCTTTTTAATTCCATCAACAATCCAAGTATTTTCCCTAAGCAATTTTGAACCATAACCTGAGTAAATTTCTGCTTCACCCAATGAACCATTCCAGACCCTCTCTCTATAAATTCCATAAAAACTTTTTTCCCATGTTGAATCTAATAAATCAATTTCTTTACTCAATTCAGTTTTAAATCTAAATGCATCTGAAAACTTATTCAAATCAAAAGAATTTAAATTCTTTTTAATTTCTAAATCCCAATTTTTAATTGTGCCTTTTATCTGGGAATTTAGAGCAAAATAATCTTCAAAACTTGAATTTCTCTTCATCCTATCTGAAGTGATTGATTCTCCCTTATTTACAAAACTTTTTGTATAACCTTTTAATGCCCTCTGAATTAGAAATTGCGGCTCTAAATCAAGAACAAAATTATCAGATATTTTTACAGAATCAGATTTCCTACCAATAAAATAACCATCCTTATCTAAATTTTCATATCCAATATTCCATCTGTTATCGATTTGAGAATTATTAAAATCAAAAGCTCTATCACCTAACCAAAAAGGTATTGAAATTTTCTCTTCAAATATTAAGTAATTTATTGCAGACTTAAATCTTAATTTTTCATTACGAGGATAAACTTCTAATAAATTAATTACTAATTTAGCTTGTTTAGACTCAAGTAAATCATTACTAAATACAACCTTTTTGCTTTTCCATTTTTGGCCATCTATAGATATTTTATCTGTGAAAAATAACCAATTTTCAACCTTGCTTGGAGTATTTATAACTTCCTCTTTTTTGATGTCAATTAAAATATCCAATTTTTCAGAATCTAATAAACTGAAATTTGACGATAAGTCATCCATCAATTTATTGGTATTGATAGATCCCTCAACATCTAATAAATACCCTTTTTCACTTATAAAACTGTATTCTAGTTGTTCAACTTTGAAGAATTGATCTCCTAATACCAAAGATATATTTCCTTTAGCACTAATTTTTTTATTTAACTTATCGTAAATCAAAGTATCTGCCTTAAGGAGTTTACCTCCATAAGCAACGGATACATTTCCCTCTGCATAAATAACATCATTTATTTCTGACTGTTTATCAGATTGAATTATTACCTCTTGTTGCGTTTCGGCTTTAGCCACTGAAAATGAATCAAGATTTTTATGAAATAAATTTACAAGCGAAGTAATATTATTAGAAATAATTGCAGATCTTGGCAAATTCTCTTCATTGAGAATTTTCGAGCTAATCAATTTGGTAGTTTGATTGTTGACGCTTTTATTAATTTTAGCGAATTCAGCTGATTTTGAAGGCTGTATGAAATTAATAAATAGAAAAGAGAAAAATATTATTTTTTTTGGAATTCCAGAAATCAATTTTAAATTTTTATTTAAGAGATTAATCTTGAGGACTTTCTAGGTCTTTTCTGTTTGGTGTTCTTGTTGGGTCACTTGCTAAAAATCCGAAAAGAAATATTCCAACAAAGAAAAAAACAATAGTGTAAACAGAAATTTTTAAGGCGAGCATGGAATTACTAGTGCTGACAGGTTTATATCCTATTAAATTTATAATTAAACTATGGTTAAATGTTTACTTTTTGTATTTTTGGAAAATTTTGAAATACTTTAAGGGAGATTAATCGTCATGATCATCCCAAGGATCCGTAAGCTTTGCGGCTTTAGGTCCAAATGCAGTCCAAAGACCAAAACCTGTTAATGCTAGAAGTAATGCCAGAATTGTTACTGCTATGGAAACTGCAGGATCTGGAGCAGATGATAAAGTTTGCATCAATTTTGCTAAGTTTGTAAACAATTTATGTATAAGTTCTTATACAATAGCGAAATAATATTCGATTTTGTGAATTCAAATGGGTCAAAAAACAGCCTTAGGAAGTCTTTTAAAAGCAATTGGCAATTCAGGTCAAGGAAAAGTCGTACCTGGTTGGGGAGCAGTTCCTGTCATGACGGTAATTGGCCTCTTACTTTTGGTTTTTTTAGTTATTCTCCTACAAATTTATAACCAATCACTTTTATTACAGGGATTCTCAGTAGATTGGAACGGAAATTAGATTTCAAAAACCCTATCAAGAACTCATCTTAAATAATTTAAATTACTAAATAATCTTTTTTTTAAAACCTTTTGTTTTAATTTATTAGGTTATAGTTTGCTTATATATTTAATATTCTCAATGAAATGAAATTGAGAAATAAACTATGAAAGAAATATTTATAATTGGATTAGGAAACCCAGGTAAAAAATACTCAAATAGTAGACACAATATAGGTTTTTTACTACTTGAAAATCTCTCCAAAAAATATAATTCAAATTTTTTATTCAAAGATAAGCTTAAAAGTTCCTGCTCAGAATTTCAAATCAATGATTCTATTTTCAGATTATTTTTACCAAATACGTTTATGAATAACAGTGGTGATGCTGTCCGAGCAATAGTAGAATGGTACAAAATCAATTTAGATCAGATTTTCATAATAGTCGATGATAAAGATCTTCCCCTTGGGAAAATAAGATTTAGAAGAAAAGGAAGCTCAGGGGGACATAACGGGCTTAAAAGCATCATTGAACAATTACAGACACAAAACTTTAAGAGAATAAGAATCGGTATTGGATCACCACCTTTAATTAAGGGAAAAAATAATTTCAATACCATTTCTCATGTATTAGGAAATATTTCTCTAGAAGAAAAATCTATATTAGATAAAGTGTATAAGAGAGTAATAGAATCTCTCGAACAACTAAATACTAAAAAAGAAGAGTATTTAATTAATGAATTAAATTCTTTTGACAAAGACCAATCTTAAGATATGCGTTCAAAACCTGAAACGATTGCAAATGTAAGTGTTAAGGAATATTCCTTCTCAAAAAAGCAAATTCAGGGGGTTGTGGAAGCTAGTCAATTTAAATGGACTTTTACATGGTCCTTTCATCAAGGTTTATTGACGGTTAATCCACCTTTGGGAAGAGCATTAATTGAAGATGCCTTATTGAGATTTTTATTAAAAAAAGATTATGAATTAGAAGCAGGTAATGAATATAAATTCACTATTTCAGCCAAGTTTTAAAATCTATATTGTGATTCAAAGTAAACTTAATTTTGCAATAATCTTCTAAAATTATCAGAGCTGATATCGCATCAAGGTTTTTATTAAGAATAAAAAACTCTCTAGGTATTAAAAACTTCAGACCACTAATTGGAAAAAGTTCGAAATATCTTGCTTTAGCCCTATAGGTAGTATTTTTTTCCTCAAAAGTTATTATTTCTTTTTTAAAAAAATGCAACTTTTCCCTGATATCTCTACTGGTGGTACCATTGCCAATAATAATTTTTGATATGTCTTCAGCGGCAATTAAATTTCTGACATAATTCTCAATTAATTCACTTTTAACAATGATTGCTTCATAAACTTTTTTTTCGCTTATTTCAGCTAAGACTAAGCCACACTTGCTTTTTCCGGGATCAATAGTTATTAATCTAGGCATTTAAGATGCAATTTTTAAAATATTTATTTCAACAACGATGGGTTCTGCAGTTTTACTATCTCTCAAAGATACTACTTCTAACTTGAATTTGATATTTTTATTTTCTTGAAGAAAGTCTCTAATTTTTTTTACAAAATTTCCATTTGTATTAATTTCACTTACTAGTGAACCTTGTGACTTAATTTCATCCCTTGTTTCTCTAAGCAAAGATTTAATTTTCAAATTTATTGATTTAAGATTTAAATCACCTTCTCCCAGAATTGAACTCGTAATAATATCTCCTTTTTTGACTATTAATTTATTCTCTAATAAATCCGGAGATACAAAAACATAATTATCCCCTTTTAAAACATTTGTTGCTGATTTGATTAATAAAATCTTTTTACCACCTCTAGCAGCTATTTCCTCAATTTTTGAAATATCGCTAGGTCTCCACAAGAGAATATTTTTTGCTTCTTCATTATTTGGGATAACAATTTTTCTAACAAACTTATCAGCCTCATTAAAAATTTTTGTTAAATCTAGTTTTATATTTGAGCTAGAATTAATCTCAGCAATAAATAAAGTTTGTCCTCTTTTAATAACAATATTTCCTCTCCTAAATTCTTTAATATTATTTTTTAATAGATTTAACTCCTTTTCTTTTTGAATAATTTTACCTTCAAGTTTCTTTCGTTCTTCCTGTAAAGGGACCAAAGCCTTTTTACTATCATCTAAAGTTTTTTGCAAAAAAGGAATATCAACAAAAAGCCTTTGTCTGAATTCTTCACTAACTAAAATCAATAACCCTATTGATATTGAACTAATAAACCCACCAGTAATTATCGTTATTATAGTTGCTGTTTTTTTCGGCCTTAATTTTAGGATACTAAATCTTGCTTTACCAATCTTCGTTCCAAGAATATCCCCAAATGGTGCAATTAATCCCCCTAGTAATATTAAAAAAACAATTAAAATCCAAGCCACACTTTTGCATACACTCAGTACATCATAATTTATGATGAATCAATTAAATCTTTTTGCAAGAGCAATTGGATCGAACACTGTGATCTTTTTTCTCTCAATATTAAGAAGCCCTGAATCCTTTAAATCTCCTAATAATCTCGTAATTGTTACTCTTGTAGAACCAATAGCTTCAGCAATCGCCTGGTGAGAAAGCCTTAGATCTATTGTAATACCTTTTTCTCCTGCAACTCCAAAGTCCCTACAAAGAACCATTAGAAAACTTACCAAACGAGAAGACATATCCCTATGTGTAAGAGTTTCTATCATTGTTTCAGTTTGGAGTATCCTACTTGAGAGACCCTGTAAAAGTAATAGTCCGACTGATGCATCTTCCTCGATAGCTCTTAAAACAGAATTTGCAGGTGCGGTTATCATTTCAACTCTTGTGAATGCTATGGCATGATAAAAACGATCAGACCTATGACCTGTTAGAAGAGATAAAACGCCAAAGAGACTATTTTCTCTTAGAAGTGCAACAGTTATTTCTTCTCCTGACTCATAAACTCTTGACAGTCTTACTGCGCCTCGTCTTATAAGATATACCCTTTCAGCAGGATCCCCAGGAAAAAATATTGTTTTAGATCGCTCAACCATTTCTGTGCTTGCACCATCAAGACCTTTAATAACTTCCATTAAAGTTCTATTGATTGGAAAACGTTCTCCAACAGAGTTAATTTTACTTTGTCCGGACTGTGGCGAACTAAAGCGGTTGAATCCTCGTGAAGCAGGTATCATAGATATCTTAACTATTAAAAAATTTAAGGAGCCACCATGAAATATCTTGTATCAACAGTAACAATTTTCAATTCTTATTAGTTTATCATTTGCGATATTCAGTCAGCTTCAACTTTCTTAACCCTTTTTTAAGTAAAATTACACTATATGCAGTGTTAATAGATTCTAATTATACTGCATGTAGAAAGAATCTAAATAATGGTAATTAGTTCATCTCATACTTATACCAAGAGTAATCTTGATGTTGTAAATATAAATACTGCTAACAAAAATAACTTAAAAAGATTTAAACAAAACGGACAAATTCAAATCTATCAATCTTCATTTCGAGGAAGCTACCCATCTATCATAAGAGACTCTCTGAGAAATGCTGCTCTTGGCAGGAAAGTGCTATTAATACAATTTATGAAAGGAGGGGTCAAGCAAGGAGTCGATAATGCAATAAAGCTATGCGGTAATTTAACCTGGGTAAGATCATCACATTCCTTTGATCAATATAATTCTGAAGCAATTGAAGATAATAAAAATTTAAAAAAATCTATTCATGAATCTACTATTGAATTATGGAATTTTTGTAAAAAAGAACTTCAGTCTGGAGAAAATGATCAAATCATACTCGATGAAATTTTTCTAGCTATTGAAAAGAAAATTGTCGATAAAGATGATTTGATTTCAACACTTGAAAACCGATTTATATCAGGAGATGTAATCCTTACTGGTACAGATATACCTAAAGATTTATTATTAATGGCCAACCAAATTACCGAACTTCGCTCATAAAACAATGTTAAAAAATGATCTCTGGATAAATCAAAAAGCCTCAGAAGGAATGATAAAACCCTTTCAATCAAATTTGATAAGGCATCTTGAACCTGACAATCAACAAAGGCCAGTTTTGAGTTACGGATGTTCCTCTTATGGCTATGATTTAAGACTTTCATCAAAAGAATTCCTAATTTTCAGACATATTCCTGGGACTGTGATGAATCCCAAAAAATTTAACCCTAATAATTTAGAAAAAACTGTTCTTCACCATGATAAAGATGGAGACTTTTTTATTCTTCCCGCTCACTCCTATGGTTTAGGAGTGGCTTTAGAAAAGATGAGAGTACCAGAAAATATAACTGTAATCTGTATTGGCAAAAGTACTTATGCACGATTAGGAATTATTGTTAATACAACTCCCGCAGAAGCAGGGTGGGAAGGTCATCTAACTTTAGAGTTTAGTAATAGTTCAGGTGCAGATTGCAGAATTTATGCTGAAGAGGGTATTTGCCAACTACTCTTTTTTGAAGGTGATCCATGCTCTACAACCTATGAAGATAGAAAAGGTAAATATCAAAACCAACCAGAAAAAGTTACTCTAGCAAAGATCTAAAATGAGCAAGGTTGAACTTATTTCTCTAACTCCCGATGCAGAAAAAACAATGGCTTACATTGCAAGAGTTAGTAATCCAAAAAATCAGGAAAATGAGGACTATTCAAAATTATTGAGTTATTGTATTAAAAATGAACATTGGAGTGTTTTTGAACAGTCATTTATGACCTTACAAATAGAAACAAACAGAGGAATCGCTGCCCAAATTTTAAGACATAGATCATTTACTTTCCAGGAATTTTCACAGAGATATGCAGATAGTTCTCAATTGGGTAATATCCCCTTACCAGAATTGAGGCGCCAAGATTTTAAAAATAGGCAAAATTCAATTCCTGATCTCCCTGATGAGTTAAAAAAAAGATTCAACGAAAAAATTGGTTTGCATTTCCAAGCCGCTTCTAAATTATATGAAGATTTACTTGCTGAAGGAGTAGCTAAAGAATCTGCGAGATTTGTTTTACCATTAGCAACTCCAACAAGAATCTATATGTCTGGATCATGCAGATCATGGATCCATTATATTCATTTAAGATCGGCACACGGTACCCAAAAAGAACACAAGTCTATCGCCCAAGATTGCAAATCTATTTTTAAACAAAGTTTTCCGATTGTGTCAAAATCTTTAGAATGGTAAAACTATCCATGACTACGAGGACTTAAAGCATTATTTTTATTTTCTTGAATTATTGAAAACTTTCCATTAATAATTCCATCATAGGGTTTGTCTTTTTTTTCTAAATTCTTAATAGATTCTCTTATTTTTATTTCATCTTGTTTTCCAATAAATGTATAAACTAGATTACCTTTTTTATCAAAAAGATTAATTTGAGGAATCCCGTTTACAGAAAATTTACTGATGTAATTACCCCATTTTTGATTATCAACATTTAAAA
Source organism: Prochlorococcus sp. AG-347-K19 (assembly GCA_003281335.1). Classification (GTDB taxonomy): domain Bacteria; phylum Cyanobacteriota; class Cyanobacteriia; order PCC-6307; family Cyanobiaceae; genus Prochlorococcus_A. Next base: position 58,948 of record QCCG01000001.1, on the reverse strand, counting down.
AAACAAAATTAATATCTTTTTCGTATTCATCTTTAAAAGCAGAGACTTTTGGAGCCATTTCTTTGCAAACTTCACACCACTCAGCATAAAATTCAAGGAATGTAGGTTTTTTATTTGTAAAAGCTATTTCAGGATCAACAGATAATTCTCCAAAACTCTTTAGAAGATAAGTTGATTTAAAAAAGAGATTTCTAAACAAGAGCAATGAAATAATTACAATAGCTATAAACAAAATAAGTATTGTTTTTGAATTTTTCTTTAAAATTGGCTCTCGACTTTCAGATTGCACTATTAAGGCATTTATAACTAAAAACATTTTAAATAAGTTAAACAAATATAGAGAATTGAAATCTATAAGCTTTTAATCAACTGATAAAATAAGAAATGAATAATTATCAAAAATTTCTTTGATTCCTAAATTCTAATTATGCAATCAATCTTTGGAACTGATGGAATAAGAGGAAGATTTAATGAAGAGATAACTTATTCTCTAGCTTACAAAGTAGGATATGCTCTAGGTTCGTCTTTAGAAGAGAAAAATCCAATATTAATTGGAAGAGACACAAGAATTAGTGGAGAAATTCTGCTTCAGGCCATAACAAGTGGTCTAAAAGAAAGTGGAAGAAAGTTTATAAATATTGGCATCTGCCCTACCCCAGCAATACCCTTTTTAATTAAACAAGAGAGTCTTAGTGGTGGGATCATGATATCTGCAAGTCATAATCCGCCAGAATATAATGGCATAAAAATTTTTGATAATGATGGTCAAAAAATTTCAAAGTATTTTGAAAATAAAATTCAAAAATTAATTGAAGAGTCAAATCTACATATATCAATCCCCAGAAAAGTGATCCCAATAAACACAGATAAAGATCTTCTTGATGTTTACATTAAAAGCCTAATCCAAACAATGGGTGGAGAAAATCTAAACGGGTTGAAAATAATTTTAGACACATGCTATGGATCAGCGACAACTTGTGCAAAAAAAATTTTTCAGTCTCTTGGTGCTGATGTGAAAGTTATCAATAACTCTAAAAATGGGTTAAAAATTAATATGAATTGTGGTTCTACTAACCTCGAATCATTAAAAAAAGCATTAAGAGAAAGTCCTGCAGATATGGGTTTTAGCTTCGATGGGGATGCCGATAGAGTAATTGGAATAGATTCAAAAGGCAATGTTTTAGATGGAGATCACATTCTTTTTCTTTGGGGTAGAGAACTTATGGAACAAAAAAATCTCACAAATAATTTACTAATATCAACTCAAATGGCAAACTTAGGTTTTGAAAAAGCCTGGAATAATATTGGAGGAATTTTACATAGAACTGATGTTGGAGATAAATATGTGCATGACGCAATTAAGAAAAAAAAAGCTGTATTAGGGGGTGAGCAGTCAGGTCATATACTTTCTAAAATTAACAACTTTTCCGGAGATGGAATATTAACTGCACTTCAAATTTCTAAATATTGTAAAAAGAAAAATATTAATTTAAATGATTGGCTTAAAAGTAGTTTCAAGCCTTTTCCTCAAAAACTAACCAACATCAATTTAGATTTTAATATTAATAAATTAAATCCAAAAACCAAAATCTTAATTGATCAAACTATAGAAAATTTTCAGGCAATTTATTCGGATAATTGTAGAGTTTATATAAGACCTAGCGGCACAGAACCCGTAATGAGAGTTCTAGTTGAAGCCAAAAGCCATGAGAAAGTTCATTCTTTATCAAGCGAAATAACAATCAAAATTTTGTCAGAAATTAATAAAATAATAAATTAAGAATGAATCAAATTTTTATATAAATCCTTTCAAAAATATTTAATTGATTATTAATCACATACTTTTCCCGATTAGTTTTAACTTCATATGGATTAAAACTTTCGGAATAATTAAAATCTGTTTTATCTATTGTTTTAAAATAAAAATTTCTTGAGATAGTGTAATCCATATAATCGAATAAATCCTTTACATCTGTTTTTATAAAAATTAGAGCCCCTTTTTGCAATGAATTTGCGAGAAATTTAATAAATTCTGGCTGAATTACACGTCTTTTATAATGCCTCTTTTTAAACCATGGATCAGGAAAATTAAAAGAAATACTTTTTATATTTTTGAAAATAAATTTACTTTGGACATCATTCAAGATATTACTAGCATTGCCAAATATAAAATAAAGATTTTTGATTTCTCTTTCAACAACTTTTAATTTAGCATTTTTGACTAATCTCTCACGGATTTCAATTCCCAAATAATTCCAACTTGTATTAACTAAAGCTAAATCGAACAGAAACTCACCAGCAGCACAACCTATATCCAAATGAAGATTCAATTTGGAATCACCAAACATCTCTATCAAAGAAGGTATTCTCTCAATTTGATTGAAATTGCTACTAAGAGGATTAACATGCTGTCTCATACAATTATTAATTTATTTCTAGTCAATAATATAAGAATGCATAATATTCATAACTATGACAATAGTAAGTTCAAAAGTAACAGTTTGATGTTTAATTATTATGTATTTAAAAAGAAAAAGTTTTGAACGTTTTTAATCAACTTTCTATTTGGCTATCCTTTCAACTTTCAATAATTTTCCTTATTGGAATTCCTGTTACACTATCCTTTTGGTCAATTAAAAAAAGAAATAAAGCAGTTATTAAACTTCTATCAATTTATTGGAAAGTATCCCTTTTATTTTTTATAAGCCTTCTACTTTTAATAGGAAAGTATAATTATGCTCTTGTGATGACAAATATTTCAACATTATTAATGACATTTTCAGTTTGGTTTTGGAACGATATTAATGATGAATTAAGAGAATATGATTTTTCTTACTCCCTTACCACAACGACAAAAATATGGAGATGGACGATAACTTTTATATCACTTAATTTCTTTATTCAGAGTATACAAAACTTCAACTGCTTTTCTTTTATTAATTCGGATGCGTGTGCAATATGGCTTCAGCCTTCTTCAAATTTATATATTATTATAAAAAATCTATTTAATTTTTTCTTTGGAGCTAACTTTACCCAGCCGATATCAAAATTCTTAGGATTATTCCTATTATTAATATATATTTTAGGGCTCATTCAATGGTTAATAATCAAATTACCTAAAAATGGAAGAAACTCTTGCTTCTCAGAAAATGGCAAAAATTGATTTAATAAATAGTCTTGAAAAAATAAGTTCCGAGATACCTGATAAGATACTTAAACTAGAGGGATTCATTCTAAAAGAAAATCAAAAAGAACAATTAGAAATACTTATTTTCAAAGGTTACAGTAGTTCAACGACTCATCCAATTGAAATAGATACAGAAAAAAAAGTAATAACACTTTCTTATATAATTACAAACTTTAAACTTTATAAAGCACCGTTAACAGAAACTGAAGAGAATTTTATAAGAGAAAATCAAAACTCGGTTTTCTTTTTGAATCAAAAAAATTGGGTTTAAATAAATTCTAAATTAATAATATTTGAACATCTTTTGCATAATTTTGTATTTTGGATTCCGTTAAAAGTTTCTTTTTGATAATGCCAACATCTATCACATTTTTGACCTTGAGCTTTATTTATTTGAATTTTACCAAGTGCATTGTTATCAATAATCAGAGAATTCTCCACCAAATCGGATACCACTTGAAAGTTTGATACGATAAGCCAATCTCTAAATAAATCTACATCTTGATTACCAAATTCCTTTAGCCAAAAAAGTGAATCTTTTAAAGCTTTATCTTCAGGTAAATAATTAACTTCAGTTTCCAAAGCTGCACCAATTATTTGTTTATTCCTACATCCCTCTATAGCCTTATTAATTTCAACTCTCAAATTTCTTAAATTTGCAATGTGCTCATTAAGTATTTGATTTTTCCATGACTGCGGAAATATTGGCCATCCTCTTTGAAAGACTGATTTTTCTTTAGTTGAATATGGTATATTTTGCCAAATATCTTCAGCCATGTGACAAAGCACTGGAGAAATAAGTACGGCTAAATTTTCAACAATTTTTGACATTACGAACTGACAAGATCTTCTCCTAAATTGTGATTTAGAACTTACATATAACCTATCCTTCGCAATATCCAAATAAAAATTTGATAGATCTACAACGCAAAAACTTTGCAAAATTTGGAAAAATTTTGAAAATTCATAATTTTCATAAGCATTTGATATTTGATCTGTAACCTCAACTAATCTGCCTAACATCCATTGATCTAAAAGAGGCAATTGATCAATTTCAAAACTATCAATTTTAGGATCATAATCATGAATATTACCTAGAAGATATCTTGCAGTATTACGAACTTTTCTATAAACGTCTGAAAGTTGCTTGAGTATATTTGAACCAATTGGAACATCTACTGAATAATCTACGGAGCTTACCCACAACCTTAAAACATCAGCACCATAAGCAGGATCAGTTTTTTTATTATTACCTCCATTAATAATTATATTTGGATCCACAACATTTCCTAAAGATTTGCTCATTTTTCTCCCATTTTCATCAAGTGCAAAACCATGAGTTAAAACTTTCTTGTATGGAGGTTTATTATTGACTGCAACGGATGTTAGTAAGGATGACTGAAACCATCCTCGATGTTGATCTGAGCCCTCTAAATAAAGATCTGCAGGATACTTTAATTCGCTTCTTAGTTCACATACTGCAGCCCAGCTAGAGCCTGAATCGAACCAAACATCCATTGTATCTGTTCCTTTTTTCCATAGATCAGATTCTTTTGCATAATTTTCTGGCAAAAGATTCTTAACATCCCAATCCCACCAAATATCTGCTCCATATTCACTAAAAAGTTCTTGAATATGATTAATTATCTCTTTGTTAAGGAGAATGTCGTTACCATTTTTTTTATAAAAAACTGGAATAGGAACTCCCCATGACCTTTGTCTAGAAATACACCAATCTCCTCTCCCAACAACCATAGAATAAATTCTTTTCTTTCCAGTCTCCGGCATCCATTCAACATCTTCGATCGCCTTTAATGCAGATGATCTGAAGCCATTTACAGACGCAAACCATTGTTCTGTTGCCCTAAAAATAGTTGGTTTTTTGGTTCTCCAATCATACGGATATCTATGCTTATAATTTTCTTGTAATAGAAGCAAATTATTTCCTTTTAAATGTTCAATAATTAAATCATTTGCATCTTTTAGGACATTAGAACCTTGGAATTGATCAGAATATTCATTTAAGTTACCTTTTTCATCAACTACACATGTTATTGGTAAATCATATTTTTGACCCACATTAAAATCATCAATTCCATGACCAGGTGCAGTATGAACCATTCCAGTCCCTGATTCTGTAGTAATATAATCTCCTCCAATTACAATTCTGCAATTTTTATTCTTAGAGGGATGTTGATATTCAATATTTTCCAATTTGGAGCCTTTAACCTCTAAAAGCACCATGAATTCTTTATTAAATTTCTTACTTATTTCAGAAGATAAATCCTTAGCAAAAAGGTAAATTTTCTTCTCTTCATCGATAGCAAAAACGTACTTTATTTTTGGATTTACTGCAACTGCTTCATTCGCAGGTATGGTCCAAGGAGTGGTGGTCCAAATAGTTATGAAAGAATTATTTTGAAAAAAATCTTTTTTGATATTAAGGTTTTCTTGGATGAAATTTAATACAATTTCCTCAGGTATTTTAGTGATTTTTAATGAAACATAAATACTTTTTGAATAATGTTCATCAGGGTATTCTAATTCTGCTTCTGCAAGAGCAGTTCTTGAACTTGGACTCCAATGCACAGGTTTAAGACCTCGATATATATAGCCATTTAGAAACATTTTCCCAAATACTCCAATCTGAGCAGATTCATAACTTTTCTTTAAAGTTAAGTAAGGGTTATTCCAATCTCCCCATATACCCCACCTTTTGAAACCCTCCTTTTGATGATTAATTTGGATATGGGCATAATCTGTTGCTTTTTTTCTTAAATTTAGAGTGTCAAGATTCTTTCTTTCATCAGATTTTAAATTCTGAAGAACTTTTAATTCTATAGGTAATCCATGACAGTCCCAACCAGGTACGAAATGAACCCTAAATCCTCTCAAGGTTTTGTACTTATTTATTATGTCTTTTAAAACTTTATTAAGAGCATGACCCATATGAAGAGCTCCATTTGCATAAGGAGGACCATCATGTAATGTAAATATTTCGCCTGAATTGCTTGAACCTAATTGGAAATCAATATCATTGTTAGCCCAAAAATTCTGAATCTCAGGTTCTCTTACAACTGAGTTAGCGCGCATTGAGAAGTCAGTTTTTAATAAATTTAAAGTTTCTTTATAAGAAAAGTCTGATTTTTGTTCTTTACTATTTTGAGATTTCATACGACGGCATAAGAAATATTGGTGATCAAAAGAATTATTTAAATAAATTTAATTTATTATATTCTTTCTTAATTGAACTGTAGTTTTTTTGGGATGTTTCAAATAACCAATTTATTTAATTTCAGACTTTCATATTATCATTTTTATCATTTCTTACCCACTTTTTTTGGGTTGTATTTTTATTGCTACCAAAATTAAAAAAATTTGAAGGTTTTGTGAAATCATCAAATACCAGATTCATAGATTCAAATATTTTCAAAAAATTCTTTTTAAACTCCAAAAAGGTAATTAATTTTTTCTTTTCGTTATCTGTCAATTGGTACCATCTAGATAAAAAAAGCTCTACTAGATAAAAAGTAACTAGTAATGTTAAAACAAGGGAAATTCCAAGAAATGATTCATCTAGTGTTTTATTTTTAATTATTAATATCAAACCTATTAATAAATTCAAAAAAGCTTTTATTAAGTCTTTTGGTCTACCGAGTTCAAGGTAAATTATAGGCACAATAAGAAAAATGGTCCCAACTAAAATATAAAAAGTTCCCAAATAAAATATCAAACTATTCATTAAATTTACTAGTTAATTAAATTATAAGAGTTGATATCAATAAACAAACTATCTATCAGAATTTCCTTAAGTGCGGTCGGGGAGACTTGAACTCCCACACCCGAAGATACGAGTACCTAAAACTCGCGCGTCTACCAATTCCGCCACGACCGCTCAAATAAAATAATAATTGAAAGAGGTTTATTTTAAAAATTTTTTTTCTTAAGATGATTAATTTGACACATTAAATTAAATTAAAAATCTTCTAAAAGAAATTTTTTATGTTTGAGCATGCAATCATCTAAAAATATTAGTTATATTATTTAAAGAATAAAAGAAACGATTTCAAACTTAACCAGTAAAAATACAACGAAAAATACTAATTCTTCAAAATCATTTAATTGGCAAAAAGAGATTAAAAATTACGTAGATCCGCCAAGTTTTTGGAATCCAACATTAGGTTTATTTTTTGGCGGTTATTTTCTCGCTTTTCTTAGCATATGGCAATGGTACAGAGGTGTGTGGCCTTTACCTTTACTTGTAGCCACTGCTTTTTTAGCTTTACATATTGAAGGTACTGTTATTCATGATGCCTGTCACAAAGCTGCTCATCCAGTTCCTTGGATCAATCAAGCAATGGGACATGGCTCAGCTATTCTATTAGGATTTAGCTTCCCAGTTTTTACGAGAGTTCATTTACAACATCATATTCACGTAAATCACCCCAAAAATGATCCAGATCATATTGTCAGTACTTTTGGTCCAATTTGGCTAATTGCTCCAAGATTTTTTTATCATGAAGTGTTTTTCTTTCAAAGAAAACTATGGCGAAGAAATGAATTACTACAATGGGGAATTGAAAGATCCATATTCATAACAATTATCTTGGCAGGTTTGAAATTTGACTTTATGAATTTAATTTATAATTTATGGTTCGGCCCAGCATTAATGGTAGGAGTCACTTTAGGAATATTTTTTGATTATTTACCACATAGACCATTTCGATCAAGAAATAAATGGATAAATTCTCGAGTTTATCCTAGCAAATTTATGAATTTATTAATAATGGGACAAAATTACCATCTCATTCATCATCTTTGGCCTTCGATTCCTTGGTTTGAATACAAAATAGCTTATGAAAAAACAAAGCCTCTATTGGATAAAAAAGGTTCCCCTCAAAGGGTTGGCATATTTGAAAGTAAAGAAGATATTTTTAACTTTATTTATGATTTATTAATAGGTGTAAGGAGTCATAGCAAAAAGAGAGGGAAAATAAGAAGAATCATAAATTTATATCCAGGCTTTAAAATAAAAAAATTTTTGTTAAAGATAGTCAACAAAACGTTTATTGGAAGCAACTAACTTTTTACTCATTAATAATTTTTGGTACTTTAAAATATTTATTTTCTCTCGATGGCCCCAAATCTAAAAGTTCTTCATTACAGTCAGATTTTTTCTTTTCGTCTTTTCTAAATACATTTATAACCTCTATAGCTCTCGTTGTGCAGGGGACATCTTTTGTATCAATTTTTTCAAGTTGCCTTATATAGTCCAATATTTTTTCTAATTGTTCTACATGATTATTAATTTCATTTTCGTTAAGTTCTAATCTCGCTAAATGAGCAACTTTTTTTACTTCCTCTTTAGTTATTTTTGTCATACCTTTAATATCCTACTTATTAAATAATAGTTTATTAATAACAACTTATTTAAATATTCTTTGAATTTCAAATAATTTAAAAAAATAATCACATCTTTTTGAAAATCAATATCAATTAATAGCCTTAATTATTTTTCTCAGCTAAACATGTTATTAGATAGGTATCGAAAAATAGAAGAAGAATTATTTCCAAAAAATTTTTTTTATAGGCACTCTAAACTTGTTGCTCCAGATTTAATAGGCTGTCAACTCATAAAAAAAAATAATGAGATAGATCAAGTTAAAGGGATTATTGTTGAAACTGAAGCTTATTCACAGGAAGAAGAGGCCTGTCATGGCTACCGCAAAATGACTGAATCTAACAAATCATTATTTGGAAAACCTGGCACATTTTATATTTACAAATCTTATGGCATTCATCATTGTTTAAACATAGTTACTGATAAAGAAAATTTTGCAAGTGGTGTTTTGATAAGATCAGTTTTTATCCCTAATAAGAATGAAAGATTAGCTTCTGGACCTGGGCTAGTAACTAAAATATTCAGTGTCGACATTTCATTTAACTCACTTGAAGTTCTCAATAACAAATCTTTATGGATTGCTCCACGAGACTCCACTCTAGAAGAAAAAGATCTTATTCAAACTACGAGAATTGGCATATCAAAGGCAAAAAATATAAAATGGCGTTGGTATCTCAAAAATAGTAAGAGTGTAAGTAAAAGATTAAAAGGTGACAGTACACCTAAATTTCAATAATCATTTATCTTTTTAAGAGTAATGCAAATTTGGCCTCATAAACATATCCACACACTAGCTAATTTTTCAATTAAAGATTATGAGTCAGTATTTGAATTAGCTAATAGATTTGATGCACTAAAGAATGCAGGAACAAAAAAGATACCTGCCTTACAAGGGACTTTAGTAACTTCTTTATTTTTTGAAGCTAGTACAAGAACAAAAAATAGTTTTGAGCTTGCAGCAAAAAGACTTTCTGCTGATGTCCAAACGTTTGCGCCATCCACAAGTTCTTTAACAAAAGGCGAAACAATAATTGATACAGCTATAACTTATTCTGCTATGGGGGCAGATACATTAGTTATAAGACATTCATCAAGTTACATAACCTTTGAGATCGCAAAAAAACTTGATGCAATAAATGCCAAGACTTCGGTTCTTAATGCGGGAGATGGATTACACAGTCACCCCAGCCAAGGATTGCTTGACATCTATACATTGATAAAATTCTTTTCCCAAAAAACTCTGAATCCAGAGGTTTTAAATTCCAAAAAAATTTTAATAATTGGCGACGTTAATCATTCAAGAGTTGCCAGGTCAAATCTTTGGGCTTTGAGTGCATTCGGCGCCGATATAATCTTATGTGGTCCTAAGAAATTAATATCTGATGAATTTATCAATTTTTTAAAAACCCCCGCGCCAAATCAAACAGAAGATCCTATTAAATCAAGAGGTTCAATAACAATTTCTAGATCATTGGAAGAATCAATAAAAATTGCAGATGCGATTATTGTTTTAAGACTCCAGAAAGAGAGAATGATGGAAAATTTACTAAGTAGCATTGATTCATATAGTTTGGATTATGGCTTAACCCCTGAGAAATTATCTTTAAATAATAAAGAGATCCCAATTCTACATCCCGGTCCCATTAACAGAGATATTGAAATTAGCAGCAAAGTGGTAGATCGATATCCTAATTGCTTAATTAATAATCAAGTTGCAAATGGTATCCCTATAAGAATGGCTTTGCTTTATCTATTACAGAAACACAACAAGTAAATTTATAGCAACTTAAGACTTTCAGTAAAGAAACCATAAAATAATCCCAATCTTAAAGAATCTAATAAAATTACTAAAAATTTCTTTTTCCTTTCGAATCTAAAATTTCTTCTCAAAACTATTAAAAACTCAATAAAAACTACTGATAAAAAAGCGGCTACAGGATCCATGAGTTCCACAACGGCACTTACCATACCAAGAGAACTTCCAAAAAAGTATCCGATTAAAAGTGTAATCAAAGATATTGAATATCTTCGCCATGGGTTATTAGCCCAAATACTTAATGTCTGAATATTTTCCACAATTTTTAGCTGAAATTTTGTCTTTTGAGGTTTAACAACCATTTTGCATTAAACTAAGCCGCTTCAGAGTGTGATTGAATTTTAGTATTTCCTTCTATTAATTCAAGTAATGCTTCCATTTGAGCCATTAATCCTCTCAATTCGCCTGGTTCAGGGAAAAGGTCATCTTCTTTTATTCCTAAATGCATTTCTCTTAGCTCTTGCCTTAAATAGCGTAAATGACTAATAACTTGATCTCTTTTGGTTTGCGACATCATATAAATTTTTGCCTATATTTTAAGAAAGTATATTTTTGAAAAGGAGAGTTTACATATTTATGACTGAGAATGAAGATAAATGACCTAACAACAATTTGAAAAGATTATGAAATTGAAAATTATTTTATCATTGAAAATATGTACTTAATGCTCATATCAATTTTAAATAATTACTTGAGGCTATATTATTAGTGTATATTGACTCTACTCAATGTGAAATTCATTTCTGAAAATAAAATAAGTGAGGAACTTGTAAATTCTTTTGATGAAGAAATGACCCTTGAGCTCGCTAAAAGGCTAGAAGAAGATAATTATAATAGTCCATTTGATGGTTTAAAAGACTGGCATTTACTGAGGGCTCTCGCAATCAATAGACCTGAATTAACAACTAATTATAACCATCTCCTTGATCAGGAACCTTTCGATGAAAACTAAAAGTAAGGACTCCAAAATAAAGGTTCTCTTATTAATAACAGGAAGTATTGCAGCTGTAAGAATTCCATTATTAGTTAGCCAATTAGCGAAAGAAAATTATGAAATAAGATGCGTTTTATCAAAAAATGCAGAAAAATTAATAAAGCCGCTTTCTCTTTCTATTTTAAGTAGAAAACCGTGCATTTTAGAAAATGATCAATGGTCTGATGGTCAATCAACACCTCTTCACATAGAACTAAGTAATTGGGCTGATATTTTAATCATCGCCCCTTTAACAGCAACAACATTAGCAAAATGGGTAACTGGAAATGCAGAGGGATTAATCCCAAGCATCTTAATAGCAAATATAAAGCCAATTATTGTTGCACCAGCAATGAATACACAAATGTGGCTAAATAAAGCTGTCCAAAAAAATTATGAGAATTTACAGAATTACGAAAATGTTTTGTCTTTGCAACCAAGTGAAGGCCTCTTAGCATGTGATGCTATTGGCATCGGTAAGATACCTCCTAATGATCTAATCCAATTAGCTCTTGAATTTATAGCTTCACATAAACAAAATGAATATCGCAAAGATTTACTTAATAAAGAAATTTTAATAACTGGAGGGTGTACCTCAGAGAAAATTGACGCGGCAAGACACATTACTAACAAAAGTTCTGGAGCTATGGGTCTACTTCTTTCTCAAGTAGCGAGGTTCAGGGGAGCTCAAGTAAAATATGTTCATGGTCCTCTGAAAATCGATAAGAATCTTACTGATGGAATAAAAAGATATGAAATTGAAACTAGTGTTGATTTAATTAGGGCACTTAATAATGAAATATCAAATTGCGATTATTTTTTTATGAATGCAGCAGTATCTGATTTCAAAATAGCCTCTGATACTTCAGCTAAAATTCCAAAAAATCAAATTAATGCTCATTTGAATCAAAACTTTGAGCTAGTCCCAGATATTTTAAAAACAATTAGTAAATCAAAAAAAGATAACCAAGTTTTTGTAGGCTTTTGTGCTTTTACAGGATCTATAGAAGAAGCACGAATGACAATTAAAGAAAAGATTATCCAAAAGGGTTGTGATTATCTATTCGCAAATCCAATTGATCTTGAAGGCCAAGGATTTGGCTTTTTGGCACAAAATGAAGGTTGGTTATTCGATACCAATAATGTGGAACACTACATTAACAAAACATCAAAAATTGATTTAGCAAATAAATTAATAACCCAAATTATTTCATTAAAAAAATAAAAAAATTTTTTTTAATTTGTATTTTTTTGTAATCTTCATCATTAAAAATAATGTGATAGCTTAAAATAATTCCAGTTTTTTAAAATCTAAAAAGCTACGGGTTGTTTCGAGGATTTAATAGTCCTATCTTTTATGGTCCTTTCCCTTGTAATATCCGTACTGAACTTATTAGATGACCTTTAATCTATCGTCACAGAACTTTACTGCAACTTTAATTATGAGAATTCGTTCTTTCTTAGCTTTTGTTATTTCAATTTGTATAACTTTTGCTTTCGTACCTGTTAAAACATTTGCTTTTTCTGAAAGAGGAAATGCACAATTCACAGATGTTGTTAACACAGGAAAAGCTAATGATTGCCCTACATTAGATTCATCTCTTGTCGGATCTATATCTCTAGGGAATGGAGATAGCCTTAAAGGAATATGCATGCATCCAACAGAAGTTTATGTAAAAGTGCCAGGGACAAAACGAAAAGCTGCAGAATTTGTTTCTACAAAAATTATTAGTCCTAGAAATAACACCACAGTGACAGAAGTTTATGGAGATATAGATTCAGGAACTTTCACTGAAAAGGGTGGTATTGATTTTCAACTTATTACTGTATTAACTCCTGGTGGTTTAGAGGTGCCATTTGCATTCTCAGCAAAAGATCTCACAGCTGATTTACCTTCATCAATTGAGCCAGGCATTGAGGTTAGTGGTTCAACATTTACACCTAACTACAGAACTGGTGACTTTCTAGATCCTAAGGCAAGAGCTAAAAATACTGGTGTTGAATATGCTCAAGGTTTAGTTGCATTAGGAGGCGATGACGAAGAACTTGCAAAAGAAAATATTAAAGTTGATGTAAACGGTACTGGCGTTATTACTCTTTCAATCAACAATGTAGATTCTGACACAGACGAATTTGCTGGTACTTTTGAAGCAATCCAACCTTCAGATACAGATATGGGTTCAAAGGATCCACTTGATGTAAAAATAATTGGGGAGCTTTACGGAAGAAAAGCATAAATCCTACTCAAGAGAAAAAGGGGGTTAAACCCCTTTTTTTTTTCAAAATTTTTCTTTATCAATTTAAAAAATGGAATTACAGCAAAAAGCTAAAACAGATACTAATGGACTAATACCGCCTTATGGAGGGGAACTAAAAAATTTAATTATCAAAGATAAAAACCTTAAAAATGATCTTATCTCTAAAGCTACTTATGAGTTTGAATGTAGCGAGAGAAATGCATGCGATGTAGAACTTTTGATGGTTGGAGCTTTTTCTCCATTAGAAGGATTTATGGATGAAAATAACTACAATTCGGTTATTAAAAATAATAGAAATACAAATGGGTTGCTTTTTGGCTTGCCTATTGTATTTGATTCAAATAATGAAAAAGTAAAAGCTGGAGAGACAATATTGCTCACTTATAAAGAACAAAAAATAGCAGTTTTAGAAGTTAGCTCTAAATGGGAGCCTGACAAATCCTTAGAAGCTGAACTTTGTTATGGTACTAATTCTTTAGATCATCCTGCTGTTAAGATGATTTTTAACGAGAGAGGGAGATTTTATATAGGAGGAAGAGTTTATGGTTTCGAACTACCAATTAGAGAATTCCCCTGCAAAACCCCAGAAGAAGTTAGATCTACATTACCATCAAATCATGATGTAGTTGCATTTCAATGCAGAAATCCAATTCATAGAGCACATTATGAATTATTTACTAATGCCTTACTTTCAGATAATGTCTCCTCTAACTCAGTTGTTTTAGTTCATCCAACTTGTGGACCAACTCAACAAGATGATATCCCTGGAAAAGTTAGATACTTGACCTATAAAGAATTAGAAGAGGAAATATCTGATGAGAGAATAAAATGGGCTTTTTTACCTTATTCAATGCATATGGCAGGGCCAAGAGAAGCTCTTCAACATATGATAATCAGAAGAAATTATGGCTGCACCCACTTTATTATTGGTAGAGATATGGCTGGTTGTAAGTCTTCATCAACTGGTGATGATTTTTATGGTCCATATGACGCCCAGAATTTTGCCAATAAGTGTGCAGATGAATTGATGATGCAAACTGTTCCTTCAAAAAATTTAGTTTACACGAAAGAAAAAGGATACATAACAGCTGAAGAAGCTAAAGAATTTAATTATGAAATTATGAAACTTAGTGGTACTGAATTTAGAAAGAAATTGAGGAACGGCGAACCAATTCCTGAATGGTTTGCATTCAAAAGTGTAGTAGATGTTCTAAGACGCTCTTAATAATGCTTTATTATTAGTATTATAGATTTATTAAAGATTTTTTATCGTGAACAAACGTTGGAGAAACGTAGGACTTTATGTCCTAGCCGTTATTACTGTAATTTTCATTGGTACTTCAGTTTTTGATAAACCTAGTACTGAAAGTTCTACAAAGACCCTGAGATATAGTGATTTTATAGAGGCTGTTCAAGATAAAGAAATCAGTAGAGTCTTAATATCTCCAGATAATGCCACAGCTCAAGTTGTTGAAAATGATGGGAGCAGGTCTGAAGTCAATTTAGCTCCTGACAAAGATTTATTAAAAATACTGACTGAAAATAATGTAGATATAGCTGTAACTCCTACAAAATTAGCCAACCCATGGCAACAGGCTGTAAGTAGCTTGATTTTCCCAGTACTTTTGATTGGAGGCCTCTTTTTTCTTTTCAGAAGATCCCAAAGTGGTAATGCTGGGGGTGGCAACCCTGCCATGAGTTTTGGCAAAAGCAAAGCTAGATTGCAAATGGAACCATCTACACAAGTAACTTTTTCAGATGTTGCTGGTGTTGAAGGTGCAAAATTAGAACTCACAGAAGTTGTAGATTTTCTAAAGAGTCCAGATAGATTTACCGCAGTCGGAGCTAAAATTCCAAAAGGAGTCCTTCTTGTCGGCCCTCCTGGTACAGGAAAAACATTACTAGCAAAAGCAGTAGCTGGAGAAGCAGGTGTACCTTTTTTCTCAATATCCGGTTCAGAATTTGTTGAGATGTTTGTTGGGGTTGGAGCTAGTAGAGTTAGAGATCTTTTTGAACAAGCTAAAAAGAATGCTCCCTGTATTGTGTTTATTGATGAAATAGATGCAGTTGGAAGACAAAGGGGAGCTGGTATGGGCGGAGGAAATGATGAAAGAGAACAAACATTAAACCAACTCTTAACCGAAATGGATGGTTTTGAAGGTAATTCAGGAATAATAATAGTTGCTGCAACAAACCGACCAGATGTTTTAGATTCAGCTTTAATGCGTCCTGGAAGATTCGATAGACAGGTAACAGTAGATAGACCAGATTATGCTGGAAGATTGCAGATATTAAATGTTCATGCGAAAGATAAAACTCTTTCAAAAGACGTTGATTTAGATAAAGTTGCCAGAAGAACACCAGGATTTACTGGTGCAGATTTAGCTAATCTTTTAAATGAAGCAGCAATACTAGCAGCTAGAAAAGATTTAGATAAAGTAAGTAACGATGAAGTTGGTGATGCCATTGAAAGAGTTATGGCTGGTCCAGAAAAGAAAGATAGAGTCATCAGTGATAAGAAAAAAGAATTAGTTGCTTATCACGAAGCTGGTCATGCACTCGTTGGAGCATTAATGCCTGATTATGATCCAGTAGCAAAAGTTTCAATCATTCCAAGAGGTCAAGCTGGGGGTCTAACCTTCTTTACTCCAAGTGAAGAAAGAATGGAATCTGGTCTTTACTCTCGTTCTTACCTTCAAAATCAAATGGCTGTAGCTCTTGGTGGAAGAGTTGCTGAAGAAATAGTCTATGGCGAAGAAGAGGTAACAACCGGAGCTTCAAATGATTTACAACAAGTTGCAAATGTAGCAAGACAAATGATCACTAAATTCGGTATGAGTGACAAAATAGGTCCAGTCGCTCTAGGTCAATCTCAAGGTGGAATGTTTCTCGGAAGAGATATGAGTTCTACAAGAGACTTCTCTGAAGACACAGCCGCAACAATTGATGTAGAGGTTTCAGAACTTGTTGATGTTGCTTATAAGAGAGCTACAAAAGTTTTAACAGACAATAGAACTGTTCTTGACGAAATGGCTCAAATGCTAATTGAAAGAGAAACTATAGATACTGAAGATATCCAAGACTTGCTCAACCGCTCAGAGGTAAAAGTCGCAAACTATATTTAACTCTGAATTTTAAATTTATAATGAATACTAAAGAAGATTCTTTTTCGGAGTATCTGAAAAATGAGTCTTTTTTTTTACTTATAAAACCTGAAGATAATATTTACTCAAATACCTCTATAAGAAATTCATTTTTTGAAGAATTAGAAAACTTAGTAAAATTAGGATTAAAGAATATTGAAATAAGTTGGTCTTACAACGAAAATTGGTTCGATTTTGTATGCGATATCAAAATTAAATATCCAAGAATTAATTTAGGCTCTGCCTCCATAGTTAATAAGCAATCAATAGAAGATTCTTTAAAAATTGGATTAAATTTTTCGATGATGAAATTTTGGGATAAAAATCTTTTCAATTATGCGCAGTCAAAAAATTATTTATTAATTCCTGGAATTAATAATTTAAAAGATCTTAAGGAAGCGATAGATTTAAATTGCAAAATTATTAAAATTTACCCAATAAATAGTAAAGATAGTTCGATAAATATACTCAACTATAAAAATGTTGATTTCATTGCTGCTGGAGGACTATCAATCAATGATTTAAAAACTTATAAATCTTTAGGGTATAAAGCAGTTGTAATTGGAGATAAAGCTATCAAAAATAAAAAATTTGATCCAAAAATATATGAATGGCTCAAAAGTAATTAAGTTAAGGATAAATATAATTTATTCAACAAAACTACTACTTATTTATTAAGTCACATTGAGCATGATTTAGAAGCAAATGATCAGCAAGTACTAAAGCTACCATAGCATCAACCATGGGAACTGCTCTTGGGAGAACGCATGGATCGTGTCTCCCTTTTGCTTTCATAAGTACTTCTGTACCCTCAGCATTTACTGTTTTCTGTTCTTTCCCGATGGTTGCTGTGGGTTTAAAAGCTATCTTCATCTCGATATTTTCACCATTACTTATTCCGCCCTGTATACCTCCTGAATTGTTTGATGTTGTTCTTAACTTACTAATATCATCAGACTTGATGAAGGCATCATTATGTTCGCTTCCTTTTAAATAAGTTCCAGAGAAACCTGAACCTATTTCAAAGCCTTTCGTGGCAGGCAAAGACATCAAAGCCTTTGCTAAATCAGCTTCTAATTTATCAAAAACAGGCATGCCAAGACCAGAGGGAACATTTCTTACTAGACATTCAATAACACCGCCGCAAGAGTCTCCTTGACGCTTTAATTCCTTAATTCTCTCGATCATTTCTGTTGATACTTTTTCATCAGGACATCTAACAATATTAGAATCTATTTTTTTGAGAGAAATCTTCTCTTTATTTATATCAGAATCAATATCATGTATACGCTTTACCCAAGATAGTATTTCAGTGTTACAGATGGTTTTTAATAATTGTTTTGCTACAGCACCAGCAGCTACTCTCCCAATTGTTTCTCTAGCAGAAGCTCTTCCACCGCCAGAACTTGCCTGAATTCCATATTTCAGATGATACGTACCATCTGCATGAGAAGGTCTAAATACCTGCTCCAAATTATTATAATCTCCTGGTCTTTGATCCTTATTTCTTACCAACATTGCTATTGGAGTTCCAAGTGTTAACCCTTCCTTTATCCCACTTAATATTTCAATTTTATCTTCTTCATTTCTTGGTGTTGTAATGTCACTTTGGCCAGGTCTGCGCCTATCTAATTCATTTTGTATCAGATTTATATCTATTTTTAACTTAGGTGGACATCCATCAAGGACAACTCCTACTGCACCACCATGTGATTCTCCAAAAGTACTAACACGAAAAATTTTTCCAAAACTACTACTCATAGAAATATCAAATGTTTTATCTATATATAAACATTATATGAAACCAATTGAAAATTAAACAAAAAAAAGCCCCCAAAAAGGGGGCTTGTAAGTTTAAGAACTTTAAGCTTAACCGATAGCTGGAGCTGAAAGAGCTACTGTTGTAGACTCAGCTGCTGCTAGATCAAGTGGGAAGTTGTGAGCATTACGCTCGTGCATTACTTCCATACCTAGGTTTGCTCTGTTAAGAACGTCACCCCATGTAGGAACAATCTTACCGTTTGCATCAACAACTGACTGGTTGAAGTTGAAACCGTTAAGGTTGAATGCCATTGTGCAGATTCCCATTGAAGTTAACCATACACAAACAACTGGGAATACAGCTAGGAAGAAGTGAAGACTTCTGCTGTTGTTGAAACTTGCATATTGGAAGATTAAACGTCCGAAGTAGCCATGAGCTGCAACGATGTTGTATGTTTCTTCTTCTTGTCCGAACTTGTAACCATAGTTCTGAGATTCTGTCTCAGTTGTTTCTCTGATTAGAGATGAAGTAACAAGTGAACCGTGCATAGCTGAGAATAAAGATCCTCCGAACATACCAGCAACACCAGCCATGTGGAATGGGTGCATAAGAATGTTGTGCTCTGCCTGGAAAACAAACATGAAGTTGAATGTTCCAGAGATACCTAGAGGCATTCCGTCAGAGAATGAACCTTGACCGAATGGGTATACAAGAAATACTGCGAAAGCTGCTGAAACTGGTGCAGAGTATGCAACACAGATCCAAGGACGCATACCTAAACGGTATGAAAGCTCCCACTGTCTTCCCATGTATGCTGAGATACCAATTAGGAAGTGGAAAATTACAAGCTGGTAAGGACCACCGTTGTATAACCACTCATCTACAGTAGCTGCTTCCCAAATTGGGTAGAAGTGTAGACCAATAGCGTTAGATGAAGGAACAACTGCACCTGAGATGATGTTGTTTCCATATAGGAATGAACCAGCAACTGGCTCTCTAATTCCGTCGATGTCTACTGGTGGTGCTGCGATGAATGCAACGATGAAGCAAGCCGCTGCTGTAAGAAGGCATGGAATCATTAAGACGCCGAACCAACCAACATAAATTCTGTTGTTAGTTGATGTTACCCACTCACAAAACTGTGGCCAACCTTTTAGCAGCGAAGAACGCTGCTGCTGAATAGTTGTCATGAGTTCGTAAAGTATGTCTCTAAAGTGAGACGTGTAAATAAAAACGAAAAAAATTTCCGCTTCGAAGATTTTAGACCAAAATCGCTAAAAATGTGTAAATTATTCTTCTGAAAGTAAAGTTATTTTTGCGAAATACAAGAAAACAAACTTCTTGTCTTAATATTTTCTTTGTTATTGGTGATTTATCTTGGTAATAATCGAATGGCTTCTTAACGGAAAAAGGACCAAAGAGGTAGTTTCCTTAAGAGAAGCTAGGTTTAGAAGACTGCAATTAGAGGGTTTTGGAGCTGTTATTTATTGGAGCGAAAGGATTTAGGTTTAACAAGATTAAAGTTGATTAAAAAAAAAAAAATATATAAAATATTAAATAAACTTATCTATTAAATAAAAAATCCTTATCTAAAAAAATTAGTTTATTGTTCAGGTTTCTTAATTTAAAGACTTTCAAACTCTTGAACCCATAGTTTTTTGGAACAAATCACTTCTTTTTTTGTGTAGCTCATAGCAATTTTTTTTTCCTTATAAGCAACTTCGCCAATAAAAACAGGCCAAATAACTTGTTCTCGGTCATATTTGTAAATTGTTCTTTGGCTATCAATAAATAATGGATCTCCTTTTTTGATCATTTTCCAATCTTGGTTTATTCTCTCAGGATGAATTAGACCATCAATATCTCCTTTTTCATCTCTTGGATAATCTATACTCCCTTGATGAACGTGAACAACCAATTCCTTTGGAAGTTCTATAAGGTTATTTTTTAATTTATCTATCTCTTCCCTCAGGGAGCTAATTATTAGAGAGAATCTATTCACGATGTTTGGATCATAAAAATTTTGTGCGACAGCTCCTATTTCAATAACTAAACCACATGGCCAAGCTTCTACAAGAAAGCCTGTTTGTTCCTTATCTTTTTCATGCAAATAAATAGGCAATCCAAATTTGTTCTGCAGTAATGCAGCTAAACAAAAATCTTTGGATCTCCTCCCATACAAAACAATGCTAGTTCCCATATTTGCAGTAGTGGTATGCAAATCGATTGCAATTTGGCAGGGTTTAGATCCGTTAATTCCAAATTGATCTACTAAAAAATTAGCCCTATTAGTCTCATAAAAACTATTTTTATGTTGATCAAAATTTTCACTTTCTTTAAAAGATCTATTTAAATCTACATCTATATATCTGTACCCTTTTTCATAGGCAACAGGATTACCTATGATGTATTCATACTCAATACCATAATTTAGCCTATTTTCCCTTCTATTAAATTGCTTAACTGCCCACACAGGATTAATTTCATTCCCATGGGTGCCTGAAACGATAAGTATTCTTTGAAGAGTCATTTTTTCTTTAAAAATAAAATTTCATGCAAAATAAATACCTTATAAAAGCCTCCAGAAAATTCTGGTTTTGGTTTTGGAGCCAATTAATGAATGGCTTCGCGCCATCAGATTTACATGGTAATTATAGGAGGCCTAAAGGTATAACAATTGATAGTGAATACGATATTAATAATGAGAGTGGACAAATTTATTTATTGGTAGGGAATTCTTGTCCATGGTGTCAAAGAACTTTACTCATCCACGAAATAAAACATCTATCAAAAAAAGTTAAAGTTATTTTTTTAAAAGCAGATATTGAGAATGGCGAATGGATTTTCAATACAAAGATTAAGGGATGTATGAGACTTTCAGACCTTTACAAAAAAGGTAATAAAAAGATTATTTTTAGAGCGACATTACCTCTTTTAATTAGCTTTGTAAAAGATGAAGCAAATATTCTGTCTAATGAAAGTTCACAGATTATAAGATTACTCAATTCAATAAAAATGCAATCAAAACATCAGACATTAACTATTAAAGACTGTAATCAAAAACTTTTAGATTTAGTTAATAACAGAATTAATGATGGCGTATATAAATGTGGTTTCGCCAGAAACCAGTCAGCTTATGAAAAAGCAAGTCAAAATCTTTTCGCAGCTTTAAATGAAATTGAAAATTTACTACAGAAAAATAAAGGGGACTGGATATTTGGAGAAGAGTTAACCTACGCAGATATTTACCTTTTTCCAACACTTATAAGATGGGAATTGATATATAGCAAACTTTTCAAATGTACTGAACAAGAACTATCAAGTTTTGAAAAGATTATTGAATGGAGATTAAAATTCTTTAAATTATCTAACGTAAATAGGACATGTTTCGACAATGAATGGAAAAAAGATTACTACAAAGCTTTATTCCCTTTAAACCCAAATCAACTAATCCCAGTTTTACCATCGCTAGATGAAATAATGAGGTGAGAGTCCGAAAAAATATAAAAATCAATTTCAAAAAAAAATGATGTTGTAATGAACACTTATTTAGTTCATAGATAATGCAATTTCATTAGAAATTAACTATGTTATGTATGTCTACTAAAGTACGAAAAGCTTAAAATGAAATCCATTGACGAACACATCCAAAAAGATCAATCGGAAATCGAATCTGCAAAAGCAGAGGGCAACCTTCCAAAGGTCAGACATTTAACTGAAGAGCTAAAAGAACTCGAAGAATATAAGGATCA
Organism: Prochlorococcus sp. AG-347-K19; assembly: GCA_003281335.1. Lineage (GTDB taxonomy): Bacteria > Cyanobacteriota > Cyanobacteriia > PCC-6307 > Cyanobiaceae > Prochlorococcus_A. Next base: position 36,656 of record QCCG01000001.1, on the reverse strand, counting down.
TCATCCAGATGATAAACATGACCCTAATGCTTTGGAACTATTTTGCGATGCCAACCCGGATGAACCGGAATGTCTTGTTTATGATGATTAGTTTTCTTTTGTTATATAATTCATAATAAAAAAGGGCTTTTAAAGCCCTTTTTTAATTCGTTAATATTTTTAATAATCTCTATTAAAGTCGGATGGACTTCCTGTAAGCGAACATACAACTGACTCCTCATTTTTCATTTCCTTGACTTCTACAATTGGTCTCCCCATTTTCTTCAAAACTTCAATATCTTGAATGGTTTGACACCTAGCTATTATTTTTCCTTGTTGATCAAAGCAAGTATAAAAATTCATATTTTGTTTAAAGAAGTATCTTATTTATGACTAATTTTCATTATTAAATCAAGTGTACTTTAATACAAAAGAATTTTTAATTTAAGTTAGATCCTTTTCCATACTTCAGAAAGCAGTGAAGATAAACCTTTGTTTAAAGATGAAGAAATAACTAAAACTTTCTTTTTTGATAAATCTTCTAACTTTTTTGTAATTATTTTCAAATAATCATCATCTACCAACTCCATTTTATTTAATACTATTATCCTCTCTTTATCTAAAAGACCTTTCCCATATTTTTTTAATTCCTGCTCAATTATATCAAAATCATGTAAAGGGTTTTCTGCAATTGCATCAATCACGTGAACAAGTATCTTCGTTCTTTGGATGTGCCTTAAAAAATCATGTCCTAAACCGACTCCATCAGCTGCCCCTGATATTAATCCAGGAATATCAGCAAAAAGGCAACCATTACCATCAATTTTTCTTACTACACCTAAATTAGGTATTAGAGTTGTGAAAGGATAATTTGCGATTTTTGGACGGGCAGATGATACAACGGAAATCAAAGTACTTTTCCCAGCATTTGGAAGGCCTATAATCCCAACCTCTGCAAGAAGTTTTAGTTCTAATTGAACCTCCCATATCTCACCATCTTTTCCTTCAGTAAATGATTCTGGGGCTCTATTTTGATTACTTAAATAGAAAGCATTACCATGTCCACCTCTTCCTCCAATAGCAATAGTTAAACTCTGTTTATCTTTAGTTAGGTCTCCTAAAATAATGCCGGTTTTTATATCCTTTATTTCTGTACCGCAGGGAACTTTAAGGATTGTATCCTCCCCTGAGGCACCTGATCTCTTATTGGGACCTCCTTTGCATCCATCTTCAGCAATTATTTCACGTTTGAATTTGAAATCTAATAATGTTTGAAGATTATTATCAGCCATCAAAATAACTGAACCCCCTCTGCCACCATTTCCCCCCGAAGGTCCGCCAGCAGGAACGAATTTTTCTCTTCTAAATGCAACTATTCCGTTTCCACCTTTTCCAGCTTTAAGAATAATGTTGGCTTGATCAATAAATTGCACTTAATACGCTTATTAAATTGTTTTCTAGGTATTTTAAATTTTATTTTATCCACGCAATACTGCAACCAAGGCCACCCTCGTTGTTGGCTGCATCTTCAATCTTATCAACATAATTTAAACCTGATAACCAATTTCTTAGTCCTTTTTTTAATTTCCCTGTGCCAATTCCATGAACAATCCATAGCGGTCCATGAAATTTTCTAATTTTCTCCTCAATAATTATTTCGGCTTCATGAACTCTTAAGCCTCTTACATCAATTGTATTTTTACTCGTTCTAATTTTAGAAAAAGTAAAATCTTCTCTTTTAGAGTTGATCTCAATTTTTGACATTTTGAAATTAGGCTTTTCTCCATTAATACCTTCAAAGTCATTTACAGATAATGTGCTTCTAAATGAACCACATTTAACTTCATAAAAACCACTTTTTTTATCTGAATCTACAATTTGTCCTGTACTATTTAAGCTTTTAATTTTTACATAATCGCCTACCTGAGGGTTCCATGATATTGACTTTTCAAATTTTTTTTGGGTTAAATGTTCAGTCTCAATTTCCTTTAATCTTTTTCCAATAATTCTCGTATCCTCTCCATTAACATTTTTATCTCTTAATTTTTTAATCAAATCTATTACCTCTTTTTTAGCGGAAACAATATGTTTTGATAATTTAAACCTTTCAATTTCCTGGATTTTTTCAGCATTAATTTTTTGATATTCATAATTTCTCTTTAGTTCATCATGTAATATTTCAGTCCTTGCAATCAATTCTGCAGCCGCTTCTGCAGAATTTTGTTGTTTAATCCTCTCTTCCTCAAGTCCTTTGATAATGCTGTTAATATTGTCAACTTCTTTTGGCTTTAGATAATTTGCAGCTTCATTGAGTATACTTTCATCAAGACCAATTCTCCTTGAAATTGACAAAGCATTACTTCTGCCGGGAATACCCCAGTTAAGTATATATTTTGGCTTCAAAGAATCCTCATCAAAGGCAACTGATACGTTTTCAAATCTTGAGTCATTATATTTTAAAGCCTTAATATCTCCATAATGTGTAGTTGCTAAAGTGATATCAGATTTATTTGCAAATTCTTTTAATAAAGCCATTGCAAGAGCACTTCCTTCAAGAGGATCTGTGCCAGATCCAATCTCATCTAACAAAACAACTGACAATCCTTTTCTGTATTCAAGTGAATCTAATATCTCTTTTATGCGGGATATATGACCACTGAAGGTAGATAAATTTTCTTCTAATGATTGATTATCGCCTATATCCACATATATATTTGGGCAAAAAGGGATAATAGGATTATTAGTTGAAGGTATCAGTAATCCTGCTCTAGCCATAAGTAAAGACAATCCCAAACCTTTTAAAGCTGCTGTTTTACCTCCAGTATTTGGACCTGTAATAGCTACAACCTTTGTATTTCTACTTATGTGAAAATCAACAGCCACTGGGGAAGGGGCTCCTTTTTTCTTATGTTCCCAAATCAATAATGGATGAGAAAAACCAATTAGAGAAATAATAGGATTTTTCTCAAACGTAGGAGTTTTGCCTCCAATCCATTTCGAATATCTTGAACGAGTTAGAGCATTTTCTATTCTCAATAAAATGGATGCCATTTCGATGAGATTTTCTGAATTATCATTAACAACCTGGGACCATTTCTTCAGTAATTTAAATTCTTCTGCTGTAATCCTGGCCTTTAAAGAAGCAATCTTATTTCCTTTAGTTACAACATTTTCAGGCTCAAAATATACTGTGTTGCCTGAAGATGAAGAGTCATGAATTATGCCTTTAAATTTATCAACATAATTAACTTTCACCGCTAAAACAGGCCTGCCATATCGATCTCCAATAGTATTGTCTTGCAAATAAGCTAAATTCTTTTGAATAAATTTCTCAACTAATATTTTTCTTTCAATTTTCTTAGATAATAATTCTTTTCTAAGAATAGATAGTTCATTACTAGCATTATCCGAAATCCTTCCATTAGATTCAATTCCCTTTTTAAAAATCGTTTCGATATTCTGATGGTCAATTAAATTTTTTGTGAATGATGAAATATAAGGTCTTTGTTCAAAATCTAATAAGATTTTTTTTAAATTTCTTGCTGCAGCAATTGTTTTAGCTATTTCTAACAATTCAGAAGATGAAATTAAACCTCCCTTGGAACAAATTTCAATATTTTTACTAATATCAAAAACACCAGAAAAACTAATTGATTTATCTAAATTATTTTCTAGCTCATTTATTTCAACAGTTTCATTCAACAGTCTTTTAGAGGCTTCGTATTCTGAAGGAATACTAAAACTTAAAATTGCTCGTTTACCCATTTCAGTTGAGGCGAATGAAGATAAGTGCATTTTTAATGAATCCCACTCTAAAAGGCTTATAGATTCTTCTTCTAAGGTGTTATGTGAATATGATTTTTTAAAATAACTTTTCTCTTGCATACAAAAAAAAGAATCAAACATTCGATTGAATCCCTTCAGGAGGAACATAAAGCATCTCGAGCCAGTTTCCTTCAGTATCCTTCATATAAAAAGATGCTGTTCCATCTCTATGTTCATGTAAAGGACCAACTTTTACACCAGATTTCTTTAAATCATTTTGAATATTTTCCACTTCTTTTTTATTTTCAAAATGAAAAGCAAAATGTGGTCCCGCAGCTTTGTAGCTAGGGCCTAACAACGCAAGTCCATCTTTCCCTTTACCAGCTTCTAAATAAGACCAATCTTTATCGTCCCAAACTAAATTCATACCAAGCTTAATATAAAAAGATTTGGCCCTTTCGAGATTCTCTACTCTAAGCGCGATGTGACCAATCCTATTTACTTCTTGTGATAACTTCAAAACAAAGTAGTTAGATTTATTATTAATCTAAGAATAAACCAAATTTTCTTTAATAATGAGTTTTTAATTATCCTGCAACCATTGAGATGCATCGCAAGCATGATAAGTGAGTATCAGTTTTGCTCCTGCTCTTTTGAAACTAAGCAAAGTTTCTAACACAATATCTTTTTCATTAATCCAGTTTTTCATAGCAGCAGACTTTACCATGGAGTACTCCCCACTAACGTTATATGCAGCTATAGGCTTATTTGAAAATGTGCTTAGTCTATAAACAATATCCAAATATGAAATTCCTGGTTTTACCATCAAAATATCAGCCCCTTCATACTGATCCAATGCAGATTCAATTAAAGCCTCTTTTGAATTGGCAGGGTCCATTTGATATGTAGACTTATTGTCTGGAATTATTTTCTTACTATTTTCTCTAGGAGCCGAATCTAAAGCTGTTCTAAATGGACCATAATAAGCAGATGAATATTTAGCTGTATAACTAATAATTCCTACATCATTAAATCCCTCACTATCTAGAGCAGTCCTAATTGCTCCAACTCTCCCATCCATCATGTCACTAGGACCAATAAAATCTGCACCAGCTCTCGCTTGAGTTAAAGCTTGTTTTTTTAAAATTTCAATCGTTTCATCATTCAATATTTTTCCAGTTTCATCAACTATGCCATCATGGCCATCACACGAGTAAGGATCCAATGCAACATCTGTCATTATTGCCATTTCTGGGATCTCTTTTTTTAAGATACGAATAGCTCTAGGAATTAAACCGTCTTCATTAAAACACTCTGCTCCATCTTCAGTCTTTAAGCTATCGTTTATTTTTGGGAAAAGAACAATACACCTAATTCCCAATTCCCATGCCCTAGTGACCTCCTTTATTAAGCCGTTTATATCCCATCTAAAAGTTCCTGGCATTGCTGAAATTTCCTCTTTAAAATCTTTTTCATGAATAAATAATGGATATATAAAGTCCGCTGCTTTTAGATGGTTTTCTCTTACCATTTCTCTAATTGCCTCAGACCTTCTTAATCTTCTTGGACGAATAATCGAATTCATTTGAATATTATTTAAATTAAAAAATATTTATTTAATACATTAATCGCTCACCTCGCACTTAAATCAATCAGAGACTTCTTTTGTTCAGGAAAATTAACTAAAATTTATCTAAATAAGAAAAAAAAGTTACAAAAATATTTTGCACAAACTTCATTTTTCACAAATTTACATCATTAAGAGATAATATCTTCTAGTTAAGTATTTATTTTAAGGAGAGCATCTTTGAAAATAATTAATGGATTTCATCTAAAAAATGTAAGAGGCGATATTCTTGGAGGCATCACAGCCGCAGTGGTGGCTCTGCCTCTCGCTCTTGCTTTTGGTAATGCTGCGTTAGGACCTGGCGGAGCAATTTATGGACTATATGGAGCAGTAGTAGTTGGTTTTTTAGCAGCATTATTCGGCGGAACACCTGCTCAAGTTAGTGGACCTACCGGTCCCATGAGTGTAACTGTTGCAGGTGTAGTAGCAGGCTTAGCAGCAGTAGGAGTTCCAAGAGATCTTTCTGCAGGACAAATTTTACCTTTAGTTATGGCAGCGGTAGTCATTGGCGGCTTACTGCAAATATTATTTGGAATTTTAAAATTAGGTAAATACATAACTTTAGTTCCATATTCTGTTGTTTCAGGGTTTATGTCTGGTATTGGAGTAATAATCATTGCGCTTCAGATTGGACCATTACTTGGAATTAGTACTCGAGGTGGAGTAGTTGAATCTTTAACTACTGTATTTTCAAATTTCCAGCCCAATGGTGCTGCTATTGGAGTAGCAATAATGACACTAGGTATAGTATTTCTTACTCCTAGAAAAATAAGTCAGTGGGTTCCTTCTCCTCTATTAGCTCTATTGATAGTTACCCCAATATCGATATTAATTTTTGGAGATGGAGCTATTGATAGAATTGGAGAAATCCCAAGGGGAGTTCCTTCTTTAAATTTCCCAAGTTTTAATCAATATTTCCCAATTATTTTCAAAGCAGGATTAGTCCTAGCAGTACTTGGTGCAATTGACTCCTTACTGACATCTCTAGTAGCAGACAATATCTCTCAAACAAAACATAATTCTGATAGAGAACTTATTGGTCAAGGAATAGGAAATGCTATTGCAGGTCTGTTTTCAGGTTTACCTGGAGCAGGAGCAACCATGAGAACAGTTATAAATGTTAAATCTGGAGGATCAACTCCAATTTCTGGTATGGTTCACTCGGTTGTGTTGTTGATAGTTTTAGTTGGTGCAGGACCTTTAGCTGAGCAAATACCAACTGCATTGCTAGCAGGAATTCTTATAAAAGTAGGCCTAGATATTATTGATTGGGGATTCTTGAGGAGGGCACACAAATTATCTTTAAAAACATCAGTAGTAATGTACGGCGTACTTTTAATGACTGTTTTTTGGGATTTAATTTGGGCAGTTTTAGTCGGTGTATTCATAGCAAATATGCTTACTATTGATTCAATAACCGAAACTCAACTAGAAGGTATGGATGAGGATAATCCTTTATCAGAAGATGATCAAGGAAAAAATGCTTTGCCTGCCGATGAAAAAGCACTCCTAGATAGATGCTCAGGCGAGGTAATGCTATTTAGACTTAAAGGACCACTTAGTTTTGGAGCAGCTAAAGGTATATCTGAGAGAATGATGCTTGTAAGAAACTACAAAGTTTTAATATTAGATATCACTGATGTACCACGACTTGGAGTTACTGCGACTCTGGCAATAGAAGATATGATGCAAGAAGCAAAAAATAATTCTAGAAAAGCATTTGTTGCTGGCGCTAATGAAAAAGTAAAAGACAGATTAGCTAAGTTTGGAGTTGAAGGCATTATCGAAACAAGAAAAGAAGCTTTAGAAACTGCTCTAAATGAAATAGCCTAGTAATTTATGGAAATAAATCCAATTCTGCAAAATGTATTAGCCCCGCCAGTTCTTTTCTTTTTGATTGGAGCAATATCAGTACTCTTTAAATCAGATTTAGAAATACCAGCTCCATTACCTAAACTCTTTTCCTTATATCTGCTATTAGCTATTGGGTTTAAAGGGGGTATAGAGATACAGAAAAGTGGTTTTACAGATCAAGTATTGCCTACTTTAAGTGCTGCAATACTTATGTCACTTGTAATACCGCTGATTGGATTTTTAATTTTAAGATTTAAGTTTGATGTCTTTAATTCAGCCGCAATATCAGCAGCATACGGTTCAATTAGTGCTGTTACATTTATTTCCGCAGAAAGTTTTTTGGAAAGTCAAAAAATAGCCTTTGATGGGTTTATGGTTGGCGCCTTAGCTTTGATGGAATCTCCTGCAATAATTGTTGGACTATTACTCGTGAAATTTGCAGCTCCCAAAAATAGACCAAAATCAAGAAAAATGCACCTAAGCTCAATATTACACGAATCACTTTTGAATGGATCAGTTTATTTATTGCTCTCAAGCTTAATTGTAGGATTTCTCACTGCTTCCAGTAATCCCTCAGGGATTGCAAAAATGGAGCCTTTTACTGGACAATTATTCTATGGAGCGGAATGCTTCTTCTTGTTAGATATGGGAATAGTCGCTGCTCAAAGATTGCCGAGACTAAAGAATGCGGGTTCGTTCTTGATTGGCTTTGCCATTTTTATGCCTTTGTTTAACGCATTTATTGGTGTTTTCGTTGCAAGATTTTTATCTTTAGGGCCTGGCAACGCACTTTTATTTGTGGTTTTATGTGCAAGCGCCTCTTATTTAGCAGTTCCTGCAGCTATGAGGATGACAGTTCCAGAAGCAAAATCTAGCTATTATATTTCAACTACACTAGGTCTAACTTTCCCATTTAATATAGTTCTTGGCATTCCCATATATATGAGTTTAGTAAATACCATTATCCCATTTTCCCCTCTATAGAAATGAAAAGATTAGATTTGATATTTAGTGAAAGAGAACTAAGTGCAATCATTAAAACATTAGAAAAAGCTAATGTTCCTGGATATACAGTTATGAAACACGCCACAGGTAGAGGGCCTGAAAGAGTTGTTACAGAAGATATGGAATTTACAGGTTTAGGAGCAAATGCTCATGTAATTGTTTTTTGCGAGCAAGAATTAATAGATAAAATGAGAGATAACATCAGGGACGATTTAAGCTACTACGGAGGTGTTGCTTATATTTCTGAAGCAACACCCCTCTAAATTAAAGAAGCAATATTTTTTTTTAAGAATGAATCCAATCTACTCTTATATTTTTTCGACTATTTAAGTATCTATCAATTGACATTGCAGCAATACATCCATCAGAAGCTGCAACTACTGCTTGCTTAAATGGCGTATTTCTAATATCTCCAATAGCCCAAACTCCATCAGAGTTTGTAGACATAAAGTCATCAACAATAACTCCTCCGTCTTCTTTTAAAGCAATTTGATCCCCTAAAAAATCAGTAATCGGCTTTGAACCACTCATATAGACAAATACTCCATCTAAATTTAAATTGATAGGATTTTCTTCTTGTTTATTTTTTACAACAACCCCATTCACACCCATATCATCGCCCAATATTTCCAATAATCTTGTTCTACTCCAATGCTTTATATTTGAATTATCCATCAATTCCATAGCTTCCTCATTATCTGATTTAGGGTCACTTGATGTAATCCAATGCACAGTTGATGCAAATTTAGTTAGAACAGTTGCCTCTTCAATTGCCTCCTTGTTTACTCCAACAACGGCAACTTCTCTATTCTTATAAAAAGCTCCATCACATGTAGCACAATAACTTACTCCTTTGCCAAGAAAATCGGCTTCGCCCTTAAATGATGCAGGCCTGCCCATAGCTCCACTTGCAAGTACAAGTGCTTTAGCTTTGAAAGTGCCTTCTGGCGTGTAAACCATTTTCCATTCTCCACTAGCGTCTATTCCAAACACTTGAGCTCTTCTATAGTCTGTTCCGTATTGCACAGCCTGTTCTCTCATTAGAGTAAGTAATTTCTCACCACTTATATCAACCGGAACACCTGGATAATTAGCGATTTGATGAGTTATTGCTAAGGCGCCAACAGATGGATTTTTATCTAAAATGACTGTCTTTAAGTTTGAACGAGATGTATAAAGTGCGCAAGTACATCCGGCAGGGCCTCCTCCGATAATAACTACATCTGACTCAATGATTTCCAATTTTTAAAAACTCCTTTTTAGTAGTTAATTAGATGAGTTCTTGGTTAGAAGATATTTTAATGTAAATACCTAAACCTCTATATAGATATAAGTTAAAAGAAAAAAGAGAAAAAAGCATAATAAAGAAACAAACTTACATAGGAAAAACAAAAAAAATTAATTATCAAAATGATCAGGTACGTGAAATGTTCTGAATTGATCTATTATTAGTTAGTATGCAAAATTAATTGCTGTAGAAACATTATATTTTTCATGACCAATTCTGATTACCTTTTAAAAGCTGCCGTTAAGAAAGTAACCGAAAAATTAAACGAGATATTGGTTGACAAAATTGAAGAAGCAACAAATATTGCTAAGGATGCTCCAGATATTCTCAAAAAAGAATTTGATAGTTTGAAAGAATCCATAATTGAAGAAGCCTCAAGAATGGAAAAAACTGAAAATATTCAAGAAAATGAGTCTGCAAATACTCATCAAGATTCCAAAATAAAAAAAGCATTAAATGAAATTGAAGATATCAGTAAACAAATTGATCTTTTTAATAAAACCATAAATATTCAAACGAAATGAGTTTTCACATTCTTAATTATCGTTTAAAAAAGTTGAAGAGGGCCTTTCTTATTTGGATAACTCTGATTTCACTTTTAATAAATTTGTGGATAGATAATATTAGATTTACAATTTTCCAAGCTAAGAAGAATGAGAAAAGTAGGGTACAAATTAAAAGGGCTAGGTGTTTTACTAATCAATTAATAAAGCTTGGTTCAGCATTTATTAAAATTGGACAATTATTATCAGCGAGACCTGATTTAATTCCTAATACCTGGATACAGGAATTATCTAAATTGCAGGATCAAGTTCCTAATTTTTCATTTACGCAAGTTGAAGAGACTATAAGAAATGAACTAGGGTCTAAGTTTAATAAAATAGATCAAATAATATGTGATCCGGTTGGATCAGCATCACTAGCTCAGGTTCATAGGGCGACTTTAAAAGATGGTAAGAATGTAGTTTTTAAAGTTCAAAGGCCCAATTTAAAAGAATTGTTTATTATCGATTTAGGCATAATGCAGCAAATAGCAGGATTATTGCAGAAAAATAAGAATTGGAGTCGAGGTAGAAACTGGGTTGAGATTGCTAAAGAGTGTAGGAAAGTTCTGATGAAAGAACTTGATTTTAATTGCGAAGCGCAATATGCAGCAAGATTTAGGCAACAATTTCTTGATGATGAAAATGTTGAAGTTCCAGAAGTAATTTGGGATATGAGCAGTGAAAAAGTGCTTTGTTTAAGTTACGTAGAAGGGACAAAAATAAGCGATTTAGAAAAATTAAAATCACAAAAAATTGATTTATCAAAAATTGCAGAGATAGGTGCAATCAGCTACTTAAAACAATTAGTAAATTACGGGTTTTTTCATGCAGATCCTCATCCAGGGAATCTAGCAGTATCAAGTGAAGGTAAATTGATTTTTTATGATTTTGGAATGATGGGGAACATCTCAAATAATCTTCAAACAAGATTAGGTGGGATGGTTAAGGCTGCTGCTCTTAGAGACGCCTCATCACTTGTAAGTCAATTACAACAAGCCGGGCTAATTTCAAAAGATATTGATGTTGGACCAGTCAGAAGATTAGTCAGATTGATGCTTAAAGAAGCCTTAACTCCGCCATTTAGTCCTAATATTATTGAAAAATTATCTGGAGATTTATACGAACTGGTTTATGAAACCCCATTTCAACTACCAGTAGATTTAATATTTGTGATGAGAGCTTTATCAACTTTTGAAGGAGTTGGTAGAATGCTTGACCCAGGGTTTAACCTTGTATCAGTTACGAAGCCTTATTTAATAGAACTTATGACTTCAAATAATCAAAGTCCCAACGATTTAATTAACCAATTTGGAAGGCAAGTAGGTGAACTAGGATCGAAAGCTGTTGGAATTCCCAAAAGAATAGATGAAAGTTTAGAAAGATTAGAACAGGGCGATTTACAATTGCAAATAAGAATGGGAGAGTCAGATAGGCAATTCAAAAAAATGTTTACGGCTCAAAAAACTTTAGGACATTCAATTCTAATAGGAAGCTTATCAATTGCATCTGCTTTACTTGTAACCAATAAACAAAATAATTTTGCATTGTTGCCACTTTTTTTTGCACTCCCAATAAGTATTGATTGGATAAAGTGCCAATTAAGTATGAGAAAAGGCTCACGTTTAGAAAAACTTAAGCGCTAAAAAAAACTATATATTTTTGGGACCTAAACCTAAAGCTCCAGCGAATCTTGCTTGATTTCCTAATTCCTCCTCAATTTTTAAAAGCCTATTATATTTTGCAATCCTTTCACTTCTGCTCAAAGAGCCAGTCTTGATCTGACCAGATCTTGTGGCGACAGATAAATCTGCAATTGTTGTATCTTCAGTCTCACCACTTCTATGACTTATAACACTTGTGAAACCAGACATTTTAGCTAACTCAATAGCTTCCAAAGTTTCAGTTAATGTTCCAATTTGATTTACCTTTATTAGGATTGAATTGGCAGATTTTTCTACAATTCCTTTCCTTAATCTTTCTGTATTAGTAACGAATAAATCATCACCTACAAGCTGAACTTTATTCCCTAATTCTTTATTTAATTCTGACCAGCCCTCCCAATCATCCTCAGCTAAACCGTCCTCTATTGAAACTATGGGATAATTAGAAACTAATCTTGAAAGATATGTAATCATTTCAGAACTATTTAAACTTTTACCTTCGTATTTATAAAAACCATCACTATAAAATTCAGTACTAGCAGCATCTAAAGCTAAAGATACCTGTTCACCAGGCTTAAATCCGGCTTTTTGAATTGCTTCTAATAATAAGTCCCCTGCTTCTTCGCTTGATGACAAATTCGGGGCAAATCCACCCTCATCCCCTACAGCAGTAGATAGACCTTTTTGATCAAGTAATGATTTTAATGAATGAAAAATTTCAGTACCCATTCTTAAAGATTCACTGAAATTATTAACTCCATGTGGGACAAGCATAAATTCCTGAAAATCAAGACTATTTGGTGCATGAGCACCACCATTTATTACATTCATCAATGGGACTGGAAGAAGATTGGATAATGGATCTCCAAGATATCTATATAGGGGAATGTCTAAAGCATTTGCTGATGCTCTAGCTGTCGCAAGACTTACTGCAAGGATTGAATTTGCTCCAAGGTTAGACTTATTAGGAGTTCCATCAATTTCAATCATTAATTTATCTACTGCAGTTTGATCTAAAGATGACAAACCACATAAAGCAGGCGATATTGTTTCATGAATTTTATTAACAGCATTCAAAACGCCTTTTCCCATATATTTCGAACCACCATCTCTTAATTCATGTGCCTCATGAGCACCAGTGCTAGCTCCGCTGGGAACAATTGCTTTACCACTTGCACCACATTCCAAAAATACTTCTGCCTCTACAGTTGGATTACCTCTTGAATCAAGGACTTGCCTTGCTTCAACAGTATCAATAAGAAAATCAATAGTTTCTTTCACAATTTAATTATTACTACTTAAATCCTATTAATAGCTGAACTATTTGGCTAATATCTGAAATATATTTGTTAACCAACTATAGTTTTTATCTTTATAAGAGCTTAGATATTATTTAACGTTTTTTTTCATTTTAAAGTCCCCGCAAATTCTCTCATCTAAATAATTTTTAAATTCATCTTACAATTTGAAAATTATTGGATGATTATTAATGCAGATCCTATTTAGAATATTAATTAATAATCAACTATAGTTTTTATAGTTTATGAGAGAAACACTTACATCCAGTCCTGAACTATTTAGCGATATTAGTTGGAATCTTCTTTTATTAGGGGAAGAAACCGCAAAAAAATGGGATCATAGCGAATTTAATATTGAACACATAATTCATACATTGTTCTCATCAAGTGAATTCTTTGCTTTCATTGAAAAATTATCAATCGACCAAGATACAGTTTTAGACATAACAGAAGATTTTTTAGAAGAGACACCAACAAATGAGTCAGATATTTTTACTATCGGAGAAGATTTAGAAATTTTATTAGATAACGCGAATCAGATTAAAACTCAATGGGGATCAAGATTAATTGAAATCCCTCATTTACTAATTGCTCTTGGAAGAGATTTAAGAATTGGAAATTATGTTTTTGAAGAAGGAAACCTTTCAATGGAAAAATTAGAGGAAGAATTAAAGTTTTACCCAAATATTAATCAATCAAAAGATTCTTTTAATTATGGGGATGTAATTGAAATAAATAATCAATCTAATTTTGAATCAAACAACGAGACTAACGAGACTTTTGTAAAAGAAGAAAAATTTAAAAAAGCTATTGTTCCATTACCGAAAAGTGAACTTCAAATTGAAACCAAAAAACAAGTTGGGAAAGATGAAAATGCTCTTTCAATTTATGGAAAAGATTTAACAGAATCAGCTAAAAAAGGCTTACTGGATCCCGTTTTAGGAAGAGAAAATGAAATCAATAATTTAATGAGGGTACTCTGCAGAAGAAACAAAAATAACCCTATACTTATTGGCAATTCTGGAGTTGGTAAAACCTCAATTGCAAAATTACTTGCTCAATTAATTGTAGACAAAAAAGTTCCTGATACTTTAAAGGACTTAAAAATTATTTCACTTGACTTAGGTGCATTAGTTTCTGGGACCAAATTTAGAGGTCAACTAGAGGAAAGACTAAGCTTAATAATGCAGGAACTAAATAATCCAAACCAAGGAATGATTCTATTTATTGATGAAATTCACTCAATATTAAGTTCTGACAGATCTTCTACCGACATCAGTAATATTTTAAAACCTTTACTAGCTGAAGGAGCACTTAGATGTATCGGTACAACAACACCTGAGAAATTTCGTGAAACTATTGAAAAAGATCAGGCATTAAATAATTGCTTTCAAAAGATAGCTGTAAATGAACCTTCAGTAGAATTAAGCGCAAAAATTTTACAAGGGATCAAAAAGAAATATGAATCACATCATGGCATAAAAATTTCTGAAGAGGCTGTAAACTATTCTGCAAAATTGGCCGATAGATACATCAGCGATAAATGTCTCCCTGATAGTGCAATAGATTTAATTGATGAAGCAGCTGCACAGTTGAAAATCGAGTCTAATAATATGCCTCAAATCATTCTCCAACAAGAAAACAAACTTAATACTATTGATGAAAAATTGAATAATTTGCAAGGAGAAAATATCGAAGCTCAAGAAAAACTATTGAATAATAGACAACAATCAGAGGCAAAATTGAACGTTCTTTTGGAAAATTGGAACAATTTACGTGAAGAAATGGAGGAATTATCTATTTTAATGAAAGAAGAAGATAAGCTAACAAAACAAATTAAAGATAAATCAAATAGCGAAATTGAAAATGATCTAGATTATTTAGAAAAGCTTGAAGAAGAGTTAAGTGAAATAAAGAATGACATACAAAAACTTGAAGAGAACTTTAATAAAATAAAGAAAAATAGAAATTTCCCTTTTAAATATCAAGTTGAACCTGATGATATTGCAGATGTTATATCAAAAATCACAGGAATTCCAATTTCTAAAGTAGTTTCAAATGAACGTAAGAAATTAGTCAATCTAGAGACAGAACTAAGTGAAAAAGTTATTGGACAAGAAAAAGCAATAGAAGCTGTTTCTGCTGCAATAAGAAGAGCTCGAGTTGGTATGAAAAGTCCTAAAAGACCTATTGGATCTTTTTTATTTATGGGTCCTACTGGTGTTGGCAAAACAGAATTAGCAAAATCTCTTGCAACAGTTTTATTTGATGAAGAAGACGCACTTTTAAGATTAGATATGAGTGAATATATGGAGAAAAATGCCGTAGCAAGACTTTTAGGAGCTCCCCCAGGTTATGTTGGTTATGAAGAGGGAGGTCAATTAACTGAAGCTGTAAGACGTAAACCCTATTCAGTAATACTTCTTGATGAGATAGAAAAAGCTCATGCAGAAGTATTTAATATCCTTTTGCAAGTCTTAGATGAAGGGCGATTAACGGACTCTCAAGGAAGGACCGTAGATTTCAAAAATACGGTAATCATTATGACAAGTAACCTAGCTGGTAAATCTATACTGGAGTATTCACAAAAGATTTCCAAAAGTGAAAGAAAGTTAGAAAAAGATCAACAAACTCTAGATGATTCAATTAGTAATGCATTGTCTTCAATTTTTAGACCTGAATTTTTAAATAGAATCGACGAAGTGGTAAAATTTGATCCATTATCTATTGATGAACTTCAAAAAATAATCATCCTACAAACAGAAGATTTAAAGAACCTGCTACTTGAGCAGAAAATAAATATCGCTATAGACAAAAAAGTTATTAACAAAATTGCAAACGATTCTTACGAACCTGAATATGGGGCTAGGCCACTTAGCAGGGAACTTAGAAGACAAATAGAAAATCCCTTGGCTGCAAAACTTTTAGAGGATAACTTCAAAAATAAAAAAAATATAACGATTAAACTTAACCCTACTAAAAAAGATGAGATCGTTTTCAAACCTAGCTGAGGAGTAAATCAATAAGCTAAAATAAAAACTAAAGCATAAAGCTTAATTTCAAAAAAATTTTGTGACAAGTCCTACTACTAATAAAGAACCTCTTAAAAAGGATTCTCCTGAAGTTGAAGAGCCTAAAAAAAAGAATAATTTTTTTAGATCTACCTACGATGAGCTTAAACTTGTCGTGTGGCCTAACAAACAACAACTTTTTAGCGAATCAATAGCAGTTATAATTATGGTATCTTTTTCTGCTGCAGCCATTGCTTCTGTTAGCAGATTCTATGGATGGGCAGCCTCGCAAATTTTTGGTTGAATTATCTCCCGAATATCCATTAATAAAGATCTTAATTAAGCTTCCAGAAAAATGAGTAATGAATTAACTACAAACCTTGCTTCTTCAAAAGCAAATACAAGCATCGCAAGATGGTATGCAGTTCAAGTAGCATCAAGTTGTGAAAAAAAAGTAAAAGCAACTCTTGAGCAGAGATCAGTAACTTTAGGTGTTAATAATAGAATCATTGAAATTGAAATTCCCCAAACTCCAGGAATTAAACTAAAAAAAGATGGAAGCAGACAAACTACTGAAGAAAAAGTTTTCCCAGGTTATGTTCTCGTAAGAATGATTTTGGATGAAGATACAATGATGGCTGTTAAAAGTACTCCAAATGTAATTAACTTTGTCGGTGCTGAAGACGGAAGAGGCAGCGGAAGATCGCGAGGTCATATCAAACCTCGACCATTATCAAGACAAGAAGTTAATAGAATCTTTAAGCGCGCATCAGAGAAAAAAGCTGTAATCAAGTTAGATATTGAAGAAAAAGATAGAATCATTGTAACTAGCGGTCCATTCAAGGATTTCCAGGGAGAAGTTATAGAAGTTTCCGGAGAAAGAAATAAATTAAAAGCATTACTTTCAATATTTGGGCGCGAGACTCCTGTAGAATTAGAATTCTCCCAAATCAATAAACAAAATTAATTTCTAATTGTTCTTGTTTATCTAGTAAAATTATGATTTTCTACTCCAGCTTAAATTCTCTAATCTAATGGCTAAAAAAACTGTTGCAGTTATCAAGCTTGCTCTACAAGCAGGCAAAGCAAATCCTGCTCCTCCTGTAGGGCCAGCTTTAGGACAACATGGTGTCAATATCATGGCATTTTGCAAAGAATACAACGCAAGGACACAAGATAAAGCAGGTTTTGTAATTCCAGTCGAGATTTCTGTCTTTGAAGATAGAAGCTTTACTTTTATCACAAAAACACCTCCTGCTTCCGTCTTAATAACAAAAGCAGCTGGTATAGAGAAAGGTTCAGGTGAATCCGCAAAAGGCTCTGTTGGGAATATAAGTAAAGCTCAATTAGAAGAAATAGCCAAAACTAAGCTTCCTGATCTAAACTGTTCTAGTGTTGAATCAGCAATGAAAGTAATTGAGGGTACTGCTCGTAATATGGGTGTCTCTATCACTGATTGAGTTCAATACACAATTTCTCACTATTTAGGGGAGGTTAGTTAATAACCGTTTGCACCCAATATTATTATGAAAAAACTATCTAAAAGAATGGCGGCTCTATCAACAAAGATAGAAGATCGCATTTACGCACCACTTGAGGCACTTAGTATTATCAAGGAAAATGCTAATGCAAAATTTGATGAAACTATTGAAGCACATATACGTCTAGGTATTGATCCAAAATATACTGATCAACAATTAAGGACCACTGTTGCATTACCACATGGTACTGGCCAAAGCATCAAAATTGCAGTCATTACAAGCGGTGAGAATGTATCGAAAGCTAAGTCTGCTGGTGCAGATTTATTTGGCGAAGAAGATCTTGTAGAAAGCATCAACAAAGGAAATATGGAGTTTGATCTACTTATCGCGACTCCGGATATGATGCCAAAGGTTGCAAAATTAGGAAGAGTTTTAGGACCTAGAGGTTTAATGCCTAATCCTAAAGCTGGGACAGTAACTAATGACATTGCCAATGCAATAAAAGAATTCAAAGCTGGTAAGCTCGAATTTAGAGCAGATAAGGCTGGAATCGTTCATGTCCGCTTTGGAAAAGCAAGTTTCACAAAAGAGGCTCTTTTTGACAACTTAAAAACCTTACAAGAATCAATTGATAAAAATAAACCAAGTGGAGCTAAAGGAAAGTATTGGAAAACTTTTTATGTAACTTCAACAATGGGGCCTTCAGTTCAATTAGACATAAATGCTGTTCAAGATTACAAACCTGAAGGTTAACGCTTTGTAGTATAATTTAAATTGCAATAATACGGCCAAAGAAAGTAGGTTGATTTAGTTATTCTAAATTTTAAATTCCTACCGAGGACTCGTCTTAAATTATTTCTTTTTGGATCTAATAAAAGCGGCCTCTTTAAAAGAACTTTGCCGCATTTCCTGCTCTCCCTAAATTACGATCCAAAAAACATCAATGGGCCGAACACTAGAGAATAAGCAAAAAATCGTTACTGAGATTAAATCTCTATTAGACGACTCGGAAATGGCTGTAGTTCTTGACTATAAAGGTTTAACTATCAAAGAGATGTCAGATTTGCGATCTAGATTGCAAACAACTAACGGCATCTGCAAAGTTACTAAAAATTCATTAATGCGCAAAGCTATTGATGGAGATAGTAATTGGAACGATCTTGAATCTTTACTAACCGGAACAAATGCTTTTGTGTTAATTAAAGAAGATGTTGGTGGTGCTGTAAAAGCAATCCAATCTTTTCAAAAAGACACCAAAAAATCCGAGACCAAAGGAGCTTTATTTGAAGGCAGACTTCTTAGCGATTCTGAAATAAAAGAAATTGCAAGTCTTCCATCTAAAGAAGTATTGATGGCAAAAATTGCTGGCGCTCTAAATGGCGTAGTAACAAAAATTGCGATCTCTATCAATGAAGTGCCTTCTGGACTTGCTAGATCACTTAAACAACATTCTGAAAAATCAGAATCTTAAATCAAAACCCTAATTAACTTTTAAGAAAATGTCCGCAAAAACTGAAGAAATTCTTGAATCATTAAAATCTTTGTCACTTTTAGAAGCATCTGAACTTGTAAAGCAAATTGAAGAGGCTTTTGGTGTATCTGCTGCAGCTTCTGCAGGTGTAGTAATGGCAGCTCCAGGAGCAGCTGGCGGTGACGCAGATGGTGGCGCTGCTGAAGAAAAAACTGAATTTGATGTAGTTCTCGAAAGCTTTGATGCAGCTGCGAAAATCAAAGTACTTAAGGTTGTAAGAAATGCAACTGGTCTAGGTCTTGGCGATGCAAAAGCACTTGTTGAATCTGCACCAAAAACAGTAAAAGAAGGAATTGCCAAAGCAGATGCTGAATCTTTAAAGAAAGAGATTGAAGAAGCTGGCGGTAAAGTTACACTTAAGTAAGAGTACATTTTTTCAAGCCGATAACCTTAGTATCGGCTTCAAAAATTATGAATAGTAATAGTATTGCGATTGAAGCCGCAACTGATGGAGCCTGCAGTGGTAATCCTGGGCCAGGTGGTTGGGGCGGTTTAATAATTTTTGACGATAACAGCGAATTAGAAATAGGTGGTTCCGAGCAAAATACTACTAACAATAGAATGGAACTTACTGCCGCTATAAAAACTCTTGAGAAATTAAAAACCTACAAATTAAAAGAGAACTTTAAACTAAGAACTGATAGTAAATATGTCATAGAGGGTTATACAAAATGGATTATAAATTGGAAGAAAAATGGATGGAAAACAAGTTCAGGAAAACCAGTTCAAAATCTTGATCTATGGCAAAAAATTGATCAATTAAGAATTAATGGCCTAATAATGGAATATGTTAAAGGTCATAGTGGGGATAAACAAAATGAAAGGGTTGATAAAATTGCAACTAATTACAGCAAAGGCATATCTATGGAAATTAACTTAAAAAAAGTAGAATCCTTATGTGATTTTTTTGAAAAAAATGCACCTGCAGAAATTCAGGAATTATTTTCCCGCAATGAATTAATTCAAAAATTTGCAGAAAAAAAGTACCTGTTAAGTTCATCTGAACTAGACACCTTATTAGGTGATGAAAACCACTTAAAGATAAAACAATATTCACTTTTTGAATGGCGTAATTGGAGATTGATTCCTAAAGATAAAAAATATTGGATAATAGAAAAAATAGAAGCCTAATTTTTTATGAGTGAACGTAAGGGAGGATTTAAAAATCTTTATAAAAACTTGATTACCCCTGTATTAAAAAAAGACTCTGGAATTGATGCAGAATACTTAACAAATTTATCTCTTAGTCTCCTGTCATTCAGTTCAAGAAAATATAATTGGCCTGTAGTATCCTCTATCTTAAAAAATCTAAATGAAGAATTTTCTGTAGTTGATAAAAGGTTAACTCAGAACATATGTGGAATAAATTTTTGCAATCCAATTGGTTTAGCTGCGGGTTTTGACAAAAATGGAAATGCCGCAAATATATGGAAAGATTTTGGTTTTGGATTTGCTGAGCTTGGAACAGTAACTAAATTTGCTCAGAATGGAAATCCCAAACCAAGATTATTTAGATTGGCAAAAGAAGAAGCAGCATTAAATAGAATGGGTTTCAATAATAATGGTGCTGAAAATCTAGTTAAAAATTTGGTCGAACAAGGTATTGAGTTTAAAAAAAACAGGGAGAATATTTGTTTAGGGATAAATTTCGGGAAGTCAAAAATTACAGGTTTATCTCAAGCAAAAGATGATTATTTAACTTCTCTAAAATTATTAATTCCATATTGTGATTACGCAGCAATAAACGTTAGTTCTCCAAATACTGAAGGACTAAGAAAATTACAAGATCCGATTCTTCTAAAAGAACTTCTTAGAGAAATTAAAAACTTACCTAATTGTCCACCATTATTTGTAAAAATTGCGCCAGATTTAGGCCTTAAAGATATTGAAGATATTTGCCAATTAATAATCGAGGAAAACATCGATGGAATAATTGCTACAAACACCAGCATTGATAGATTAGGTCTTGAAAATAGAAAGATCAGGCAAACTGGATTATTACTCTCTCAAGAGAATGGAGGATTAAGTGGAAGGCCTCTCCAAAAAAAAGCAAATAAAATAATAAAACATATATATAATATTGATAAAAAGATTATTTTAATTGGCGTTGGTGGAATAGATAGTCCTGAGTCAGCTTGGGAAAGAATTTGTTCTGGAGCATCATTAATTCAACTTTATACAGGATGGATATATAAAGGTCCACAATTAGTACCAGATATACTTGAGGGAATTATAAAGCAACTCAATAACCATCAACTATCTAGTATTAAAGAGGCAATTGGATCAGGTTTAAAATGGGTTGAATCAAATTAGAGAATGAATAATGAACCTCATGATTACTCAACGTTAGCCATGCAAGGATCAAACTTGAAGCACGGTGGAAATGTATATGCAACTGCGAAAAAATTAAATTTATTACCCTCCGAAATCATCGATGCAAGTGCATCATTAGTACCCTTTGATCCTCCCCAAATACTAATAGATTCTATAAATGCGGAAGTTAAGAATCTTGGCTTTAGATATTACCCAGAGAGAAAATTGAATGATCTGAAAGAAATAATCGGCAAATTTCATGGGATAAATCCAGACAATATATTGCCTGGAAATGGAGCTTCTGAATTAATAACCTGGGCAGGTTATGAAGCATCAAAATTCGGAATAAGTTGTATTCCTTCTCCATCATTTGTTGATTATGAAAGATCTTTAAATTGTTGGAATAGCAATTTTATACATTGCGAATTACCAAAGAATTGGAATGATGTTTTTCCTCAATCATTTCCGCTTCATCCAAAAGGTGATGTTATTTGGATAACAAATCCACATAACCCTACCGGCCAATTATGGGAAAAGAATTCATTGGAGGAAGTAGTGAAAAAATATAAATTAGTTATCTGCGATGAAGCTTTCTTATCTATAACACCTAATGGAGACAAAGAATCTTTAATACCATTAACCAAAAGATTTGATAATTTATTAGTCTTGAGAAGCTTGACCAAAATCTTCAATATTCCTGGTCTTAGATTAGGTTACGTTATTGGCTCATCGAAAAAACTTAAACAATGGGAAATAAATAGAGATCCTTGGCCTTTAAATTCATTTTCTATTAAAGCCGGAATTGATCTACTAAGTAATAAGAAATTCTATGAAAAGTGGACAAAACAGATTCACAACTGGATAAATATTGAAAAAAAGAGAGTATTTGAAAAATTATTAAAAATAGAGAACCTTAAAATTCATAACTCTTCAACCAACTTTTTTTTAATAGAAAGTGAAACATCCTTGTCGCCAAATATAAAATACTTAGAAAATAAGGGGATATTGCTTAGAGAATGCACTTCATTTAGGTTTCTTGACGAAAAGTGGGCAAGAGTAAGTCTGCAGAATAGAAAAAATAACACTCTTTTATGTGAAGAAATTCAGAATTCCTTTAAAAAATAATTAATATACTTTTTAATCTCATTTTTAGATTTAATTTTATTATTATTTTCCATATTCTTCTTCATGAGATCTAATTTTTCATAATGATTTTTTCCCTTTTTTGATTTTATTCTAAAAATTCTTTCTAGAGTTTCTACAAAAACTTCTTTAGAAATTTTATTCTGATTGATTAAAACTGAGCCTCCTCTTGCAGCAAGAATCATGGCATTTTTCTCCTGATGATTATTTTTAGAATCTGGATATGGAATTAAAATTGAAGGTTTTTCAGCCTCCATTAATTCATTGATTGTTCCTGCACCAGATCTCGATATTACAAGATCACAGTTTTGAATTAAAGCTGCTATTTCATTAGTAAATTTCTTTTGAATATAATTTTTGGAGTTTTTTACATGAAAAGATTTTAGATTAGATTCGCCAACAATATGAACTATACGAAATTGTTTTTTTATTAAAAATTCTAGAGATTCATAAAGAATTTGATTTATAGCTTTTGCTCCTTGACTACCTCCCATCACAATCAAAAGAGGGCCATTTCCTTTTGGAACCCATTCTGGCAAAAAATTAAATTTATAGAATTGCTCTCTTAAAGGTGTTCCGGTGAAAATAGTTTTACAATATTTTAAATAAGAATTTGTTTCTTTAAATCCTAAAAGAACAAAGTTACATAAAAAACCAAAATATTTCGTGACCATTCCTGGAATTACATTTGATTCATGAATAATGATAGGTATCCTTAGAAGTTTTGAAGCAACAATAGTAGGTGCTGATATATAACCGCCAGTCGCAAAAACTAAGTTAATTTTTTTTTCTTTTAAGATCCTAATTATTTGAAAAGTTGACATTAAAATTTCTATATATTGATAAAACAAAAAAACATTTTTTCTTGGTGTCTTTATATTCAAAGTCCTCAAATTATATTTTTCGGGAATAAAATTTGCATCAAGTCTTTGACTAACACCCAACCAATGAATATTCCATTCATCTTCCACCTCTTTAGAAACTGCTAAGGCTGGGAAAATATGCCCCCCTGTCCCACTTGCTGCAACTAATAAATTATTTTTTTTAGACATAAAAACCTAAAATAGTAGAATAAAATAACCAATGATTAATATGTTTAATTTAAACTTATTCAAAAATATAGGATTTCTTCTCTACTTATTTGTTTATCTTATTTTTCCCTATTCAGCAATAACGCAAACTTTGAAAGTTGATTTTATAAGAAATCTAGAAAACTCCCTAAATACAAAAGATTTAGAATTCATTAGAAAAAATTTTAGAAATGAAGAAAGACAAAATATACCAAAACAATTTTCAAAGATTATTAATGATTTCCCTAACAGCAAATGGAAGATCAAAAGATTAAAATCTAATATTCCAGATGAGGATATTTTGCGAATAAAAGTTTTTGGGGAAAAAATAGTTAATGGAGAAATATATATACTCGAATCCAAATTTGATTATTTATTTTCAATCGTAAATGGGAAAATAGATGAAGGGATTATCAAAAATTTATTCACCACAATAAGAAACGATAATAAAAAAATAGATATTAGTTTTAAAATTCCTGATAAAGTTCTTACTGGTTCAAAATACGATATCGATATAATTCTAAATAAGCCTCTTGAAGAAGTGATTATTGCTGGAGCTATAAAACCTCATCAAGTTAATTCATTGTTTGAACAAGAAATATTATTGGAGCCATTGGCATCTGGAGGGATTTTTAAAATAACAAGAGCCCCTTCAAATCCTGGGATACAAATTTGGTCAGGAATCATAGCTCATCCTGAAGGAATGATTACTTTCACAAAGAGCATTGATATAGTTGATAAGATATAGCCTAAACTTCGTTTAACGCAGCAACACCTGGTAAAGTTTTACCTTCTAAAAGTTCCAAACTAGCCCCACCTCCAGTAGATATGTGAGACATTTTCTCAGCTAATCCTGCTTTTTCAACTGCTGCAACTGAATCTCCACCACCAATTATTGTACAAACTTCAGAAAAAGCACTTAAGTCCGCAAGAGTCGTAGCTATTGCATTTGTACCATCTGCAAATTTATCAAATTCAAAAACTCCCATTGGACCATTCCAAATAATTGTCTTACATTCTGCAAGAGCATTCTGAAAAACTTTAATGGAATCTGGACCAATATCTAGACCCATCCAATTCCCACTAATTGCATCAATTTGAGATATTTTACTGTTGGCTTCAGGAGAAAATTCATCAGCCAAAACAACATCAGTGGGTAATAGCAATTCTACTCCTTTTGCTTTTGCTTTTGCTTCTAAATCTTTAGCAAGCTCGAGTTTATCTTCTTCTACAAGGCTCTTTCCGACATATAAACCTCTAGCTTTATAAAAAGTGAAAATCATACCTCCACCAATCATGATTTTGTCACACTTATCTAGTAAAGAATCAAGCACTCCTATTTTGCTACTAACCTTTGATCCTCCAACTATTGCTGCCAATGGACGATTTGGGGAATCTACAGCTCCTTGTAGGTATTTCAATTCTTTTTCTAAAAGGAATCCAGCTACTGAGGGACTTAAATAATTAGTAACACCCTGAGTTGAAGCATGAGCTCTATGAGCGGCACCGAAAGCATCATTTACATACATATCTGCATGAGATGCTAATTTTTTAGCAAACTCCAGATCGTTCTTTTCCTCTTCACCAAAAAAACGAACATTTTCAAGTAAAAGAACATCTCCATTAGATAAGATATTTGATTGTGCAATTGCTTCATCACCAATACAACTGTTAGTAAGAGCAACATTTTGCCCTAACAATTCACCTAATCTTGCTGCTACTGGAGTTAATCTCATTTTTTCGTTTACCTGACCCTTTGGTCTACCAAAATGAGCAGCTAAAATAACTTTTGCAGAATGATTAATAAGATATTCAATAGTTGGGATCGCTGCACGAATACGCGTATCGTCAGTTATTTGACCATCTTCATTTAATGGAACATTAAAATCTACCCTTACAAGAACTTTTTTTCCTTCTAAATGTGTCTTATCAAGACTGGAAAGAGATAACTTTGACATTAAACAAGCTTAATTTTTAATTTTAAGACCCTAACGTTAATTTGGGCTTATTGGGTTAAAAAGTAGTTACTGTTACCTATGCCTTAATAAATTTTAAGAATTAACGATTATAAAAATTTTTTAGTTATTAAATTTATACTAAACTTTAGAAGTAAATACTTTTGAAACTTATAAAAACTTTAAGGAATACAAAATTTTATTTGATTTATTGAAGTGGACATACCCAAAATTCAATGGTACCCCGGCCATATCGCAAAAGCAGAAAAGAAATTATCTGAGGTTATCAATAAAGTAGATTTAGTTATAGAAGTTAGAGATGCACGAATTCCTTTGTCAACAGGACATCCACACTTAAATAAATGGATAAATAATAAAAAACATATTCTTGTTATTAACAGATCAGACATGATCTCCTCTAATACAATCAATAGTTGGAATAAATGGTTTAATGCTAAAGACCAATATCCTCTTTGGTGTGATGCTAAAAGAGGAATAGGTATTAAGGAAATTTGTAAGTCAGCCAAAGATTCTAGGTCTTCAATCGACGACAGAAGACTCTCTAGAGGAATGCAAATTAGGCCAATTAGAGCCCTTACACTTGGTTTCCCAAACGTAGGAAAGTCAGCATTAATTAATAGAATTGCAAAAAAAAGAGTTGTAGATAGCGCTAGAAAAGCAGGTGTGACTCGTAATTTAAGATGGATAAAATTACAAAGTGGTATAGATCTGCTAGATGCTCCTGGTGTTATACCTCCAAATTTAGAAGATCAAAAATCAGCACTTAATCTTGCACTGTGTGACGATATTGGTGAAGCTGCTTATGAAATAGAGAGTGTCGCAATTGGATTTATCAAAATTATATCCACTCTCAACAATGATAAGAATGCGAATATCTCAGTTAAACATATCTCTGATAGATATGGAGTTGATATTGCAAAAGGCTTTAAGAATCCTTCTGCTTGGATCGACGAAGCAGCTTCAAAACATACTTCAGGCGATAAAAGGAGAATGTCTCATAAGTTATTGGAAGATTATAGAAATCAAATGCTGGGTAAAATTGCTTTAGAAGTCCCACTATGGAATTAAATAATAAAAATTCTTTCGGCATTGGAGAAGGTGAGCTTATAGAAATTATTTATGAGCTACCTCTTCCTATGAGGCTAGACAGATGGTTGGTAAGTAAAAGGCCAGAGCAAAGTAGAGCAAGAATTCAACATTTTATAAATTCAGGTTTAGTACTGGTAAACTATAAGACCGCGAAAGCAAAGACCCCATTAAAAAATGGCGACAATGTTCAAATATGGATGCCTCCTCCAGAACCTCTTATTTATTTGAAACCTGAAAAAATGGATTTAAATATCCTTTTTGAAGACGAGCACATCATAGTAATCAATAAACAATCAGGACTAATAGTTCATCCAGCCCCTGGACACAAATCAGGCACTTTAGTGAATGGATTACTTTTTCACTGTAAAGATCTACCTGGAATTAATGGGAAACTAAGACCTGGGATTGTTCACAGATTAGATAAAGATACCTCCGGATGTATGGTGGTTGCAAAAAGCCAAGAGGCATTAGTAAATCTCCAGAAACAAATTAAAGAAAAAATAGCATCACGCGAGTATATTGCAGTAATTCATGGAGCACCTAATTCTGAAGAAGGGCAAATAGTGGGACACATTGGCAGAGATAAATTAAATAGATTGAAATATAAAGTAGTTGAAGAAACTTCAGGAAGGTATGCCTGTACCTATTGGAAATTAGAAGAAAGATTTGGCAATTACTCATTAATGAGTTTCAAACTAGATACAGGGCGAACACATCAAATAAGAGTTCATTGCGCTCACATTAATCATCCAATTGTGGGTGATCCGTTATATGGAAGATGTAAAAAACTACCATGTAAATTAGATGGCCAAGCCTTACACGCCATTAAACTTGGACTTATACATCCAATAAATGGTAAAGAAATGACATTTGAATCAGAATTACCATTAGATTTTCAAAAATTACTATGTGTTCTTAAAGTTAAATAAGGTTTAAAGAGGAATTTAGAAGCGATTTTGTATACGTATTTTTAGTTTTAATAAATATTGTTGAACTTTCTCCTTCATCAACAATCTTTCCGCTATTCATAACTAGCAACCTATCACAGAATCTTTTAGCAATGCCTAAATCATGAGTAATAAAAATAATCGTTAAATTCATTTTTTCTTGCAAGGCTCTAAGTAATTCAAGAATCTCTATTTTTACTGAAGCATCCAACATATTTACGCTCTCATCACAAATCAAAATTTTTGGTTTCAGCAATAGAGCTCTGGCTAATGAAATTCTTTGCAATTGACCACCAGATAATTGGCTAGGGTAAGAATTAAAAAAATCATTATTTAAGGGAAGATTTAAATTTCTTAACATTAATTTTATTTCTTTTTTGATTTTTCTTTTATCTGAAATTTTTTGAATAAAAAATATATCTTCCAAAATATTTTTAATTGTCATTTTGGGATTCAAACTTGAAAAAGGATCTTGAAAAATAATTTGCACATTATTGTTCTTTTTAAAAGATTTATTTTTTTTCGATGCATGATTTTTATCATAAATTTTAATTTCACCACCTCTTACTTTAAGAAGTCCAATTAAAGCCCTACATAATGTACTTTTACCGCTCCCTGAAGAACCAACAATTCCAAGAGTCTCATTCTCATATAACTTGAAACTAACTTCATTTAAAGCCTTATTCCATTTATTAATGAAAATTGAAGAATTTAATTTATACCAATGTCTTAGGTTATTTACCTCTAGAACGACCTCATCTCGAGCATTATTTTTAGCATTTGGTTCTAATACTATTTTTGAGGCATTTACTAACTTTTTCCCGATATCTGATTTTGGTGATTGAAAGATATCTAATATATTCCCTTTTTCAACAATCGATCCCTTTTCAATTATTGCAACTTTTTTACACCACTTTGCTGCAAGATTTATATCGTGACTAATTAAAATTAAAGTAGTACCAAATTCATTACATAGATGAATTATTTCTTTCATAATTTCAAAACTTGTTTTGGTATCTAAACTTGTTGTAGGTTCATCAGCTATTAATAATTTAGGTTTCAAAGCAAGTGCCATTGCTATAGAAACTCTCTGTCTCATTCCACCGCTAAATTGATGTGGGAAAGAATCAAGTCTACTTTCTTCAATTCCTACTTTTTGAAAAACTTCTTTTACTAATTTTTTAATAAGTAAAGAAGATTTAGTTTGATCATGCGTTTTAAATAATTCATATAAATGATCACCAACTCTCATTAACGGATTAAGTTTTTTTATAGAGTCTTGATAAATAAATCCAAAATTCTTTCTTCTAAATAATTGTGCATCTTTGTTATTTATTTTCCTAGGATCTTCACTAGAAATCGATAAATAGCCCTTAGAAGTAGCCTTTTCAGGCAATATATTTACTAATGTTTTTGCAAAAGTGGTCTTTCCACATCCAGAAGGTCCTATTATGGCCAAATGATCTCCACTATCTATTTCCAAATTAAAATTTTTGATAATAGGTTGCTGTTTTAAACCATATTTAACAGTAAGATTTTTAACTACAATAATTTTTTGTTTATTAATTTCCATGATTTATAGCAAATTTTTCTAGACCTAAATAAAATACATCTAAAGCGATATAAAATGTCCGAGGCAGCTGCAAATTCAAAAGAAAAAAATGAAATTGAAGTTTCCAAAACTATTTTGCCTGAAAATAAAAAATATGAAAGTGAATCTTTGAATTATCAAATAAAAATTCCCGATTGGCTTCTTAAAGATATTCATAATTTTGAAAAATCAAATAAAGAAAATGATAAGAATCAAAACCTTATAGTAAAGGCTTTTAAACTTGCTTATGAAGCTCATGATGGACAATTCCGCGCGAGTGGGGAACCTTATATTATCCACCCGGTTGCTGTTGCAAATCTCCTTAAAGAAATAGGTGCTAGTTCATCTGTTATTGCTGCAGGCCTTTTACATGATGTTGTTGAAGATACTGGCATTGATTTATCTGAAATAGAAACAAATTTTGGATTGGAAGTAAAAATACTTGTAGAAGGTGTAACAAAATTAGGAGGTATTCAATTTAACAACAGGACAGAAGCACAAGCTGAAAATCTTAGGAAAATGTTTTTGGCTATGGCTAGCGATATCAGAGTTGTCTTAGTAAAACTTGCAGATCGACTTCATAACATGAGAACAATTGAATGGCTAAATGATGAGAAAAAACTAAGAATAGCGAGAGAAACAAGAGAGATTTATGCACCATTAGCTAATAGACTAGGAATAAACAGATTTAAATGGGAATTAGAAGATTTAGCTTTTAAATTCCTTGAGCCTAAAGAATTTCAAGATCTTAAAGATCAAATCGCTGTTAAAAGAAGTGATAGAGAAAAAAGATTAAAAGTAACTTTGAATCTTATGAAGGAAAACTTAGTTTCAGCAGGTTTGAAAAATTTTGAAATAACTGGAAGGCCAAAACATCTTTATGGCATTTGGAGCAAAATGGAAAGACAACAAAAGCATTTTCACGAGATTTATGATGTTGCTGCATTAAGAATTATCGTAGACAATTCAGATAGTTGTTATCGAGCTTTAGCAGTTGTTCATGATACTTTCAAACCAATTCCAGGTAGATTTAAAGACTATATAGGATTACCAAAACCCAATGGATACCAGTCCTTACACACTTCTGTCATTGGAAGACATCGACCTATTGAAGTTCAAATTAGAACTACTTCCATGCATCAAATTGCTGAATATGGTATTGCCGCTCATTGGCAATACAAAGAGGGTGGTTCACCTGCTAAAAGTAATGCCGAGAGATTTAATTGGCTAAGACAATTAGTAGAATGGCAACAAGAAGGTAATAAAGGGGATCATAATGATTATTTAGCTTCAATTAAAGAAGATTTATTTGATGAAGAAGTATTTGTGATCACTCCAAAAGGAGATGTTGTTGGTTTAAGGAAAGGATCTACCGCGATAGATTTCGCCTACAGAATTCATTCTGAAGTTGGAAATCACTGTAATGGAATAAGAATTAATGAAAAGCTTTCTCCATTATCTACAGCACTTCAAAATGGCGACTTCATAGAAATTTTGACAAGTAATAACGCTACTCCAAGCTTGGATTGGCTGAACTTTGTAGTTACGCCAACTGCTAAAAATAGAATCCGCCAATGGTATAAGAAAAGCCATCGTGATGAGACGATTAAAAGAGGTAGAGATTTACTTGAAAAAGAAGTAGGTCGAAATGGTTTTGAAGCATTACTTTCTAGTGAAGCCATGAAAAAAGTTGCAAATCGATGCAATTTAAAAACTACGGAAGACCTTCTTGCATCTCTTGGTTTTGGTGGTTTAACTTTGCATCAAGTATTAAACAGACTAAGAGAAGAAATAAAATTACAAACAGAAGATGTAAAAAATGATTCTGACTCTGAAATAGCAAAATCTCTTAAAAGTAATAATAATTTATCTCCTAATAAATCTAATACGGCAACTAAATCACCAATTTCCGGGATAGAAGGTCTTGATTACAGAATAGGTAAATGCTGTACCCCACTTCCAGGAGAGGATATTATCGGAACTGTGTCACTCGGCAACCACGGCATAACCATACATAAGTCAGATTGTGAAAATGTAATTCCAATCCCAATTGAGAGAAGATTACCTGTAGGTTGGAATCAAGATAATAAAACAGGAGATAATAAGTTTCCAATTCAGCTCCGAATAGAAGTAATTGATAGAGTTGGAGTTCTTAAAGATATTCTTATGCGGTTATCTGATAAAGGTATAAACGTTAGCGATGCAAATGTTAAAACTGCTTATGGTAAACCAGCTATTATAAATCTTTGTGTAGGTCTTGAAAGTTATAATCAACTTCACAAAACAATTGAACAAATTAAATCAATGGCAGATGTTTTAGATATTGCAAGAGTTGGACAAAGTTAATTTTAAAATCAGATCAATCTATCTTTTACTTTTTATCTTGTAGATAAAGAAAACAATACTGCCGCAAATCAAAGCTAATAAAATACCTACACAAGATGAACCTAAGAGTAATTTTAAGGAAAAAATTCTACCTTGTTTCCATAAGTCATCAATAACTAAACTTTTTTCAAGAATTTTATTAGAAGGATTATTTAAAAAAATCGAACCAACTTTATAGTTAAAATAATAAAGTGGAATATAAGTAAAAGGGTTGCTGATCCAGGTACCAATTGCAGCTAGAACAATATTTCCCTTAGCTATTTTCGCAAAAAATACTCCCATTAAAGTCTGCAAACCAAAAAATGGAAAGCAACCACTAAATACCCCTATAGCTAAACCTTTAGCATTAAAGAAAGGACTTCCATTCTGACTCCTAAATAATGATAGAATTTTCTTATAGGTAATATCTCTTTTAAATCTCATTCAGAAAGAAAATTTCAAAATTAAATTCTTGATAATCTTACTTAATTATCCATAACAAAGCGAGAGATGGATTCGATAGTTACTACAGAAGATACGATAGCCGCAATTGCTTCAGCTATAAGTATTGGGAAGGGAGGAGTTGCGATAATAAGAGTATCAGGGAAAGACGCAATAAATTCTTGCAAAAAGATTGTTCAAACTAAATCTAAATATGCATGGGAATCACATAGAGTTTTTCGTGGTTTTATTCAGGAAAATAAACAAAATAAATTTATAGATGAGGTTCTAATTTTAGTGATGAAATCCCCAAATAGCTTCACAGGAGAGGATGTAGTTGAACTTCATTGCCATGGCGGAATTATCATAGTAAATAAAGTTTTAAAGATATTATTATCTAGTAATTCTAGAGTTAGACTCGCAAACCCAGGAGAATTTAGTCAAAGAGCTTTTCTGAATGGGAAAATAGATCTTACTCAAGCAGAGTCGATTAATCAATTAATTAATGCAAGCAATACCAGATCAGCAGAGTTAGCCTTTAGCGGGGTTCAAGGAGAAATAAAGAAAAAAATTGATGATATTAAAAATGACCTTATAAATCAACTTTGCGAAATAGAAGCGAGAGTTGATTTTGAAGAAGACTTCACAGATTTTGATTACACCAAATATCAAAAAAACATTAAAAAAGTCAAAGAAAAAATAAAATTACTAATAGAAAATGCAAAAAGAAATTCATATATTCACAATGGAATATCCATTGCGCTTATAGGTAAAACAAATGTTGGCAAAAGCTCTTTATTAAATTTGCTTGCAAAAAAAGAAAAAGCAATCGTAACTAATATTCCTGGAACAACTAGAGATGTTATTGAAGTTAATTTAACTATTAATGATATTCCAATGAAAATAATTGATACTGCTGGCATAAGAGAAACTCATGAACAAATTGAAAGTATTGGAATTAAAAAAAGTTTTGGGAAAATAAAAGAGTCAGATTTTATAATTTATATTTATAGTCTTGAAGAAGGATTTAATGAAGAAGACAAAAAAATAATACAAGAAATTCCCAAAGAAAAATTAATTACTATTTTGGGCAATAAAAAAGATTTAATTGATTGCAAAAATATTAATTCAAATGAGTTAAAAAACACAATTCTTATGAGTATTAAGAATAATGATGGTGAAAGATTATTAATACACACAATTATAAAAAAATGCGGATTAAAACAAGTAGAAAATATCAATATATTTTTAAACGAAAGACATCTAACAAATTTGTCTGCTTGTTTATCTAATTTAAATGATACTGATGAAATAATTGAAAATAAATTGCCATTTGATTTGTTATCAATTGAGCTGAGAGATGGAATTCAAAACTTATCTAAAATAACCGGTCAAGAATTAACAGAGGAACTTCTAGATAATATTTTTTCTAAGTTTTGTATTGGTAAATAAATTTGAGTTAAATTACATAGTGATATATAGTTGATTCTCTAACTTCAGTTTAATTTTTTATTAATTAATTATTTCTTAGTTTAGTGGATTTAAATACTCCAATAATAAGTAAAATCATTGATAATTGGATCGATGAAGATATAGGTAGGGGAGATCTTACAAGTTCCTCTATTACAGAAGAGAATGGTAATGCATATTGGATTGCAAAAGAAGAGGGCATATTCTGCGGAGTTGAAATTATAAAAGAAATTTTTAGAAAAATTGATTTAAAAATCAGTCCAAAATTTAATATCTCTGATGGAGATCAATTTGTTAAAGATCAAAAACTCTTAGAAATATATGGGCCTACAAAAAGTTTGCTAGCTAGTGAAAGAATAAGCTTAAATATTGCAATGCATTTATCTGGAATATCAACATACACAAAGAATCTTGTAAATAAGTTAGAAGGTACAAATATAAAATTAGCAGATACTAGGAAAACGACTCCTGGCTTAAGAATATTTGAAAAATATGCATTCAAATGCGGAGGTGGAGTCAATCATAGAATGGGATTATACGATGCAGCTATGATAAAAGAAAATCACATTGCATGGACAGATAATCTTAATAATGCAGTAAAAAAAATTCGACTAAATTCGCCTTTTACAACTCATATCATAATTGAAGCTGAGAATATCGAACAAGCAAAAGAAGCAGTATTAGCAGGAGCAGATAGTGTCTTATTGGATGAACTTAGCCCTGAAATAATCAAAAAAAACGTTCAAGAATTAAGAGATTTATCAATGAATAGCTTAAAAAAAGAAGTAAATAAAAATTTGATAATAGAAGTTTCTGGAATTAACCCTGAAGAAATTAGTAAATATCTAATAAAAGGTATTGACTTGATTTCAACAAGTTCTTCAATCACCAAAAGTAATTGGATTGATTTGAGTATGCGTTATATTAATTAATTATATAGATAAATAATTGAATAATTAATGCTAATCATTTTTAAAGAATTAACAAAACAATTTGAACAATCCCTTTTAGATAGTCTTGAAAAAAATGATAAAAAAGGAGAATTCGAAATTCTTCGAAAAAATTTAATTACACAATCATCAAAAGAGGAATTTGGTGATTATCAATGTAATGTTTGTTTAAGTTTATCTAAAATATATAAAAAGAACCCAAGAGATATTTCTAATGATTTTATTAACCTTTTAAATAAAAATAAAAGCATATCAAAATTATGTAAGAGTCTAGATATAGCTGGGCCTGGATTTATAAATATAAAATTAAAAGATGAGGTTCTAATAAATGAAATTAAGTCAAATATTCAATGCAATAGGGCTGGCATACCTCTAATTAGAAAAGATTTAGATAGTGATTTGTCCAATAAAGTTATTGTAGATTTTTCTAGCCCTAATATTGCTAAAGAAATGCATGTAGGGCATTTAAGATCAACAATAATAGGTGACTCAATATCTAGAATTTTCGAGTTAAGAGGTTATGAAGTATTAAGACTCAATCATGTTGGTGATTGGGGAACACAATTTGGCATGCTTATTACTCAGCTAAAAGATTTATATTCAAATGATCTAGAAGAAATAGGAAAGATCAAAATAAGTGATTTAGTTGAATTTTATAAAGAATCAAAAAAAAGATTTGATAACGAATCTGAATTCCAAAAAAGATCTAGAGAAGAAGTAGTTAAGTTACAAAGTGGAGATATTAAATCGATTAAAGCTTGGAAATTATTATGTGATCAATCAAGGAAAGAATTTGATGAAATCTATAAAAATTTAAAAATAAAAATAGAAGAAAGAGGTGAATCTTTTTATAATCCCTTCTTAAAATCAGTTATTGATGATTTGAATTTAGAAAAAATATTAGTAGAAGATCAAGGAGCGAAATGTGTATTTTTAGATGGGATGACTAATAAAGAAGGCAAACCTTTACCGCTAATTATTCAAAAAAAAGATGGGGGTTTTAATTATGCCACTACAGATCTTGCTGCCATAAGATACAGATTCAATAAACCTCCTTATGGCGATGATGCTTCAAGAATTATTTATGTAACTGATCATGGGCAAGCAAATCATTTTGCTGGAGTTTTTCAAGTTGCAAAAAAAGCAAAATGGATCCCAGAAAATTGTCAAGTAGACCATGTCCCTTTTGGGTTAGTTCAAGGAATTGATGGCAAAAAACTAAAGACAAGAGAAGGTGAAACAATACGCCTAAAAGATTTATTAAATGAAGCAGTTAGAAGAGCAAAAGAAGATTTATTGAAAAGATTAGAAGATGAAGATCGTTATGAGACAGAAGAGTTTATAGCAAATACTTCAAGAATTATTGGATTAGGAGCTGTTAAGTATGCAGATTTAAGTCAAAATAGGATTACCAATTATCAATTTAGTTTTGATAAAATGCTTTCCCTAAATGGTAATACTGCTCCTTATTTGTTATATACACTTGTAAGAATTTTAGGAATTAAAAGAAAAAATAATTTTGTTTATGACTCTAAAGATTTTCAGTACTTAAATTATGAACATAAATCTGAGTGGAAACTTATCAGAAAATTACTTAAGTTCGATGAAGTCATAATTTCTATTGAAAAAGACTTAATGCCAAATAGATTATGCAATTATCTGTTCGAGCTATGTCAGACTTTTAATAGATTCTATGATCAAGCTCCAATCCTCAAAGAAGAAAAAAATATAAAAATTTCTAGGCTTAATTTATGTGACCTAACTGCAAAAACACTAAAATTAAGCTTAGAGCTTTTAGGAATTGAAACTTTAGAAAGAATGTAATGAATGATTTTTATCCATTAAATAATCTTTTCCCAAAACCAAGAGAAGAAATAATAAATATGCAGTCTTACTCTGCACCTTTAGAAAATAGAAGAAATTTACTCCGCTTAGACTTTAATGAAAATACTTTAGGTCCAAGTCCTAAGGTTCTAGAGGCATTACAAGCGATAAAATTAGATGAGATTTCAATTTATCCAGAATATAATTTTTTAAAAAAATTTTTATGTGATAAATATCTTGATTCAAGAAAATTTGGTAATGATGAAATCGGAATTTTCAATGGAGCAGATGCAGCAATAAATGCAATTTTCAATTGCTTTGGAGAAAAAGATCAAATATTTCTAACCACAAATCCAACTTTTGGTTACTATTCTCCTTGTGCAGAAATCCGAGGAATGAAAAAAATAAGTTGTTCTTACATTGGAGAAAATTT